>JBHLLG010000004.1:0-105616 GCA_048885925.1 Candidatus Hermodarchaeota archaeon
AAATAAATTGCTACTTGCTTGGGTGACGTTATATACACATTCATGAGAGCCAAGTATTTCAATTGTAGCTTTTGGGTTCTTTGTCTTGGAAACACCAAATGCTAGAATATTCGCAATATTAGGAAAGGCTATCACATTTAAACTGGATTTGAAATTTTGAATAACTCCGAGTTCTACCATTGACTTTACTCGTTTATGGATGGAATTGACACTCATATTAAACATTTCTGCTAGCTCTCGATATGAAATTCTTGAATTCGTCATTAAGATCATTGAAATCATGAAATCAATTTCATCCATAATAGATCAAGATTGAACTTTTTTTGGTTAGATCTCTTTTTTAAATATAAGATTTTAATTCTTATAAATTTAAGAGCATATTAGTGAAATTATGTTTTAAATAATATATAGTTAAGATAGATTATAATTATGGATCTTACATTTTTTATCAAATCATCAACGATTAATATTGATAACTACACACTTAAGGATATTCCTGGATCTTCTGGTCGATTAGACGTTATTTCACGATGTATTCTTGCAACCCTTTTGAATAAGGACAGATTTGAAAAAAATTGCCAGATATGGGTTTTTTTAGATCGTTATGGTACATATATTTTTAATCCCGAGTTTTTCAATTATGAAACTTTTCCTAAAAATGAATTGTTGTTTACAGATTATTTTGTTGGATTCTTGCGTAAACGCCATTATACTGAGGATTTACGTTCAAACCCATTAAAATCAGTTAATTATTCCGAGATGGATTTAATAGAATCTATAATATACTTTCAAAAATT
This sequence comes from Candidatus Hermodarchaeota archaeon, assembly GCA_048885925.1. GTDB lineage: Archaea > Asgardarchaeota > Lokiarchaeia > Sigyniarchaeales > SOKP01 > Loki-b32. Next base: position 798 of record JBHLLG010000004.1, read on the forward strand.
AAAATATGATTTATATTTATTACATGAACAAAGTAAAGATTCTTTTAATGAGTTAAGTAGTATTAAAAAAAAAGAGAAAATAGTTTTTATATTAGGGAGCCAAGATGATGAATATCTTAATTCAAATGAAATATTAGCATTACAAATTCCAACTATAAGTCTTGGAAATCAATCGTATCTAGCTTCTTCAGTAATTCGATTATTGAAATTATATATTTTAGCATTATAATAAATTTTTTATTGAAAAGAACTTTTAACTTTGTATTCATAATAAAGGATACTTTACTGAATTTGAGTGATCTTGGACATCTTAACAAAAAAAGGACAAATCAAAAAGAATTACTTGATAGATTTATAGATGGTCCAGTAAAATTTCTTATTAAAAATAATTTTTCACCTAATATTCTTTCATTTATAGGTTTCTTATTCTCTCTAGGAGCAGCCTTTTTAATTGGATTAAACTTTTTATATGATTTCTTCTGGTTCGCTTGGCTTGTACCCTTTTTAATGTTTTGGGCTGGAGCATTCGATGTTTTTGATGGAGAAGTGGCGAGAAGGACAGGTAAAATAACTAAATCCGGTGCTTTTTTAGATTCAAATTTAGATAGATTATCTGATGCCCTACTGATTCTAGGTTTAATATTTAGTGGTTTTATCAATTATATTCTAGGTTATTTTATAATGTTTTTAATAATAATGATTTCTTATATTCGGGCGAGGGCTGAGAGTGAAGGGATTGATATGAGAGGTGTTGGTTTTATGGAAAGAGCGGAAAGATTAATTATTTTAATGGTTGCTTTAAGTGTAGAAACGTGGATTTATCATTTTTCATATATTATAACAGGAATACGGTGGACTGTACTGATTCCTCTTATAACATCAATACCAGTTACTTGGTTTTTCTTATTTTTCATTTCTGGATTTATTACATTATTAATAATTACTGTTTGTCAACGTTTAATACATACTTTTAAGTCCTTAAGTAAAATAGATGTGCGGAAAGATTAATTTCAATCTTAGAAATAAATTGGATTTCAAAAGTTAAGGATTTTCTTTATAAAATAAATGAAAGGATAAATTTTTTAAGTTTTGTCCTATTAAATTTTTTATAACCATTAAAACAAATTTAAAAAACTAAAAATAGCTGATTTTTATTCCTAAAAAGAGAAAGAGTAGAGGACGAAGCGGAAGTAATAAAGGTAGATATTCAAGAGTTCAATGTAGTAATTGTGGAAGATTTGTGGCACGAAGTAAAGCGAAGGCTGTAACGAGAAGAGTCTCGTTAGTTGATGGTCGAATGTATACCGAATTAAAAAAAGCAGGTACAATTATTCAAGCTCCGAGTAAAACACAATATTACTGTATTAGTTGCGCAATTCATGGGCACCAAATTAGTCAAAGAGATAAGAATTTAAGAAAAGAATAGGTAAAGGTAATTCTATTTATCCAGTTTTATATTCTCAATAATTAAGAACTAAAAATCTTATAAATTCAATTGTTTAAAGAAGGATGGAAGAGTATAAGTTATTTGAACTTGATCTTTTTCAAGAGTTTCAATAATTGCTCGTATTAAGAATCTATTTTTCAAATCGTCATCAGGTTCATAAATTTTTAATTTTGAGTTTGATTTTAACTTAAGAGTGTAATTTTCAGCAATTCCAGTGACATTTTCACTTGTTTTCAGTTTAACTCCAAGCAATCCTAATTCATAATGAGAGACAATAAATAAGATTTGGTCTGGAGAATCTTTTGATTTTTCAAAATATACTACTTCTAAATAATCATCTTTAAGTTCCTTTGGTAATTTTGAGAAAGTAGTTAGCTTTTTTTTACCAGTTATATATGGAAATGGCGTATAAAATAATAGGTTGAAACTTGAAATTTTTTTAATCTGTTCATTATATTTTTCAACATCTTTGATTTCGTAGGATTTATTTAATAATAAGTCTAATTTATCAACCATATCTTCTGCTGAATAACCATCTAGCACTGTCGCAATATATGATCTCTTTAATTTTTCAATCAAAGTTTCGCTTTTAAAGGATAATTTATAATCTATTGAAATTTCTAATGCTTGGTTGTAAAGGTTTGTGGCAATTTGTGAGTGCCCTAGTGCCAAAAAATAATCTCCTAACTCACTAAATACTATTATAGCATCCATAAAATTTTCTTCTAAATCGATCTTTGATATTTCTTCCATGATACTTATTGCGGCATTCTTATTTTTCCCTTGTATATAAATGGCTATAGCTTTACCTATTAAGCATTTGAGTCTTAATTTATCATCTTCATAAATATCAGCGAGTTCTTCCGTGAAGTTGTATTGTTTAATAGCATTTTCATTAAGCCCATGAAATAAATATATCAAGGCTTTAATGTAGTTTAGAGTTAAACAAGTTTTATAATTATGAATTATTACGGAAAATAATGCTGCTCTCTCAAGTGAATCGATTGCTGCGTTAACACGACCAAGAGAAATCAATAAAAATGCTCTTAAAAATTCCATTTTACTAATTTCAGAGCATATTAGTTGCTCTACAATATCATAATCTTTTGCATTTGTCAGTTGTCCTGAGGCCACTTGAAGTAATGAGACCAAAAATCCATTACCCGTTTTTAAGTATTTTACTGCATCTTTTTGTTGACTTTTTACAATAGCTTCGCGTGCCCGAATAATATATTCTCGAGCAATTTTTAAATTTTCAAGAAATTTTATAATCCCAAATATTTTTTCCTCCTTACTTTGTGAAAGAGGCTCATTTGAAATATATTGCTCAGCGATTTCAATTTCTTCCATATATTTGGATGTTCCAATTTCAAACTTTACACCTGTATTTGGATTTTCTATTTCAACATCTTTAGTTATTATCGAGGTTTCTGTTACAGCAATCGCTTTTTCTATTAACCATGTTATCTTTTGTTCGGCAGGATAGATTTTCGACCTTTCTATCATATAGGAAAGTGTATAATTTAAGCTCTTCTTCCAAATTTCTTTAAAATATTTTCTTAACTGAGAATTAGTTATCGATTTTTGAATTTTTAATAGAAAGCTTGAAAGAGACAAAATATTGATTTTTCCTTTATATAGCAAATTTGTGTTTTTTGCTAGTTTAAAATCATCAGTTACGAGGTGAACAGTTAGAGTGTTATTATCGTCTAATAGTCTCTTTCCAATACAAACAAGAGTGAGATCTGGATCTTGGGCAGGAAATCTAACATTAAATTGGCTCAGATCATTCTTTATTGCCTCAATTTCGCCAGCAAATACTTTTTCAACATTAATAAAGCTTTTTAATTTATCTTTATAAGTATGCGGTGCTTTTATTTCATCAAAAACGATCTCAGAGATATAATACACATATCCTAAGTCATTTGCAGCACTTTCCAAATTTCCCAGAATATTGCGTGCTTTGATTTGTAGCATACAAATGAAGAAATTTGCATCAAAAATGAAAGTTTCAGGCTTACGCATTACAAAAGCATAAATTTTTTTGAATTTTTTATAAAAATCATATTTAAATAAATATTAATTAGAAAAGTAATATATTTTTTTTTCATTGAAATAGAAAAAGAATTGGAAATGATTCATAGTATGGATATTAAAGTTATTTCTGTTATAGGATATTCTGGCTCCGGAAAAACAAATTTCATTTCACTTGCAATAAAATTACTTAAAGAAAAATTAAATTATAACGTTGCCGTTATTAAAAACGTAAAACATCATCCAATCGATAAGAAGGGGAAGGATTCTTATAAATTTACTGAAGCTGGGGCAATTTTTTCAGTAATTCACAATGTTGATAATGAAACTGCCATTTTCTTCAAAGATAAGGACAACAAATTAGTATCAATTCAAAATTGGTTAGCAGCAGGACCATATAAAATAGATTTATTGTTTACTGAAGGTTTTAGAAACTTGAATCATCCAACTGTATTATGTGTATCGAATTCAAATGAAATTGAAGAGCAATTGACAGTATATGTTAAAGCTATTTCTGGCGTAATATGTTCAAAAGATTTAAGTGAAAATAGTATAAGAAATCTACCTATAATAGATTTGGAGAATACTTTTCCAAGGTTTTTAAAAATATTTAACTTAAATTGAAATCTTAATTTATCCTTATTTTACAAGTCTCCAAAATGGAGCAAGTTGTTGGCTCAAAAGTCTAAAATCTTTAATAATTTGTTGATCTTTAACATCAGATATTAGATATTCACTTAATTTTGTGTTTATCTCAATTTCGTTTGAAGGATCTTTTACAGAATTTCGAATATCTTGAATAAATTTATTAATTGGAACAATTATATCGAATATTAACCATTCTTCGAAGAATGGTTGATTAGAAAAAGTCTGTATATTATAAGTAATCATAATTTGTATTAATTCTTCAAGAGAATAAAAATGTTTTTCAGGTATAGTTACATTGAACTTGCTTAATTCTTCTTGAAGTTGTTCTCTATTTAAACTAATTATATAATCAGGCCAGACATCATCAGAATAATTAATATCTTGAAAAACAAATAGTTCTAAAACTCTTAAAGCAATATTTTTCCCAATATAACGACTCCGCGGATCAATAAAATTGTTTGATGCCTCAGCAGGAGAATTTCTCATGAAAATTTTATCAATTAACACATAAAGAATTCTACAAATATGATCAACAATAATATTAAATGTAAATGGTGTATCTTTTGGATCTTCTTTAAGAATTTCATTCTCTTGAGCGATTTTATTAGAAAAGCTTGAATTAAAACTTTTTAAGAATGTTGTAAAAAAACCATAGTTCAATTGAGAAACATTTCTTTTAAATACTTTTTCAAAGAAAAGGTTAATATGTTTAATTTTTGATAAGGCAGAGATGAAATTAAGAAATTCTTTGATATTTTTAATAGAATTAGCTCCTATTACATTATCAATCTCTTTATTATATTGATTTAAGGTTGTTTTAAAAATTCTTGGTAAAAATAATAAATCTCCAACTTCTAAGGCTTCAAGACCACTCCCAAAATAATATTTCATATATAGTAGAAATAAGTTAAACTGAGATTTTGGAGATGGAAGATTATTTGCTTGAAATGTTGAATATAATGTTGACTTTTTATCAAGATATTCAAAAAATCTTATAATTGAATTCTTTTTCTCAGTTGTATATTCAGAAAGATTCGCTAAGAATTCCTTTCTAATAATGTCGAGTTTGGAGAATACTGAATCTTCAACTCTAGCGCCTACAAAATTGAAAAAATCTAATAAGGGAGAAAAACTTTGCAATAAGTTACATTTTTTATAAAAATAGTATAATAGGTCAACTAACCTTTCTTTTGAAGAAGAATATTCATTTAATGCAACTTGATATAAATTTTCTCTTCCTTTTAAGAGATCTTCATAATATTCTTCTGGGATACCTTTAAATTGTCTAAGAAAATAATATAAAACCATTTTATAATATGAAGCGAAAATCTCATCCTTACTTTCCTTACAGATTATCATAAAATTCAAATTTTTATTTGAAACTCCATCTTTAAAATTAACACCGTCAAGTGAAATAAAAATGTTTTCTTGAATTGTGTTTCTAATAATCATTCCGAGAAAGCTAGTTAGAAAGTAAAGATAACCGGGAAAAATTGAAAATCCATATAATATTTCAACTTGATATTTATTAGCAATGCTTATAAATTGTTCTTCTTCATTGGAATTAGAAATATAATTATATTCAAACAAAATAATTTTATCAGATATTTTCTCTTTGACAAATAAATTTAAAGAATTTTCATTAAAACCAAAAAATACACACAAAAAGTATAGAAGTATTTCATGAAAATTTTCATAAAAAAATGAAGTAAAAGTCCTTTTAATTAGTCGATTTTGATTTTGATTTCTAAAAATATCCCATTTCGATCTAATCTCATTTTTAAATTCTTCAAATTTAGAGCTATTTTTCTCTAAAATTTTAAAAAAAGCATGATTAAAAGACTTAAAGCTTAAGTCTTGCTTATTAAATCTTTCTTGAAGTTCTTCTATGATATATCTTAATTCTCTAAAAGCCAACTTTGATCAATTATTCAATTAAACTATCTATTTATTCTGTTTAAACAAGGCTAAGAATTTAAAACTATTTATGATAGAAATAAAAATTTGAGAATAAAAATCTTAGGTAAATAGGATAAAGATATTTAATTTGATTAAAATGAAAAACTATATAATAATTTTCGAGAGTAATTAAAAGAGTTTAGTGATTTCATCGGTTTCTGAGTAATTAAGAGGATATATATTCCCATCTTTTTTTTTTACCCTCAAACCTTTACTCTTAGAAGCAATATTACCTATCTGTTTTGCAAGAATATTATTTTTTCTCAATAAGGAGATCAAATCAGACGAATCTTTCTGATTTATAGCAATTAAAAGGGATCCAGATGATATGGTATTATATGGATTTAAATCAAACACATTGCTTAAGATTTTTGCTTCTTCTAAGATATGAATTTTTTCCTCTTCGATTAATGCCCCCGTATTTGATGCTATTGTCATTTCAGCTATAGCAGTATAAATTCCGCCTTCTGTTGGGTCGTGCATAGCATTTAAGTTAAAATGTTCATTTGCCAAAAGAGCTTCTTTAAAAACACTTATACCAGGATTATGAAGATAATTTTTACATTTTTCAACAAAATCATGGCTAAAATCTCTTTTTATTAATTCATTTTCTTTTTCGCGTCCTATAATAGAGGTACCTTCAATAAAAATACCTTTTGTTAAAATGAGGGCATCTCCTATTTTTGCACCCGTGGTAAGTACAAGGTTTTTTTTCTCCACTTCTCCCACTAAAGATCCTATTACAATTGGTCTATTCAATCCCGGTGTTATTTCAGTATGACCCCCTACCACCGTTATTCCCATAGATTTACATGTACTATGAATACTTTTAAATATATTTTCAATCATCTCACTTGAAGTTAGTTTCTCGGGTAATAATATTGTAGATTGAAACCATTTTGGTTTAGCTCCTGTACATACAAGATCATTAACATTAACTATTACTGCATAATAGCCAATTTCAACAGTCGCAAAGGTAACTGGATCTGTTTTTAATACTAAATAATTTTTTCCGGGTATATCAATCACTGCCGCATCCTCACCGATTTTAGAACCCATGATTACTCTATTATCTTCTATATCTAATTTTGAGAGTAATTGAGCTAAATATTTATGTTTAAGCTTTCCAAGAGTAAATTTTTCATTAAATCTGTTCATTATTATAGTCTTTTTAGGAGTTCATAATTTATTAAAATTTTGAGAGATATTACTGTTCTTTAATTCTTTGTTATATCTTTAACTTTAGGTGATATGATAGAAAATATACCTGCTTAACTGTGTGTAAAATAGTTCATTCACACCCTAAAGTTTAAAATCTTGTTCTTCCTTGAAAATAATAAGATATATTTATTCACTTATAAAAAAGAGTCTGGATGAAATGGGATTTGGAAAAGCATTTTTATTAAGTATAGCTGCATTTGTTGGATTAAATTTTATTTTTACTATAATATATTTTGCACTTGGAGCTGGATTTGATGTTTTGTTCACAACAATTCAAGAATACCCACTTATGATTATATATTATTTATTTGGTTCAATTATCAGTTTACCTAATATAAACTTAAATTGGGCAATAGCTGAACCTTTTTTAAATAATAATATGGATTATTTAGTTTTAGGGATTGGATATTTAACCGCTCCTATAATAGCAGCTATTCTTGCAGGGAGATTTGGAGAAAATAAAGGTCAATCATTTGGAGGATGGCTTTTAACAGTGATTATTAGTACTGTATCAGTAATAATTGCAGCATTTTTAAGTGGTACTACTGAAGCCACAATTTTGACTTTATATTTAGATCCATTAGTAGATGGATTTAACGAGCTTTTAATTTTTGTAATACTTAGCTGTATCGTAAATCTAGTATTTTATGGCTTCTTTGCTCTACTCTTTTCTAAAATAGAATATTACTAATTTAAAATTTTAATATTTTTTTTATATATCTCTATAAAATTAAATGGAGATCTAAAATATCTTATTCTGTGAAATGTTTTCCAAAAATGAGTTATATTTTTATATTTTAATCAAGATTAATCTTTAGGAAGGGAAACAAAATTTTCAATCTTACATTGGATTTCGCCTTTAAAAACCTTTTTTTTATATTAAATTTGAATTTTGTATTCCTTATCCTCTTCTTTTTAATAGATCTAAATTAGAATTTTAATTCTTTCAGTTATATTAATGGTTTAATAACACTCCAACTCTGAAATTAATATAAGTAAAAGAATAGTATTAGTAAATCTAAATACATAGGTCATTTATAGAATGAGTTCTGGAAAATTAGAACAAGGGTATCCCAAAAATTATGAAGTTAGTTACAATTTTGATGAATTTACTATTTTGAACGAAATAAATTCTCAATTTAGTGATTTTACTGCATCACGGTTATATAAAAGATATAAAAATTCGCATTATACTGATAATGTATCACACACTAATGAGGTTACTATTGATATTCATCTTAAAATGGTAGAAAAAATACATAAGATTTTATTGAACTCTCAAAATCTTACTCAAAAACAGAAATTTGAATATTGTAATAGCCAAAGACTTTATATGAAATTATATTTAAAAAAGATCTATGACAAAATTTATGATTAAGAATAGATCATTGAGACTTTTTATTTAAAAAATTGATTTTATGAGATTTTAAAAATTCTAAATAATCACACAAATGAGAGATGCTTTTTGCTGCATCCCTTAATGAAAGGAAATATAATACTCTTTTCTTGTGTAGAAGATTTTTAGCAGAGTTAAATTTCTTTGCTAGAATAGCATCATCGGCAATATTTGGTACACAAAATGCAAAAGGTTTTGATATTAAACTAAAAATTTTAATCATTCTATTAAAAACATAGCGATAAATATGTTCAGACCACAAAGGAATCATAACTATATCAATATTGGGATCAGTAGCAACAATATTTATACATTTAGTAAAGATATCTAAAATGAAACCCGATGCGCCCAAATCAATAGGATTTTTAATATTCACATTTACTTCTGGCAGAATTTCAGCAATTTTGGATTGTGATTCAAAAGAAAGTTCTGGTACAGAAAGATTTTGAGAAGCAAATAAATCAGTCATATTAACAGAAGCTCCACCTCCCGGAGTAACAATTCCAACATTACGTCCTTTTGGAATATTATTTGGATATAATAATTCAAATGTTTTAATTGTATTCCAAAACTCTTCATTGTCTTTAACTAAAATAGCTCCTGTCTGTTTATGTATTGTGTTCCATAATTTAATATTGGAAGCAATTGCTCCAGTGTGCGAGAAAGCTGCTCGAGAACCATCTTGGGTATATCCACCCTTCCATATTATTATAGGTTTGATTTTAGAAATATTTTTTAATTCTAAGAAAAATTCATAAAGAGATGCGGAGCCAGATGATTCTAAATAGGCAGCAATAAGAGTCGTCTTTGAATCTCGACCATAAAATCTTAAAAAATCTATGCAATTTAAATCAATTTGATTACCAAAACTAACTCCGTAACGGAACCTAATATCACGTTTGAATCCCACATCAATTAATTGTGTAAGGTGTCCTCCTGATTGAGACATAAAAGAGACCGACCCTGGGTTTCCTCTTTGAGATGTGTATATAAAAGCCATGCCAATTTCAGCGTTAAATGGTCCCAAACAATTAGGTCCAATTATTCTTGTTTTTGAATTTTTTATTATTTCTTTTAATTTATGTTCTAAGTAGAGTCCATTTGGATTACCTGTTTCAGAAAATCCTGATGCAAAAATAATCACCCATTTAATTCCTTTTTCCACGCATTCTTTTACAATTTTCGGGATGAATTTTGTTTTCAGAGATATATATGCAGTATCTATTGGAAAAGGAACATCTAATACAGAAGGAAAACATTCCCAATTTAGAATTTTATCGTGTTTAGGATTTATTGGATAGAAAGTATCTGACCACTTAGATTCTTTGAAGGCACTTAAGTACATCATTGACCCTAGAGTTGAGTTCTCTGAAGCACCTATAAATGCAATATGTTTAGGATAAAATAAAGAGCTAAAATCTTCAAAATCTTTTTGATCGTTGAACATTAACTAATTAAATTTAAATATTTTTTAATAATTTTCTGAAAGTCAATTATAGGAATCAAATATCAATAAAATGAATTGTAATTATTAAAGCTTTGAAAAAACCAAATTTTTAATTCAATTTAAAATTAGAGTACACATAATTATAATGATTTGTCTTTAGAGAAAAAAATAAAACATATATAATTGTTAAAAATGACACGTCCAAGTCCTTTAGAAGTATATGCCCTTTTAGATAAAAGCAATTGTAAAGATTGCGGTTATGACACATGTATGGCATTCGCTACTGACATTTTGGAAAGAAAAGTCAAAGTGCAAGATTGTACTCATTTAATGAAAGATCCTAAACAATTAAAAAATCAAGAAAAGCTAATTAAACTTATAACCCCTCCACAAAAATCTGTTATTATTGGAGTAGGAAATCGGGCTGTAACAATTGGAGGGGAGGAAGTTTTAATGCGACATCAACTTACTTTTTATAATCAAACAGCAATTTTTATGGAAATAGCTGATGATGATGCAGATTTAGAAGAAATTGTAAAATATCTAACAAATCTTAAAATTGAAAGAATTGGAGATGTCCTTACACTGGATGGGATTGCTCTAAGAAATGTGTCAGGAGATGCAAATCAATTTAAATTAGCTGCAAAGAAAATAGTTGAACTTTCAGATCTTCCAATAATGTTATGCAGTCTGAATGCTGAAATTTTATTAGCTGGTGCTGGAGAAATTAAAGCTAAAAAACCCTTACTCTACGCAGTCACAAAAAATACATGGGAACAGATTGGAAAATTTGCAATACATAATAATTTACCTGTTGTCATTCTTTCTAGCAATTTAGATGAATTAGCGTCGTTAAGTGCAACTTTACAAAAGTTTGGTGTGAAAGAAATAGTATTAGATTTAGGAACATACTTTGGATCTGGTAATCTTTCGATTACCTATGATAATATAATGCAATTAAGAACAGCAGCAATAAATAAGCAAGATCCAAATATGTGTTGGCCAGTTATGGGCGTTCCTGCGGCTTATTGGAGTCAAGTTAAGATAGGGGAAGATAAAGAGCTGTGGGAACACCAATATCAAGAAGTAATAATGGGAGCCATCATGGAATCTATAGATACTAATTTAATAGTACTCCATACAGGACAGAAACAGGAAGAGATTTGGGCTCTTTTGGCTTTAATGACGTTAAGACAAAGTGTATTTTCAGATCCTAGAATCTATCCTGCTGTTGATCCTGGAATTTACAAAATTGGAGAACCTGATGAGATGGCTCCAATATTCGTCACTAGTAATTATCGAATGACTAAAATCCCTGTTGAGCAAGATCTACAAGGCGCAAATTTGAATTGCTGGCTTTTGGTTGTTAATACAGAGGGGATAGGAATTGAAAGCGCAGTTGCAGGTGGTCAATTTAATGCTGGTGGGATTGCAGAAGCAGTAAAAGAATTTGGAGCTTTTGATAAAGTCAAGCATCGAATTTTAGTTATTCCAGGTATGGCAGCTCGTTTAAGTGGAGCTTTAGAGGATGAAGCTGATGCGTTTGTCGTAGTTGGTCCACGAGATAGTTCTGGTATCCCAAAATTTATGGAAAGTCAATGGAAACCAAAAGATTTCATGAAAGAATATGAATCTTGGAAAAAGGAATAAAATTTCACTTTTTTCTCTTTTTTTTAAAAATTAAATTCGATATTAAAATAAGGAATATATTATATCAATAGTTAAATCCCTAACTGAATTTATAATTCGAGTTTTTCCTACTTTTATTTCAAATAATTGCTCAGTTGTATGGTGTCCTGTTAATACTCCAATAAATGGACACTTTAAATTATTTGAAAGCAAAACATCTTTAGGATGATCTCCTATAACTACTATTTTATAACCAGGATATTTTTCCTTCAAAATTGATTTCAATTTCGGGTCAAGTTTTCCCAATTCTTTTGTATCCTCTGTTTCTCCTATAATAAAGTCAAAATAATTCTGAATCTCTAATAATTCCATTATTTTTTCTGCCATTTCTTGTTTTTTTGAGGTGATAATACCCATAATAAAAGATAACTTCCTTAATTCCTTTAACTTTGACTTAATCCCTGGTAAAAGGTTTGCTTGATAAATCCCTTTTCTTCCATAATATTCTCTAAAAGCAGAAGACAGATCTGAGGGATCTTGGTTAGAGATTTTAGCGAACATATCATTTAAAGGAGTTCCGATCATACTTTCAATTTCAGATCTCTGCAATTTAGGTAAATTAAACTTATCTAAGGCATAATTAAATGAACCCACAATACCTTCACTATTATTTATTAAAGTATTATCTAAATCGAAGCTTAAAATTATTTTTTCTCTTTTCTCCATGAGTTTAATCTTATTAAGTTTAATAAATAATAAAATGAAAATTAAAGAAAAAGTATTTTATTAAAATTTACAAAATAAGAACTTACTTTAGGTGTTAAGTCATATATATCGTTAGTAGAGGGTCCCCAAACATTTTCATTCCATATACTTCTTCCCAATGATTAAATGGGATAATTTCTGGACCAGAAAACCAATCTTTAAACGCTTCTCCGAAAATTTTTCCATCGTTTAATGAATCATAAAAAGGTTCATATAGACACATCCCTCCTGATCTCGAACATCCTATTACATTTAATGTTTGACCACTAAAAAGGTAATGGGTTGCTATATTATTCTTTATCATGAGATTGGCTGAGAAACAGGAATATAAATTAAAAAATAGAGGCTGTGGTCCATTATTATATATATTATGGTATGTCAAGATTCCATCATAAGGATTAGGTTGATAAGGAGAAGTGGTTATGCCAAATTGTTGTTCAGTTCCATTAGAATGAGCCAATACATGAACAAGTTCATAATTAGTAAAAGCAGGATGCGTAACGTCTGATATATTTGAAAGAAAATATGTTGCATTCGTAAAATCATTACCGTAATAATAATAATCTGATTCACAAGTGAGATTAGTTCCAGTATAAGCAGTGAAAGCACCAATCCATTCACTAGTCCAAGGTGCCCATTCATCATCAATATAAAGTAATGCCTTATGGGGACGATAGGTAAGACCAACTCTTAAATTATGAGTTCTATTAAAAAAATTATTTAGTGCCGTAATAGGATTAAATCCAATTTCAGATATAGTATATGGACTGATTCGGGCTACCCAGATTTCTGGAAGTGCGTCAGCTGTACCATTATTATGTTCAACATGATTATCTGTTGCTCCAACATCATAATAACCATTTAAATTAACATCTGACCAATATCCATCTAAATCCATTAGATAGTAGTCGCATGAGAATTGTCGGTACATAGACCAAGCGGAATCATAGTATTGTGCTTTAGCATAGGGAAGCTCTCCTATTAAGACAGCTCCTTCTAAACCATTAGAATAAGCTTCTATCAAGTGATTTTTAAGTTGAGTTACATTATTAATAGACCAATTAAATACAGCCACAGTATATCCTTGAGCAATAATATCTTGTTCATATTGATTGATATTAGAAGATAAGCTACTGTAAATTGAGGAATTGACATAGATATGTATTTGAATTGATCCATCACCATTATCAGTATCTCTTCCTCCAAAATCGATTAAAGTAAATGGAATGGTTACTCCAATGAATATAACACATATAGCGATTATAATAAGAATTTTGTTAATTTTTTTCATAGTTACTCTCTTTTTAAGCTTCTAATTATAGATTTTTTACATTTTAAAAGATGTAAGATAATTCAAAAATAAATATTTAATATTAACATGGGGTATTATATTAAATACTTAAGCTTTATAAATCGTCCAACTAATACTATACAAAAATGTAGACTTATTTTATTTTAAATCCTTTGAAGAGTTTTAAAAGATACATTATTTCTTCAGAGGATTCAATCAATCTCCTTAAATCAATCGGAAAATTAACTAACTCGACTTCTTTTCCTTCAGATACGCTTTCAATCATGATTTTAATAATTTCTTTGTATTTTTTAACTGTAATTCCTTCAGATTCAATTTCAGAGATAACTTTCCAGGCTTTATCTAGTTTACCATTTAAAATACAAGAAATTGAGGCTAAAACATAACTAAGTACTATGTGAGAATAACCTATCTTCTTTAGATTTGCTGCTCTATAATAATATCGATAAAGATTATTAACCATTTCTCTTAGAAGAAAATCTTTTGCTGTATCAAGTTGTTCATAAAATTTTATACTCTCTAAAATAAGAGTAGCTGCAGTATAGAATTGCTTGTTCTTTAACCCTTCTTCTGCAATTTTATGCAAACCCCTAATAATTTGATTAAAAATGCCAAATCTATTAAATTCTAAGCTCCCCTCAACAGCAACATCATAAGCATTTAAATAGCTCTCTGTAGATTCGTTTATAGTCTCAACTTTCCAAAAATTATCTCCTGCTTTTACAAAATGTTTGTATGCCATTTCAAAATTACCTAACTCTTTAAAGATATTTGCTCCATCAAAAAAATTAATTGCTGCTTCATTAAAATCCTCAGTTTTTTCTGAGAAATTACCTCCTAAAATAAAGCATGAGGCACACTCAATTAGGTTATTTTGAATTTCTTGATAGCATAAAGCAGCACCTCGATAATATCGAGCAATTTTTTGATAATTTTCTTTTTTCCTTTCAATTGTTTCTGCTAAATCAATATATGCTCCAGCTTCTTTTTTAGAGAAATTTGTAAATTGATCTTGTTTATCTATAATCTTGTATAGATTTTTTAAAATCTGATAGAATTGAGCTAGAGTTAAATTATCATTCAATTCTTCATATTTTGTAGCTAGATTAGAGAAGAAATCTATTCCATCTAAAATTATATCTTGTGATTTGTCATATTCATCGATTTCTTCATAACAAGATCCGATTTGTTGATAAGAGAAAGAGAGCATATCATAATAATCATGAATTTTGGATATTTTAATGACATTCTCATAAAATTTTATTGCATTCTTAAAATCAGATAATTTTAGAAACAATTCTGCAATATTTTGATAATTTTGAGCTAATTTTCGAGTTTCATTGAATTCTTTTAAAAGCTCACATTCCTGTTTTAAGAATTTTATACTATTTAAGATATTTTTTCTCTCAGATTGAAAAAGTCCAAATTTATCAAGATAAATGTCAGCAATTCTCAAGTATAGCTCAGCAATTTCATGTAACTTCGCTTGAAGTTTATAATCAACTATTAATTTTTTATAAAGTTCTATTATTTTCTTATATATATTTAGTGCTTCCGAGAAATCAAAATTTTCAACAATCTCTGCTACAGAAAAAAGAAACTCACCCGCTTCAAAAAATTCCCCAGATTGAGCAATTTCATTAGAAAAATTAATTGAAATTAAAACCATTTCTTTTATAGTTTCATTTCTTTCTATTGGATCTTTAATTAAACTAATTTTAGATTCATATTTCCTTATCTTGTCTAAAAATTCAGTATAATCAATGAATTCATCTTCTTCAATAATTTTTATATCTCCTCTAAACGTGAAGCCTATATATTGAAATTAATTTAAAAATAAAAAAAATTGCATTTTTCTTGAAACTAAAAAAATTAGTTTAATTCTGTCTATTAGAAAATTGTAGACAGAATAACTTTAGTTTACATAAAAGACTCCTCAAAAAAAAAGAATTCATAGCTTACATAAACGAATAAATCTAAAGAAATAACATTAAATATAATAATGATCATATAATAAGTATGAAGCAAACTTCAGAATTGTTAGATATTGGAGTGTATGAAACATTTACTCCGGATAAAACTATGACAGTTGCTGATTTATTACATGAACTCAATCTTGAAGATAAATATTTTGGAATTCTAGTAAATGGTAAAAAGGCTACACCAGAAACGAGAATTGGCAAAGAAGATGAGATTATAATACTGCCGCATATAGCAGGTGGATTTTAACAAACAAAGAATTAATTATTTTATTTTCTACTTCTCAAAAATCTATTTATTTAATCTCAATTACTTAAGATCAATTTTGAGCAAGTCTTCTGCTAATATTGTGTTAGGAAAAATTGTTTTAGCTTCTTCTAGTAATTTCAAGGCATCATCTTGATATCTTGCTGAGATATGTGTCAATATCAATTTTTTTGCATTCATTTTTTTAGCATCTAGGGCAGCATCGACAGACGTGGAATGCTTCTTCTCTTCAGCAATTTCTGAGAGGCTTTTAGCAAATGTGGCCTCATGAATTAATATATCTGAATCCTTTCCTAATTGAATCAAAGATTCACTTGGAGCCAAATCAGCGGAATAAGTAATTTTTCGTCCGGGTCGTGAAGGACCAACAATACCTTCTTTAAATGGATCTATAGTTTTTCCATCAATTTTAACAACCTGTCCTTCTTGAAGTTTTTTCCAAAGATTACTTTCAGGAATACCTAATTTTCTCGCATTTTCAGGATTGAATTTCCCATAACGAGGTTTTTCAATAAAGCTATATGCGTAAGTAATTACAGAATGTTCCACTAAAGTATATTTGACTGAATAATATTTTGATTCAAATACAATATTATCATCTATCTTAAGAGTTCTTTTTGGAGTATCCGAGTCTAGTCCTTCATACTCAATTAATTCTTTTTGTTGGTGATCTATTTCAACAATTTTAATAGTATAATTAGCTTTTAAGCCAAGAATTTTTTTGTGAAGAAGTAAATAAAGAAAAAGATTTGGAGGTCCAAAGATCATCATTGGAGCTGTTCTATCATTTAAGCTTAACCTAAATAGAAAACCTGGTAATCCAATAATATGGTCGCCATGAAAATGAGTTATAAAGATCTTCATTGATTTGTTAAATTTTAAACCTGCTTCTGCAAAATTACGTTGAAAATCTTCACCGCAATCAAATAAAATAATTTGGTTTTTATATTTAATTGCAATTGACGATAAATTGCGATTTTTAACAGGAGTTGCCGCAGCACTTCCTAAAATAATTAATTGCATAATAAGTTTAGCTTTTTTTTCTTAACTGAGAAATCTCTATCCGCTGTTCAATATTTTCTTTTTTTAATTCATCAACCATATTTTTAAGTTCTCCTAATCGAAGTTTTAAGTTTGAATCTTCTTTTCTTGGTTGGATTTGTGGTTGAATATTAAAGCTATCATACTGACTTTGCATTTCTTCAATTTTTCGATCTTTTAATCTTACTTGATTCTCTAATTGTCTGTATCTTGTTTTTATTTGTACTGCCTCATTTTTAATTGTTTCAATTTCTGCTTCCTTTGTTTCAAGTTGCTTTTGAAGAAACATTGCCATTTCTCTTTGCATCTTTAAATTACCTTCTAACTCTTTCTGGGTTTTATTTGATGGAGGTTTACTCTCTCCTTGATATTTTTTAAGTTCTTCTTGAAGCGATTTAATTTGTATTTTTGCTTTATTTAATTTATTTTGGAGATCTTCTTTTAATTCTTTCATAATTTGACCAGATTGGGGATTTCCTTGTTCAATTTCTGCTGTAATTTCAGTTTTTTGAAATATAATAACATCGTCTTTTAATTTTTTAATTTCATTGTCTTTTTTTTCAATTTGATTCTTAAGATCGTCTAATTCTTTTGTTAAATCTTTAATTTTTGATGGTTCGATATTCTTCAATTCCTTTTTATCTTTTTTTTCGAATTTTATTAACTTCTGCTTTAAATCATTTGCTTGTATTTTAGATTTATGTAATTCTTTTTGAAGATCTTCAATTAATTTTTTAGTAATAGATTCACCACTTTTATCTTCAGATGAAGAACTAAGGTCTTTTAATTTTTGATTTAATCCTGAGATTTCAAACTTTAAAATTTCAATTTTTTCATCTTTATCTTTTAATTTTTCTATAATATCTCCACTATTAGCATTCTCAGATTTCAACTTATTAATTAATGATTGTTGCTTGTTTATTTTGTCCTGTAATTCTTTTACTAAGGCATTAAGTGGTGGTGGACTTCTCAAGTCCTCAACTCTAATTACAGATGATTCACTCATATTAGACTTTATTCGTTGTAATTCTTGTTGTAGTTGAACTTTTTCTTTTCTTAAAAAACCCATGCTATTCTTTAGTTCTCTAATTTTTTTATCTTTTTCATCGAGTTGAATCGCCATTTTTGAATCAAAAGCTTGCTGTTTTTTACTCTTCTTTTTATGATCTTCTTCTGGAATAAGAGCTTCTAATCTCATTATAGTTTCTTCATATTCTTCAATTCTATCAAGGAGATCATTAATTTCTCTATTTTTTCTTTCTAGTTCTTCCTCTAATACTCGTATCCGTGCTTTTAATGCATCTTCAGTCATAATATAAAATCACCTTTTTACTAGAGACTAATTTATTAATACAAATTTAGAAATTAAAATTTAACTCATTAATTTGATTCTATCATAGTATTATTAGGGAAAAAAAGAAAGAATTAGTATATATTAAAATCTTTAATAGAAAAGTTATTGATCTTTTTCATTATAGGGAATAGGCTTAAAAAATTAAAAGCAAGAAATATAATAAATAGAATTAAAAATAATACAAATGGGACGTATAAAGGGGGTAAAAAGGATCTATCCAATAAAAATAAAGAATTAACAATCATTCCTATTGCTAAACTAAGAAATAAAGATGGGATTAAAACAAAGAACGACTCTAAGAAGAGGATTTTCTTTAATGATCTCGTTTTTGATCCAATAGCTCGCATAATTAAAAAATCTCTTGCTTTTTCCATTATTCCGTTTTTCTGATAGTTATACAATGATAAAATGCTAATTATAGCTAGAATAATTATCAAGAATAATGGGTATAAAGAAATAATTGATAAGAAATCCAAGTTTGCTTTAAAAATGTTATTTAAATTTAGATGTGTAAAATTTTGACCTAATTTATTCGTGATATTTGTTAGTTGAGGGGTAATCTCATTATATGCTCCATTCTTTAACTTTAACATTAAAAGATTGATCTCTGTTGTTAAATCAAGTTCCTGTTGAATTATATTTAAGTCAATATAAGCTGCCCATCCAGAATAAAAACTATCAAATATGATACCAGATATATGAAAAGTCCTGCCAATGTTAATTAATTCTAAACTTTGATAAAGAGCATTATCAAAAAGATTATTAGCTAAACTATCTCCAATAGTTATGTTATCATAGGCATCTTCCTTGGTGAAAAAACTTCCTTCGGTCTCAAAATTTTGAATTACATTATCAGGATTAACACCTATAATAGGAATAAGCGCATCTCGATTTTGTCCAATAACTGTATATGTACCATCCTCAGAAATATAAAGTCCTGGATTTTCTTCTACACTATAAAAATTAATTAAGCGATCATCTATTTTTTCTATTTCTTCAATATAATTTAAGTCATTTAAGTCAGTTAGGTTGAACAAATAATCTGATTTTACAAAATTAATGTGAGTATCATCAATTAATATTGAAGAATCAGAAAACATCTTATACATCAATGAATAGTTATAAACAACATCCTTATGGCCGATTATCACAATATTTTCATTTTGAGATTTAACAATCCATTCTTTTGAAGAAATATTTATAACAATTACTCCCAAGCCTAATGTAAAAATTATCAATCCTATTATTGAAAAAACAATAATATATCTCTTAAATTCACCTTTTCTCCGTAATGTATTAACAACTGCTATTTTTATATTGATGCCAATCAAGGTTAACCATTTTGGTATAAATTTAATTGGTTTAGAAGCATCATAGTTATAAGGAATATCTTTCGAGAAGGTTTTAATTATTTCCTGTCTACCAATTTTTCTTATCGTATACCCCGTAATAATAAAAATTCCTATTATACAAGCCATAAATATAATTGGGGTAAAAAACAGATCAAATTGAAAAAATATAGAAAAATTTAAAAAATGCATGATTAAAGCAAACAAACCGAAGCTTATTAAGCCAAAAATCCATCCAAATAGAAATCCAATGAAATATAATAAATAAACTTCGTATAAATAAAAACTATATAATTTTTGGGGAAGAGTTCCTAAGGATTTCATAATAGCAATATCTTTTTTTTTAGAAATAACAAGTGAAGTTGTAACAGTAATAACTATAACAACTGTTAGAATAACAAGTAAAATTTGAATCAATGCACTAAACTGCTTAAAAATTAAATTAATTCCACCTGAAAAAAAATATTTATTCACAAATGAAGTCTGTATAAATATATTAATACCAAAAGAGGATGTAAAGTATATTAAAAACTCTGTAAATGCAACAATTAATATTATGATCAATAAAAATGGGTAATTTGAATGTCTCTTCCTATATAAATCTTTTAAGGCAAAATCAAATGATGTCATATTAACTAATTTTTTCTAAGTTCTTAAGTTCTGTTATAATTTCTTCTTGAATTATACTTCCATTATCAAAGGAAATAATTTTATCAGCTAAGCTTATTAAATAATCATCATGAGTCACCACAATTATTGTCCTTACTCTATTTTTTAAACTTTTAAAAAGATCTCTAATAAATTGGCTAGTTTTTTTGTCTAAATTAGCAGTTGGTTCATCGGCGATAATAATCGTGGGATCATTTGCAAGAGCTCTTGCTATCGCTACTCTTTGTTGTTCTCCTGCAGATAATTGAAAAGGTAGATGTTCCTTTCGATCACCAAGGCCCATATCTGTTAATAACCTCTGAGCACGTTTTCTTTGCTCTTTAAACTCTAAACCTGAAAGATTCATGGGAAACATAACGTTTTCCTCAGCAGTAAGAGTACTAATAAGATTATAATTTTGAAAAACAAATCCTGTATTTAACAATCGCCAAGTGGTTAATGATTCCGCTTTCATATCTGAGATTTTAACACCAAAACTATAAATGATTCCACTATTAGGAGAATCTAATCCGCTCAATAAATTTAATAATGATGTTTTACCTGCTCCACTGGGTCCTTTTATAACTAAAAACTCACCACGATATATTGTTAAAGAAACATCATCAACAGCACGTACAATAAAATCTCCAATTTCGTAATCTTTAACTAAATGTTTAGCAATTAATGCTTGGTCTCTAATCTTTTCTTCAATAATATCAGCTTTAATTGCATTTTCAAAATCTTCTTTTGAGTTTTCATTTAATTCTTTAGATGAATTTTCTTTTTCTAGCACATTTTAAATAATTGTCCTTATTTTAAATTTTTAGTTTAAAATTAAATTAAGTGTATGAATATCAAAAAATTGATTTTAATATTTTAGATTATATTATCATCTTATTTGTAAGGAGGATAATATGTTTTTCTAAGGAGTTGTATTTAAGATAATTTGTCTCCAGAATTGGACTAAAAATAAGTTTAAATATTAAAGTATCATATTTATAATCTAGAGGGAAGATTGAGAAAATACAAATAATATCCCCTAATTTCCTAATTAAAATGGTAACTAAAATTTTGTGAAATCTTTGACTTTAAGATTTTACTTTTTTCTCATTCTCCCTCCTCTCATTTTTGAGTTTTAAATCCTATTAAATTCAAATTTCTTTTTTTTCTATTAAAATAAGATTTATAGGATAACTTTAATTTTACCTTAATAACACTTTACATACATATGGAAAAAGAAGTAGATACTTATGGATTTTGAAAAACTAACTGAGTTAGTTATTGAATTAGAAGTAGATGATATTGCAGATGCGGTAAAAGAAGCTCTGGATGAAGGAAAAGATGCTTTTGATATAATGAACTCTTTAACAAAAGGTATGGACGAGGTTGGACGTCGATACGAAGAGAAGGAATATTATTTAACAGAACTTGTCTTAGCTGGGGAAACAATGAAAGAAGCATTTAACATTTTAAGACCCGCTTTAGCAGCTGCAGATAAAACGGAAGATAAGGTAAAAATAATTCTGGGCACCGTAAAAGGGGATAGTCATGATATTGGAAAGAACATATTAGGTTCTTTGCTCTTAAGTTCTGGTTTTGAACTTTATGACTTAGGAATGGATGTAGATGAGAATACAATAATAGAAAAAGTAAAGGAGACAGGAGCAACAATAGTTGCATTAAGTTCATTACTTACTATGACAGTAGAGCAAATAAAAGTTGTTCACGAAGCTTTAAAAGCTGCGGGAATTCGTGAAAAAGTAAAACTGATAGTAGGAGGAGCTCCCTTAAATATGGAACTGGCAAAAAAGCTTGGAGCTGATGATTTTGCCGATGATGCGGTTGATGGTGTGAGGCATATAAAAAAATTAGCAGGCATAGAATAATTGATATAAATTCTAAACGTATAATTTTTATCCAATTTTCAAATTTATTTTGCCTAATTTGCTTTTATTTATAAATTATAATCGTCTTTTTCTATGTATTTTATAGATATTTCTTACTTGAGAATAATGTTCATTAAATTATAATAAAAACATTTATACTCTTTTTAAATTGTTTATATCTTAAGAATTGAAATAATAAAAGAATCCTTTTTAGGAGGTTTTTAATTTGAATAATGACCAATGTGAAGGTATTGAAATTGAAGAGACTCTAGACACCAGAGGTCTTTATTGTCCCGAACCCTTGTTTGAAGTAAGAAATTTAAGTGAAACTTTAAATGTAGGACAGTGTTTTAAGGTTATTGCTGATGATCCCGCAGCAGAAGAAGATCTTAAAAGATGGGCTAAAAGAACGGATACTAAGGTTGTGGAATTTAGTAAAGATGGTGATGATTTAATATTTATATTTAAGAAAATGAAATGAAAGAAGAGGTAAAAATATTTGAGTGTTTATTTAGATTACCAAGCAGCTAAACCTGTAGATAACCGAGTATTTGAAGCTATGAAACCTTATTTTGGTACACAATTTGGTAATCCATCTTCATTACATAATTATGGTTATATCGCTACTAATGTTTTAGAAGAGTCTAGGCTTAAAATTGCTGATTTTATAAATGCTCCTAACGCTGAAGACATCATTTTTACTGCTGGTGCAACAGAATCAAATAATTTAGGAATTATCGGCGCCGCATTACGTAATAAAAAAAAAGGTAATCATATTATTATATCAGAAATTGAACATATATCAATATTAAATATAGGTAAATATTTAGAAAAAGAAGGATTTAGAGTAAGTCGAGTTCCTGTAGATCGATTTGGTATTATTAATCTCGACAAATTAGAACGCTTAATAACTGGTGAGACTATTTTAATTTCGATTTCTACTGCAAGTAATGAAATTGGCTCACTTCAACCTGTAAAAGAAATTGCGGAACTTGCTCAAAAGAAAAAAGTCTGGTTTCATTCCGACGCCGTAGCTAGTGAAAGTACAATACCTATTGATGTACAAGAGGTTCCTTTTGATTTACTAACTTTATCTTCAAATGATATTTACGGACCACGTGGTATTGGAGCTTTATATCTTAAGAAAGGGGTAAGAGTTAATCCAATTATTATTGGGGGTGGTCAGGAAAAGGGAATGAGGTCTGGATCTGAAAACATGCCTGGTATAGTAGGTTTTGCCAAAGCGGCTGAAATAATGAAAGCAGAAATAATTGAAGAAGCTGCAAAATTAAAATTTTTAAGGGATAGATTAATTAGGGAAACTTTAAAGATACCTAAGTCGCATCTGAATGGGCATCCTGAGAAAAGAACCCCTGATAATGCTAATTTTCGATTTGATTATATTGAAGGTGAATCATTGCTTTTATCATTGAAAGATGAAAAAGTGGAAGTGGCAACAGGTTCTGCTTGCTCGTCTAAGACCTTAGAACCTTCTCATACGCTCATTTCATGTGGATTATTACATGAAGAGGCACATGGGAGTTTATTATTAACCTTAGGAAGATTTACTGCGGAAAAGGATATTGATAAAATTTTAGAAGTATTACCTAGAATAGTAAGAAGATTGAGAATTTTATCGCCACTCACACCTTCAGATTTGTTAAAACAACTTAAAGAGGAGGAAAACTAAATGAGTGTACATAAATATACCGAAAAGGTAATGGAACATTTTAGGAACCCCAGGAATATGGGAGAAATTGAAAATGCTGACGGTTTTGGTAAGGTAGGAAATCCTGTATGTGGAGATTTAATGTTTATGTATATCAAAGTTGCCAAGAATGACAAAAATGAGGAGATTATTGAAGATATAAAATTTAAAACCTTTGGTTGTGGTTCTGCTGTGGCAACTTCTTCAATGATAACTGAAATGGCTAAAGGTTTAACATTAGATGAAGCTTACAAGATAACAAGACAAGATGTAGCTGATGAATTAGAAGGACTTCCACCAATTAAAATGCATTGTTCAAATCTTGCAGCAGATGCTTTAAAGGCAGCAATTGATAACTATAGAACTGGTGCTGAACCAGAAGTTGAAGTTCCAACGTCATGTCAACTAGAAATCAGTGTTATACTTGGTTTTGAGGATTTTCTTGGAAAAGGAGCTTATAAAGAAATCCCAAAGAATTTAGAGGGACTAAGAGATAAGAGAGTTTTAATTGTAGATTCTGGTGATAATTCTTTAGAGCTTGCATTAAAATTAACAGAATATACAGGCCGTGTAATTATTGTGACATCATCAAAAGAACTACCTGGAAGAGAAGAGATCGCTAAAAGTTTAAAGAAGTCAGATGTTAAGATTTTACAACAATCTGAGTTAATAGAAATCAAAGGAGAACTTGGTGAAGTAGAAAAAGTAGTGATACATGATTACGATGAAGATGAGAATTATGAATTATTTGTGGATGTTGTTATATATTTAGATTATAGAGGATAGATTTTTTTAGAATATTTTACTTATTTTTTTAATTTTATTATATTAATAGAGATAGATCTATTAGTAGTATCGAATAGTATTCATAACCAATAAAAATCATAATAAATTTTTTAGTTACTTATGACAAGAATCGTAATTATAGGAGGTGTTGCTGGAGGAGCCTCAACAGCAGCACGATTAAGAAGATTAAGAGAAGATTTTGAGATTATAATGCTGGATAAAGGACAATATGTTTCGTTTGCTAACTGCGGACTTCCATATTATGTAGGTAATGTCATAAAAGAAAGAGAATCACTTGAATTAGTTACTCCTCGTAGATTCAAAAGCTGGTTTAATATTGATGTAAGAGTTAATAATGAGGTAGTTTCAATTGATACTAAAAATAAAAAAGTCCTTGTAAGAGATTTATCTAAAATTGAAGATTATAATCTTGACTATGATTTTCTTGTATTAGCCACGGGATCTAATCCTATTGTACCTAATTTTCCT
Organism: Candidatus Hermodarchaeota archaeon; assembly: GCA_048885925.1. Classification (GTDB taxonomy): domain Archaea; phylum Asgardarchaeota; class Lokiarchaeia; order Sigyniarchaeales; family SOKP01; genus Loki-b32. Next base: position 26,164 of record JBHLLG010000004.1, read on the forward strand.
GGTCTTGAGAATGTTCCTTACCATACAATCTGGACTATTCCTGATGCACTTAAAATAAGAAGTTTTGTTGATAATTATCAAATAAAAAAAGCGGTGATTGTTGGCGGAGGATTTATAGGCCTTGAAATGGCAGAAAATTTGGTTAAAAAAGGTGTCAAAGTTAAAATTGTGGAAATGTTAGATCAAGTAATGCCTCCTTTAGATAAGGAAATGGCGCAATTTATACATCAAGAATTAATTTTAAACGGAGTTTGTCTGATACTTGAAGATCCAGTAGAATCTTTTGATAAAACTAGAGAAGGGAAACCAATTGTAAAAACTAAAAGTAAGCGTGAAATTGAAACAGATTTAGTGGTTTTATCTATTGGGATAAGACCTGTGAACAGTTTAGCTAAGGAATCTGGTTTAGAATTAAGCCCTAAAGGATATATAAAAGTAAATGAATTTATGCAAACATCAGATCCCAATATATATGCTGTTGGAGATGTAATTCAAATTAATCATTTTCAAACAAAAAAGCCTATTGCAATTGCTTTAGCGGGACCTGCAAATAAGCAAGGAAGAATTGCTGCAGACAATATAACTGGGAGAAAAATTAAATATAAAGGCATCATAGGGGTATCAGTTGTAAAAGTATTTGATGCTACCGTTGCTACTGCGGGATTAACAGAGAAACAATTAAAAGAAACAGATTTTAAGTATGAAAAAATATATGTTCATCCAAATAATCATGCTGGCTACTACCCGGGAGCAACACCAATCACTTTAAAGTTGTTATTTGAAGTGCCAAGTGGTATCGTTCTAGGTGTACAAGCTGTAGGGGGTCCTGGAACAGAGAAAAGAATTGATGTGATAGCTACAGTTATAAAATTTGGGGGAACCGTCTTTGATTTAGAAGAATTAGAATTAGCCTATGCCCCACCTTTTAATTCAGCTAAAGATCCGGTAAATATGGCAGGATTTGTTGCTTCTAATTTTTTAAGGGGCGATATGCCTATATGGCAGTGGCAGGATATTGAAATGCTAAAACAAAAAGATAATATCCTCTTAGATGTCAGAACAAAAAAAGAATATGAAGCTAGAAATATCCATGGTTCAATAAATATACCCATTCACGAATTACGTCAAAAAATTCACGAATTATCAAAAGATAAACCAATTTTTACATATTGTGAAGTGGGCTATAGGAGTTATTTAGCATCACGCGTTTTAATGCAAACTGGTTTTGAGAATGTTCATAGCCTTACGGGAGGATATAAAATTTTCGAGATGGCCAATGCTAAAACAGAAGATATCGTAGCTGCATGTGGTAGTTCAGAATCTATTGTAGAAGAATATGTAAAACAAAAATCTACTGAAAATGATGAATTTGTTACAGTTGATTGCAGTGGATTAGCTTGTCCAGGACCATTGAATGCAATGATCAAATCACTTGAAACTTTGCCTGAAAATAAAAAATTAAAAGTTTACGCTACTGACCCAGGATTTAAATCTAGTGTTGAAGCATACTCAAAACTAAACGAAGCTGTCAAATTGTTATATATAGGAAAAGAAGAAGGAAAGTTAATCGCAACTATCGAAAAAGTTCAGCCTCCTATAGAAGTTATATCTCCTTTAAAACCTAAAACACGAAGAGAATTACGAGCTCCCGGTGCTTTTCCAATTTCAGATATTAGTGCGGAAGAACTATATGAACGTCTTGAAACGGAGGATGAACCACCACTCCTAATTGATGTTCGAACACCTCAAGAATATTCACAAGGGCATATAAAGAATACCAAACTACTTCCTTTGGGTGAATTATTAAATAATACTGATGTCATAGCTAATTACATAGACAAAGAGATCATTGCTATTTGCCATTCCGGTTCACGTTCTATGATGGCCGCTCAAATTTTAGCACAATCAGGTTTTAAAGATATCAGAAACTTAACGGGTGGAATGACACTTTGGAACAAGAGAGGCCTACCAATAAAAATGGGTAAAAATTAATTTTTTTTTTTATTTAATTAATTTTTCATTTTGACATATTCTATTTATCTTAATTGCTTCTTTAAATTATAAGTATAAAAGTTATAAGAAAGGCGAAATGTTATAAATCCAAATATATTCATATATAACGAATTTCCAATTTATAAAATGGAGGTTAAAAAAAATATGAAAGAAACCGCTAAAAAATTATTTACTGCTTATGTTGGTGAATCACAAGCACGCAACAGGTATACATTCTTTTCAAGCATAGCCAAAAAAGAAGGTTATGTATTAATTTCTAATGTATTTCAAGAAACCGCAGATCAAGAAAGAGAACATGGTTCACATTTTTATAAGATGCTCCAAGGGTTCAAAAAAGAAGAGAAATTCGATGAAATGAAAGTTCTCCCTGATGCACAATTTCCAACAACACATGGTACGACTATTGAAAATTTAAAATCAGCTATAGCGGGAGAAAATATGGAATGGCAAACACTTTATCCCGATATTGCTAAAACCGCTGAAAAAGAAGGGTATCCCGACATCGCTAAAAGAGTAAATGCGATTATAAAAGCCGAAAAACATCATTCGGAGCGATATGGAAAGCTCTTAAAGTTAGTTGGTGATGATGTTTTCTTTAAGCGAGGAGAAAAAATCGTGTGGGTATGTATGGAGTGCGGTTATGAAGTAGAAATGAAGGAATTACCAGCTAATTTTGTCTGCCCATCATGCGACCATCCAAGAGCATACTATAGAAAGAAATGTGAGGATTTTTAAAAAACCAATTAAATTTTTAATTTAAAACCAATAGGATTAAATATTAAATTAAAGGATTTAAAAACAAAAAAAATTTTGAAGTGAAAGTATCATGAAACAGAAAGAGATCTATAAATGTAATGTATGTGGAAAAGTTATAGAAATTCTTAATCCAACAGCTGAAGAAACAATGTGTCATGATAAAGCTATGCAGTTAATGACACCACAATGGAAAGAATGGAAAACTGAGAAACACGTACCTAAAATTACAATTGAAGGCAATAAAGTTACAGTTGATGTTGGAATTTCAATGGGCACTCCACATCCTATGACAAATGAACATTGGATAATGTGGATTGAGATTATATGCAAAGATGGATGCTATGAAAGACGATTTTTAAAGCCTGGAGATGAACCGAAAGCAACTTTTACTTTAGCTAAACCTGAAGGTCTTATTGCTAGAGAATATTGCAATTTACATGGATTATGGATTTCTCAGAAATAAAAATAAATTTTTTTTATTTTTTTTTTATTATATCAATTAAATGTAATTAAACCTGTATACGTATTAAATTAATAAAAAATGCATCAGAATTTATCAGATTAATCAAATGTCCTTACCTTTACAAATTTTTGTCATTCTTTGTTTTGCTGTCATTATAATTGCTCTTTTCCGCGAAAAAACTGATTTTTTAGCATATAGTATAGTGTCTATGTTAGCTGCAGGTACAGCTACATATCTTTTTTCACCAACTAAAATACAAATTGAGGACTTTTTTCAGGCAATAGACTGGACTGTAATTTTTTTTTTAATTTCAATGTTTACTATTGTAGCAATATTAGAGGATAAACATATTTTTAATGAAATTGCATTACGAATAACTAAAAAATTCCATACTAACACCCGAAGGTTTTTTTGGGTAATTTGTTTAATTTCAACATTATCCGCTGCCTTTATTGAAGATATTTCAGTTGCAGTAATTTTTATTCCCATGATAATAAATACTAGCCAAAAAATGCGAATTAATCCTACTCCTATATTAATGGGAATGACAATTTGCATCAATCTTGCTGCTACATTGACTCCTTTTGGATCTGCTCAAAATATTTTAATTGCCGATAAATTTGGTTTAACTTCAATCTGGTTTTTTGTTAACTTAGGATTATATTTTATTTTTACAGTTTTTATAACACTATTTCTACTAGATAAATTTTTTCTTAAAAAGCATTTAAAAGAAATTTGGGATCCATATTGCGATGAATTTGGAGTACCAATACCTCAAAAATATATAAAAGAGCACGAATTAATAATCATGGAGAATTCCATTAACTCCAAAGCGTTTTATAAAAATTTATTTGCTTTGTTAATATTATTTGCCTTATTAATTCTTATACCAAATATTTTATTTGTAGGTCTTTTTGGAATGTTGCTTTTTGTTTTTATTAACCCCCGATTAAAAGAATCGGGGAGAAAGCAACCAGATATATCTCATTACCTCAAAAAAGTAGACTTTAAGCTAATCTTTTTCTTTATATGTTTATTTGTTTTAGTCTATTGTTTTGAGGTTACTGGAATTATTGGTATTATTGAAGAATTTATAAATTTCATTGCTCCAGAACATATTTTTTTATTATCTATCTTCGTTTTAGTCTTTACATCTATTCTTTCTGGATTTCTTGACAATGTCCCTGTGACAGTAATTTTTATCCCAGTTATACATCTATTAGTTTCTTCTGGATTTTCCGCTGCACCTCTCTTAATTGCATTTATATTAGGTATTAATTTAGGAGGTAATTTCTTACCTCAAGGATCCGCAGCAGACATGATGACTTTAGAACTTTCTACTAAATATTGTGTTGATGGTATGAATTATAAGAGACTATTGAAAATAGGAGGTTTATTTGCGTTATTTCACATTATATTAGGAATTGTTTATCTTGCTGTAATCACTTTCTTATTTTACTAAATTTGCTTTAATTTTGAAATAGAGGTATTAAAAGTTGGCAAAAAACAAAGCAATAATTTTGGATAGAGATGGAACATTAATTGAAGATAAGGATTATGCTTATAAAGTCGAAGATTTTGAATTATTACCCGGAGTTATTGAAGGGTTAAGATTACTTAGCAATCTATTTCTCCTTTTTATAGTAACCAATCAATCAGGTATAGGAAGAGGTTATTATACTATTCAAGATTTTCATAATTTTAATAATCATTTATTAAAGACTTTAAAAAGTGAAAAAATTAACATTCTAAAAACTTATTTTTGTCCTCATATAAGAAAAGATAATTGTGAATGTCGAAAACCTAAAACTAAATTTATTGATGATATAATTAATGAATTTGATATTGATACTAAAAGATCATGGATGATTGGTGATCATCCATCAGATATAGAATTTGGTATAAATGCTGGTTGTAAAACGATTTTCCTTACTACCGGACATGGCGATAAACACATAGATGAATTAGAAACTCTTGGAATAAAGCCAACTATGATATGTAATAATTTTTTAGAAGCCGCAAAACAAATTCTAAAGAATTCTTAAGTCTTAACTCTTATAAGAGATTATTATAAAAGTACAGGATGATACTATTATATCATAATTAGATGTAAGAATATAATGTCATTCTAGTAATGTTCTTTAAGAAATTAAATAATGCTGGTTTATGGGATAAAATTCAAAAGTTACGGGAATTAATTAAGGTCGAACAGCATTTTAAGAAAAGAATATGCTGGAATTGTAAGAAAGATTTGAATATTTATGATTTTCTTAGTGATAATGTTAATTTAACTCCCGAATATATTCTAAGATTATGGCAAACACACATTTTAGAGTTTCATTGTTGTGAATGTTTTAGATATCTTAAAATCCATGAATTAAAGAACATTGAAAAAGAGTTGAGTGAAAGAAATTGTTTATTTTGTGAAACTCCAATGGATATATATAAGTTTAGTAAATTCCATAGTTATTTGAAAATTCATGAGATCAAAGCTCTATGGTTAGATACAAATTTTCAAGTTTTTTGCGATAACTTATGCCAACGCAAATATTATAAAACTTATTACGATTTTCTTAACAAAAGGAAATTAGAAAAACAGAACCAATTAAAAAATAAAAATTAGAAATAAAAAATTAATATTTTTAAGATTTTCTTTTAATTTCTCTTTTTCCCAAGAAAAGGCATAGCATGCTCATACTGTTTCATAACAAATCGTGAGATAACAATTCTTTGAATCTCACTTGTTCCTTCATAAATTTGATAGAGTTTTGCATCTCTAAATAATTTCTCGACAGGATATGTCCTTAAGTAACCATAACCCCCAAATATTTGAACTGCTTCCGTTGTTACGTTCATAGCGACATCCGAAGCGAAAGCTTTAGCTATTGAGGAACTCAAATTATTATCCATACCTTGATCAGCTTCCCATGCTGCTTTATAAGTCAATAACCGAGCAGCTTCAATATCTTTATACATGTTAGCTATTTTTTCTTGAATAACTTGATAATTTCCAATTGGTCTTCCAAAAGCTTCTCTCTTTTGAGCATAATCGAGAGAATATTCCATCGCGGAACGAGCACAACCACATGCAAACGCACCTATTGCAGGGCGAGTATGAGCAAATGTTTGCATAGCCAAAACAAATCCTCTTCCTGGTTTAGCTAGAATATTTTCTTTTGGGATCCTTACATCTTTTAAACCAACTGATACCGTGTTTGACGATCTTTGACCTAATTTAGGGATATGTTTACCTAATCTTACTCCTTCGCTTTTCGTATCTACAATAAAAGCTGCGATCCCTTTATGTTTTTTTTCAGGATCTACAGTCGCAAACACGGTAATATAATCAGCAAATCCTCCGTTAGTAATCCAAAACTTATTTCCATTTAATATAAATTCATCTCCATCTTTTTCTGCTAGACATTTCATTCCAGCAACATCAGAACCCATCGTTGGTTCAGATGTAGCAAAAGCAATCAATTTAAACTCATTAACTAATTCACTTAAAATCCTTTTTTTTTGCTCTTCATTCCCTCCTATAACAATAGGTTCAGCACCTAGGTTATTATCAAAGATTGAAGTTGCAATTCCAGGACATGCCGAAGATATTTCCTCAACAACAAGACAGGAGCTTAATAAACCAAGGCCAGGACCACCATACTCTTTGGGTATTCCTAAATTTAATAATTTTTCCTCCCAAGCTTTTTTAATAACTGGTAATGGAAATTCTTCAGATTCATCATATTTTTGCGCTACTGGTAAAACTTCGCGAATTGCAAACTCTCTTGCTTTTTTTTGTAATGCTTTTTGCTCCTCATTTAGCATGAAATCCATTATTATTTCTCTCCTTTTACCCCATTTTCTTTATTAATTTATCCACAATATTCTTAAAGTCCAAATCTTCTGGTCTTGGAACAAATTTTATTTCGATTATTTCTTCCATCACATCAATTTTAGCAGCTTTCATTAATTCAACAATTTCTTTTACTGCTCCTCCACCCCAACCATATGAACCAAAAGCCAACCCAACTTTATTCATTGGCTTTAAACCTTTTTGATAAGATAAGTATTCTGCAACAGTTGGATATAATCCGTTATTTAGGGTAGGACTTCCAACTAAGATAGCTTTAGCTTTCATAGCCTCCGTAATTACATCTGAATAGTCAGCATTAGTTAATCTATACCTTTTTACTGGAATTCCTCGAAGTTTAATTTCATTTGTTAATGCTTTAGCTATTTTTGCAGTACTTTCCCACATTGAATCGTATACAATGAGGACGCTTTTTACATCAATTTCTCCCTTACTCCATTTTGTATATCTCTCCAATATCTCTGGAATATGACTTCTCCAACAAATCCCGTGAGATGTACAAATAACTTCAATTGGTAAGGATCCAACTTTAGGTAAAGCTTTTGCTATTAACCCAGAAAGATGTTGTAATATATTGGCATAATATTTCTCTGCTTCTTGAAACACTTCACTAAGATCATTTTCATCATCCCAACGTTTTGATGTTGCATAATGTTGTCCAAATGCATCATTTGAAAACAATACATTTTTACCATGCTCATCACTCATAAAAGAGACCATAGAGTCAGGCCAGTGTATCATAGGAATAGGTACAAATGTAAATTTCTTACCATTTCCAATGTCTAAAGTATCTCCTTCCTCAACAGCTCTAATTCTTTTAAATAATTCATCATCTACTTCGTCATGATAATGAGCTTTTAATATATCAACCCCTCGCTTCGAAGCAATTAGCTCGGCATTAGGAAGATACTTAATAATTAATGGAAATGACCCAGAATGATCCATCTCAACGTGATTTGTTATAAAATAATCAATCTCAGAAGGATCACATATTTCTTTAATATTATGTAAAAAATATTCAAAGTAAGGACGCTTAATAGTATCAATCAATACTGTTTTTTTTCCTTTTACAATATATGCATTATAAGAACTAGCTCGATGTGTAGAATATCCATGGAAATTTCTCACTTCCCAATCTACATAACCAACATAATAGATATCTTTCATCATTTCTAAATGTTCCATTTCAATTTCACCTTTTTATAATAGGATTTGATAATTATTTCGTAATAGTAATTCAAATCAAATTAAAAACTTATATTCTATTTATTATAAAATTTTTTTAGAAATTTTGCAATGAAAAAAAAATTAAAAAGAAGTAAGATTTTATAGATTATTCGATTTTCTCAAACAGATCCTTTCCCACACCACAAACAGGACAAGTCCAGTCATCTGGTAAATCTTCAAACTTGGTTCCCTCAGCTTCTTCATCATACACATATCCGCAAGCTTGACATTCCCATTTTCCCATCAATATCACTTTCACTTAATTTTAAGTTGTACTATATAATTTTATGGATTGTAATTGAATGTATATAAAAAATATTAATTTAATATTTTATAAATATAAAACTATTCTTTTAGTGTTTCTAATTTAGGTTTTTTATTGATATTCGGGGTATAATCTATTGTTCTTCCTTAGAAAATCACAAAATTTTATGATTAAATTAATTAAATTAGATAAGAATTAGATTTATCTATTTTTATAAATAATGTTTTTTTTCATTTTACTATTTTGGTAATTCTTTTTTAAGGAAGAAATTTTTTGATGATCTGCATTTTGGGCAACTATAATCATCGCTTACCTGTTCAAATGGAACTTCCCTTTCTTCATCAATATAAAGGTAATTACATCTTCTACAACGGTATATAGGAATCAATAATCATCTCTTTATTCTTTTCTTTTATACCTACTTTTAGAAGCACCACATTCACATTTAAAATCGTCTGGGAGATCCTTAAAAAGAACGTCCATTTTAATTTCATCGTATTCTTTGCCACAATTTTCACATTTATAAACATATAATTCTAATAATTTTCTCAATTCATCTCTATCTACATCTTGTTCCATCTTTTTATTAACATATGAATTAGCTTTAGTTTCTCCAAATAAAATTGCTCCTTTAAGTTTATTATCTTTTAAAATTATTTTTTGGTAGCAACAGTCTTTTTTATCTGCTTTTTTTAATATTTCCCATCCTCCACCATGTTCTTTTGAAGGATCGATTACCCCAATTGAAGTTAAATCAAGACCTACAATTTTCAAAGTGTTCTTAGGAGTGGTTCCTTCATACTTTACTTTTTTTGCTCCAAGTACAGATGCTGCTACTATTTTTGATTGCTCCATACATGCTGGAATAATACCCCATATCTGATTTTTATATTCTATGCAATCTCCAACAGCGAATATATCTTTTATATTAGTCTCTAAGAATTCATTTACAATAATACCTCTGTTTGTTTCAATATTTGCATCTTTAGCGATATCTATTGTTGGGGTAATTCCGGCTTGTATTAAAACAAGATCTGCTTCTAATTTCTTTCCACCTTTTAACTTTATTCCAGAAACTTTCCCATCTCCGAGGATTTCCTCTGTTACCGCATCTAAAACCACCATTATTCCTCTATTTTCAATTTCTTCTTTTAACATAGTACCACATTCAGCATCTAATTGCCTGGGAAGCAATTGAGGAAAAAATTCAACTACAGTTGTATCTAACTTACAAAATTTTATTTGGTTTGCCAATTCTAAACCAAGTAATCCGCCTCCAATTATAATAGCCTTCTTAACTTCATTTTTTTTAATATGATTTTTTATTTCAAGCGCATCATCAATATTTCGTAGTGTAAATACTCCTTTTTTGTTAATATTCATTTCAATTGCATTTTTAATTGGAGGTATATTTGGAGTACTACCTAAAGCTAAAATTAACTTATCATATCCAATAGAATTATTTTCTCCATTGAGATATATTTCTTTAACCTTAGGATCAATGCTATTAACTTTTTTATTTAAATATAAATTCAATTCTTTATTTTTATACCAATCTTCTTTGAAAACAATTAAATCTTCAATCTTTACATTATCGGAGATTAATTCGGGTAATTTAACTCGAGTATAATATGGATAGCTCTCTTGAGTATAAATTTCAATTTCAACATGATTATTAAGATAACGGATATTTTGAGCGGTAAAGGTACCCGCTACATTATTCCCTATTATAATAACTTTCATAGAATAATTAGTTTATACATCTTATTTTAAAGTTTTCTTTATATATTGTAATCTCAAATTATATTCTTTATGAACAAGTTCTAAATCAAATTTAAATCAAAATGAATTATAATTTAAATTAATTAATTTTAAAAAAACTGTAAAAAAGTGGTAATTTATGAAAAACGATAGAATTTCTTATCATAAGTCTGTTCAAAAAGCTTATGAAAGACTTAAAAAAGATGGCATGAATAACATTTGGGATCGCTTTGAAGCACAAGGATTTGGAGGTGTCCCTGATAAGCGATGTCCATTTTGCTTAAAAGGAGCTCGCTGTGATTTATGCTCTAATGGTCCATGTAGAGCAGATTCCTCAATTGATAAACATGGTGTATGTGGTATTACTGCAGATGGGATGGCTATGCGGATGATGCTCCTTAGAAATGTTATGGGTGCATCTACTTACCATTATCATACTGAAACGACTTTGAAGACCTTAAAGGCAACGGTAGAAGGTCAAACTCCATTTAAAATTGCTGAACCTGATAAATTGAAAAGTTTTACCGAACGATTAGGGTTGGATACATCTGGTTCAGAGAAAGAAATTGCATTAAGCCTATATAACTTTGTAAAGGAAGATTTCAATAGATCCTATGATGAACCAAGTAAAATTGTAGAGAAATTAGCACCACTTGAAAGACAAGAAGTATGGAAAAAATTAGGAATTTTTCCAGGTGGACTATATGGCGAAATGATGTTCTCAACAAGCTCTTGCCTTACAAATGTAGATGGATATTATGCAAGTTTAGCTCTCAAAGCAATGAGACTTGGGATTGCGATGGCTTACCAAAGCCAAATTGTCAATGAATTCACTCAGGATATTTTATTTAATATTCCCAGACCTCATATTATGAGAGTGAATCTTGGGGTATTAGACCCAGATTATGTAAATGTACTCCCTAATGGCCATGAACCATTCTTAGGGTTTGCAATGGTTCAACTTGCACGTAAATCTGAATGGCAAGAAAAAGCAAAAGCCGTTGGTGCAAGAGGTCTAAGAATAATCGCAAATATTGAAACTGGGCAGGAAATGATACAAAGATGGGAAATGGATGATGTATTTTATGGATTTACGGGAAATTGGATCATGCAAGAAGCAATTTTGGCAAGTGGTTGTATTGATGCTTTTGTTTGTGATATGAATTGCTGTATGCCAATTGATCCTATATATGCAAAAAAATATAAATTCAAATTAGTCCCAGTCTCTGAAGTTGTAGCCTTTGAGGGCATAACTGAAAGAGTAGATTATAAACCCGATAAAGGTGAAGAACAAGCTGCAATGTTACTACAAATGGCAATAGATAATTTTAAGGAGCGCAGAGCAAACATAGAACCTATTACTGGTTTAGATATGAATGAAGCAGTAGTTGGTTTTTCAAGTGAAAGTATTGTTGCAGCTCTCGGAGGTACACTTGGACCATTACTCGATCTAATAAAGAATGGAACTATACGAGGAGTTGCTGGATTAATATCATGCACAACGCTTAGGGATTATGGACAAGATGTACATACAATTGACGTGGCTAAAGAATTAATTAAACGAGACATTTTGGTATTATCAATGGGGTGCGGTAATGGTGCATTACAAGTTGGAGGATTATGTTTACCAGAAGCTAAAGACTTGGCAGGTCCCGGTCTTAAAGCAGTTTGTGAAAAACTTGGAATTCCTCCAGTTCTTAGCTATGGAACATGTACAGATACAGGGAGAGTTGCTGATTTATTAGGCTCAATTTCCGCTGCACTTGGCGGAGTCCCAATTCCAGATTTACCCGTTGTAGCTGCAGCTCCAGAATATATTACTAATATTTTCTAGATTAGTAAGTTCCAATGGAGCAAAAAGCGTCGATAGATGCTCTCTTCGCACTGGCTTTCGGATTATATACCTACGTAAATCCTGTTCTCACAATCACGGGCGGTGCAGATTTAATGAAGTTATTAACTGAAGACTTGAAGCATCTCACAGGTGGAGTATTACATATGGAACTTGACACAAAAGAAGCGATAGAGAATATGTTAAAGCATATTGAAGCAAATAGGAAGAAGTTAGGTATTTAAAATCAAATTTCTAAATAATTAATTTTTTTTTTTCATTTTCTTTTTTCTTTAATTTTGGTTTTTGCGGTAATTATTTACAAAATCATCAACTTATTGCTGCGAATCACCATAGAATTTATAGATGACTTTATCTTTAGAATATTCTTTTTCAACTCGAAGACTTAACTCTCTAGCTTCGAACTCAAGCATTTCTTTACTCTATTCGGTAATATAAGTGGAAAAATTCCTTCCTTTTGAAATAACACATAAATAGTGAGGGTGTATAAGAAGTTCATCTCCATCAATATTTCGATAGCGGCATCACTACCCTTCAGACGGTGATGGAGATGGAGAAGTTGCCATCAATGGATATAATGTAATGCTAATGTTCAGTATTATAACTGGGATTAGTTTCCTTTTAATTAAGAAATTAAAGCACAAATAAATTTCTAAAATTTTTTTTCCTATTTTCTTAAGAAGATGTTATTTATACTAAATTTTTAAACTTCCCCTAATTATATTTAAATTTCTTGCTTTCTTGATATCCTGTTCCAATTATTTTACCAATTTTATAATAACGATTATCTAATGCGTAGATAATTGGATCTAATTTTGTCATATCTGCAATTGTCTGGTCTTCTTCGCTTTTAATCACAAAATCTTTACTAACATAAGATTGTACAACATCTCCAATAAAAATCTGTCTATGCTGAATTGAGAATTCCTTGATAACTTTGCATTCTAAATTCACAGGGCATTCCCGAATCATGGGTGCTGTATTTAGGTCACCATAGAAAATTTTAAATAGTTGTGACTTATCCACCTCTTTTCCAGATACTACACCGCAATAATCAGTTTTTACCAGAAGCTGAGTTGTTGGAAAATTAATACTAAAGGTTCTTTGTTCGAGAATTCCTTGATTTGTATAATGATCTTGACCTGATGAAATGTAAACAAGAGGAGGTTTAATACCCATTATTCCGACGTCTCCCAATGTCTCAAAATTAGGTTGATTATTAACAAGTGCTCCAGCAAGAATGATCGGGACAGGATAAACTAAAGGAACTTTTCCAAATTTAACTTTTTCAGCAGAGGATAATGTTTTTATGATGAAATTATCCATTTGATTTATTAGCCAACTTTTCAAAGGATCTTGAATGGGAACCTTTTTAAGATCTTCTGGATCCTCATAACGAGCTGTAATCAATTTATTAACATTTTTAGCTCGATAAACAAATGGGCAATTGTAATATAGATTTAATGGATAATTGTAATCAAAAGGGAGTTCATAAAGTTCAATTCTTTCCATGGTCGAGAGAATCACACCTGATAAGATTGCTTGATGGATGAAAATAGCATAAATGTAGTTCTTATTGTAATAATCGTTAAAACATTGTTCATTATATAATTCTCTATAAGAATTCCACCATGATTGAAGTAGTCCTTTCTCTGGTCTAACAATCAAACAACCCGCATTAAAATAAGGTCGAATCTTGTTATGGTCAACATGTGTTTTCATTGGAAAAATCTGTTCTTTAGAGATATTACATTTTTGATACACTTGTTCCCAAAATGGATCCATTGGTTCATCATAGAATGACCCAATATTGACGTGATGAACTGGTCGATAACCTAAATTCTTATCATCATCTAAAATGAAGTGTTTTGGCTCATTAAAAATAATTGTATTTGAACCAAGCCATGCAAGAAGTCTTGCTTTTTTTTTTGCTAATGATTCAGCCTTTGCAGCAGCAAAAACATAGTTAATAAAGGGAAATTTTGGCTCATCCTCAGTTGCAAAAGGAATAAGATCAACATTCAGTGATAAAAATAAATTTTTTAGCTCTTTATTGATATTCTCTTCCAATTCTGGGATTAACACCCAAATTGGATAATCTGATAAAGATTCTCCAAATTTACGAATACTTGCTGCAAGGATTAGATCTTTTGGGTCTGAACAATCAGAGATATAAGCAAAAATTAATTTTTCCATTTAAAAACCAAGCTCATATTATTTCATTTTAAAATGAATATTAAAACACTAATTAGTAATTAAATTATTCTGATGAATTAAATTCATTAATGAATATCATAAAAAAAGAAAATAATGAACTTATTCTTCTAGTTAAATCTTTTTAATCTTATCAATTAAAGCTGGAATGGGTTCTTGTAGATCTCCAAATATCCCATAATAAGCCCAATTAAAGATAGATATTTTTAGATTATTTATCCGAGATATAGATTACCAATTATAGAAGATTTGAATCTCTTGAAATTCATTTTTTATATAATATGTATTTTAAATTCATTTCAATTTCTATTTGAACATGTTCGAAATTAAAAATATATAATGACTGCCTTTTCATTTAATCATGACTGAAGCAAAACAATATAAAATAGTAAAAAGAAAAATAATTAAGATCGATGAAGATCTGTGTACAGGATGCGGAAATTGTGTAGTTGATTGTGCAGAAGGAGCTTTAAAAGTAATTGATGGAAAAGCTAGGGTTATAAATGAAATATTCTGCGATGGTCTTGGTGCATGCATTTCTGGGTGTCCTGAGGGTGCACTTGAAATAATCGAAAGAGAGGCTTTAGAGTTTGATGAGGAAGCTGTGGAAAAACATTTAGAATCCATGAAAGATAACAAATCTGCTGAAACTGAACAAATAAAGCAAATTGTTTCTGAACATGCCCACCAATGTGGTTGTCCTTCTGCTCAAACAATGGTTTTTGACGAACCTGAGGTACAATCTGAAGTTGCAGGAAAGATACCTTCAGCTCTACGACAGTGGCCTGTTCAAATGCACTTAATCAATCCACGAGCTCCATATTATCAAGGTGCAGATGTTCTTCTTTCAGCTGACTGTGTAGGATTTTCATATGGAGATTTTCATAGAGACTTCTTGAAGCATAAATCCATTGCTATTGCATGTCCTAAGCTTGATCAAGGAAAAGAAGTCTACATTGAAAAAATTAAATCTTTAATAGATGATGCTAAAATTAACACACTTACAGTTACCATTATGGAAGTGCCCTGCTGTGGAGGACTATTAGCCTTAGCTCAAGAAGGCGCTAAGAGAGCAACCCGAAAAGTTCCTATAAAATATATGGTTGTAGGGATTCAAGGAAATATAATAAAAGAAGAATGGATCTAATTTTTTTTTAATAATTTTTATTTTTTAAGCAAAACTTTTTTCTTAATGATTTTTCTTAACATTACTGATAAAGCTGCCTTAGATTTCCCTATTTGGTTAGCTAATTCTTCTAATGAAATCTTTCGAGGAACTTCGAAAAATCCTGAAGTGATGGCTTTATCGAGAATACTCAATTCATCATAAGTCAATTTGTTTTTATCATTTTCAAGGATGTATGGGGAAACACCAATCCTTAATAATTCAAAATCAATTCTTTTTTGTTCAAAAAGAGTTAATAGCTGATCTATCCGTTCTCTACTTGCTATCAACCTCCAATAAGCAAATCCCTCTTCAACTCTTACGGGAAAGTCTACAAGAACACCACACTTTATTATGGCATACAACAAATAAGGATCCTTTGTTTTAACATTGAATTTAACTCGACTTTCTTCCTTTTCTATGATATTCAGTTCAAAAACTGAGGGATGATTTCTAACTTGTTCAAGAATAGAATCAATATTATAATGCAGAATTTCAATTACACTGTTACCAATAGATTTTTCAAGATCATAAGGAAGAAAATGTGAAATCTCCATCTTGATATCAGGAAAATTTTTGAAAATTTCAGAAATCCATATTTGTTCTGGAAACTTAATCTTTATTCTTGCTAAGCTTGGTTTTTCCGTAGCCATCTTGAAATATTAATGTTTAAGATTTTAAAACTTTATTTTTATACATAATGATTAATTATTAATAAAAACAATTTAAATGCATTATTATGGTAGAAAAGAAGAATTTATTACTTGGAATATCTGGTAGCCCAAGAAAACAGGGGACTGAATATGCTATCCAATATGCTTTAAATTATGCTGCTGAAAAGTTTGGATTTGAAACGGAATTTTGGACTGTCAGAAATAAGGATATTAAGTTTTGTCTACATTGTGATTATTGCATTCGAGAAAAAAAGGGGTGTGTAAATAAAGATGATATGGAGGAACTCTATACTAAATTAGAACAAGCTAATTTTTTTCTGTTTGGAACTCCTGTTTTCCAAGGAAACTTATCAGGACAAATTAAAACCGTTTTAGATCGATGTCGTGCAATGGTCGCTAAAACTCCCAACGTATTCAAGAATAAAATTGGAGCAGCACTAGCTGTTGGGGGAGATCGAAGTGGAGGACAAGAAATTGCAATTAGAGGTATTTTAGATTTTTTTCAACAAAATCATATAATAAGTGCTTCTGGTGGTGCTTTTGGGGCTAATTTAGGTGCTAGTCTGTGGAGTAGAGATATGGGAAAAGAAGGGATTGAAAAAGATGAAGAAGGTTTACGCACCATCCGAAAGGTAATAAAAAGATTAGTAGAATTTAAAAAATAATATTGAATTTTCCTAATTTATATTTAAATTAGAATTTTTGTATTCAAATAATGGAGAATGTGAAAGAAAAACAAAAAAAAAAGAAGTATCAGATAAAGATTCTTTTGTTAATAGAATCAATTTTATTGATTATAGGGATATCATTTACAATGATCTCTAATATCTTGGACAATGAGTCAATTTTTCATAAATTATGTGGAGTTACATCCGGATTAATTCTTTTTATATTTATAACCACTTGTGTTTTTTATATAGACATTAGATCACCAGAAGAAGTGAAAGTACCAATTGATAAGAAGAAAAATTTAACAAAAAATATTATTGTTGCAACTCTAGTCTTTAGCGGATTTGGACTAATGATAATAACAGTATATTTAAATATTTTTATCGAAGATCATCCAACTATTGCTCAATTTTGTTCTTATGGAGGGGAACTGGGTTTTATTATTATGATTTCTGGATATGTTTTAGCGATAATTCTTTTTATAGAAAAACCAAAAAAAGAAAAACCAAAAGAATAAATAAAGAATTAGATAAAAAATTTCAATGTATTTAAAAAAATCTATTTCACTCCGAATAATTTTTTTGCTTCTTTTTCTCTAAGACCAGAAACACCCCAGAGTTCTTTAAACCAATATTTTCCTTTATGTATTACCACTGGTGTGTTCACAATACATCCATCAACATCACAGAAGGTTTTTAGAAAGTTGTCATCATGTAATAGCTCATGTACAAATTCCTCATCATTTATGTCTCGTTCAATATATCTAACTTCATTCTTATTTAACCAGTCCTTTAGATCATGACAAAGGTGACAGTCCTCTTTTGTTATTACGATAGGTGTTTTAGCTTCCATATTAAAAAGATAACTAAAAATAATAAAAAAGCTTTTTCTTCTGAATTATAAATTGTATAAGGTAAAATTGATTAGTTAAAAAATTTTAAAATAAATCTTATTGAAATTAAAAATAAACCATGAATTTTTACTTTTTTTTTACTTCATTTTCGAATAAATTTAATAAATTATTATAATTAGATTCTTATTTCTTATTCTTATTTTTATCTTAAGATGGATCAAAAAACTCGGAATGAAGTATTTAATAGTCATATAAAAATACTATTTCATAGTACTGATTGGAAAGAAAGAGCATTCGCAGCGCAAAATCTTGGTCAATTAGGAGAAGCTAGGGCGACTAATATGTTAACAAGAGCTTTAAAGTCTGAAAAAGATGCTGGTGTCATTAATCAAATTATTAAAGCGATGGGTGAGATTGGTGATTCAAAAGCTACTATGATAATAATAGATTATTTGAAAAAAGAATTGGAAAAACCCGAAAAAGAACAAGATAAAACGAGGCTATTTATTATCTTAGAGAGTCTTATGAAAATTGGAGATAAGCGAGCGCTTGAACATTTAGGAATACTATTAGATTCTTGTCATAGTGATATTAGAAAACTCACAGAAGAGGCTTTTGATTGTATCGATCCAAAATGGAAACTTAATATTAAATCCATTTAATTCAAAAATTTTTTAAAAAATGAGGAGAAAATAAAAGTATGTCTGAAATTATTAATAAATTAGCACAAACCGTTGATGGTTCCAAGAAAAGTAGAGATATTACTATTTTAACATTATCTACTTGTATGTGGTGTAAGAAATGCAAGGCGTGGTTAAATGAGCGTGATGTTAAATATAGATATGTTGATGTTGATAAAATAAATTTTGATGATAAATCAAAAATAATGGATTACTTAATAAATAAATACAATTCTCGTGTGTCTTATCCATTTATGATCTGTGATGGTGAGATTGTAGTAGGCTATAATCCAAATAAATACGAAGAATTATTAAAAGCTGGAGGAAATTAAGATGGATATGAAAACTAAGGAAGGAATGAAAGAGTATTGTAATAAGGTATGTAAAACCAATAATTGGATATTAAATAAAGATCAAGAAACACTCAATAATTTAATCGATGGTTTAGTAGATAATAAGAACAATATTGGTTACCAATCCTGTCCTTGTCGTCTTGCCTCAGGTAATCGAGATTTAGACAGGGATTTAATATGTCCTTGTGATTATGCTCCATTAGATATAAAGGAATATGGCGCATGCTACTGCAATTTATATCTGCGTTCAGATTTCTATGATACAATAGGAAAAAAGTATATCGTTGTTCCTGAAAGAAGACCTTTAGAGAAAGAAAAAGCTGTTTTAAATTATTTTAAAAAATAAATCTCAATAATATTTCCCTTTTTTTCGGTTAATGTGATATAACTAATTTTAAATTCACTTTTTTTCTATAAATAAAATCCTTAAATATTACATTTTCTCTTTGTTAATTATGCCAGATAAAGAAATTACTGATGATGAATTAGAAAAGGAACTCGATAAAGCATTTAAAGAAAGCGAAAGATTAAGAGATCATTGTGGAACCCCTTTACCAAGTAATAAAGAGGTGGGTGTTCAAAGAACAGATGTAAAATTGAAAAAGGATAAGTAAATATTAATATAATTTAATTTTTGTTTATTTTTTTATCTTGTCTATCTTGATTCGACATTTGAATTTTAAAAAAAAGAATTTAATAAAAAAGCTTCAATCTATCTTTTCAACAATTTTTAATTTAGTAATAGCACCAATCTCATTAAATTCACTAGGACTTAGTTCAATATTTTTTCCTGTTAAAGTATTTGCTATTGTAGCTGCTAATATTCCCCATGGACATATAGAGTTAATTAATTCTTCAGGTTTCATATAAGATCTAACAACTGATGTAGAACAGTTTATTGATTCGACAGTAAATTCATGTTCAGAGATCCATTTTATTTTTAATTTCTCAGCCATACCGATTTTTTCAAATTTAGTCATTGCGATTTCCATAGCTTCATTTAAATTATGGCTTTTTAATTCCTCTAGATTTAATCCAATTTTTTCAGCATATCTTTCCAAAAATTCATAAGTTTTTGGAAAAACATATTTATATAGTACTGGAGTTCCAACTAACTCCTTAGCACTCCCTTCATAGCCAAATGTAATTCCGTGCAAAATCATAGAAACACCATGTAAATTTCTCATTTTTTCAGGTCTTCCAAATATTGTTCTTCTAAATAAAGATATAAGGAATAGACAAGTTCCGCCTAAAAATGGAATGAGAGCTGTCCATAGAAATGAATCAGGGACTAAGCCTAATGTAATTGGATAGATATAAATTTTTGCATCATAATAATTATAAATACTTGTCCAATAGGACATACTCCATCCAATTACACCTAATGGTCCAATAATATGCCCATATTTGTAGATCTCATCTTTTTTAAATTTAGCGATAATTATTTTTATGGTAATTAATACTAACGCACCAAAACCCCCGATCCAAGTGTGTGCCCATAGTCCAGAAGGTGTAAATAAATATGGATTATTAGATTTTATATAAGAATCTAACATAATTAAACATAATATCATTGCTACGTAAAAGATAATAATTTCGATTCGCCCATACCATTTATGAAATTTTATTAAGGGAATATCTCCCTTCATATTGTTTAAATCTCTGATATTCGAGAGTCCAATTAAAGAATTTGCAATAACAAAACAATAGCCTATTAATGACATGAAAACCATAAATTCTATTAAAACTTCTGACATTTTCCATCTCTCAAGTACATTTTAGATTTTTTAAAATTTAATCAAATAATTTTTAATTAATAACTATGTTTTACGACAATATTAAGGTTATATCTATAATTTATGTAGTTAAAATAAAAATCAAGAGAATGTTCTAAAACTGTTTAAAAATAGAAAAACATAAGTTTTGAATTACTTCAAAATTGTTATAATCTTCAACATTTCCTATCAATATCAACGCATAATTATTTAAGTTCAAACAAATCGTAGTAATCCTTTCTCCTCCTATAGAAGCATTATATAATGTTCTATTATATATTTCTTCACTAGTTTTTTTTGAGGCGGTTAAAAAACTGATAGTTTCAGGAATAAAATTAGAACAATCATATGTAGAATCAAAAATTCTAGAAAATAATATTTTCCCTAATAAATCAACTAAAAAAACTTGCTTAATTTTAGTATCCCATTTAACACTCTCGAATTTTTCTTCTAATTTCTTTGGTTTTTTAATGTATTTTTCCTTAGCTCTAAAAAAATCCAAAGATAAATATTGATTTTCATAATTTTCTAACAATTGATATTGTCTAATGATTAAAATTGCATCTCGTTTCTCAACAAGTAGATTCTCATTTCGAACAGTATTAAGTAAGATCCATTTTAACTTCTCATTTAGATTATTATAATATAATAAGTTTGCAGAATTTATAATAAGAGGAATAAGAAAACTTAATCTATCTTTATTAATATATTGTTTAGCATATATATAGTAAATGATTCCACTTTTATGTTCAAGAAAAATAATTGATTTTAAAATTCCAAGTTTTTGGATCTTTTTTATAGAGTCTTCTAAAACATCAATTCCATGTGAGTATAAAATATCTTCTACATTTTTATCAAATTTTTGAAATTCAGAAATTTCACCATCAAATTCTCGATTTAGTATTGAACTAAATTCTATTGTAAAATCATCCATAATTTTATGGATTAAAGAATGTAATAGTTCAATAAATTCTTCATTTTTAGTTGTTACTACAAAGGTCAGTTTTTGGTGATATTTTTCAAATTTCTCAAAAATTATTTGAGTTTCTTTTAATTTTAAAGATTTGATATCTTCTCCTCTTTCAAAGACTGCAAATGTATTTATTGCGGTTAAAAAACCGCTAAATAAATCATCATCAGTAGAAGTTCCTTTTCCTGAAGGATGCCAATTATATAATAATGTTCCCGCTTCATTGAAAATTAATAAATCTTCAATCATTTCATTTGGTATATATGATTTTTCTATTAAAAATTATCCTTAATTTTGGATAAAATTTTAATTTAATAATTAATAACAATGATCTTTTTAAATCAATAATTAAAGCTTTTCTTAATAAACTTTTAAGTTTTAAAAATAAGTATTCTAAGGATTAATAATTGTTAATTAATTGTGATATTCATGGAAGAGAGAATAAAAGGAAGAAAGAATTATCCTACTGATGAAATAGATCCGAAAAACTTTCTAAGTGATGAGCTTGTAAAGGATATGATTAATAAGAAAGATAATATTCATTTTAATTCAAATGATTTTTATAAACTCTACAATTGTGTCCATTGTGGAGAATGTGAAACTGAAATGGAGCGAATTTCATTAAAAGAAAAATATATCGAAGAAGGAAATATATTTGAAGGAGTTGATGAGATGAGAGATTATTTTAACGAATTTAGATCACCATATCCTAGTAATAAGATGCGAATTAAAAGACTAAAGGGAATTTCTAGAGATTCTGATACTCTCTTTTTCATGGGTTGTCTCTCCACGATAAGGATTCCTCAATATACTCAACATGCACTTCAATATTTAATACAACAAGAGGTAGATTTCACTATTTTAAATACCGAAATTTGCTGTGGATGGCATCTTAAGATTAGTGGATTAAAAAAGGAATTTGAAACATGTATAAATGAAAATATAAATATTTTTAATTCAAAAAAATTCAAAGAGATAATTTGTTTATGTCCTGCGTGTTTTTATCTATTTAAAAATGAAATGGATGGTTTAAACGCAGAAGTAAAATATATTTCTGATTATATAAAACCTTCAAATCTACATAAATCAGGTAGAGTAGGAGTGCAACATTTGTGTCAATTAATGAACAGAGATAAAGAAGGAATAGATAAATTTATAGTTGACATACTTAAAAGTGCAGGTTACAAAGTTGTAGATATCCCCCATTGGTGCTGTGGTGGAGGATCTGGTTGGATGGGACGAACAGATGTAATAGAAAAGATTGCTCAAAAAAGAATGTCTGATTTTGATCGAGAAGATCTTGACTACGTTACAAGTTATTGTCCTTCTTGCTGGTGGATATTAAGGAGATTTAGTAAACAATGTAAAATTCACCCTAAAGCTATCGATCTTTTTGAATTATTACTCTGAAACCAAAAAAATACGGTATTATATATTAATATAAGAAAATTTCTATTTATATACCTCAGGAATTACAATAATAAAATAAATACCTTGTCTATAATTATTTTCAATACGATTTTTAACCCAAATTTTACCATGATAACTTTCTATTATCTTCTTTACTAAGGTTAGTCCAATTCCCATTCCTCTTACACTATTTTCTTTCTTATATCCTTTTTGAAAGATTAACTCTTTTTTTTATCTGTAATCCCAATTCCATAATCCTTAATTTCTAATTTGATTTTCATCAAAGAGGAATAAAGAAACACAGTCTGCTTTGGTTAGATTACCTATGTCTTCAAAGGAGAAATTGATAGCTTTATCAAGATTTATTCTAACTACAAATCGAGAAGAAATTATAGATATGACTTTTTCAAATTTTAATCGACTTTTAAGCGACACTTTAGTACATCTTGATGAAGAGATTTAAAAATAAATCTGATATTATTAATAGTCTATAGATAAAGCTTAATCTGAAAATATGATATAGTAAATATTTTTAAATTTGTTGAGAGGTAAAAATGGTTTTTTAAAAAGGAGAATCTCTCAATAGATTGTTAGTATTAGAAATTAATTTAAGAAATTTAATAAATTTAGGAAATTTTTTAAATTTGATTGGTGTGGAAACTAATAATAATATTATAGAAAAAACTGTTGAAAAAAAGTCGAAAAAGTTTACTTTAAGAGAATTTGGTGGTGCATTTGGAGATTGGGGTACTTTAATTCCATTTGTGATTGGTTATATTTCAATAGTAGGATTAAGCCCCGCTGGAATATTCTTGACATTAGGTTTAACCAATATCGTAATGGGGATAAAATTTGACCTTCCTCTTCCAGTACAACCGCAAAAAACAATTGGGACTGTTGCTATATCAAAAAAATGGGATCCAAATATAGTCATCTCAACAGGATTTGGTACTGGAGTAGTATGGTTTATTCTGGGATTTTCAAAAAAACTCAATCAAATTGTGAGTAAAGTTCCAATTATTGCGGTGAGAGGTATACAACTAGGATTAGCATTGATATTAGGATGGACGGGAATTAAATTATTCTCAGATAATCTAATACTTGGGTTTATCTCAATTCTAATAATATTAATTTTAATTAAAAATAAACCTATTCCATCTGCCATTATTCTTACCTTTGGAGGAATATTATTAATGTTCTTTTCTGGTGTTGTTAATTTTTCAGAATTAGAATTTGGGGTCCCATTGTTAACTTTTCAGATCCCTTTATGGAATAATCTTTTAATTGGGATGTTATATGCAGGAATTGCGCAAATATTTCTAACTCTGACAAATGTTATGGTTGCAACGGTTGTATTAATTAAAGAACTCTTTCCAGAGAAAGAGTTTGTTGATGCAAATACTTTAGCTTTTAATATGGGTGCTATGAATTTGATAAATCCCTTTTTAGCGGGAATGCCTTTATGTCATGGATCAGGCGGATTAATGGCACAATACGCTTTTGGAGCTAGAACTGGTGGTTCTATGATATTGGAAGGAATAATGGAAATTATTCTAGGATTATTTTTTTCTGAAACGTTACTTTTACTTTTTATAAAGTTTCCAATGGCAATTTTAGGAGCTATGTTAATTTATACCGCTATTTTATTAGGAAAAATAGCATTTAAGGATTTTAATATAAAATCATTCCCTATTGTATTAATCTCTGCTTTAATATGTCATTTCTTAAATATTGCTTTAGGTTTTTTAATTGGACTGATATTGTTCTACATTTTTAAAAACAAAATTGAATCTCCAAAAAATTGATTATTAAAATTGATCTTTTAAAATATTAATGTGATTTTATCTCATTTTATTCAATAATAAATTAGAAATATGTTTTTTTATAATTTAAACGAAAAATTCTTTTAAGTATGAAAGCAAATATTCATAATAGAATGAATTAATGGGTGATTTTATGTTATTTTCTGAAAATGAGATAGGTAATATTAAAAGAGAAATGGGTAAATTAAAGGATAAAGTTATTTTAAAATTGTTTACTGATTTCAAAATCCAAGAGGATGGAAAAAAAGTAAGAAAATGTATGGCTTGTGAAGGAGCATATGAGTTATTGAAAACTTTAGAAGATCTATCTGATGGTAAATTAAAAATAGAGGAAATATCCACGGAAGAAAATGAGGAAGAAGCAAAAAAGTATAATGTAACCAGAATTCCTGCTATATTATTTGTTGATGAAAATGATAAAGAAATAATTCGATACTCCGCTTATCCGACTGGATCAGAATTTGTTCCTTTTCTTAACAGCATTCAATACTTCTCAGGTGTTAGACCTTATTATGCAGATCAAATCATTACACATCTAAAAAAGATAGATAATTCGAAAATGAAGATTTTTATTACTCCAACTTGCCCGTATTGTCCCGCAACAGTACCAGTTCTTACATTATTTGCGATAATTAGTAAAGGAAAGGTTTCAGCCGAAGTAATTGATGTTGACTTAAATCCTGATATTGCTATGAAATATCAAGTTCAAGGAGTTCCGCACACAGTTATAAATGAGAAGGATCATATTTATGGAATGTTTACCCCTCAAGATCTTTTAGATAAACTTACAAAAGGTCAGAGAGATTTTGGAGGGATGTATGCTTAGGAAAGGTGATTCATAAAAAATGCTTTCAGATGAGAAATATAAAGAAATAATTAGAAGAGAGATTGCTAAACTAAAAAAGCCTGTAAGATTAAAAGCTTTCACCTGTAAAAGAAGACCCCCCAATGGAAGTCCAATTAGAGAATGCATGGATTGTGGTCAAATTATGTCCTTGTTAAAGATCTATGAGGAAAATTCAAATGGGATGCTTAAAATCGAAGAAATGTGTATAGATGACAATCCTGAGTTTTCCAAAATGTATGACATTCAAAGAGTTCCAACAATTCTCTTCATTGATGAGAATGGGAAAGAAATAATCCGTTATTTGGCAGCACCTCAAGGGGGAGAGATTCAACCTTTTGTTCAAGCCATTTTTGCTTTTGCTGGAGGGAACAATTATTATGAAGCAACAATTAAGCAAAATTTAGATCGAATCCAACCAAGTACCATTAAGATTATGCTCACAATGTCTTGTCCTTATTGTCCACAAGTTGCATCTATAGCTAATTTATTTGCGATTGCCTCAAGAGGAAAGATAAGATCTGTCATTGTAGATATAATGGCTAACCCGGATATTGGTCAATATTATGACGCGGCAGGTGTTCCATATATAATTATTAATGATCAAAAAACTTTAGTTGGAATGGTTGGACCAAATGAAATATTAAGAGCTCTGATTGGAGGTAATATACGTGTTCAATATTGATATGGATAGTATCGATTTAGATAAAATTTATGATCTTATCGTTATAGGAGGAGGACCTTCTGCAATTGGCTGTGCAATCTATGCAGCACGATTTGCTATGGAAGTATTAATTGTTGGAAAAATATTTGGAGGATTAATTGCTACAACTCATATTGTTGAGAATTATCCTGCGATTACATCAATAAGTGGTCAGGGATTAATGGATATGTTTAAAGAGCACATGGATTCTTTAAATATCCCATATATATCAGATGAAATAAGGAGTATCAACAAAATTGATGATCATTTCGAACTTTATTCTTTCTTTCAAAAATTTAAAGCCTATTCTATTTGTATAGCAACAGGTTCAGAGAGGAAAAAACTTGGAATTCCTGGAGAAGAAGAATTTGCGGGACGAGGAGTGTCATATTGTGCAACATGTGACGGTCTTTTTTACAAAGATAAAATAGTATGTGTAATAGGAGGAAGTGATTCTGCTGCCAAAGAAGCATTATATTTAGCTCAAAACACGAAAAAAGTATATATTATTTATAGAGGAGAAGATATTAGAGCTGAACCAATAAATAAAAAACGTGTTCTTGAAAATGAAAAAATAGAGATTATTTACAAAACTAATGTTACTGAAATAAAGGGGGAAGGGATTGTAAAATCTATAGTTTTTAATAATGGAAAAGAACTCAAGGTTGATGGTGTATTTATTGAGATTGGATCAATTCCTAAATCTGATTTAGCTAAAAGAATAGGAGTAGTAATAAATGAAAAGGGAGAAATTAAAATCAATCGTAAATCAGAAACAAATGTTAAAGGTATTTTTGCTGCTGGAGATGTTGCTGATGCACCTTTCAAACAAGCCATAACGGGTGTAGCTGAAGGAGTTATAGCTGCTTATTCTGCTTTTGATTATGTTAAAGAAATGAATATCGAATATTGATGATATTTGAATATTTTACTTAAATTTAAAATAGAAAAAAGAAAAAATGAATTTACTCAACTTTTATCTCTACACTGTGAAACTCGGGCTCTTTAAAGGGAACTTCAACTTTTAATAAGCCATTTTTATAAGTTGCTTTTGCTTCTTCTGGGTTTATAGGACAACAAAGACCATAGGAACCTATATATATAGTATCTTCAGTTTCTCCTTTTATGAAAAAACTATCATCATGCATCTTAAGTTTAATTGATTCTTTCTCTACTCCAGGTAATTGTATTTCAATTTTGTAAATATTTTTTTCATCATCAGCCCAAGAACATACCTCTGGAGATGTTAAAAATTTTTCCGTTTCTTTTACTTCAGACAAATTTTTCACCTTAAAAGTATAATTTGGAATATATTTATTAATTAATGCAACTAAAATAGCGAATTTAAAAGTTCTTTCTATAGATTATTATGAGATGGACTTTTTCTCACTTATTTTTTAGACTAAAAGGAAAATTTGTTTTTATTTTATAATATTTTTAAGTTGTTTTTAAGAAGAAACTTTTTAATTATGGAGTAAAACTGAGTTTGTAGATAATAGATCAGATAATTTTTCCCAGTATTCTCTTATTTCCCAATTTTGTCGATCTTTAATTTTTTCAGAGATTTCTTTTAAAATTTCCCTAATTTTAAGAGAATAAAAATAAGTTAAATTTGAAGAGATTACAGATAACATATATTGCTTTTCTCCATATCTTTCTTTGTTATCAGGAAAAGAATCAAAGAATAAATATCCTTTATTTTGAATATTTTCAATATTAAGTAATATACTTTGAGCTTTTGTAATTCGATCATGTCCATAAATTGAAGTGGCAGCATGAAATAATTGCTTACCTATGGTGTTAATTGAATAAGGGAGATCTTTATCAGGAGGGTAAACTTTTTTTACAATGGGACCTGTAATATCGTCCCAATAGACCAATATTAAACATAAGAGAGGTTGATCTTTTTTATTAATAGCTGATGTTATTTTAATATTTAATGATGAAAGTAACTTTTTTATCTCTTTGTCAATAAGATTAGATTTTTTAATTCGTTTTATTTTTCCAGAAATTGATGCTAGTAAATCTTCTTTATTAAAGGGTTTAGTTATATAATCATCAACTCCTAACATTTTGCCCCATCGAATATCTTCAGGAGTAGATTTTGCAGTTAGAAATAAGAATGGAATACGATTCCAATGAGGATTATTAGAAACAACACTAAAAAAATCATAACCATCCATTTCTGCCATCATTATATCACTAATAATTAGATCGGGATTTCGTTTTAAGTCCGATAAAAGTTTTAAAGCATCTTTGCCATTTACCGCAGTTTTGACTTCATAATTATTATCTTCTAATAAGAGTCTTAAATGAAATAGGATATCTTCGTTATCATCAACTACAAGTATTAATGAGTGGGATATATCTTGCATATTGATTTGCATAGCACTCTTATAGTGAAACTATCAATTAAAATTATATTTAAATTTTACTTTATAGATTATCTATTCTTGGAAAAAAAATTGAAAAGGTTGTTTCATTTCCTAAATTGCTTTCAACAAAAATTTCTCCGTGGTGAAGTTCTATTATATCCTTTGCTATTGATAAACCTAATCCAGTTCCAGAAGTATCTCTAGCATTAGAAGCTCTATAAAATCTTTCAAAAATATGAGGGAGTTCTTCTTCACTAATTCCTATACCACGATTTTTAAATTGAAATAAAGTCCCATTTTTTCCTTTAGGATTAAATCTTCCTTTGTAATTTTCAATCACATTTATCTTGATAATTGTATTTTCATGTGAATATTTTATCGCATTATCAAGAAGAATTCGAAAAACTTGATCAATCCTTTTAATGTCCCCTTTCATATTGATATCTTCATTAATATCAATTTGAAAAGAAATGTTTTTTTCTTGAGCAAAAGGAGAAAAGAATAATTCTATATCTTGTAATAATTTTAAGGGATTATAGTTTTCTAAATTAAGCTCTATTTTTTTTTCATCAATTTGAGAGAGCATGAGAATATCTTCTGATAAATCTTTTAGAATTGAAATATTCTTTTCTTCTATCTCAATAATGTAGTTTTGTAGTTCAGGGGTTAGTGAATCTTGTTTTTGCTTGAATAAATCTAAGGACATCATTAGAACAGTTATAGGTGTTCTCAATTCATGAGAAACTGTCGATACTAAATTCTTAATTCTTCTTTCTGCTAAAATTCTTTCTGTGATATTAAGACCATAAATATTAAGATATTTTTTTTCAGTTATAGGGGTTATAGTAAACGAGTAAAATTGATTATTTAGTTCAAGCTCAACCTGTTGAATTATTTGAGTATGAAAGACTTCCTCGACTACATTATTTAAACTAAGAGGTAATTTATTCCCAATCTCAATATTAAACAATTTTTGACCAGCATCATTTATATATAGGACAATATCATTACCAACTCTTAATATTGGATTTGGATTCTCCGAAGGAAACTTTGCTATACTCTTAATTTCTTCTTCTGCTTTTTTGCGTTCAGTAATATTTCGACCAACTGCAACTATATAATTAATATCTCCTTGATCATTCATAATAATTGATCCTAAATATTCAAAGGGTATTTTTTTCCCATCCTTCGTAATTAACTCCATTTGAACCGTAGTATTGCCAGTTTCAATGGCATTACGTATAGCCTCTTCAGCTTTTATTAAATCTTCTTGACTGTAATAAGAATCAGGTGCTTTCATAGATAATATCTCCTCATCAGTATACCCACTAATCTCATTAAAAGCTTTATTCCAGCTTATCGCTTTACCGTTCTTTGGATTAAATACAAAAAAAGTATCCATTTGAGCATTTAATGCAGTTGCCGTAAATTGCTCACTCTGTTTTAATCTTGTGAATAATGTATTTAAGGGATCTTCAAGTCCCTTTTGGACAATTGCTAAATAAATGAGATAGAAAGAGGTTATCTTAAAGAGATGGCCTATTAAATTAGATAGGTCATATACACCAACATAAAAAGTAAAAGCTAACTCTGCTACTATAGTTGATAAAATAGAAAACATTTTCAGATGAAACGTTGTTAAATTAAGCCCTTTTCTATTTTTATATAATATTATTATAGATACTGCTAAAATTCCAATAATTATATATTCGCTGATTATCTTAAACTCGGTGAGACCAATCCCTTCAATATAACAAACTGGAAAAACCCTAGCGAAAATTAATATCAGCAAAAGTGTAGTAACAACTGTATATCCAATTAACAGATGATTTGGATTAACTTTTTTATGCATTAAAAGAAATGCCATGAGAAATGATCCTGCTTGAAGATATCTAGCAGCGATCCATAATTGAGTAGGTAAATTTGCGTTATATCCTTCAATTATATTCATCCCCCTATATGCTAATGTATGGATTAGATCAATTGAGCCTATATATAATAAGCTAACCCCCAGAACTAAAAATATTGAGCTCTCTATATTTTTTCGAGTATTCCATCCAATGACAAAAATTCCAAAGGCTATAACTACACTAAATAATTCAGCTATAGTATGAAATAGAAGAAAACTATAGAAGTTTGTTAGATAAATAAAAAATAATATTAAAGTAAAAACAATTATAGATGATTTACTTTGGTATCGCCTTGGAATTTCTTTTTTTGCTTCTTGCGACACAAACACCTTTTTTGAATCTGAAATTTTATTATTCTTAGATCATATTTAATATTTTTTTCTATAATATTAAAAAATTCTTACATATTAAAAAAAGCTGAAATTAATTACTGAAAATGATTCAACTAATTGTAGATTTTTCAAACATAGCGTATATTGTTGTCTTATGAATCGAATAAATAAACTCTGGAGGAATAGTCTCTTTTAACTTTTTTATAAAATCGTTAATAACTTTTTCATTAAACTTATCATCATATGCCAAATCAGGGTCAAATTTGTGCAGAAAAATAGAAAAATCGAAGCTACCAATTTCATTAACTGAATTAATCACCTTTTTCAAATAATCAAGTGCAATATTATAACGCTTGACGTCTTGAATATCAATAACATATATAATTTTATTAGCGCCCTTTACATATTTACTAAAATTATTAAAATAATCATCAAAGTAGGCCTTCTGACCTCCAAGATCCCAAATTGCATAATTTGAATTTAAAGCTTCAAATTCTTGTACATTAAGACCTTTTGTAGGCATCGGAGAATTAAAAGCAGATATACGTTTAATACCCTTTAAACAATTTAAAATTGATGTTTTCCCACTATTATCTAATCCTATTAAAACAATTTTTATAGAACCTTCAGCAAAATCGTTATTTTTTAATCTCTTCATCCTTTTTAAAAAAGATTTTCAAACTTTATATTTTCAATGAGTTAAGTTAAAGTATCAATAACATCGACATCTCTTATATCTTTGAATTTTTCTTTGTAAAGAGTTCCTACTATTGAATTTATGCTCGATAGAAGAGTAAAAACATCCAAATTCTTTATCTTATAATATTTTACATTATCCTTCTTCTCAAAATCTATAATATTGTTTTCTGAGAGCATATTAAGATGTTTAGAAATAGTTGATTGAGATCTTCTTAATTCTTTTTGAATTTCTGATGAATTTTTATTATTTTTTCTTAATATGTCTAAAATTTTTAATCTTGTTGGATGGGCTAACAGCTTCAAAAATTCAATAGTATATTTTCTTAATTCACTCATCGATTTATTATAAGATTTTTTTTACTAGTTTTTAAAGCTTATTTTAATGGTTTATTAATGTTGCTTTATTAATAGGAGAAACACAAAGATTTAAATATGATGAAATCGTAATATTCTTATATCGTGGTATCGCGATTTATGAATACCTTATCTTCAATATTAAATGAAGAAAAAAAACTATTTTGAGAGAAAATGATAAGCGAGAAAATAGGAATTGATGATATTGATTGCAAAATTATGGATTTAATTCAGAGAGCGCCAAATCTTACTCACACAGAAATAGCAGAACATGTGAATCGTAGTCAACCAACTGTAGGTATGAGAATTAAGAAGCTTGAAAAATTAGGTGTTTTAAAATATCAAGCGGGTATAAACATAAAAGAAGCAGATCTCTGTTTTGCAAGGATTGAACTTCAAACAAAGAATCCAGATAATGCTATTGAAAAAATAAAGAAATGTCCTTTTCTTTTAAATGCATTTCGATTATCCGGAGACTCAAATATTAGTATTTTAACTATAGGCTTAAATGTTAAAGATCTTGATAGAATTGTAAATCAAAATTTTAGAAATGACCCTGATGTTATTGATGTCCATATTGATGTAATTTCTGATATTGTAAATGATTTTGTCTTGCCAATGGACCTACAGCTTGAATATGGAGAATTAGTATTACATAAGAATTGCTGTGGTAAATGTAATTGTAAAAGCAGAATTTGTTAAAAGAATTCAATAAATTTAATCTATTTTTAAATCTTTAAATTTATATAACGTATTACAGATGTGATATTTTTCAGATCCATCCTTAAGATTTTCAACTATAATAGATTTGGGTGTAGAATCTTTATCAATATATCTTGGTTGTCTAATTTACTCATTAAGATTATTCAAATAAAAGATTTTAACAATAAACAACAAATCTGACTGTTAGAAGAAGTTACATCCATAACATCTCTCATTACTATATGCTTCACATCTTAAGCAATTTCTACCACATGGAGTATCTCGATTATCAATGTCAAATAAATTAATCGGGAAAAATTCTGGTTTAGATAAATCAGATGCAAATATAATTTCTGTTGAATTAATTTGGTTTTTATCAACTAATAGACAATAATTAATAAAACTATTCAAATCATCAATATTTCTCCCAATTATTCCAAATTTTAGATGAAATCGTCCTGTTATTCTTGATATTAGAAACACTCTGGGACATTTTGTAAATATGCTAACGAACTTTTCAATATAGTCATAATTTTTTAATTCAATATTAACATAAGCTGCTCTAATACCAAGCGAATTAAAATTAATATTTCCTTGAATTTTCAATGTATTAGATTCTGTTAACTTTTTAATTCGGTTTTGTATGCCTGTATGACTCATTTCTAAATTTTTTGCCATTAAAGGTTTGCTTTCTCTTCCATCTAAATGTAATTGAAGGAGAATATGTTTATCAATATTATCTAATTTTATCACTTTATCTTCCCAATCTCTTTTTTTTTTAAGTTTTTTCAGTTCTTCTAATTGCTTTTTTCCCTCTAATCTGGCATATAAAATAGGAGAAATATATTCTGCAATTTTCTCTAATCCTTTAACATCTTCTTTTGTATAATTTGATTTCTTATTAGCTACACTAATCATTCCAATAACTCTCTTTTGATATAATAAAGGTACTGCTATCGCCCGATTCATAGGAATATGGCCTTCAGGTGGATTCAAAGGTTGATTGGATTGAAATGTTTTTCCCTGTACTATAGATCTAGCCCAAAGTCCGTTACTATTAGCCCAATCTCCACGAGGAAAAGCAATGTCTTTACTAGGAATTTCGCATCTTTCCCATACTTCCTTAGTAAATGAAGGTAAAACCAAATCACCATCTTCCTTTATATAACCAAAAATACCATAATCGCTCTCAATTACAGAAAGTATAATGGTTAAAACTTTAGAATAAACTCGATCATCCTCAAATCTAGTAAATGTTTCAATAATTTTATCTCTGATTTTTATTCCTAATTTTGGACTCATTTATTGAAATTGCTCTTTTATCACTTTTATAAAATATAGACAAGAGTGTTACTTTTCATCATTTAAAAAAGATTTATGTTAATATAAATAAGTAAAGTAATTATATAAAGACATTAATTTAGACAATCTTACCGACATTTTTGAGTTAATAATTTTTGACAAAAAGTTCAACTTAGGCATAATGAAGCTTTTTCTTTTTTTTTAGTTTCATTTTGAAAGTAAAAAATGAATAAAGCTTTATAAATGAAAGCGATCTATATTTTAAATAATAAGTCAAAGTTTTTACTCACAAAATTAAGTGATTGTTGATGATAGCTGAAAAAATGGGCGTAGATGATATCGATTGCAGAATAATCGATTTACTACAGAAAGAACCAAATCTTACACATTATCAAATTGCAGAATATGTAAATCGTAGTCAACCTACGGTAGGAACACGAATAAAAAGGCTTGAAAAAATTGGAGTATTAAAATATCAAGCTGGAATAAATTTGAAAGAAGCAGATCTCTGTTTTGCTCGAATTGAGCTTCAATCAAAAAAGCCAGAAAGAACAATTGAAATCGTGAAAAATTGCCCATTTTTACTGAATGCTATAAGGTTGAGTGGTGATATAAATATTAGTATTATAAGCGTAGGATTAAATTATCTAGATATCGACCATATTGTTAATTGCCATTTTCGAAATGACCCAGATGTGGTTAGCGTCCACATCGATATAATCGCTGATGTTCTTCATGACCTTGTTTTACCAATAGACTTAAATCTTGAATATGGAGAATTAGATTTACGAAATATGTGTAATGAAAGATGTAGGTACTATTCTTTATAATAATAGGAATTCAATCTATTCTTAACGCCTTCAATTTACATGCTGTAGTACAGATGTGACATTTTACACATCTATCTTCGCGATCTTCAACTACAACACATTTAGGTGTAGAATCTTTATTAATAACCTCATAGATTCCTCTAAAACATGCTTCTTCGCAAGAAAAATCTTTGCATTGTTCACATTTGGAGGTATCTATATGATGGAATTTATAACTTTCAATAGTGACTGGATCGTCTGCTTCACTCATTATGATTATTCAAATAAATAACTCTTTTTATCTATTAAGGTTATATTCAATAACAAAGTCTCTTAATTTAAGAATAAGTTTAACCTTAATATTATTGATTACAGATTTTAAAACAAGATTCATGGAATATTGTAAAAAAGTTCTTTTTGAAATACCAAACCTTATGAAAGGTAAATTTGTATCAAGACCAAATAGATTTATAGGAGAAATTATGTACAACGGACAGATTGAAACTGCTCATATACATGATCCTGGCAGATTGAAGGAATTACTTATTAAAGGAGTGGAAGTGTTATTTACACATTCACAGGGTAAATTGAAATATTATATTAAAGCTGTTCATACCAACAACGAATGGGTCCTTATTGATACCGCATTACATTCCAAGATTGCAATGAAAGTATTTGAGTATTTACCCGAAATTTCAAATGTGAAAGAAATTAAAAAAGAAGTAAAAATAGGTAATAGTAGATTAGATTTTTTACTTGACCACACACCATTAGAAGTAAAAGGTGTAACATTAGTAAAGGATGATATAGCCCTTTTTCCTGATGCTCCTACTGAGCGTGGAGCAAGACATGTAAAAGAAATTATAGAGCATAATGGAATTATATTATTTTTAATTCTACGTAAAGCTAAAAAATTCAAACCATATCTAAAGATGGATCCTAAATTTTCAAAAATTTTAAGCCAAGCAAGAAAAAAACGTATTAAAATTTTTGCCGTTCGAGTCAGTTTTGATGGAAAAACTATCTATTACAATGGGAGAATACCCTTAGATGATTTTTAATCAGCTTGTAAAAAAAATTGTTCATTTATTTGTGATTAGAACTTAAAATAATAAATACTAATTTTTTATAAATTTATACTAATATTTTATAAATTGTAACCATTATAAATTATTAGAAAAGAAAGAAAATTATCTTTCGTGATTTTTATGATTTCAGAAAAATTAAAGCTTGATGATATAGATAGGCAAATTATTTCTCTTGTTCAAGAGGATCCAAACCTGACACACACAGAGATAGCTACTAAAATAAATAGATCGCAACCAACTGTCGGTATGCGTATAAAGAAGCTGGAAAAAAACGGAATATTGCAATTCCAGCCGGGAATCAATTTTAAGAAAGTTGATTTAAATCTCGCCACAGTTGAGATAAATTCTAATAATCCTGAAGAAATTATGGATATGGCTAAACACTGTCCTTTTATGCTCAATGCATTTAAACTCACTGGTGATCATAATGTTTGTATTTTACTTGCTAGTTCAAAGCTTCAAAAGCTTGATAATATTGTAAATTACCATTTTCGGAATAATCCTGATATAAGCAGTGTTTCTATGGAAATTGTCCTTGATTTTGCAAAGGATTTCGTTTTACCAATTGATTTTGATTCGGAAGAACATGATCCAACCTTGGAAAATGGTTGTGGGGAAGCATGTAAATATAAAATTGCCAAAGCAAAAGGTTTGGTAAAAAATTCTTAAGAGTTAATATGTTTTATTAACTTTTTATGATTTTATTTAATTTCCATAATAAAGTAAATTAGAATAAAAAATAGTTAATCTACTTCTTCCTTATCTTCTTGAGTAAATTTAAATTTTGGAAGATCAGCTTTCATCGAGCAATCTGGCCCACAATATCTTCCATCGAAATTCTCAATTTGAAAATCTATAGGGACAACAAAATCATGAATTGCTTCAATCAAGATGTTTGTTTTTACATTAATCACATTTTTATCTCTTCGAAAACATAAATCTACAAGTTTTTCAATAGTTTGTAAGTCTGAAGCAGCGATAAAGCATAGTAGGTTAAACTCCCCAGAAATTTTAAATGCGTGATTGATAAATGGGCAGTTTTCAATCTTTTTAACGATATTGTCAACATCTTTAGTAGATATGTAAACAATCGCAACTTTTATATCAACTTTCCTTATATTGAAACCTACTTGTTTAGTAAGCAAATTCTTTCTCTCTAATTTAATAATCCGAGCACCTACAGCTGGTTGAGATTTATCTATTTCTTTAGCAATATCACTATGAGTTATATCTGGATTTTTTTCAATCATTTCGATGATTTTCTTATCGTCATTGTCTATGCTTAGTAACTCATTAAAATTTTTTTTCTTCATATCCATTATATTTCATAACCTCAAATTAATTTAAACTTAGTTTTAATAAATATAAATCTTTATAAAGAGTCCAATTTAAGTAAATAAGAAAACTCATACTATTTATTTTGTTTTATAAATTTCAGATTTTTACACGACTTTAAGATTAAAACTATTGTATTTAATTACAAAACATTTGTAAAGATGTTAATAATAATTATTATTGTAGAAAATCCAATTAATCCAATTAAGAATTTCATTGGATTTCCCTTCTCTTTTTCAGGGATGACTTCCCTTACAATAACATATAAAATTACCCCAGAGATGAAAGAATAGAATATAAACAGAAGTTCTAAATTAACGGGTATAAATGAATTTATTATTAATCCAATTAAAATACCGGTTAGCGCGGAACCACAGGATATGTACATAAGAATCGGTTTTTTCTCAAGTCTTTTTTCTTCATAGATTTCCAAATCGGTAAATATAAGATGTGCTTCAGATCTTTTTGTAACAACAGTTCTAAAAAAGGCATAGATAAAGAAAAGTATGCCTCCAACAAGCTCAATGATTAATAATCCTATTAAAATAATACCAACAAGAAAGTGGTAAATATAGTCTGTTATAAATCTAAATCTCGTTAAATCTTCATTAACATGGTTTTGAATTTTTATTTTGTAATTGTTTATTTCTATTTTCATTCCTTCTTCTTGTTCATTTAATTC
Source organism: Candidatus Hermodarchaeota archaeon (assembly GCA_048885925.1). Taxonomy (GTDB): domain Archaea; phylum Asgardarchaeota; class Lokiarchaeia; order Sigyniarchaeales; family SOKP01; genus Loki-b32. The sequence goes on from JBHLLG010000004.1 coordinate 64,093, forward strand.
AGATAATGTTCGAGCTATTTCTTTTAATGCGGGTTCGTCTAAATTTTCGCGTGTTAATTCTTGAGTTAGAATTTTTTCCATATTTCGCTCAACACTTTCTAATACTTTTTCTTTTGCGAGCAATTTCCTCATTTTTTTTTGAGTATGTATTTCAACTTTCTGTAGAATAAGCTTTTCACTTAGATGAATAAAAGAAAACCCAATTAGTACAAAGAGATATTCGAATAATTTTAATTCGAAAGGAAAAACTGGTAATCTTTCGGCAATTTCAGGAAGGACTATAAGGAAAAAATACGACACTGATATTCCGGCAATTAAAGACGCATGTGCTTGAATAAGTTTTTGCTCAAAATAATCTGCGATAAAAAAAAAAATACCAAATACTATAGCAAGAATTGTAACTATTATTAAATTAACACTCATTAATATTGAAAATAGATTTAAAATTTTATAAATGTGTAGTAATAAATTAAATTATAATATTTGTTCTGATTTTAATAAAAATATAGGAAATAAAGTTTCACAGGTGTAATTTCATAGAGTTCCTAATAATCACTTCAGCTGAAGATAAAGCGTCAATGAATATACGAAAAAATTTTTTAAACTCTAAATTCTACAATTTCGAAGATATGAATTTTACCTGGCATAACAATCCAGTCTTTAAATTGAAAACTGATGTTCCTGAAAATAAAATATTTCTTGGGCTTACAGATGATTCTTTGATATTTTTAAATTCTCTAAAGTTAGATGATTCCGAGTTAAATCCAGATTTACTTATTTTTGCTAGTCGCCACACCTCAGAAACAGGTCGACCAGCATTTTTAGTACATACAACGGGGAATTGGAGCACAGAAGCGGATTTTGGAGGAGATCCTCGTGAATTATCAAAAACAAGCGCATTATTACAGAAAGCGGCAGTTTTTTCATTTGCTGAACAAGAATTTCCAACACAATTAAAAAATTTCTCTCTTGATATTGAAGTCACACATCATGGACCTACAAATTTGGAGAAACCATTGATATTTATGGAATTGGGAAGCAGTGAAGTTGAATGGATTATGAATAACGCCGGAGAGTTAATTACAAAATCAATCATTACTACCATATTCAAATATTTAGAATGTAGGGAAAGAAGGATTGGAAATATCGGATTAGGATTCGGTGGAACTCATTATGCTCCAAATTTTCATCGATTGATTAAAAATAAAGACGTAGCAATGTCATTTATTTGTCCTAAATATTATATACAACAATTGGATGAAGAATTAATAAATAAAATGATTAATAATACTCTTGAAAAGGTTGATTATTTCATAATAGATTGGAAAGGTACTAATTCTGATGATAAGAAATATCTAATACCTCTTTTGGAAAATTTCAAAATCCCGATAAGGAAGACAAAAGAGTTCTAAATGTTTAGAATTAATAAAATTTACCTAGGATTATTTTCTTCTTCTACTTCTTTTTCTCTTGTTCTTCCTTAATTTTTTCAAAATATTTTACTAAATTTTTAAAAACATAATTAGTTGCTGAAAAACCTTGAGTGGCCGTTCTTAGTAGAATTTTCTGAAGAAAATCATAATATGGCACATCCTGATCTAGAGTAACATTTAATTCTCTAATATTGAAAAAACTCCTATAAAATAACGTTGGCCAGTCCACTAATGGTTGAAGTACTTGACTATAATGTTTTTTTCCTTCTTTACTTAGCTCTAATTCTTTTTTTAACTGATAATGATATTCATTTCCTTTTTTATTAATAAATATTATGCCATCAGATTCAATTTCTTTCATAAGATTATTAAAATCAGTTAATTTTATATCTGAAATGTTCAATTTTTTTAAATTCTCTAGTATTTCGTTGTTTGTCATACCAATTGACTTAATCATTTGATAATGTCTAGCTATTATATTGTATTTCAATGGGACGGATTCATGATCTAATTTATTATATTGTATTAGATTGCCTAGGATTTCTTTTGATATTAGATATTTTAAAATAAGTTGATCTTCTTCCGAAAAATCCTTTTTGAATAAATCAGAATTAAGATATATACCATATAAAGTTTGTAATAATGTCTTAACTGCATAAAATCCATCAAGTGTTGCTTGTTCAACGATTTTTAAAACATTAATTCTGTATTCTATATCATTTAAGAATTTATCTTTATCAAGCGGTATTTGACGGACAATATGAGGTTTTTCATTTAAAGGCTGTAAATATTCTTCCCATTTTTTTTTTAAACGAGGAGATTGGGTTTTTACGATGGTAGAGAGTTTATATACAACATCTAAAAGTTTATTTAGAAATTCCATTTCAGAAACCTGAGTCATCCTCTAAATACCTTAACCATATTTCTATTTTTTTAAATTACTAAGAATATTATCATTTATATGTTTTATAAATTTTCAATAAAAACTATAATTAATATTAATTTGAATAAACAATTATATTATTGTAGTTATTATAGAAATATTACATAATTTAAACGCCTTTTCCTTAGAAATCTTGATCAATTTTTCGCAAAATTTTATTATATATTCAATTTACAATATTTACTTTTAATTTTAAAAAATGATATAAATTATATACTAAGATCTTAAATAAATCAATATCTGATTTTTGTCTTTATATAAATTAGGAAAAAATGAAAATTATATTAGATAAGGATTAGTTAGTATGAATGAAAAAACTTTAGAACATATAGCTATTGCTTCAAATAACGAATTTGAATCTGATAAGTTTTTTATTGAATTATTAGGTTTTGAAAAAATTAGAACTTTCACAGTCTCAGCTGAGTTGATAGAAAAATTTTTTGGTATAAGTAAAGAACATAAAATTTTAAGATATGAAAAAGGATCTCTTAGTTTTGAAGTCTTTATAACTAATGATAAAAGTAGATCAAATGACATTTTTACACATTCTTGTTTATTAATAGAAAATCGAGATGAGTTTGTTATTAAAGCAAAATCAATGGGATTTGAGGCTATTAAAGTTCCGAGAAAAGATAGCGATAACTATTATCTTTTTATTAAAGATAACTTTCATAATCTTTATGAAATAAAGGAAAAGGTATAATTGGATTAATTCTATTTATTTAAAATTCCTGAGGTTTTAATTATTTCCATATGATCAAAAGCTAGTTTCAAAGAAGCAATATTTGATATGGAAATAATTTCTAGAGCAGCAGCATCGTCTTTAGCTTTTGGCTTTTCATTTTTTGTCAATGGTTCACATAGAAAAGCAATAGTTATGGTGTGACCCCTTGGATCACGTTTAGGGTCTGAAAAAACACCTATAAGTTTAACGATTTTAACATTTATATTAGTTTCTTCTTCTACTTCACGGATACAGGCATCTTCTACTGTTTCTCCAATATCTACAAATCCACCGGGTAAAGCATATTCTCCTTGGAAAGGAGGATACTTTCTACGTATTAAAATAATATTATTTTTCTCATATAAAATTACAGCATCAACAGTTAACAAAGGTGTCTTAGGGGGAGGCATATTATATCCTTTAGTTAAATAACCTCTTATTACTTTTTAATATTATTCATCCCAGACCTTAGATGCGAGTAAATGTTCAATTCTAGCTTTCCTTGGTCTTATGAATTCTGTATGATGTTCTTTACGTTCTAATAATAAACTCTTCTCTAGATTAACAGAATTAACCATATAAACTTCCAAGTCTCCTTCATTCAGATAAATATGATTAAAACTTGGTGTATCATCTGCGCGAACCTTATTTGATGTAGAAGTGCCACAATAAAGAAAGGTGGTATTGAATGAATTTTTCCAATTTATTACATACGCATGAGGAACATGACGATGTCCCATTAATACTAAATCTATTCCAAATACTTGAGTAAATTCTATAATTTCTCCAGCATCACGAACAGTCGTGAATTTTTGGCCAGACATTGGAATTGGGATTAAATGATGATGTAGTGCCAGAATTCTATTTTCTAAATTCTTATTAAAACATCTTCCAGCCCAATCCAATTGCTCGTCACCAATCATTCCCTCACTCATATCATCTCGAGAAGAATTCAGTCCTACTATAATCGTATCTTTATCATCAAGAAGTAATCGTGAACGTCTTGGGCCAATAAATTTTTCAAAAAAGATTAATCCTGAATTTTTAGAATCATGATTTCCTGGTATTGCTAAAAAGTTAGTAATTTCTTTAATTTTGTCAAGATATGGACGAGCTGCTTGAAATTGAACAACTCTACCCTTGTGAACTATATCTCCAGTACAGACAACAACATCAGGTCGAGTTTGTTTAACATATTGAATTACATTCTCAATATACTGTACTACAAAATCACTTCCAAAATGTAAATCTGAGATTTGTATTATTTCAATCAATTTCTTACACCCTCTTCATTTAAATTCATAGTCAAAATGAAAGTTTCTATTATTTATAAACTAAATTTAATAATAACTATTAAATTTAAAATCTTTTTAGTGCTGAATTTAAAATTAATTAAAACTGAAAAATAAGAATAGATAAATCCAAATAAAAAAATATTAAGAAGTTTGTAGTAAATTTTTACGTTCATATATTATTTGTTCAAGGTCATTTTTGGTTCGACAACTAGAACAAATACCCTCAACGTAAATAAAACGATTTGTTCTACATTGAGGACAATAAAACTCTTCATAAATTGCTTTCATACTTAATTAGATCAAGAGAGTAAAAAAATTTAAGCTCTTTCGATATAATATATAAAGAATATATAATCTATATAGAGAAAATTAAAGAATTTTTTAGAAAATTCAAAAAACTTTACGAATGAATATAGATTATCTTTTTCCTGTTTCCTTTTCCTTTTCAAAAAATCTTTTATAAAAATGATTTATAATATCATTAGTTGGGCCATTTTCCTTATCAATAAATCCTTGACCATAATCGTATTTTCCCCCTCCTTTTCCCTTAAAATGAGCAGTCTCTTCCTTAATAAAGTCACCCATATTAAAATTAGTAAGTTTTGCAGCTGTTCGATCAACCATTCCTGTTACGGCTGTACCTTTATTACTTTCATTAAAGAATAGAGTTATTGTATTATCTGAATATTTCATTACATTGGAGCTAATATTTTGAATATCCTTTTGATCTAAATTAGTAAAAGTTGCAGTTATTAATTTCGAATTCTTGAAAACTTTACTATCTTTAATTAATTTATCTGCATAGTCTTTACTTAAATATTCTTCAACTTTTCTTAATTTGTTAATTGCTTCATTCCATTCAGAATAAAATTTTCGTACTTTATTTGGAATACTTTCTTTTTTTGTATTTAAAAATTGAGAAACTTCTGACAACACATCACCTTCAAATGTTTCTGAAGAAGTTAAAAGTAAATCTTGCTCATCTACTTTGCCAGATTTAAGTGCTTTATTGACATTTTTCCACTTTTCAAGTAACTCTTTTACACGTCCTACAAGTTGTTTACGATCAACTTTTAATATACCTTTTAGTTCCTCAAGAATCCTTTTATGTTTTTCTTTTAGCTTATCAGTGGCGCTCCCTGCGACAAATGTTAACCTAACAATACCATCTTGAATCTTTTGTGATTTTGTAATATGAATATAGCCTGTTTCTGAAGTATTATTTAAATGAGTACCTCCACATGCTTCAACATCTACTCCTGGAATATCAACGATTCTTAAGTTCTTACCTGGTACTGCACCACCTTGATATATAGTCATGCCATATTTTTTTTCTGCTTCTGAACGTGGAATAAAACTTAGATTAAGATCTAATTTTTGTTCTACTATTTTGTTTGCTTTTTTTTCAATTTCAAGAATTTTTTCTTTTGGAATCTGTTCATAGTGAGTTATATCTAAATGTGAGTTTTTTAAAGTCTTTCGAGCACCTGCTTGATTAACGTGACTACCTAAAACTTCACGAGCGGCAGCATTAACGATATGTGTGGCAGTGTGATGTTGAGATAGTTGTTGACGCCATTTTTTATCTACCTCTAACTTTACTATATCACCAACTTTAAATGTAGGTTTGTTATTTAAGACATGTACAACATAATTACCTTGCTTGAACACATCATTGAATTTTTGATTATTTATTTTTCCTACATCATGTAACTGACCACCAGAAGTAGGATATGCTACAGATTGATCTAAAATAACCATATTATCAAATATTTTCAATACTTTTGCTTCATTAGTAGTTTCGGTATAATCATAATAGTATAGCGATCTTGTTTCAGGAATATCTTTCAAGTCAAGTTCAATTTCCTTTCCTGTGGCATGAATTTGTTCTAACTTTTCATGTTTTTCAACAACTAAATTATAGAAATTCTCAGGGATTTTGACTTTTACTCCATATTTTCTAGCTGTTATCTTGACCATATCAGGACTTATACCGTTAGAATCATATAATTCTATCAAAAGATCATTAGAAATTTCCCCTTTCTCCAATACTTTTTCTAAAATTTTTCCTGCTTTTTCTTTTGTAGCATAAAATTTATCTTTTTCCACATTTAAGATCTCTCTTATTTCACTTAAATGTTCTGATACTTCAGGAAATAAGTCTTTTAATTCTTCGGCGTGCCATACACATACATCAGCCATATCAATATTCCATTTGAATTTGTCAATGTAACTGATTGCTCGCCTAAAAATAACTCTTAAATTATATCCACCTCCTACGTTCGAAGGTAATTTTCCATCATTTATTCCGAAGAGTAAAGTTCTAGCATGTTCTGCAATAGAATAAACTGCTGTCATTGGCATAATCTTACTTTTAAGATCTTTTACACCTAGATTTAGTTCAACAGCCACGCGATTCCATGCTTCATCCATGTCCTCGACTTCATCAACATTCAAATAAGCAGAATATTTAGAGAATTTATTATATAATTCTAAATCTAATTCTATATTTGTAATCTCTCTTAACTTTGATAATACAAATGGAAAAATAGCTTCATACATATTTGGAGTTCCTTGAGAAAACCATGCAACACGTTCTTGACCTAAACCCATATCAAGAACTTTGAGTTTCAATTCTCTTGGTCCATCTGGAGTTTGTTCAAACATTGTATAAACTTGATTAAATAATTCTACACCCCTACTAAAGAATTCAAGACTACAACCGAAAGATCCTCCACCTGCCCATGAATCTTCATGGATGGTAATCTCTTCTTTAGCAAGTCCTACTCCTTTATGTATGAAATCGTGTATATCCATGAAAAGTTCACTTTGATTCCATTCTTCAGGTGTTACAAATGTGTGTTGCCCAATCATTACGAAACCAGTGTTATGGGCCCCTGTTATCCCAACATTTTCGATATCATTAAATCTCAAACAAAATTGAGGTATTATTAACTTTTTAGCTGGGGGTTCTACTTCACCAGTTATGACATAAGGTTGAAAGGCTGAAATTGATGCAATAGTGAATTCCGACGTAGGGTTCCATCTAGCTACACAGGGATACCTTTTAATAGGAACGTAACCCCGAGGTTCTAAAATCTCAACAATTTTCTCCCAAACTCCAATAAAGGAGAGTTTTACCTCAGAGGGATTATCTATAACGACATTAAAACCTCCTGAACAAGTGGGATCTCCACATACCTTTCGTAGCTTAAGAGTTGTCCAAAAGAATTTCCCACAGCATTCACAGTTCTTTCTCATATATCCTAGCTCTCGAAGTTCCTTTGTAGGAAAATAAGCGTCAGGATTTTTTGAAGCAATCTTTTTAAAAATTTGCTTTAACTCTTTATCAGTATGAGCGTTCTTTAGTTCTAACTTTTCTTTTTCTGAGAGCACTTTAATCAAATTATGATAATCAATACTACATTATAAAATAATTAAGAAAATTATAATTCTCGTATAATAATTTCAATAAAAATTTCATTTCTTAACAATTTTACTATAAATTATCTTAATAAAGCCTCTAATAAAAAAATGAACCGTTATCTATATTACTCTACTGATAAAGCTTTTAAACTATTGAATTAATGTTTACATACAAAATATCTAATTTTGAATTATAAATAAGGTAGAAATCAAATGGCTCATATGTTAGTTACAGCTTGGTATCCACCAAATAAGGCGCAAGAATTACTGAAGGTCTATATGTCTAAAGATAAACCAAAATACCCTGATTTCGTAAAGAAAATTCATCACTGGACTGTAGTCGCATCAGATGGGCATTATAAAACGTATGCTGTTTATGAATACCCAGATGATAAAATGAAGGAAACATTTAAGGCAATTGGAAAGAGATACACTTTATATGCAACAGTGGAAGGTTACAGATACTATCCTGAATTACTAATGGATGCTGAAGAAATGATTAAGATTTTTCTTTAAAATTAATAAATTATTCTTTAATTAAACATTAAATTTTTTTTTATGTTTTAAGTAAAATCGGATATCTTCAGAAAATACTCGATTTAAATTTATTATCAATATTATTTAGATTTATATTTTCGATAAAGTCAATCTCACCAGAATTCTTTAATGTTAGCACTGTGTTTGGTTTAATTACATATTTCGAAATCTCAATACTCGTAAATAAATTTGGTAAAATATCTATAATTTTATTCCCATAAATCATATTCCATTCATAAAATCTCAAAAATATTATATTGGTTAGAAATTTTAATCCTTTTTCTCTTGATTCGATTGGTTTTTCTCGGTCTAAAAAATAGAATTTATAATCTGAGGATGGAAATATGTAAATTCCATGTACTCTCTTATCTATTTTATAAGTTTCTTTTGCTTTAAATACCTGTAATGAAATAATTACATTCTTATTCCTTTCGTCAAAGAGCTTTCCATCTTCTTCTACAAATATAATACAATCATTTTTAAGGGCAATATAATGCTTTCGAGAGGTATCATCAGTAATTTTTTGAACGAGGAGATCATAATATGAACTATATATTTTATTATTATAGACAATTTCAATATCATTCATTACTTTTAAGACTCCATTATCTTTTGACTACTTTATAATAATTAAAAAAAGGATTAAGATAAAGTTAATTAAATATAGAAAAAAATATGTTATTTAGGTTAAAGTTTATGCTAGAAAAACTTGTGAAGATTTAAAAGTCATCATCTTCAAAATCCATTTCTTCGTCTAATAAGGATTTTTTTGGACTAGAAATAGGTTTTTTTGCCTCTTTCTTTTGTTGAGGCTTCTGTGGTTCTTTTTTAATTTGTTTTTTCTTATCGTCAAATTTTTTTGACATATTTTTCACCCTATTTTTATTTAATAGAGTTATAATAAAATAATTTAACCTGCTATTTAAAGATTTTCCTCAACTATTTCTTCATTTAGGTTAATCTCTGGGCGAATAGTTTGCCCTTCCTAAATCTAATTTACTCTACTCTAGTTTATATTTCAGAGAGTTTTGTTCATTCGTAGAATGTTTATTAAGGCTAACTTTAGATATAAAATAAACATTTCTTAAATTTTATTTAAATTCTGAACAAACTTAGAAAAATATTAATCTCTTTTAGCCTAAAGAATTCAATTTTCAAAGAATTTTTGTTTCTAAGATATTATATTTTCAATTATCTACAATAAAGCAAATTGATGATCAAAATCCTATAATAGAAAATATAAAGATTATAAATTTATAAAAAAAATTAATAATATTAACCAATTTTTTCAATTTTTTATTATAATTCTAGAGATTGAAGTCGTGCATATCCTTTCTTAAGAAAATCATAATCAAGTAATTCTATTTTCTCTGGAATAATTTTTAGTATTAATTTTCTCTTTCCCCTAACAATTTTTTGAGCGGTTTCGAATTCTTTATCTCCTTCTCTTAAAAAAATTAATCTATCTTTACCAGAAGCAGTGATTTGCATGCCTTGAACTTTACCTTCGGATAATGGTGTATATATACCAATACTAATATTTGGATTTTCTTCTATATTTTTTACTTTTCTTCCAGGAGTAGGAGCTATATAAATGTTAAAGTTATCTTCTTCTATATAAAAGTCCATGGGAGTTGCTCGAGGGATATTATTGCTACAAGTGCAAAGAACTAGTTCTTTCCTTTTGTTTAAAAATTTACTTATTTCTTTTTTTAGGTCTTCCTTTGGCATTTTCTGCTGGCTCATTTAGAGATCACTGACTTTTTCAATTTTATTAATAATTAAAAGTAAAGAATTGAAAATAAATCTTTAAAGAATAAGAAGAAAATAGTTACTCTTGGGTTTAAAATCCAACTATATTAATGGGTGTAGAATCATTATTTGAATCTACAGCAGCTCTAACATACGGAGAAACGGGACCATTAGCAAGAACCATTATTTTTATTTTTGAGCCCATATCAGGTTTATTTTGAACTCCAAACTTTAATTGGGCTTGTTCAGGGATTTGATGCGAAATAGTAGAAACTACTTTATCAACTTTTGATAAAGTTAATGTGTGATCACCAGTAACAGATACTAAGCATCTATTTACCTGGTTTGGATCTGGCTTAAGAAGGGGATTATTTAATGCTAATTTTGCTTTATCGATTAAATCTGGTTCTTCACCTAAGGATTCGGCAATACCAACTAACCCCGAAGGATATTTTCCATGCGGATTTTCCAGCAATGTTTTTTTCACATCTGCAAAATCTATATTTACCAAACCGCAATTATTAATTAAATTGACAACTTCTCCTATATTTCTTATTAATATTTCATCCATAATTTTGAATCCGGTTATCATAGGAATCTTACCAACAATTTCTAGTAAATTGTCATTTGGAATTGGAATTAGAAAGTCAGAGTATTTAGCGAGGTTTTTTAGACCCAGATTCGCTCTTACTGATCGTTGTTTGCCCTCAGAGTTAAATGGAAGTGAGCAAAAAGTAACAACTATTGCATTATTTTGCTTTGCTTCTTCCGCAATAATAGGAGCCGCTCCAGTACCAGTACCACCACCTAAACCACAAGTCAAAAAGATGATATCTCCATTTAATGCTTGATTTATCCTTTTTCGGTCTTCTTCTGCTGCTTCAGCACCGATAATAGGATCATTTCCAGAACCCAATCCATTACATCGTTCCTTTCCTATTAATATTTTATATTTTGAATTTGAGTAATATAAATCATGAGCATCAGTATTGATATTTATAGTTTCGGCATTTTCTATACCCATATCTTCTAATCGTGAAACTGTATTATTTCCCGCACCTCCAACACCAACCACTAATGTTTTAATTTTTAAAACTTTTAATAAATCTGCTAAATACTTATCATCATCACAATTTGGATTTGAATTAGGATTTTGATTGTATTGAGCTATTTGGTTAAATCGATCTCTTACTGATGCTCGGGATTTTGCCAATTCAACTAAATCAAATATATCATCTGTCATAAGACATAATCACAAAAAATAAGTTTTATACCTTATAATACGAGAAAGATATCAGAATAATATAATTGAGAAATATCTAGATAATATGAAGGGAATACCTTAGCTACAAAAAAGCATAAGGTTTTAAATACCATTCTTAATATTTACTTACAACAATAAATTTCATTTAAGAAATTCAATACTAAAACAATCAAATTGATTTAAATGAAAGCTAAATGGGAAATTTTACTGATTTTAATTTTTTTCGTAATTTTATTATTAATCGTAGTTCTAATATCGGTGTTGATTGATTGGCCTCTTATAACAGAAAATTCTACTTATCTTTCAGAAGCTACATTTGATTTTTGGAGTTTAGGACATTTTCTAGCGGGATTGGGAATGTTTATGCTTGTCTTTACATTATATTTTATAATAAAAAATGTAATAGATAAACCTGGAGAACCTCCTGGTTTAGAAATTCCATCATCAAAAAATATTCGCATTACATGGTTGATTACACTAGTTGCATCAATATTATGGGAGATTATAGAAAATACTTTACTTTTTGCTTTAGGTATTAAAGCTAAATTTGATAGTATTATTAATGCAACTACAGATATTCTTATATGGGGTATTGGAGGTCTTATCGCATGGTATCTTACCCATTTGATGTTTGTTAGTCATGATGACGTACACGCATACTACTTATTTACTTTCATAAATTTAGCTGCCTTCTTCATAGTTTTCATTCTTTTTGGGTATCTGACATTCAATATTTAAATCTTTATTTTTATTCTTTTTTTTTATTAAATTGAGAACAATAGAGTAATTTTTATATTACCTGATCTATTAAATCTTTTTTTTGTTTGAAAAATAAGACAAATCCTTGTAGAGATTAAATTTATAAACTATTATTTTCATGACTATCATGCTTGGGGTTAAAAATATGGAAATTGATAATACAAAAAATAGTAGCGATAAATCTATAACCGCTTCTGAAAGCGATGATTTAATTAAAGTAAGAGCTACAATTACGTGTCCAAATGGCGATTACAAAAAGAAGTTTAGAAATCAATTTCTAAGGAAAGAGATTGATCTATTAATCCCTTGTCTAAAAATATTCGATTGGTTAACATGTAATAAATGTGGTGAACTCTTAAGATTAGATTTAGAGTTCAATATTTAAAATCTCAAAAATCTGGACTAATTTTTTTATCATTACTTATTTTAGGTTAAGATTTTAACTTTTAGTTCTTCTTTATATTTTAATATTAATATGACCATAAGTGCCACCACCTCCAGGAGTATATTCAATTTCATTATTTCTGAGAGCTTTTACGACTAAAGCTATATTAACGTCAAGTTTTTCAATTTTACTTATTGGAATATCTATTAAAATTTCAAATTCAGTTCCTAGTTCTCTGATAATTTTATTATATTCGTTTAAAACCGTCTTACTTGTTAAGCTTTTAATGTTTTTAATAGAACGGATAATATCTATTAATGGAACTGCATTAATATATGGAGGTCTATGATCGGGATGTCTAGGCTCTTTATATGTAGAAATTTTTTCAATCCTTTCACTAACTCCTAATTTAATTTTAAATGATTTATTTAATTGTTCTTTACAAGCTGAACAGATCATCTTACTATTTGAAACTTTTTCTAAATAATCTAATCTTGAAGCTATAGGATCTACTGAGTAGTAAGTAATAAAATTATCATTAATTGAATATTGATTAAAAATCAAATCCGTTTGTTTTTTTGTTTTCTTAAACATTATCCTTCTCCTACATTTACTACAGAACATAACATAATATTTCCCTAGTTTAGGATTTAAACCAACATTTAATATTATTTTTCTTCCATTTTTTCTCTCTATTGCTTGTACAACTTCAACAAATGATGGATTATCAATATCAAACCTATTAAATTCTCTTCCCAAAGATCGTGGATCTTGTGAATGTGCATCACTATTACTTAGAAATGTGACATTTTTTAGACATTCTAATCTGTCTGCAAGTTCAGTATTGGCAGAAAGTCCTAACTCAATAAATTTAATTTTCTGAGCAGCATTAGAATAACAATCCTCAAGAGTTTTGAATTTATTTTGTCGAAAGATTGCTTTAAAAGGTGTGAAAGCATGAGCAGGACCAATCAACCCCCCCTCATCCGAAATAATATCAGTTAATTCTGCTGGAGATAGATTTACTCTTGGTCGCCCACCCCACTCACCTAAAATATTACTTGAATAAGGTTCTAATTTTTTTTGAATAGCCTCTACCATATTGAAATCTTCGAAAAATATTACTTCATGAACATTTTCTTTATCCTCTATTTCAGTTTGAAGAATAAAATAAATATCCTTATAATAATAAGCTCCATCTCTATTTTTTTCCAAATTACTTTTTAAGTGTTTAAGCCAATTTGGTTGTAAGACATCACCCGTACCTAGAATATGCAAACCTTTTTTTTTACAAGTATCGAACATTGTATCTAGATTTAATGATTTCGACACTCCTATTGAATGTGGAGAATGTATATGTAAATCTGCGTTAAAAAAATCCATTTAATTCATGAACTATTAATTTTATTTATATTTTTATTTTAATATAATTAAGATTCTTTTATTTACGTTTAAATAATGATCATTTTATCATAGATAGGATCAGTTAATAGAATTCTAAAATAAGATAATGTATTTTTATAATTTATTTGTTCTAACTTACCTTCAACTAATACATCCTCACCTTTTTTTGCATGTTCGCAAAAACGACCCCTGAATGATATAATTTCAATTATATCTTTTTCACGTATTTGATTTAATTTAAATTTGGTTTCGAGCATTTTTTTAGTATTTATTTTATATGAGCAAGGTGTAAAAAGAGAGTCTGTTGAATCTAAGATATTCGCTTTGAGTTTCACATGTCCATAATTTTTAAACTGATAATCATAAAAATTTCCTTTCCAGTCTCTAGGGTTTTTTATATATCTAATAAAAAAATTACGATCCATAAATTTACCTTGATGTTGCTTCCTTTGTTCAATTTTCAGAAAATTTTCAAATGAAATACTGGATCCACCAGCTCTCCATTGATAATGAGATTTATATTCATCTAAATTATACTTCCGAAAATTACCTGATTTTTTAAATAATTCTGTCAATTTATCTTGAAAGTTCAAACTGGTTTCAGTACCATATATGATTACATCTATATCTGAATTGTTAGTATCTAACCCAACCATTGTTGACCCAGTAATTCCTATTGAATTCTGAGAAAGGTTCCCTTCATTAATAAAAAACTCGCATAAATCTTTAGAAATTTTTTGAATTATAGATAAATTTTTTTCATTTAATAATTTTTTAAAGAAGCTGCTTGGAGTATAAATTTTTTTGATATCTTTTATTTTAACTCCTTGGACCTCCATATCGAGTTCTTTAGAAAAAAAAAGATATTTTGGATATTTCTCTCTTAAAAAATCATATCTTTCGTATAAGTTGTAAATTTTTTGAAACTTTATACCATCTTTCTCTCTATCTCCATCTGGATGAGGATAAAATCTTAAAAAGCAAATCTTACGTTCTTTTGGATGAAGTAAACCTTTTACATCAAAAAATAAGTTATCTTTTTTTGTTTCTATATAATCCCCTTCAATACCTTTGATAATTTTCATTAATTTCACAATAAATCTGATTAATATTTTGAAGGAGTTTTCGATTTAATTTTATGCTTTGGTATAGTTTTAGTTTTCTTTATTTCCCTTTCAAAGTTTCTTTTTTCATTTAGAAATCTTTGCTTATCCTGTTCTAATTTTTCTCTTTCACGTCTGATGATACTTTTCTCATTTTCTAAGTATGACTTTTCTTTTTCTAATTGTCTATAATCATTATTTAATTTACTAAATTTTTCTTCTAATTTTGGGATTTTAGAGTTTAAGGAGTGATAAGTACTTTCTGCTCGAGGTAGCTTTTTCTCTAATTCATTTAATCTTGCTTCATGTTGCTTTCTTCTTTTTTCTAAATCTTTTACATCTTTTTCCATCTTTTCTTTAGCTTTTCGGAGATCTGCATTCTTTTTATCAATTTCACGAGCTTTTAGATCTAAATCTTGTTTTCTATAACGAGTTTTTTCTCTTTCTTCTTTCAATTTTTTTTTCTCGTCAGAGATTCGATTTTTTTCATCATTAATTTCCCTTTTTAAATTACTAATTTCTCTATCTAAATTATCTCTCTCTTTAGTTAAGTGTTTAATTTCATTTCTCAAATCCATTAACTTATCTTCTAAATTATTTATAGTTCTATTTAAAGCATCCTCTCTTCTTTCCATTCCGGGAAGTTTTGTTTTAATTTCTTTAATGCGATTTTCTGTGTTTTCTTTTTCTTTCTCTAATAAATTCTTTTCTTTTCCTATTTGTTCTCGAACTTTATTTAATTTTTCTTGGAATGTTTCTAATTCAGCTTTTTTTTGATTTAACTCTTCATTTCTTCTTCTGAATTTTTCTTTAAATTGTCTTTCTTTATTAGTTAAATCATCATTTTGCTGTTGAATTTTACTCTTTAGATAATTTAATTCTTTTTCTAGCTTATCGCGTTTTTCAAGAAGATCTTTGATTTCTAATTCTCGATTTTTTCTTTTTTTTTCAAGATCTTGGACATTATCTTTATAATCTTGAATTTGTCTAACAACTTTTTCCCATTCGGTTTTTTCTTTATCTAATTTAACTCTTTCTTTTTTTATTTTTTTAAGTAGTTTTTTATCGGAAATTACTTCAATTTCCTCTTCGGGTGTTTTTTCTCGAATTTGATATTTAGGAATAGTTTCGTCATTCATAATAATTTTATACTATTCTTACTTTTTTAATAAAATTATATAATTACTAACTCTAAAGTGTTTGCAATCTAAAATCTTAATATTTATTTTTTCTGCTCTATGGAATCTATTTATATATTATAATTTCTATTATCCTCACAACAGAAAATAGAAAAAAAACCATAAAAATAATATCTAAAATTATTAATTCTAAAACTTGGTGTTGAATATATGGGTTTTGATGATGATTTTGATGAAGATTTTGATGAAGAGCTAGACGAAGATTTGGATGAGGATTTGGATGAAAAAATAGAAGAACCTGCTTCAAAAGCTCCTACAGAAGTAGTTGAATCAAAAACTCCTGCAACTAAAGTTATTGTTGAGGGAAAAAAGATATCATTATATTTTATGTCGACAATAGGACCTGGAGAAAAAAAGCAAAAATTACTCGTAAATACTGGAAATAATGTTGGAGATGTTAAAGAAACTGTAGCAAACTTATTTGGATTAGATCCTGCTGATTTTCATTTATCATCTGGTGGAGTTACAATGGATGAGAATTCATATTTAAAAGATTATAATATAAGTGATGGTGACGATATACTTTTAATTCCAGCGAGTACAGCTGGTTAAATATTTAAGTTAAAATCAGTATATTTAAAATAAAAAATCTTTTTTTTAACTCTTTTCTTTTCTTGAGGGAATTAGAGCAATTTCATCATCTTCGCTTATATCATAATCTTTTATTTGTAAGGTTTCATTCAATAATATTCCTCCAGAAGAAAGAAGAAAAGATTCTAGATCATAATCAAACAGTTTACCAATTCTCTCCTTAATTAAACTTAGTAATTCCATTCTCTCAATGATAATTATTTTTGTTTTTTCTCCAGGTTCAAGTAAAGACCTTACATAAACGCGGGTTTGATCTTCAAGGTCAATAGGATTTATAGGTGGTGTATATACAATATCTTCATCAACTCTATCTCTATTCTTTAGCATATTTTCAATCAATACTTTTCTTTCATGTGAATTAAAATAAATCATTTCTCTAATAAACAAAATCTTATCCATTTTTGATAATCCGAGAAGATTTATCTTATCCAATTCTTCTTGGCTAAAAATTGAAAAAATATATTTATCAATTATCGGCTTATCCTTATATGATTCATTCGATTCAATATATTCTTCTATTGAAGGCATAGCTTCAATATAATCATCAAAAATGCTAGTAGGTATCCTTTTAATTGATTTTTTTTCTGCAATAAACTTTTTTTTTCGTACCTTGTCACCCCAATTATCTTGAGATTGAATAATAGTATAAATGGTACTTGTAGATAATATTGCTACACTCCCAATTGTGAGAGAAAAAAATAATGGAATACTGTCTATACGATAAAAGAAAAAAGCTACATAAGCTAAAATAAAAAAAATATAAAGTGCAAAAACACTAAAAATTCTATATTTTTTCCTCATAATTTTTTAAATAGATTTTGTTCTGAATTCTAAATATTTAATTTGACATATAAATTCCATTGGAATAAATTTGAAGTTTTAATATTCATACTCCTTGAATTGATTTTTTAACTTGAGAATATTTTTCTCTATCTAACCTAAATAACTTTCTTTTTCCATCTTCTTCGATTCTTATCAATTTCAGATCTTTTAGAATATCTAAATATTTTTTTATAATATTATGATTTTTTTTCAAATTGACAGATATTTCTGTAATTTTCAGTTCTTTATTTGCTTCTTCCATAAAATTAATTATTTTTTGAACGATTTTCTTCTTCAAATAATAATATAATTCATCAAATTCAGGATTTGAATCAAATTTAAAGAAAATTCTGTGATTATTGATTTTTTTTGATCTAACAAAATTAAATTTTTCTAAGCAGGATAAATGCCATAAAACTTGGTTGCTTCCGATATTTAAAACTTTCATTATTTTGTTAATATTAGATGGATTCTTTTTAATATAATTTAGGATCTCATTTCTAGTAGGATTTTCAACTATATTATTTTTCATTAGTCTAGTTCCAGGGATAATAATACGTCTTTTTAGTAACTTCTTTAAAATTAACTCTATACTATTTTCGTTAATATTAGGATTATATTTTACCCTATTATTTATATAGGATATAATGTCTCTTATCGAAAAAAAGCTCTTTTTTGTTAAATACTCCTCTACTAATTCAAGAACAATAGGTTCAATATTATTAAGAGAAGTCATAATCCTATATTATTAATATGTTGAAATTTAATGGGTTTTATAATTAAATATTCTCTCTAATACAACATTTTATATTTTATATATATTAATAGGCATTCATACAATTTATAATATAATTTATTGAAATTCATAATTTCTCCATTTTATTCGGGATAAAGATCTGAAAAAACTTCAAAATCATTCCAAAGGGTTTTATAATATTTTTTTAACGCTATTTTATTAAATTTAACAAAATTAAAAAATCAAATAATTAAAAAAAAGTGATATGAATGAGTTTTGATGAATTTGATGAGGATTTAGGGATGGAGGAACCAGTAAAATCTAAAACTCCCGCTACTAAAATTCCTTCCGCAGGAAAGAAATTGACTTTATATTTCATGTCTACCATCGGACCTGGTGAAAAAAAGGAAAAATTAACTGTTAACGATAACAATCGTATAAGAGATATTAAAAATACATTAGGAAATTTATATGGACTTGATCCTAATGATTTTCATTTATCTTCGGGTGGAGTTACAATGGATGAAAATAGTACATTAAAAGACTATAATCTTAATAATGGTGATGATATTCTTTTAATTCCTGCTAGCACAGCTGGATAAACTTATATAATTTTTTTCATAAACTATAATGTAAGGGCTTTAAGCCCTTAAATTTTTTTTATTTTATAATGATTATTATTGGTGTTTATATTGAAAAATAGGTCAGATTTTTTTAGTAAAGAGCTAACAACGGAAGAGAAAAAATTATACGACCGCCAATTTAGGCTTGAAGGATGGTCGCAAAAATTAGTAAAGAATTCTCGCGTTTTAATGATAGGTGTAGGAGGATTAGGGTGCGAAATTGCAAAGAATCTAGCAATGCTAGGAGTAGGGCATTTAGATTTAGTAGATCTTGATATCATTGAACATTCAAATCTAAATCGCCAAATCTTATTTGCTGGAGCAAAAGTAGGAGAATCAAAAGCACTTGTTGCAGCAAGAAAATTAACTGAAATTAACCCTAATACTATAATAAAAGGTTATCAAACTTCCCTAGAACGATTAGATCCAAGAATATATCGCGCTGCAGATGTTGTTATTGGTGGGCTTGATTCCATGAATGCTCGGTTGAATTTAAATGCTCAATGTATAAGATTTAGAAAACCATTAGTCGATGGAGGTGTATCTGGCTATCATGGTCATGTTTATACAATTTTTCCATTTAAAAATGCATGTTATGAATGCAATCCACTTCCGGTTGGAGAAAGTGACGAAATGGCAGCGTGCACAGTAGTAGGCGTTCCTAGAAAGAGAATCCATTGCGTTTTTAAAGGAGACATGGCGTTTAAAGAAAATTTTGATAGAGATCCTAATCCAAAAAATATCAATGATATCAAATTTATACAAAAAGTTGCTAATGAATTAGTAAATAAACATAATTTTCTTCCGGAGTATACCGAAGATGATATTGTAAAGATAATTGATCGACATGATCCAGGAATAATTACCATAAATGCTGTCATTTCTGCGTTACAATCACATGAAGTTGTAAAAATCCTTCATTGGAAGAAAGGTCATACAGGTTTAGGTGAGCCTATTACTGATTATGTTATTTTCAATGCAATGACAATGATGTTTTATCATATTGAGAAAAAAAAAAATCCAGAATGTTCCCAATGCGGAAAAAATGTCCGGAGATTTTTAGTTAAATTAAGAAAAACTTCCCCTTGTATTAATATAATAAAAACTTTAGAGAAGCGTGGTTTTAAGCTAGATTCTGATCTAGAACCAGTATTAACATTAGTGGATTTTAATGATGTTAAGATGATAGATTTAGACCAGAATCCAATTGAAAATTGCTTAAGAGATTATGAATTTATGACGGCTGCTGGATTTAAGGAAGGAGAAATTTTTGTAACTTTAAAATTGAAATAAAAATTCTGTTTGAAAAGGTTTTATATGAAAATTTTATGAAATAAAAAGAAATATAACTATAAATTTAGATATTTAAAATAAACGATAGAAAAATAAAAAGGGTTGAGAATATGAGTATAAGAAGTAGTCGAATATCTCAAGATTTTGCGGGATTAAAAAAGTTATATAAAGATGGAACTATTGTCCAGTTAAAACCATTTAATCCCAATAGAAAGAGTATTGATCATTTAGCTATCACTATTAAAGGTCCTAAAGGTACTGCCTATTCAGGAGGTCTTTTTAAATTAGAAATGAGATTCCCTGCACAGTATCCCAAACAGCCACCTTTTGTTAGATTGCACACTCCAATCTGGCATCCGAATTTTTGGGCAAAACCTAGTGAATATAAAGGCCAGAGGAATATTTGCTTAGCATTAGTAGATCCCTCATTAGTAGGCAAAAAAGGAGGATGGAGCCCATCAAAAACAGCTGTGACAGTTGTTCAGGCTATAATTGCTATGCTGAACACAAGGGGTAAATATGTAAATCCCACTGATGTTTTTAATAAAAAAGCAGCGATAGAGATGATGAAAAATCAAAAATTGTTCGAGAAAAAAGTAAAAAACTTAGTTAAAAAGTATGCAAATAAAAAGTGGTGAAATTTAAGATGGGAGAGGATAATTCACATTTAGACTCTATTAAAGAAACAATAAAGAAGAAAATTAAAGATGTAATTAAGAAGGAATTGTTAGAAGAAATCTATGAAGAATTAAAAATGGAAGAGAAAGAGTTAGTAGATGAAATTAGTTCAATGATCTCTAAAAAAGATCCTGAAACCCAAACGATAAAGCATTCAACTACTCCAGCCAATTCACAATCAATAAAGGAAGAACAAAAAATTATTTTTGAAGATAAAATAGAAAAAGAAGTATATATTTCAGTCAAGGCAATATTAAAAGTAGCTAGTCATGCTCTTAAATACGCTAATTCTAAAATTCCAAAAAAAAGTTGGGTGGAAGTAATAGGATTACTAGCAGGTAAATTAGATAATAAAAATGGTATTTTACACATTGAGGATTATTATCCAATGGGTCATGGAACAGCTGTTTATGCTGAAATAAAAGATTATCGAAACTATGCTAGGGCATTCCGAGATATTAAAAAACAACAGTTATTTATCTGTGGTTGGGCACACAGCCATCCTTCTTATGGTTGTTTTATGTCTAATGAAGATATTGGTACTCAAGCAAGATATCAAAAGCTCTGGGATAAAGCTGTTGCCCTAGTTATCGATCCGTATCTTATTGATGGAACTTCAGCTGGTTTTGAAATTTATCGTGCTGATTTAGCTTCAAAAACGTGGTATCCTTTAGTATATGGTATTAAAGGTTCATTAGATATTCGGATGTTACCAGAAATACTTAATTTTATGAATCCAATAATTGAAGGCAAACCCGTATATCTCGAATATGATGAAAATTGAAACAGATAATTTTGGTGATGAATAAACTGTGGCTAAAGTTAAATCTGTTGCAATTGTTCTAGGGATATTTTCATTAATAGGCATAATACATGGTGTTATTTCAAATTCTTTTAACATATTTATAACTTGGGTATTAATTGGAATCTGGTTGATTTATTCTTTTAAAGTATTTAAAAATATTAAGCAGTATCGCGAATTTAATTCTCCTCATAATACTGCTTTCTTTATTATAAGTCCTATTTTTGTTGGAATTTTTTATTCAATTTGGAGTAATTTTACTGGTATATTGGGAGAGAATCTTTTAGAAGGTTCAGATTTATATTTAAGTTGGTGGAGTATATTATTTGGTTTTCCGTATGTGTTATATGGTTCAATATCATTATATCGTTGTTTTAAAAAATACCATGTAATTTATTTTGGTACAAAATCAATAAAAGCCCGTACTTTTGGATATATCTTAGGTCTATCAACTATAATTTTTATAATTATCTATTGGATAAGTTTTTATTCTGTTGTTGACTTTAGTGAATCTTTACTAACACCTCTCCATTTTCTAATAGATCTCAATCTTCTCATATTCCTTATTAGTACTATTTTAATATTAATTGTCCCCGGATTAATTGGAGGTCAAACCCGTCTACCACAATTAAGTAGAGACTATATTTCACAACGAACACGTAGATTAAGCCGATTAACTTCACCTAGAATAACCTCAACTCCTCGTAGGCAGAGAGAAAGTTCTCGTAGTTCATCTAGATCTTCTCCCTCTCCTTCAATTAGTACAAGTACTCGCACATCGAGATCAGTAACTCATTCAGTAAGATCCACACCAAAAGCAAACAGAACAACTGTAAGTTCAAGAGCTAAAGCATCCACTCGAACTGTACATAGAAAAAATTTAGATCTATACAAACCTAAAGCCGCAAGTTTATCACCGGAAGACTTTAAATGCATTTTTTGTTTTAAATTACCGGAATTACCTAAAGATAATGGTAGAGGCATAGTACTATGTCCAAAATGTAGGTATCCTGCCCATGCAGATGAATTCAAAGATTGGCTTTCAAACTCTAACCTTTGCTCTCGATGTAATGCACCTATTTCAGGAGGTTTTAGAAGAAATCCTAGAATTATTAGTGTAAAAAATTATTTAATAATTTATAGAGATTTTCTAAGGAGAGGAAGATAGCTTATCATAATATTTTTGAGCTTATTGGAGAATTAAATTTTCATTTTCAATTGTTTTTTTAACTCCCCTATAGTGGTTTTTAGCTCCGCATAAACATTATGAGGATGGATAGACTCAAGACTTTCAATTTTAAATTTAACTTTAAAATTATCTTCGAGATTTGGAAAATTTCTCGAAATGAAATTTTTTGCCATTTCTCTAACAACATCTTCAGAAAATAGAGGTTTCAAGTGAGCAGTTCTTACTAATTCGGCTTCTTCAGGTCTTTTTAAAACAGATTGAATTTTACCACTCATTGATTCCTCTATAACATCAATAATGTCCAAAACATCTATCTTATGATTATTTAAATCTT
Organism: Candidatus Hermodarchaeota archaeon; assembly: GCA_048885925.1. Lineage (GTDB taxonomy): Archaea > Asgardarchaeota > Lokiarchaeia > Sigyniarchaeales > SOKP01 > Loki-b32. The sequence goes on from JBHLLG010000004.1 coordinate 87,385, forward strand.
TTATTTGAACTATAATTGTTCCAATAGATCTTTGATTATGTGAGGAAAAGGGAAGGATATTTAAAAGTTTATTAAGATCGTCTTCTGTAACTTTGATATCTTTTCTAGATTTAACAACTTCTTGGGCGTATTCTAATGAGAGTTCTTTTGCACATGGACAAACTGTCATTCCAACTGCGCTTGCCCCTATGAAGTAATTATAATCGATATGATAATGACTATCTCGGTTTGCTTTTACAAAGGAACTAATATCATAGGATTTTTGAATAATCCTTTCATCATTTTCTCGTACTTGAACGATAATTTTTCCTTCCAATTTGACTTCTGCTTTTGAGGTATATGGATGGCGTTCCATTAATTTTTTCACTATTCTATCTCCAACGAGTTCAATAGTAGGAGTAGGTTTGAAAATTACTTCATTAATTACTTCTTCTATTGTTTCTGAAGTACGAGACATATGAATCCCTCGTTGTTCAGCGGGTAGATTAATTAATGCTGATATTCTTGGGTAGAAAGAATATTTCTTATTCTCTTGTACAATCTCAACTTTTTTTTCTAATTCTACAATACCGACTTTATCAATTGGTATATCTATTGCTGAACCAGAATCCTGTAAATCCATTTTAAACTTATGAATTTTGACTCACCAGAATCAAAAAATAATTTTATTTTGTTCTATTCATAAAAAAGATTAGATAAAATATAAAATAATTTGAATTTTTTAAGAGTAAAATGCCTCATAAAAGTATTTTTAGCAATTTTGCATTAATAGGGGAAGATTTAGCATTAAAGCAAGATGTGTTTTTAGAAATTGATGAAGATGGAAAAATTTTAGAAATAATATATGATGATTTAGATACATCTAATATAACTACTGATAGTAGTCAAAATTACTTACTTTTACCTGGGTTTATCAATTCACATACTCATATAGGGGATAATTTCGCTAAAGAATTAGGCTTTAACAAAGAATTAGTAGATATAGTTGCCCCAATGTTTGGTCTGAAACATAAACTATTAAGACAGACGCCGGACACGGTTAAAATTAAAGGAATTCAAAATGCTGTCTTAGAAATGCTTTCAAATGGAATTACATTTTTTATTGATTTTAGAGAAGAAGGAGTTGAAGGTTTGAATCTTCTAAAAAAAGCACTTATGGAAAGTCCAATGAATTATATGCTTTTAGGTCGGTTTATGGATGAGAGTGAAATAGAATCTATTTTTGAATTAGCAGATGGAATGGGATTATCTAGTTATAAACAAATTACTTCAATAAATAAAAAATTAATTATAGAAGCTAAACAAAAATTCAATAAAATTATTGCTTGTCATTGTGCTGAAAATACCCGTAATATTAATCTAATAAATGATATGTTTAATGATGATTTTATTGATGTAATTATCCATGCGACAAAATTTATCAAAGATGATTTAGAAGAAGTAATTTCAAAGAGTAAATCAGTTGTTTTATGTCCTCGTAGTAATGGGTATTTTGGAGTCGGTTTTCCCCCCATTAACGAAATTATAAAACTAAAGATTCCAATATCTTTAGGTACCGATAATACAATGGTAAATAATACCGATTTATTTGAAGAGATTCGTTATTTGTATAGAATTTCTAGGATTTTATGCAATTATAATAAAGAACTTCAATTAACATCTAAAGATTTATTAAAAATGGTTACTATAAATGCGGCTAAGAATTTTCATCTTGAAAATAAGTTGGGTACAATTTCTAAGGGAAAATTTGCTGATATTTTTCTAATTGACCTAAGCCACTCAAATCTTTTTTCTACCAATTTAGATTCTAATAATATATATGATTTAATTACTCAAAGAACAAAATCAGAAAATATTATTAAGACATATATTAAAGGGGAGGTAGTATTTGAAAGAAGAGAATAAGCCTTATATCATTTTAAGCGCTGCAATGACAATAGATGGAAAAATTGCTACTAAAAAGGGTGATTCAGAATTATCGGATAAAATTGATTGGAAAGAAGTCCATAAACTCCGAACCGAAGTTGATGCTATAATGGTTGGAAAGGGAACGATTTTAAAAGATAATCCAAAATTGCATATTAAATATTATCATCATAAAGGATATTATAGAATTGTTTTAGATAGCAATTTAACCATTCCTTTAGAATCCAATATTATCTCTTTTCAACAAGAAATCTATCCCACTATTATTTGTACAACTGAAAATGTTCCAATAACTAAAGTAAAAATGTATGAAGAAAAAAGTGTTAAAATAATTAAAGCTGGGGATGGAGAGCGTGTGAATTTGATTAAACTTTTACCAATCTTAAAAGATTTCGGAATAAATTATATTTTACTTGAAGGTGGTGGTAATTTAAATTGGAGTTTTATTGAAAATGATTTGATTAACGAAATAAGGCTGACTATAGCTCCTTGTATTGTAGGTGGAAAGGAAGCAACAAGCTTAGTAGAAGGAATAGGATTTGAAGAAATAGCTAAAGCTCCTAAATTTGAGCTTTTTGATGCTAAAGTTAGAAATGATTACATTACATTAAGATATAAAAGGAAGTAGTAATGAGTGAATATAATATCAAGCAATTAATAGGTTTAACCAATAAACACCTAAGAGAAAAAGTTAAGGAGATAAAAGCACCATTATCTCATAGAAAACGCAACACAATTACTTATTCGAAAAATTTTACACTCTCTCTTTCGAACTTTTGTATTAATCAATGTGGATATTGTTTTTATAATTATAAAATCCCGAAGTTAAGTGGTGAAGATAATGTAATATTGAAAGCAAAAGAGCAAATCGAGACAATAATTCAAAAAGCTATTCAATATGATTGTAAGGAAGCCCTTGTTATGTCTGGAGAACTTCCTGGTAATTTCATTGAAGTTAAAAAAGAATTAGAAAAAAGAGGCTATTCAGATTTTATACTATATGTGACAGAAATATGTAAATATTTACTTGAATTTAATGTTCTTCCTCATACAAATTTAGGATTTTTGACTTATGATGAAATGAAAAAGTTAAAGGAAATTAATGCAAGCATGGGATTGATGCTTGAGAGCACCAGTATGAGACTTTTTGAAAAAGGAAAGGTGCATGAACATTCTCCTGGAAAATTACCAGCAAAAAGAATAGAACACATAAGCAATGCTGGAAAATTAAAAATTCCATTTACTACAGGTTTATTAATAGGAATTGGGGAAACAATTGAAGATATAATAAAAGATTTACATCTAATCAAAAAGATCCATAATAAATATGGACATATACAAGAAGTGATAATCCAAAATTTTGTAAATAAACAAGGGATTCCCTATCAACCTAAAAAACCTATTTCCATTGAAAAGATGCTCAAAATAACAGGAATTGCTCGTATCATTTTTGAAAATGAAATTGCCATTCAAGTTCCACCAAACTTAATAAAAGGTTTTGAAAAAAATTTTATCGATATAGGTATCGATGATTTTGGTGGAATTTCCCCCATTACGTTAGATTATATAAATCCTGAAAAAAGGTGGCCCCAAATTGATGATTTGAAAAAAATTTGTATTGATAAAGGTTATTTTCTTAAAGAAAGGCTCCCAATATATGATAAATTTATAAATAAAGAAGGATTTTGTTCAGAAAATATTAAAAAAATAATTGATAATATAAATTTAAATGCTTAGTTCTCAGTTTTTCGAGCATATCGACCAACGTGTTAATAAAATTTTACAGAAAGTTTTAGATTCAAAAGAATTGAGTTCAGAGGAAGCATTAGAATTATTAAAAGTAAATGGAAAAGAATTTTTTGCTTTACAATATATAGCTGATCAGGTCTGTTTAGAAAAAAAGCATAATATTGTAACTTTTGTCGTTAATAGAAATATAAATTTCACTAATGTGTGTTATCAACGTTGTAAGTTCTGTTCTTTCAGTTTACCTGCTACAGATAATGATGCTTTTTTGCTTACTATTGATCAAGTTAGAGAAAAAGTAATTAAGGCAAAAAATGCTGGTTGTAGTGAAGTTTGTATTCAAGGAGGTATAAATCCCGATTTGACATTTGAATTTTATATAGATATTCTTAAATCTGTCAAAAAAATTGACCGAAATATACATATTCATGCTTTCTCTCCACAAGAAATATTTTATATATCCAAATTGTATGATAATTCAATAGAAGATACTTTGAAAGAATTAAAAAATGCTGGTTTAGATTCCATTCCGGGAACAGCTGCAGAGATATTAGTAGATGACGTGCGAAAAATTATTTGTCCTAATAAAATTACAACGTCCCAATGGATAAATATTATAACCATGGCTCATAAATTAGGAATTCCAACAACATCTACCATAATGTATGGTCATATCGAAAGTTTAAATGATAGAGTTAAACATTTACACATTATAAGAGAAATTCAAAAAGAAACTAAAGGTTTTACAGAATTCGTACTTTTGCCATTTATAAAGGATAAACCGATTTTGTCAAGACTGGAAAATTTCCCATTGAATCCTAGTTATGGAATGGATGATTTAAGACTATTTTGTGTTGCTAGATTATTTTTAAATAACTATATTGATAATATTCAATGTAGTTGGGTGAAATTAGGACCCAAGTTTGCTCAAGTTTCTTTGAGTTATGGCGTTAATGACTTTTCTGGAACTCTAATGGAGGAAAATATATCTAAAAGTGCTGGAGCGGAATTTGGAGAGTATTTATCTCCAGAAGAAATTGTGGAAATTATAAAAGAAGCAGGAAAAAAACCTGCCCAAAGAGATACTCTTTATAATATTATCAAATATTATAGATAAAATTAATATAATATCCGTTATTTTAATTTACCTTAATGGATTTCATGTGTCTCTAAGGTTTGTAATATATAACTTTTTGCTATTAAATCAGTACTAACCATTCCTAATACATTTCCATCTTTTACAACGGGCATTGCAGAAATCTGATACTGTTCTAATTCTCGAACAATATCAAGAACTGTAAAATCTGGAGAAGCAGAAATAACATCTTTAGTCATTACTTTTTCAATTGTAACCTCACAAACTCCTTCAGCGGTAGCTTTAGTAATATCCCAATCAGTTACTACTCCAACAAGCTTACTTTTTGAGAGAACAGCAACAATACCGCTATTCTTTTCAATCATTAATGCTGCGCCTTCTTGTATACTTCTATTTTCATCAATTGTCGGTATTTGAATCATGATATCTTTTGCCGTTCGTTCACTTTCTTTAGATTTAAGTCTTTGTAAACTGATATGCTCTGCTGCTGAACAAGGAAGCATATCTTGGTTTGCTGATAATAAATCAATCAATTCTATCATGTTGTGATGGATAACATCTTCTCGATATTCCTCTCCAGCTTCTAGACGTTGTTTCGAAAGTAAAGAAAATTCCTTAGCATGATCATTTAACCATTGTTCTACTGCTTTTCTATTACCTAACATTTCTTTGGGAATTAACAAATGATCAGGAGTTTTTACTATATGTTCTTGAGCAGCAAATATAACTCCTCCTGAATTTACCAAATAATCATTCGCAATCATTACTCCTTTTTCACGATAAACAATCTGCTCCATACGAGTCCTTGATGCTTTTCTATTTGGATCTGGAGAGTATGTATTAGCTCCTTCAATAATTAGAGTCCAATTCCCCATTCGATCAACAGTTACAGATGGATTTTCAGATGCTCTTACTCCTAAATAGTTAAAAATTGGCGCAGCAGGTATTAAACAAAATGCATTTTCAAGAAGTAGATTATTTGGATTAGTTGAAAATTTAGTTGGGTGTTTATACCACTCTGAACTTATTTTTTCTTTGAAATAGTTATTAGTAACTAAACGTTTTTTTTGCCATATTTCAAAAAGTTCTTCGATTGGTAAACCGGATTCATTGTATAAATATCCTTCTAAATCACTTATACCGATTATTTTTACTTCTGGAATTCTTTGTTTTAATATACGAGCTGCATGAGCCCCAACCGCTCCAAAACCTTGAATTAGCAATCTTAATTCATCAGTTTTGGGAATTTCTAAATTTATGAATTGTGGAAGAACTCTTAATCGAGGTAATATTTTTAGTAATGTTTGAAATGCAATTATTACGCCTCCAGCAGCAGCACCCAGTTCATCAATTCTATTTCCTCCCATATCAGCCGGTTTAGATAAAACACTATCCAACCCATTTTCGATCGCAATAGTCTTCATATCAGCATCATTAGTACCAACATCAGGTCCTGGTAAATAAATATCTCTATATCGTCTGATTAATTGTGCATAACCTCGAATTACTTCATTACGATCTTCAATAGCGAGATTTCTTTCAGAAACAATTCCAGATTTTCCGCCACCATAAGGGAGGTTCGCAGCTGCATTTTTTAATGTCATGCCTCTAGCTAAATTATGGATATCTGAAGGTGTAATATCTGGTAACATTCTTATACCACCCATACTAGGTTTTCCCATACTTAGATTATCAACAACTAAATATCCACCAATTTCATGAGGCGATTCTTCATCCCAGATACATGCAACTAGATGAGGACCAAGTTTATCGGTAACAATTCCAATTCGAGATAATAGATGTTCATCTACATTACTAAATTCTAAATAACATTTCCCTTGATCTTTTTTAAGGCGAGTTTTAAGAGTAGTTTCGGGAAGATGTTCATGAAGAAACGAATCCATTTTTTTCGGTATCATAATATCTACCCTTTTAAGAGAATTTTAGTGATAGAAACATATTAGATAAGTATAATAATTATATAAATTTCAACCAATTTTATAAAATAATTTTTAGTTTCTTTAATTTTTATTCATCCTGTATATAAGGTTTACCTAACTTTAAATAAATTTCTGCCTTTTTCAACTCTCTTCCAAGATAATTTAAATGATATATCTCTTTAGTTAATTCATTTTGAATTATTTTTTTACTTAAAGCTTCAGCATTGTCTCCAATAAAAGTTTGAAGTAATTTTTCATCATTAGAATAAAAAAGAATGTAAATTTTTTTAGAGTAATGATTAACATAAATTCTAAAATAACCAATATCATCAGGAACGTAATCAGGTATTAAATCTTTTACAAATAATGCATTTTTTTCATTAATATAAGGAATCTCTTGATTAATTTTTCCTTTTGCTTTAAAAAGAGAGATTCCTTGATTTATTGGAGGAGTTTTTTTACTTTTCGCGACATAATTCAATTTTATACTTTCCTTTAATTCTTTTACTCCTCCTATTAATTTTGTACTATGTTCAACAGTAAAAAGAATTCCAACATCTAATTCAATTGCGATACTTGCTAATAATCCATTAATTCCAACTGAATCGATGTCAATAAGTTCAACCACATTTGAAATACCGAAAAATAATGGAAGTTCTAAATGTTTATATTTCTCTTCTGTAACTTTTTTTTTATATAAAAAATAAGTTTCTAAGGAATTACAAATTCCAGGATTTATAGGCGTTTCTAATAGTGGATCAGCAATTAGTTTTTTAAACCCATTCTTTTGTAATTCTTCTATTAATTGAAATAAGTTATTAATACGTGTTTCAGGATCCTTCGGAAAGTAAGCTTTATTAACATTCGTAGGAAGTATGACAATAGGAATGTTTTTTGGAAGACTTAAAAGTTCTTGGTAATTGCCTAAATCCAAACTAAGGATGAGATCGATTCCCTCATCAACAGCAGCATTTATTTCTTGTGGATCCATAGAATCAATGCTGATTAATATGTCAAAATTAGATCCAATTAATTTAATTATTTCACGAATTCTATCCGGATATGGTTTATTTGAAACGCAACCAATATCTATAATATCTGCTCCACTTTCTATATAATGGTTTACTTTTTTTAATATCTTATCATTACTTTTTTCAGTACAATTCACAATTTCAGCAATAATTGGGGGTGGCAAATTCCTTCCAATTATAATATTAGATTTTTTTTCATTAATGTAGAAAGTATGAGTATCTAACTTATTCTTTGCGAGGTCTATTTGATTTTTTATTATTTTAGAAAATTCATTTACTCCTGAAAATTCTAATAATCGGTTTGCTGGAATTGAATTGGATAAATCTAAATCTTCTATTTTTTTTAAAGTATTAGGTAAATCAGATGCAAATTCTGGTCCCTTTCTAATTTTGATTGAATATTTATCTTCTATATTCTTAGAATCCCATTGTACAAAACCTGGTAATAAAATTACATCATAATTAGAGATTTCTAATGTTTCCAAAATTTCAATTGTCAGAGATTCTGTTAGAAAAGCAGAAATTGATATCGGGGCTTTTATTATAAATATTTCGTGATTTTCTATAGACTTGGTTATCTTTTTTATTATATTATAACTCTGTTGACCTGTAATTATAAGAATTCTAATCTAAATCACTTATTAGCTTTTCTTTTTCAAATGGAATGAATATATCATCTAATATTGAACCTGCAGCCTCTTTTATTTTTAAGTTGTTAATTATAGATTCAAATTCTCCTCCTAGAATCCCATTAGCAATAAAAGCAGCTCCTTGTGCTGCACGCTTAGCTATTTGACTATATGAATTCATTAATCTTACAGGAGCGACATCTTCTAAACCGTGAATCATCTTCTCTCGAAAATAAACTAAACTTGCTCCTCTTCCTGCTAAAAGGATTTCCTTTATTTTATCTTTTGTTGAAAAAGAAGAAGATATTCCAAAAACAGCTTTTTTGACACTCGATAAATAAGCTTTTAAAGCAATCTTAGTTTGTTCATCCTTATCAGCAAGTAGCATAATCTCTTTTAAGCTCAAATTAGAATAGCCAGAAATATAGGCAACACCACCCTTATAGATATTTTTTTTATGAATAGTTTTGATAAGATAAGCTAACTCTCCGTCAAGCGAACCACATGCTCGAAAGCCCATTATATTAGAGCCACCTATTCCATCAATAATTTGACCATTTTCAATTGCTAAAACTGCTGTAAATCCGTAACCTATTTCAACCAATATAAAGTTAGTCTGTTCTGGATTAACTTTAAATCTTTCAATTTGATCCCTAATTCCGGTTACTGCAGTGCAAATTTTATCTGCCGTTCCCATATCGATTTTATTGATTTTACGATATCTAGGAACAGTAGGTAAATGTTTAACTCCAGGAACAATAATACCGGGAATATTCTCGGCTTTGATTAGTCTTAATACCTCTCCAAGACCAACTAATTTATTTTTCTCGTGTTGATCAAATTTAAGTAATGTAAAAAAAATATCCTTTTCTGTTAATTCATGCACATCTTTTAAGGGAAGTCCAAATCCACTAGGAGCAACCATTAGATCAATATCTTTTACGGATCTTATTATAGTTATAGCCTTTTGAGGGTTAGAAATTAATTCCTTAGTAGATAAAGATGTATCAAGAATTATTTTTGAATCTTCCATACCGAAGAAATCCCAACTCTTTGATCCAGGGTCAATTCCAAGAACTCTATACAATAATAATCAGACTACATCAATTATTCCATTTAAAAAAATTCTATAATTCTTTTTATATTCTATTTTTTTTTAATAATTGTATTTAATTTCTTCCTTTTTTAGAAAATAACTTAAAAATATAAAAATTCTGAAGGTTTTTAATTATTTAATCTATAAATTAATTCTTATACTCATATGTAAGAAAATAAAAATTTAATAATATCATTTCAAAATGGTGAAAGAAAATTTTTGTAAAAGTATTTGTATGTAAAATATGTGGAGAGGCTTATATTGGAGAGGAAGCACCTAGTCGATGCCCTTTTTGCGGAGCATTTAAAAAATATTTCGTAGAATCTACTGAATATGATGATACTGGCGCTTGGGATGTTGAATTAAACGAAAAAGATAAATCTAATGCTGAAAAAGCTTTGGATGTTGAAATCTCAAATAGTATCTTCTATAGATGTGCAAGTAAAAAAACACCGGAAATAGATGGTCAAAAGTTATTTAAGATACTTGCTAAGGTTGAAATGGAGCATGCAAGTGTTTGGAAGAAAATTTTAAAGTTAGATGAAGTAGAATTTCCCAAATATGATAAATGCGCTATTATGTATAAACCAAACCTTGAAGAATCTCATGCACGAGAGGATAGAGCTATAAAATTCTATGGACAATCAGCTGCTGAAGCAAAAAATCCTCGAGTAAAAGAAATCTTTCAAGCTTTTGTAGAAGTAGAAACAGATCATCTACATTTATCAGAACAGAGGCTTAAATAAAATATTTATTATTACTATTGTGAAAAGAGATTATTATATGGAGATCTTCAATAAATTAATAATTTCTTATTTATTTTTTACTATTGATTAGATTAAAGTAAAAATTAAAAAAAATGGCGATTTCAAAAGCTTTAATTTTTCAAATTCAGAAGTTTTCGACAGAGGATGGTCCAGGTATTAGAACAACTGTATTTTTTAAACATTGTCCATTAAACTGCCTATGGTGTCATAATCCTGAATCTATTCTTAAGAGTCCTCAACTTGAATGGTTTAAGTATAAATGCATTTTTTGTGAGACTTGTATAAAGATTTGTCAACTAAAAGCTTTAACTTTTGAAACTGAAGGATTACACATTGATAGGGAATTGTGTAATGAATGCGGGAAATGTGTAGAGGAATGTCCATCTACAGCTTTAAATATGTTAGGTAAATGGTGGACGTTAGAAGAATTATTCCATGAAATTGAAAAAGATAAGGTTTATTACATAGAATCTAAAGGAGGTATAACTGCTTCTGGAGGTGAACCAACAAATCAACCAGGTTTTCTGGTTGAATTTTTAAAAAAATGTAAAGAAAATGGTATATCCACTGCTATAGACACCTGTGGATACTCGTCAAAAAACATTTATGAAAAAATCCTCCCCTATGTAGATTTAGTTCTTTTTGATATTAAACATATGTCGTCAGATAAACATAAAATTTATACAGGTGTTCCAAATGAGGTAATATTAGAAAATGCTATTTGGATCTCTAATGAATTAAAAGAGCAAGGTAAAAAAATATGGATAAGAACTCCAATAATTCCAAATTATACTGCTAATGAGGAAAATATTAAGGCGATAGCAGAGTTCATTGTGAATAAATTAAATAATTTTCCTGAAAGATGGGATCTTCTTTCATTTAATAATCTATGTATTTCAAAATATGAGAGATTAGATATGAACTGGTCATTAAAAAATGAAAAATTAATGAAAGAAGAAGAAATGAACCATTTTCTTGAAATTGCTAAAGCTATAGGTGTTAATAACCCGCGGTGGTCTGGATTAACAAGTAGAATTGAAAGTAATAGTGAAGAAGAAGCTAAAAACAATACATCTAAATAATGGTAATGTTGAAAAATTTAATTAAATTTAACTAAATCATGAATAGAATGATTAATTGCAAAGACTTAGGACTTAAAAAAGATTATTTATATGAAATTATAGCAACTACTTATTCAATAAATGAGAATAATGAAATTAAACCTAATGCCTCGTGTATGGGTATTAGGATGATAGAAGGGGATCATATCCAGATCTCACCTTTCTATGGCACTACTACTTATAAAAACTTGAAAGAGTCCAGTATAATTGCAATTAATTTTGTTGATGATGTTTATTTATATGCCTTGGCAGCTTTAAAAGAGCCAAATTCTCCTATTGGATTAACAGATTTTCCTTCTAAATATTATGATTTTAAATATTTAGAAAATATGGCGATTGATGTGCCTTATATAAATAAATCATGGGGAATAATGATAGGTAAGGTCTCACAAGAGTTTCAAAAAACTAAAAGGGATGATTTAGGAGAAATTATGATACCAATAATTAAATTAAGTGTTATTCTTTGTGAAAAACTTCAAGAATCTAACAAATTATTTAATCGAGCAGAAAATTTAGCTTTAGAAATAATTATTTTAACTACACGTTTAAAAATAGCAAAACAAAACCAAGATCAATCTATTTTTTCGAAAATTTATGAAAAGATAGTTGAACATATGAGAGATATTGAAAGATTTGGAAAAAATGAAAGTGTGTTGAAAACCATGGAAATTGTAAGTAGTTATATCAAAAAGTTAGCAGATTAATTCTTTTCATGAATTTTTTCAATAAACATTAGTGGATATTCCATCTCTTCGATCCATTCTACCTTTGCAGTAATAAATACAGATTCATATTCAATAATTATTTCTGCTTGAATCACTTTTCCTGTAATCTCATCATAGTCAAATTCAGTAATTTTATTTCTCAATATTTTATTTCGATCTAATATAATTTTTACAGATTTAACATATGGTTGACAAGAAATTGCTGCTTCAATGCCTTTTTCGAGAGAATTAATAACACTTTCATCAGATCTTACTGGAATACCACAAAGAATATGATAAAGTGCACCCAATTTAATGCCTGCCTCAAAACAAGCCCTTTCTCTTTCACTTAAATTAGGTGAAAAATATATTTTTTCATTAGTCTTTGGCATTTAATATCAATTTATATATTCAATTTTTGCTCCATTATTGTTAGGTTTACAAATGTATATATGACTTCCGCTATATTTTTGATTTTTTTGTATTTTTTTCAATATTGTTTCAGCTTCAAACTCAGATTCGACTATTCCGATAACACTGGGTCCAAATGATGACATACCGTAAGCTTTTAGTCCATAATTCTCAAAGAATTTTAGAAGATCTTTGACAATATCGTGTTGTAAATCTATCTCGATTTTTTTAAATCCTATGCTCTGAATTCTTTTTAATCCTTCTCCAAAACAACTTAAATCATTTTTTAAGATACCAGGAATAACTTTCATTATTATTTGGTGAGAGACTTCATTTACTTCATTACGAGGAATTGGAGCATAATTTTGAAATACACTTATTTCTTCATCACCATAAGCTCCTTTTTTCACATTAGGGATAACAAGCACAAATCTCCAATTATCAGGTATATCATATCTAAAGATAGTTAATGCTGGTTTAGCTAAAGATGATGCTGATGATGGTAAAAAAGTTTCCTTTTCTTTTCCTTTCCCAAAATCGTGCCCACCATCCAAAATAAATCCTCCTGTTTCAAAACCCCTCCAACCAATTCCACTAGTTCCTCCCCTTTCAACTAATTTAGTTAAATCTCCAATGTTTGTATTTAGTTTTTTTAACTTTGTAATTGCTGTGGCTATAGCAAGGCTTAATTGAGTTTTTGATCCTAAACCTACATGACTTGGATAATATCTCTTTAAATGAAAATGGAAATTCTTATTGCTAATATGAAAATATTTGAATATTTTTGATGCTTTTTCATTAATTACATGTACAGATTCTTTATAATACTTATTACATTCAATAGTAAATTCATCAGCACTATTTGAAACTTCTAGCACCACATTAGGTCTATCAAGCATAAGACCAATTCCGCCGTCAACCCTACCAGTATACCCATTCTCATCTATCAACGAAAGATGAATACGGCAAGGAGCTGTTATTTTTAAAGAAGTCATATCAATTTTTTTAAAAGAGAACTTTCAATTATTAAAAGAAATTTTCAAAATAATTTAAATGTAGTATAAACTTTTATTCATAAATTTTAATAAGACTTGAATTAATCATACTAGGTTTTTAAATTGAGTGATTTAGAAGGTTTAACAAGGAGATTGATAAATAAAGGATATTCTGAGGACCAAATTCTTGAAAGATTAACACAAGAATACCACGATTTTAAAGAAATCGATGAAATTTCAGCCTATAAATTTGCTAAAGCGGTATTTGAAGAGTGTCAAAAAAGTGATATTCGATTAGTTCTAGATCCTTTTATTAAAGAAATTTTGGATTTTAAAAAAAGTAATGTGACTGTAGGGAAACAAGGAGTGGGTTGTAGAGGTGCTGGTGATTTTTTTGTTCATAAATTAATCACAGGGTTAGCTGAAACAAATTATAAAGCATTTTTATCACCAACTTCATTAGATGATGCAGGAGCGGTACGTATGATGGATATTAAAGGATTTAAAAATCAATTATTGAACTTTAAAAATCTTATAATTGTATCAAAAATGGAAGGAATTCATTCTCGACTAAGCGATTTCCCTTTCATTTGCGGATTTCATGTAGCGCGAGCTGCTTTAAGAGATTTATATGTTAAAGGAGCAAAACCTATATCTTTAATGATCGATACACATCTAGGTGATGATGCTGATGTTAGCAAATTATTTGATTTTATAGCTGGAGTGTCAGCCATTTCTGATTTAACAAAAGTACCAATAACAGCAGGATCAACTTTAAGAATCGGAGGTGATATGGTAATTGGTAATAGGTTAGTAGGAGGTATAAGTGCTGTTGGAGTATGTAATAGACTTTTAGCGAGAAGAAATATTAAAGTTGGTGACAAAATACTAATGACTGAAGGAGCCGGAGGTGGAACTATTACGACTACCGCTATTTATTCTGGAAATCATAATGTAGTAAAAGAAACTATGAATATCAAATTCCTTGAAGCATGTGAAACTATTTTAAATTCTGATTATATTAATGAAATCAGAGCAATGTGTGATGTTACTAATGGAGGATTAAGAGGTGATTTATATGAGATTAATCATGAAGCTAATTGTGGAGTTAATGTGTTTGAGGAAAAAGTAAGAAATCTTGTAAATCCAATTGTACTAGAGCTGTTAGAGAAAGTTGGAGTTGATTATTTAGGAGTTTCTTTAGATGCACTTTTAATATATTGTAGTGACTCTGTGTCAGATAAAATTATCTTTGATCTTAAAAGAAATAATATTAAATGCGATGAAATTGGCTATGTAGATGATTCAAAGGAAGTCTTTCTAACCTACAGGGGTAGAGAAAAAAAAGAAATTCTTCCAAAATTCAGAGAATCTGCCTATACTAAAATAAAGCAAGAGGTTGGAGAAGATACTCCTGAACCTCTAAAGCAAATGGAAATGAGTATTGAAAAAGCAGCCACTGAAGCATTAAAAAAGCGTCAAAGGATAATAGAATACATAAAAAAGCAGACCTGAGTATATAGATTGTTAGTTTAAATCTAGGACTTCATTCATTGAGCCAGATCTAAAGCCCTCAATATCAATGGTTATATATGTAAATCCAATTTCTTTCATTTTCTTTTTAATTAATTCCAAATTTTTCACAGTTAGAATTTTGGATAAATCTTTAGGCATAAATTCGATTCGAGCAAGAGATTCTTCATGTAATCTTACTCTTAATTGATCTAAATTAAATTTGCTCTTAAGAAATTTTTCAGATTCCCTAATCATAAATAACTTCTTTTCATTGATAATTTGACCATAGGGAATTCGAGAAGAAAAACAAGCCATTGATGGCTTGGATTGGACATCAAGTTCATAAAATTTACAAATTTCTCTTATTTCACTTTTATTTATATTAAAATCAATATAAGGTGTAGAAATTTTTAATTCTTTTAACGCTTGCATACCGGGTCTATAGTCCGAAAGATCATCTATATTTGAACCATCTAATATTAAATCAAAATTTTTTGAATCTCTAATTTCAATTATGTCATTATAGAGACCTGTCTTACAAATATAACATCTATTTGAGGGATTGCATTGGAACTCTTCGTCTTTTAAAGGATCTCGTTCAATAATCATATGGTTAACACCATGTTTACTTGCAAATTGAGATGCGTTTTTAATTTCTTCCTCAGGATATAAAATTGATTTTTCAGTAACAAGTAGGGTATCTTTAGCATATTTTTTTGAAAGAAATGCTAAAAGTGAACTATCTACACCCCCCGAAAAGGCGACAATAACTTTGTTTTCCTTTAAAGAAGTGATAAGTTCTTTAAGTTTTTTATTTAGACTTTCAGATAATTCCATATTTAACTTATTTTCTCATTTATCTATAAAAAATTTAGTACTACTTTCTTCGAGTTTTTAAAATAAGGAAAAAAAATAAAATTTATGCTTAATAATTGAAGGAATTAGTAAAAATCTGCTTTGAACTTTTGAAGTTTACTAACTTTATAGAAATTAGTAATCATAGTACCAAAAATTGCAATTATAATTCCAATTATTACCCAGAAATAAATAATATAAGTCAAATCATTGGTATCATATGGTATTATTGAGATATTTCCCCCCGAAAAAAGTGAAATTGGAAATATTTGGGGATTATTTAAAAGTATTAACAAAAGGGGTATATAAGCTAATGAATAAAATGCTTCGATTACTAACATTACTTGTTGTCCTGTATGATTTCGTACCCCAATTGTTAATCGAATCAAATTAATTAAGCCACTGATGATTATAAGTAATCCAAACATTTTTAGCCAATCGAGAAATTCAGGAATAAACATACCCGAGATTTCTGCGAATGGTTGAAGAATTATAAATAATCCAAATATCAAACCTGCAATAGTACCAAAAATTAATTCACCAACTGAAACTGGTTGGGCTTTCTTTAAATCTCTTTTTAGTTTAGCTGCTTCTTTTCTTTCTTCTCTAAGTTGTTTTGCTCTTTCTAATTTCTCTTCTCTCCGCAATTTTGCTTCTAATATTTTCTGTTCTCTTCTTAATTCTGCAGCAGCTAATTTTTCTTCTGTTATTTCTTTTAATTCAGAAAGTTTTTTTCTTGTTCGTAATCTTGCTTCAGCTATTGTTTCCTTTATCTTTTGTTTTGCTTCATCCAATTGCATTTTTGTATATGCTCGAGTTTCTTTTAAACCTTTTTCTGATATATGGAAAGGGAAAATTGAAGCCAATCTTGAAGGGATTACACCAAAATCTTCAGGTAAAAATCCTTGCATTGAAAAATAAAAAAAGATCAACGTTATCACAAGAGCAGTGATAAAACAACCAATCCACATACCTGAGAACATTTCTCCTAGACTTAATAGCCAATTCCAAGGTTGAAAAATGAATTTAAAAATGGATACAAGAACATTGATAATAATGACTATAATAAAGAAAAAGAACATCGTTCTTAAATAAAAATCAAACAGTTCTTCTGTAATATATATTTTCGGTGTTCCTCGCTTTTTATAAATCTTAGCAATACTCTCAGGAGAACCAATTTGTATTAAAGCTTGTTGAATTTGAAAATCAGATGGTTCTTGTCCTTCTGCAATATTTCTTGCTTCATCCAAAATTTGAATTTCTAAGTCTTTTAAGACTTTTATAACCTCATTTTTCTTCAGTTTTAACCATTCAGGAAACTTTTTATGCACTTGAACAAGATAATGATTAATCATTTCATTTTCAGAATAGCTCATTTTAGATCCTTCTTTTTAATCGAAAATTAAAAATTTTATTTTTAATTTGATTTAATCTTTAGTTTATAATAAAATTAAAGTAGTCCAATTTTAAATTATAATAAAGAAGAAGAATTGAACATTCTAAAGAGATTTTCATCGATTAATATAAAGGTTTACCATTTGAAATCAGGATTGAAAAAAAGCAGTGAATTCAATTTTTGTAGAGTAATAAAAACAATTACGTAATACCAAGAAAGAGAGGCAAACATCATGATCCATTCAAGGAATTGTCTTGTTAAAGGAGCAGGAGATAATAGAAATATTATAGAAGCTGTAGATGGACCAAATATCATGAAGTAACCAATAGTTTTCGGAAATATTCTTCTTCTTAATACTATTGCTAAACCTGTAAAAAAAGCGCCAGCAGCAAATCCTCCAAATGCAGATGATGAGAAATAGAAATGTAAATTAAATGGAGAACGATCTAGGCTAAAAACTCCCACAAAAAACATGCCAATAACTCCAATAAAAAGACTTATTACACCAATATAACCAAATATTCTTCTAAACAAAATAATATTGTGCTCTCTTTTTGAATCATCTAATTTATGATTTTGATGTGTACTGTATAATCGACTTAAATTTAAGATTAGTGGTATGATAAAAATGGCACTAAGAATACATGTTAGATCCAAAATAAAGGGGGCTG
The DNA here is from genome assembly GCA_048885925.1 of Candidatus Hermodarchaeota archaeon. GTDB lineage: Archaea > Asgardarchaeota > Lokiarchaeia > Sigyniarchaeales > SOKP01 > Loki-b32. The sequence continues at coordinate 105,284 of JBHLLG010000004.1, forward strand.
GGGTGTATTTAAGAGACCCTAAGTCGCTTATCCAATTATACCAAACATTATACTCAATAGGACCATAAGCTATCGCAATAAATAATCCTAAGATTAATCCTGGTAAAAATGTAAGTAAACTAATATAAATAGAAATTTTAACAATTTTGGGCTCTGTGAGCTTATCATATAGATATTTGCCATTTCTTTTCATCTTTATGAAAATTGGATTCATAAAGTCCTTATATAAACTTTTTTGGCCCATATTATTTTACCTTTCTTATTAATTTATTAACATTTCTAAAATATAAAATTTATTCTACTCGGAAACTAAATTTATGATAATCTTAACCC
>JBHLLG010000005.1:0-90866 GCA_048885925.1 Candidatus Hermodarchaeota archaeon
AATACTAGACCAATTCACTATGAGGGAGATTATAAATTGAGAGTTTCTGATGTTTTTAGTACAATGTATACAACTACGAAAGTTTTAGAGAGATTCGCAAAAACTAAGAAAGGAATTATATATAGTATTTTTTACCCTATAACATCAAAATATTATAAGAATAAACCACATATACTCTGTGAATATGCTCATGCTATGGGTAATAGTCTTGGGAATTTTCAAGAATATATGAATATTTTTGAAAAATATGAAATTTGTACTGGAGGTTTTATTTGGGATTATGTTGATCAAGGATTAAGAAAACTTTCTGAGGATGGAAAGGAATTTTGGGCATATGGTGGGGATTATGGAGATGAGCCAAATGATTTGAATTTTTGTTGTAACGGTATTCTTTTACCCGATCGAACACCTCATCCTGCATTATATGAAGTGAAAAAAGTATATCAAAATATTAAGGTCTATTCCATAGATTTAGATGAGGGATTGGTTAAAATTCATAATAAATACAATTTCATAAAAAGTGATTTTTTAGAAATAATTTGGGAACTAACGGAAAATGGTAATAAAATTCAAGAAGGAAATTTACATTCAGTTGAAATTGAACCTGGGGAAATAAAAGATATCAAAATTCCTTTCGATAAACCTGATTTAAAACCAAATGCTGAATACTATTTTTTAATTAAATTCATATTAGCAAGCGATACTTTATGGGCTAAAAAAGGATATACAGTCGCCTGGGATCAATTTAAAATTTCATTTAAAACACATGAAATACCAATAATTGATACTAAATCAATACCTCACATGGATTTGAAAACTTCAAGTGAGTTTTTTACTATTGAAGGAAAGAATTTTAGAATAATCATTAATAGAAAAACAGGTACTCTAGATTCTTATGAATTTAAAGGAATTAATCTAATTTCTAATCCTCTTATTCCCAATTTTTGGCGTGTTCCAATTGATAATGATATCGATATTTTAAGACATATTCCTGCTTATAAAAAAAAAGTATATAGGTGGAAAGATGCAGCAAAGAAAAGAAAAATGATAAGTATAAGTTCCGAACAAATAGATAAAAATATCATTCGTATAGTTATACTTTTTAAAATACCACATGGCAAATCACCTCAAAAAGTTACTTATGAAATCTATGGAAATGGGGATATTATTATTAAAAATATGTTTACTCCTAGAAAAGACTTAATTAGATTTGGTATGCAAATTACGATCCCAAATGAATTTAATAAGATGACCTGGTTTGGAAGAGGACCTCATGAAACTATGTTTGATAGAAAAACCGGTGCGGCAATTGGAATTTATTCTGGATTTGTAGAAGAACTAATTCATAATTATGTAAGACCCCAAGAAAATGGAAACCAAACGGATGTCAGATGGGTTGTCTTTACAAACAAAAATGGATCTGGAATATTTATTTCAGATATCGGTGAAACATATCTTAATATTAGTGCTTGGCCATATACAATGGAAGATTTAGAAAATGCAAAGCATATAAATGAATTACCTAGACGGGAAGAAATAACAATTAATATCGATTATCAACAACAAGGTGTAGGAGGGGATCGAATAGGAATTTTAGATGTTCATGAGGAATATAAACTAAAGAAGAATATACAATTAAGTTATTGCTTTTTACTCAAACCATATACTAAAGAAATGGGTGATTTTAATTCGATTATTACATCTAAATTTCTATTAGAAGATTTAAGAAATTAGTAATAAAATTATATATTTATTAAAAGTAAATTAAAAAATAATTTATATTATTAAAATTTGAAATTAAGAATATCAAATGGCTCGTCCGTTATGGTTTGTCAAGTTACTTAAAAAAGCTTTTCCAAATGTTAAAGTAATTGCTAAATTGACAAATCTTCCTATTTTAGGTACAATATTTGATTATCTACTTTTCAAGGGTGATGATATCATTTATCTCCCGAAAGATAAAGTTGTTGAGATAAATAAACCAGTGGGTGAATATAATGAATTTATACTTCCATCCCAGGTCTTAGAATACTTCATAAATAAAGCTAACCATCATTGGGTTATGAATTTCTGTATTTGCAGATCAAGTATGGATTGTAAAGACTATCCTATTGATTTAGGTTGTCTTTTTCTGGGAGATGCTGTATTAGATATCAACCCTCAATTAGGGAGATTAGTTTCTAAAGAAGATGCTCTAGATCATCTAAAAAAATGTAGAGAAGCGGGTTTAGTTCAAATGATTGGTAGAAATAAATTAGATGCGCAATGGCTTGGTGTTAAACTGGGAGAAAAACTTTTAAGTATATGTAATTGCGATCCTTGTTGTTGTTTATGGCGCGTGTCTTCTATTTTAGCCCATAAAATTGGTTCGAAAATAAAGAAAATGCCAGGAGTAAAAATTCAAGTTTCTGATAGGTGTATTGGATGTGGGACATGTTCTAAAGGAGTTTGTTTTGCCAATGCTATAAAAATAATAAATAAAAATGCTGTTATTAATAATGAATGTAGAGGATGTGGTCGCTGTGTTGAAGTTTGTCCACAAAAAGCAATAGATATAATAATTGAAGATTTCAATTATGTAAAAAGATCAATTGAGGAGATAGATAATATTATAGAGGTTAATTAGATTTAGGATTTTTTTCCCAAAATTCAATACCTTGCTTAATATTTCTAATTCTTGTTCTTTCTTTAAGTGCAGAGACTGCTTGAACTGCTTCTTTAATGGAATGGAATACCGGAATATTTGCTAGTTCTAATGAATCAATTATTAAAGAATATTTTGGAATATATGGGATAAAACAAACAAGCGGTTTTCTTTTTGTTAATACAACATTCGCAATTCTTCTACCAATTTGAAAAGATATATTAGGAGGATATGGAAGTATTAATAAAATAATACATTCAATTCTTTCTATATCAGATAAATATCTGACTACATTTTCAATATCAGTATCTAAAACGGAACCTGTTAAATCAATTGGATTATTGAAGGAAGCAATTTCCCTAGCAACGGGGCTAGTTAATGATCTCAATTCATTTTTCTCTTCTTCCGTTAATTTTACTGCATTCAAACCATATTTTCCTAACATATCACTTGCTATAACACCATGACCTCCAGATCCAGAAACGATTACAATATTTCCAAATGTTACTACGTTTTTACCGAATGGATTTCTTCGTTGTGATAATACATCATAAACTTTGAGACATGTTAATAACTCCCTCTCAGAATGAGGTTGAATAACATAATTTTGCCTTAGTGCATTATAAATAACATTATAATTACCAGCCAGACTTGCTGTATGAGACTGTGTGGCCACTTTTCCTTCCTTTGTTTTTCCTCCATAAAATACTATAACAGTATCATCTGATTCCTTGGCTAATTGAGCAAATTTTTTTGCTTTTCCTTCTTTAAAACCTTCTAAATAAAATGCAATATTTGAAGTTTCTTTATCTACTTTACTAAAATATTCTAATAACATGGATTCGTCTACTACGGCACGGTTGCCTATAGAAACCGCAGTAGAGACCCCTATATTTCTTTCCGCAAACTTTACGAAGAACTGATCTACTAAAAACCCTCCACTTTGACTTATTAGTGCTACAGATCCTTTTGGTGGTCTTGTAATGCGTTCTGTTGGGAGAAAAATAGTATCAACAATAGGAGGTGCATAAACACCAAGACAATTGGGACCTAAAACAGCGATATTATTATCAAAAGCGATTTCTTCTAACTTTTTTTGACGTTTTACGCCTTCACCACCTATTTCAGCAAAACCACCTCCAATTATTACACTTGCTGGTATACCTAAATCAGCACACTCTTGAATGTATCCTAAAGTATCATCTGGACCTACAGCAATGACCAAAAGATCGGGGATTTCAGGAAGCTTGTCTAAGCGATCATATAGTTGTACTCCCTCAACTTCACCCCCATTAGGGTAAATCCCATAAACCTTAACTTGCATTTCAAATTCATTTTTTAATAAAACAATTCTCCCCGGGCTAAGAGGGTTTTTTTTTGACACTCCAACTACGGCTATTGATTTTGGTTTAAAAAGTTTCTTTAAATCCATCTTTATCATTATGAAAGAATTTCTGTTTTCAAAATATAGAAAAACTTGTTTTTAAATCATTTACTCTATATAAGGCTTTTTCAATATTATGTTTTATTATTAAACAAGTTCTTTGTTAAAGATTTATTAATAGAAAAAATCAAATACTATTAATTTAAAAAAATTAAAATTGATTTAATTGAATGAAATGGAAATAGAAGTTAGAAGGGAAAAATTTTCTTATAAAAGGGGTATTTCATATGGTATTGGTCAACTTTCAGATATTACAGCATACCAAACATTCACTTTTTTAGTATTTACCTTTTATTATGCGGTAGTAGGTATTGATATTATCTCGATTATGGTAGCTTTCATCTTATGGGCGCTATGGAATAGTTTCAATGATTCTTTAATAGGTTTTTTTTCTGATAGAACCCATACAAGATGGGGAAGACGCATACCGTGGATTATGATTTCTTTAGGTCCATTAGCTTTATCTGTATTTCTTTTATTCACACCACCAATTAGCATGGATATAACTAATAATATTCCCAATTTTGTTTACTTTATGATTATAATTGTGGTATTTGAGTTATTTTTTACTATGTATGATTTAAACTTTACAGCATTATTCCCTGAACTTTTTATAACAGTTAAAGAGAGAACAAAAGGTAATAATATTCGACAAATTTTTGCTATACTTGGCTTAATAATGGCTTTTGTTTTACCAGGATTATTTATTTCTGATTATTCAGATCCTGCCTCATTAGGGCAATATCAACTTTTTGGAATTGTTGTTGCTGTCATTATTTTAATCCCAGCACTTATATTTTTGAAGTTTTCTCCAAGAGAGAAAGCAGAGTTTAAGGAGGATTACAAAAAAGCGCCAAATTTTATTGACTCTCTTAAAACTTGCATAAAGAGTAAGTCATTTGCTTGGTATATCCCTGCAGAGGTTGCTAATTGGTTTGTTTATGGAATGTTGCCTGCAATTGTTCCTTTATATGGCAAATATGTTTTAAATATTACAGATACCTTACTCTTATCCTTACTGCTGGGAATTGCATTCATTTCAGCAGCTCTTTTTATGACAATATTATGGAAACCTTTAGTTCAAAGAATTGGTCCAAGAAAATCTTGGTTAATATCGATGTCGATCTGGGTGATTATCCTTTCACTTCTCATGATAATCGGTGATCCAATCTCTGGGATGATTGTATTTTTTCTGATGGGTATTGGTCTATCTGGTTCATTATATATCATTGATATCGTTATTTCTGATATTGTGGATGAAGATGAGGTCAATACAGGCACGCGAAGAGAAGGGGCATACTATGGAGTAAACATGTTTCTTATGCATTTATCTACAGTAGTGGTTTTTTTAGTTATTGGCCCAGTGTTTCTTATTTCTAATTGGTACGAGTTTAATCCCGCTGATGTTCCAATTTCAAGTCTTAGGATTTTAATTTCAATATTTCCGATTATTGCTTTACTAATTGGTATTTTTGTAATCTATAAATATCCTTTAGATGGTGAGAGATTAAAGTTTGTTAAACACCAACGTGAATTATTACACCAGGAAAAGAAATCTAAAATTTAGTTCTTTTATTTTTTATTATTCTATTTTTATTTTTGGATTTTTTCTTAGTTTTAGAATTTTTAAATTAAATATTTATAAATTTAAAAAAGAAATATGATCAATTTTAAAATTTTTTTAAATTACAAATAAAAATTAAATTTGAGGTGTCGTGTATTACTGAACAACGAGTGGAGATAAAAGAACAATTTGAATTAAAAACTGCTGTTAAATTTGGCACAGGTCAATTTGCAGATATTATAACTTATCAAACCTTCTTTTTCTGGATATTTACCTTCTACTACACTATTGTAATTAAAAATTCCATTCTTATTGGAATTGCTTTCATAATATGGTCTGTGTGGAATGCCTTTAATGATCCACTTTTGGGTTATTTGTCAGATCGTACACATACAAGATGGGGACGGAGAATCCCTTGGATGATAACTGCGATTATTCCTTTATCACTAGTTATGTTCCTTTTATTTACACCCCCTATTACTTTTGGAATAACATCAACTACGATTAATTTTATTTACTTTTTCATAATTATTATCATTTTTGAATTCTTTTATACAATGTTTTCGTTAAATCAAACAAGCCTTTTCCCAGAGCAGTTTATTGATGGAGTTGTAAGAGGTAAAGTTAATAGTATTAGACAAATGTATACTGTGGTGGGATTAGTAGTAGCTTCTATTTTGCCTTCTTTCTTTTTTACAGGTGATCCAATGACAGAAGAATCATTACCTAATTGGTCAATATTCTCAATTGTCCTCGCTATGCTTACATTTATTTTTGGATTTTTCTTTATAAAGTGGGCTGCTAGAGAAAAAGTTGAATTTAAGGAAGATTATAAAGAAGCTCCAAGCTTTTTCAAAGCCATTAAACTTTGTGTTAAAAGTAAAAGTTTTAGATGGTATATACCAGCAGAAATATGTAATTGGTTTGTCTATGGAATTCTCCCCACTGTAACTCCACTTTACGGTCGATATGTTTTAGGTATCGAAGCTGAATCTTTTGAGTTGTCTATTTTACTTGGAATTATATTCATTTCTGCTGCAATATTTGTCAATCTATGGAGATGGGTAGCAAAGAAAATAGGTTCAAGAAAAGCTTGGATGTCTTCCTTAGCTGTTTGGATAATAACGCTAATACCATTTTTATTCATAAGTTCATTTGTAGAAGGATTGTTTGCATTTTTCATTATGGGAATTGGTTTAGCTGGATCTTTCGTTCTTATTGATCTAATCGTTTCTGATATTATTGATGAAGATGAGGTTAATACAGGAATTAGGAGAGAAGCTGCATATTATGGTGTCAACGCATTATTCATGCGCTTTTCTACTGTATTTGTTTTCTTAGCAGTAGGTTTTGTCTTTGCTGGTTTTGGATGGGAAGAATATGAACCATTAATTAATGATCCAGCTGCTTTAGCTATGGCTTTAAAGATTCTAATGGCGATTTTACCAGTAATAGCAATAATAATAGCAATCCTATCCCTATATAAATATCCGTTATATGGTGAAAAACTAAAAAAAGTAAGAGAAAAGTTAAAAGAGATTCATGAACAAAAAAAATCTAAAATTTAAATTATTTAATTTTTAATTTTTTTAAATTTATTATTCCCTGACGAATTCTTCTAATAATTTCTTTAATTTCTTCTGTTTTTACAATTAGAGGGGGCATAATTATGAGAGTATTTTTTTTATTACCGCAATAATTAAGAAGAACTCCTTCTTTGATTATAGAAAGCATCCCTAATTGACTATTCTCTTCATTATGAAATTCAACACCCCACATTAAACCTCTACCTCTTGCTTCTTTGATTAAATCAGAATACTCTTCTGCAATCTCTTTCAATCCTCTACCAAACAATTTCCCCATTTCTTTTACATGATCCAAAAACTCTGGATCAGATTGTATTTCCAACATTTCAAGTGCAACAGCACAACCAAGATCAGAGCCTCCAGTTGTAGATATATGAATAAATGGGTCATCTTTAAAGACTGTTTTCTCTATGGAAGGTTTATAACTACATGTTGATAGAGGATATATTCCAGAACTCATCCCCTTTCCACATACAATAAAATCGGGTATTACTTTCTCGTCAGGATACATTCCACCATAGATTGCCCAAAAATGACCTGTTCGACCTAAACCCGATTGAACTTCATCATTTATCATCATAACTCCTTTCTCATCACAGATCTCGCGAACTTCAGGAAAATAACCCTCAGGTGCGATTAAAACGCCCCCTGTAGCAGGAATCGTCTCTAATATTACACATGCAACCTCTTCTGTAACTGCCCTACGTATGGCATTTACATCACCAAAAGGCACTTGTTTAAATTCTGGAAAATTCCATAAGAAAGGGTCTTTAAAATCGGGATCTCCTGTGAGAAGAGCAAAACCAGTGTGACCATGATAACCACCAATTGCTGAAATACAACCTCTTCTTTTAGTATACGCCCTTGAAAATTTAATAGCAGTATCAATTGCTTCACCACCACTAACTCCAAATGTAGTTTTACTAATGTCTCCTGGCATTAATTCTGCTAACTTCTTACCTAAAAGGGCTCGTTGTTCTGATAAAAGCATATGATCTCCTAAATCTAAACCACCATCTATAGCATCTTTAAGACGTCGAATAATTCTTGGATTTCGATGACCTAAATTAAATACACCACCAGAAGAACGACAATTATATAATTCCATAGGAGATTCTCCAGATCTTGATCCTTCTAATGTTTTTAAGTGAATTCCATCTCTTTCACCAGGAATCACTCCCAATCCAAATCCTTTAAATAGGCGAACTTTAGGACTGTTAACATGTTTTGAATAAAGCTTTAATAATTTCTTTTGAGACAGAGTACCTATAAATTTCTTTTTGAGATTTTCATTCATAATTGAGATTTAAAACATTGGATTATTTTAAAATTTTGAACTTAGATACAAAGAAGGACTATAAAAAAATTTTGAAAAAAATAACAATTAGTATTATAATATTCAATATAATTATAAAAGAAAAAGAAAAATTAAAAAAGCATTAATCAGTTATGCCAGATCTATTAATTTGTTAAATAAACCCCTAAAATTCATATCCACACTTTTTACAGACATTTTTTTTCGCATACATCGGAATATGACCAACATATGAAAGAACTTTATGTTTATCTTCAACAACCTTCAAATCTCGACCTGTAGCTCCGCACATGGGGCAAGTAACTCTCTCATCACTAGCGAATCCACCCGTGCCTATATCTGGAGGTTTTAATTCTTCCAGTTCACTTTCAAGCTCATGAAGATGTGCAGAAGTTGATTCTAAAGTTTGTTCTTTTTCAGAGATTTGTTCTGTCAACTGTTGAACTTGAGAATCCCTTTGTAAAAGTGCGTTATTCAGTTCGCTTAATTGTGAGTTTAATTGCGCGATTTGTGCCTTAGCTGATTCTAATTCTTCAACTTGAGAAATTAAATTTGAGATTTCTTCTTTAACTGTTTTTAATTCAGCCTCATAACCCGCAGCTTTTTCTAATTCTGCCTCTTTAAGGGCTAAATTATTTTCAAGATCAGTTGTTTTTGTTTTATATTCTGCTAGTTCGGTTTTAAGGCTATTATTTTCAGTATTTAAGTCTCTGATTACATCTTGATCCTCTGTTTTAGTTTTTTGAAGATCTGAAGTTGTGTTATTTAATTTGTTTTCTATTTGTTCAAGTTTACTTGTAGTTTCATCTAATTCATTTAATGCATCTGCTAGTTTATCTTTTGTTTGAGAAAGTTCATTTTTAGCATCAGACAATTGTTTTTCTAAATCATTGACTTTAGATCTGAGATCCAATAAGAGCCTTCCTTCAACAGAAACTTTTTTATCAGGTTTTGCTTCTGCCTTAGCCCAGTCTATTGACAATTTTTATACCTCGGTATGATTATAATTTTTGAATTGATTTTATAAATTAAATATGTCAATTATATATAAATCATAGTATAATAAGTTTTTAATTATTTTTTCTTTTGGAAATCATTTACTAAAAAAGCGTATTATGATTTAATTTAATTATTTTCAAAATTATAATATATTATAAAGAAATCATTATAGAAGTTTGATTAATTGAATGGAAAATACGGATGAATCACAATTTGGAATTGATTATATTTCCACATCAGGAGTATTTAAAACTCCTTTTACACTAATTACTTTTTTACAATTAGTAATTGGATGCATGGTAGTAATTTCCATTAATTTATGGTTTTATAATGACCTCTATTTCCTCATTACTGGAGAGAGATTTTTATCATATATTATGATTGGGCAATGGTGGGAATGGTTATTACTTCCAATGAATATTTATGGAAATCTTTTATTATTTGCGTTTTCAATTATCTTATTTTCAACAGTAATCTCCAAAATTTTAAACAAATTCCATCCTCCAAAGGAAGGAGTATTTGAAAGTGGAAGCAAAGAATGGAAATATACACATCGTAGATTTTGGATAGCTTATTTTCCAATTTGGTTGGCAAGGGCGTTACCATTACCTTGGTCTGATATTTTTGTCTATAGGTTTCTTGGAGTTCATATCGGCAGAAATGTGGTTGCGTATGAAGGATATATTGATCCTGAGTTTGTAGAGATAGGAGATTATACTATGACTTCTCTTAATATATGCATTTTTTCCCATTTAATTTACCATGATAGAATTATTATTAAAAAGGTCAAAATAGGGAAGACATGTATTATAGGCCCTCAAACAATAATTTCTCCAGGTACAGTACTCCAAGATGGGGCGATATTAGGAGCAAATAGTTATACTTGGTTTGATCAGGTCTTGGAAAGCGATTTAATTCATGTTGGAACACCTGTTAGTATGACATTTCCTATACAAACTATTGAGGAATCTCAAATGAAAGCAGAAAAGATTAGAAACGAAATTCATAATAATAATGATTTTAATAAAAATAGTAATAAGGGAGGAGATATAAAGTAAATGTTTCAACCAGCAAGCCTAAAAGGTGATTCTCCAACTCCCATTGATGAGAGATTTCGAAATAAGTTTCTGAGTATTTATTTTATTATTATGATTTTAAGCTTTATTCCATGTGTTATATTTGAAATGGTTTATATTGAATTATTTTGGAGAAATGGAATTTATTTATGGTTCTTTATTCTCATGCCTTTTAATATCGTAATAGTAATTCATTTACTTCAGTTAAGTGCGAATTCAATTTCATTTTTATTTTTAATTGTAGTTAAATTAATTTTTACTCCAAGGGAAGGAATATTTAGTAGGGATATAAAAGATAAGAATTATCTTTACTGGAATTTAAGAAATGTGATTAAAAAGTGGCCCCTTTTTATCAATGCTTCAAATCCACTTCCATGGCTTAAGAATCGTTTTACATTACGTTTTTTTGGAGTGAAAATTGGTAAAAATGGAATTCATGATAATAGTTGGATCTCATCTGAATTTGTATCTATAGGCAAGAATGTTATTATTGGAATGGGAAGCACCGTTTTAAGTTTTGGAATTGAACAAGAAAAGTTTATTTTAAAAAGGATTGTTATTGAAAATGATGTGCTAATTGGAGCTAAATGTGTAATTCTTCCTGGAACTCACATTAAATATAATACAAAATTATCAGCTCATTCATATACAAATCCTAATTCTGTGTTAGAGGAAAATGCAATATATATTGGACATCCTGCAAAATTAAAGAAAAAATAATAAAACATGATCTCTGAAAAAAGTTTAAAATTAGACCCAAAACGAAAAATTACATCACCAAAGAGATTTATAATTATATCTGATACTCACATTAGTCGATCAAGGGGTCCTTTTAATCTTCATGCATTTAATTTAGGCATTGGACAAATAAATAAGATAAAAAATGTTGATCTTTATTTACATCTTGGAGATATTACACACTCTGGCACTCTTTTAGAATATGAATATGCTATGGAGCAATTCAAAAAATTCAAGCCAATTTCTAAATGTCCGTTGATGATCTTAATTGGAAATCATGATGCAATGAATGTTGGATACTTACTTTTTGAAGAAATGATTGGGAAAAGGCATTATGAATATGAAGACGACGATATATATGTAATTGGAATAGATAGTACTAAACCAGATTTACCCGGAGGGATAATACATCATAATGTAATTGAAGCTGTTCGTAAAAGATTAGAGAAATCAGAAAGAGAAAATAAACTTAAAGTAGTATGTTTTCACCATCAGCTCATTCCAATTCCTAATACTGGAAAAGAGAGATCTGCAATTGATGATTCAGGAGATATGTTAAAAATGCTTTTAGACTTAAAAGCAGATTTAGTTTTAAATGGACATAGACATATTTCAAATTTATATACTGTAAGTAGCAGTGAAAAAGATTTATTGATTTTTAATGCAGGGACATTTTGTTGTAATAAAACGAGATATAGAGATTTATTCACATATTCTATTATTGATATTGAAGAAAGTAAACTCACTTTCAAGATAATACCAATATTAGATACAAACTCTAAACGTGAAATACATCGTGAAATTAATTATTATCTTCCATTAGAAATTGAAAAAAATCAGAAACCAATATGTAAATTTATCCAATTATCTCATTCGTTAATAAATGAAAAATCAGAAAATAAAATAACTAATCTTGACAGAGCTATTGAAAAAATAAATGAAATTAAAGATGTCGATTTAGTTGTACATGTTGGAAATGTGACGAAAAACAGTTATAAAGAAGAATTCAAGATAGCAAAAGATAAAATGAATAATTTGAATTATCCAAATTTAATGGTTCCAGGGTACACAGACTCGAAGCCTCCCGCCTGGGAATATTGGAAACAATATTTCGGTGATTTAAATCCCCTATATGAAAATGAGAAACTATATTTTCAGGGATTAAATTCTACAACCAGAGATTCTACAGAAGGATTTATTGGGCGTAAAAAAATGAATAACTTCATAGAAAAGGTTTTATCACTTAGTCATCAAAAAATATTTGGAGTATGTTGTTTCCATAGCCTAATACCTACTCCTTTAAGTGTTTGGAGGACGGAACTAATTGACTCCGGAGATGTACTTTCTCAATTTGCTCATTCTCAAATTGATCTCTGTTTAAATAGTTCTCCAAGTGTTGCATTCAATGTGAAAATTGATCATACAGTATTTTCAAATGGTGGAAATATTAACCCTGAACGATTTGATGAAAGTTTTATTGAAGTAGATATTTATAAAAAGGGCAATGTTGTATTGAAAGAACATAATTTGAAGACGGGACAAGTCAATATAGTTGGTAATTATAATATTACTATTTTTATTTAATTCACAACTATAGAACTCCTATGAATTCATCTAAAAAACTAGCTAATCTATTTTTAATAAAAAATAAACTTAATAATAATATTTTTTTATTTATTCTTAAAATTAGGCTATGTTTTAGAATTATATTTAAGAGTTCTAAGGTTCTGATGATCTTTTTATGGCTAAAGTAAAATTAAATTTGTTAAATATTTTCCAGCTCAGAATTAATAAAAAAGTTATAGAATATGAAGGTAAAACTGTGGGAGATATTCTATCAAAATTTATAAATGAAAACAGAGACAAACTCGATGCGGAGTTAATTAATACACAAAAGAAAAATCAATTTAGTGAATACGTAATTATTTTATTAAATGGGCGGAATATTAAATATTTAAAAAACTACAAAACAAGTTTAAATGATGGGGATGAGCTTTATTTATCTTATGCTTTAGCAGGAGGCTAAAAGGATTGCTTTATTAATAGTTAAGCTTAAATATTAATTTTATCTTATTCTTTTTACTAAAAGCGATTATTTATTAATAGTTCTTAATATTGAATAATTTAGAAGAATTTTTCTTGAAAAGTTAGATTTGGTGATTTGGTATAACAAAGAAGTTATCCTTTTGCGGCCTTGATAATGCTGGTAAGACCAGTATCTTAACGGCGATAACAAAGCGTTTTGGTTTTGAAGAGGAAATAGCTAGATTAACACCAACAAGAAGAATTGCTCGTGATTCGTTCAAATTTCTTGGTATTGAATTTAGCAGGCTTGATTTTGGAGGTCAACGCATTTATCGGGAGGAATATCTTAAACATCCAGAGAAGTACTTAGGAGGTACTGATTTAATGTTTTATGTCATAGATGCTCAAGATTATAATCGCTATATCGAATCAATAGATTATTTAGAGGACATTTTACTCTTTTTCAAAGAAGAACAAGCATATATCCCTATTTGTATCCTTTTTCATAAATTCGATCCCCAACTTATTGAAGACAAGGAGATTAATAAAAGAATTCTTACATTAAAACAAGCATTGACAAGGTATTCTAACGATTTTGACATTTTTTTCTTTGAAACAACCATTTTTGATATAAAGTCAATTATGGATGCATTTTCAAGTGGTTTATCTATGCTATTTGAAAAAATGGAAATGGTATCGCAATTATTTTCAGAAATAAGTAAAAATTACAATGCTATTTTAATTGCATTATTTGATTTTAAAGGAATCACCCTTGGAGAGTATTATAGACCGCATCTCCAGTTGACAGAAAAACTTAAGATTTATGAAATTTATTTGGAACTACAAAAACGTGTTGTTGCAGAGAGTAGAAATCTTTTAGAATTTTCTGATAAATTTGAAAGTGGAGAAAGATTTTCAGGGATAATTGAAGTTCTTAATTTTGGGAACCTGGATTTTTATTTGTTATTCATTGTTGAGGAAGATGAAAAAGATTTAGCAATTACAATTTCCCTTTTAGATAAAATTGAAGCAGCAAAACCCCAAATGGAAAATTTGATTATGCAAATAATCCAATGAGATTATAAAGAGCGCTGATGGAGGGATTCGAACCCCCGAGCGCTTACGCGCACCGGCTTTCTTGACCATTATTTTTATTACTCGAGGCCGGCGTCTTACCAACTAGGCTACATCAGCATTTTTTTCAATAACTTTCTAAATAATTTTTAAGCCCGATAAATATAAATTTATTTCTTTTCTTAAATCCAAAAAAAGTTAATTGAATCTTCTATGAAGATAATATTGCGAAGGGGAAATTGGTAATTTTTAAGACGAAGGGACGTAAATTTTTAACTTTAAAGATGGATCAAGTAATTTAATTATTCCTTCCTCTTCATATTGTTTTAAAAGTAATTTTGCCGTTGAAACTCTGATGTCATATTTTAAAGCGAGATCTGTTGCCAAAATTGATTTCTTTTTTAAGATTGATTCTTTTAATTCCTTTTCAATATTACTGGGAATAAAAGCATCCCTCTCAACAACATTTATTTGTTTGGTTCTTCCATATTTTCTTCTAAGATTTAGTGTAGCTTTCCTTATAATTTGCTTATCTTCTTTTTCAGCCATCTAAAATCATAATCAATGAATTATAATATAAAAAATAAAAATAAACTGATATTATTAATATTTAAAATTTAATAAAATTTTTGATTTATTATTGAAAATATAACATTTCTTTTCTGAATAGATTATCTGCTGAGGATTTTAGATTATAATTGAATTTGAACGATAATTATCATTTTAATGTTAAAAGAAAAAGACCAGAAGAAATATATAATAAAGTTTCAGATTATTTTCGAGGGGAAATCCTAAATCAGTATGCTCGCTCTAAAAGTATAATGAAAATCCAAGAAAAAATTACTATCAGAGCTTTGGAACTATTAAACCTTAGAAAAAAAAATGCTTTAATCTTAGATGCAGGTAGCGGCCCCGGATTTACTGCAATGTATTTAAATGAATTAGGATACAAAACTATTGCTCTTGATATAATATCTGAATTCTTGAGCTTTTACAATATAAAAGACTTAAATCCAATTGCCGCAGATATGTGTTTTCTCCCTTTTAAGCCAAATACTTTTGATGCAATTATCTCTATTTCTGCTTTACAATGGATATATAGAGATTTAAATTACGATTACATGCATTCTGTAATGAAAGAATTATCTAAATCTTTTTTTCACATTTTAAAGCCAAACTCCAATGTTATAATCCAATTTTATCCTAAAAATAAAGAAATTATGGATAAAATTGCCAAAACAATTGTAGATAATACAAATTTTAATGGTAATTACGTAATAGATAACCCAAATAGTAAAAGAAAAAGAAAGATTTATCTTTTATTAAGCAAGGAATAATATTTTTAACTTTTTAATAGATTGATTTTTATCAATCCACTAACAGATTTTCATGAAGAATTTATCATTATGCATAATAATTTATATATCTTTTCTTATAATATTTTTAACAATTTATTCTAAAAATTTTATAAAAATTTGATGAGATTATGAAATTACAAAAAATACATAATAATCGACGCAAAAAAGCGATTTTATTACTTGCATTTCTATTTATTACTCTTTTACCGGCGCTTTTGTTAAATGTTACTAATTTGGAAGATAAGATGACCTATGGAAAAGAGGATGATAATGCAATTAATGAAATTGACCTAGAATTAAGTGCATTAGGTATACATCCTTGGTGGGATTCTGATTGGCCTTATAGAACTTTAGTAAATATTACAAATCTAGCCGGTGTTAGTTTAAAAAACTACGGAGTTAAGGTAGTATTGCCTTATGATAGTGGTGAATATCAAAATAAAGTAAATAATACATTAAAGGACATAAGAGTTATTGAGTATATAGGTAATGACCCTGTTGAAAGAGAATTTTATATTTTTCAGAATTTTGATGGAGATTTAGGCGATTATTCAGCAGGAAAAGCAACGATTTACTTCAATACAAATCTAACTGCTTCTAGCTCTCCTCAAACTGATACCTACATATATTTTGGAAATATGGAAGTTGAAAGTACTGCAGTAGATTATGGCCTTGGATTAGTAAAAAATGGAGATTTTGAATTTGTTCCATCAGGAGATAACCCCACAGGAAATCCATCAATTGCGCCTCATTATTATAATCCCGTAGGATGGAATTGGTCTGATGACACTCCTGATGATATTGCTCCAAGACTTCCAGATGTGGGAGAAGATTCGCAGACAAATGATACAGCCACTGAATGGTGGCAAAATTGTTTAATTACTACAACAGGAGGAGATACACAAGTGCGAGGAACATATACTTATAAATGGGGTTCCAACCAAACTTCGATAACCGATACTACGGGTCTTGATGTCCAATATGCTGGAGTATTATACACAAATCCATTTGTTGTACCCATTGTTAATGATGGTAGTGGAAAAATTTATTTGAGACTATGGCAAAACGTTAGAATCTGGGGTTTTGATGGTAGTGCTACAAAAGATTGGAATGATGGATATTTTGTTCGAATAATTAATGCTTCAAATAGCATACCTGACGATCCTGATAATCATCAACAATTAGGTCAATATTTAGAGTACTTTAAAGGAATCACCCATAATAATAAAGGAGGTTATTCATTACAAAATTATACACTTGGCGTTGTAACAGGAACTTTTGATACAGATTTAGGTGAGCTAACAGGTTTCGTATCGTTTGATCTAAGTGCCTATATGGGTCAAAATATTTCATTAGAATTTGGTATGTATGGGGATGAAGGCTCACAAAATTACGATACTGGATTTGTCCAAGTAGATGATGTTGAATTTACTTATGATGGTGATATAACAGTTGTATTAAATGAAGTTCAAATCCAGAAATCTGATGTCGCTGTTATTGCTCGAGATGTTGATGGTATGATTGTTCCTAATGCGAAAGTTTCATTAGTTCAAGATCAAACAGT
This sequence comes from Candidatus Hermodarchaeota archaeon, assembly GCA_048885925.1. GTDB lineage: Archaea > Asgardarchaeota > Lokiarchaeia > Sigyniarchaeales > SOKP01 > Loki-b32. The sequence goes on from JBHLLG010000005.1 coordinate 17,388, forward strand.
AATAAAACAACAAACAACTGATGTAACAGGTACAACGATCTTTACGGGGTTAAACTTTGGGATATATAATTTTACTGTAAATTATGTCTTCTCAGCAACTTATGAAGATGTAGTATTTAATAGTACAAGTGAAAATTTTGGTACAACAAAATGGAATTTGTATAATGTCTCCGAATTGGATCATACTTTTAATTTAAATTTAGATATATGGACGATAGATTTTGAAATCGTAGATTGGGATGATGAACGTTTAAACGACGGATATGTTAAAGTCTATGATAATAAGAGTGGTACTCTATTAAAACAGATAACACTAGTTGATGGAACAGCAAGATTTCGATGGAATAATGCATCTTATTACTATTATGAAGTTTATTTCTACAATACTAGATATAGTGTAAATAATCTTCTTTTGAATTCTAGTTATATTTACCGATCTAACTATGAACAAAATGAAAAATATTATGATCATGAATTGGATTTACTTACTTATGGTCAAAAAGTTGGGAACTATTATAGAGTCTATGAGCGCATCTACACAGCGGGATCCATGACAGACTTTAGTAATAAAAAGTTAGTAAATTTTAATATTACATTGGAAAATCTCCAAGAACAAATTGATAATTTAACAATCTATTACATTGATGGAAATAACCAGACAGCTGGAAACATTATTTATCAAGATCTTACTATGTCGGGTACTGATTTCACTGGTTCAATAGATATTGGAACTGTAGATAATGATAAGTTAAAAAGTGAAAACTATCAAGGATATGGAATATTAATCGATATTGGAGGATATAACACTGGTGGTCTTACAGGTTCAATCAAAGTTAACACTACAGAATTAGTTAATGTTTATAACAAAACAGCTTTATCCAAGATAAACATAAGAGTAATTGATGATTCTTATCCCTATGATCCCATTCCTTTCGTCAGCGTTAAAATATGGAATGGTACAGCTAATATACCAAGTAATTTAATTACTACATTAACTACTTATGATGATGGATGGGCATCTCATTATGAAACAACTTATAAACCATTCATTTTTCTAATTGGTTATAGTTATAACATAACTCTTAAAAGAATAGGTGCTGACGTTCAATTTAATATAAATAGCACATCTCCAAAGCAATATGAACCTCCTGGACCTCTTGACTGGTATAATTATTCTTTAAGTCAAAATTCTTCAATAATTCTTGAATTTGTAGGAACACCATCACTTCCTGAGTACGAAACTCAAATAGAATTATTGGCTGATATCTCTCAAGCAGTATGGAATAGTAGTAATTTACATATAACAATAAATGTTTCTTTTACAACTAATGGAATTGATTGGTATCAAGTACCTGATGAGGGAACTTTTACATGTCGTATAGAAGATTGGTTAACTGGTGAAACAGTTTTAACGGTAGATCTGACCCCAAATTATCAAGGAATTAATCTACAAAATTATTCCATGACAATTAATTCGAATCAATTATCTGCGGGAAATAGTTTTAAAAAGTATTGGTTTATTGTTGAAGGAGAAATAGCAGGATATGAACCCCCAGAACCTTATTATCAGCAAGTTCAAGTTGATGCTGCCCCTACAAGTATGAATTTGTATGATTATGACACACGTTTGATAGTATCTGCATTTGATAAAGAATTCGCTGAACTTGTTAATGTAACTGTAAGATATTTAATCGCTCCAGATAGTCCATTAGAAGATGCAATAATAACGTTTAAATGGTTGAATCGTCCCACACGTTATTTTGTTGTGGATCCTATAGATAATGAATTCTATTATTGTGAGATTGACACTTCAGTAGCCTTAAATGTAGGAAAATACCCTATTACTATTACTGCATCGAGAGAGAATTACACATCCCAAACAACAGTAAGTTTTCTTGAAGTTCTTGAAAGACCTACTGCTGTTAATGGTAAAACTGATTTAGCCTATTCTTCGGAAGAAGTTTTGGTCCAGGATGCTGTAAACTTTACATATGTATATACTGATATATTAAAAAATGGCGAATTGATTGGAGATCTAGATGTTGCAGTTTATACATGGCAAAAACTATATCCAAATGGATCGATAATAGAAGGAATAGACGGTTCTGGAGAGTTGATACAAAATGCTAACAAGAGTTATACATTAGATTTTAACACGGAACTAAAAAGTGTCGGTTCTTATTATCTATATATTACTCTTCAAAAGAATAATTATGAAGCACGAGCAGCTCTTTTTAATTTAGATATTATATTAAGACGTTTTGATCCTTCAATTGATAAACCTCAATTAGGAAGTAATAATGATATCCAAATAAAGCAAGGTACAGATGTTGAATTTGAAATCAATATATGGGACCCAAATAGAGATTTAGCATTAGAAAATGCAACAATCACATTGAATTTTAGAGGAATTAATTATACATTTGGTTCTTCTGGCAGTACACCAGGTCTTTATACATATACATTATTGACACGTGATATTGATACTTTTATAAATTCAAAAACATATGTTGGTAAAATTTACATGCAAGCTGCTAATTTTACTACACAAGAAATCACTATCTATATTACTGTGAAGATGGAAGAAATTTTTCCAGGAATGCCAACATTCTATTTCATCTTAATTACCGCTGCGATTATTGGTGTTGTTGGGAGTGCCGTAGCATATAGAATTATTCAACAGTCAAGAATTCCAAATCATGTTAAGAAGATTAGGAAAATAAAAGGTTCAATAAAATCCAAGAAGCGAATAGAGGAGCTGATATCTATTCCAACAAAAGAACAAATGATGGTAAAATTATTCGGAGATGAATGGAAAGAAATTGGATTATCCCTCGATGATACTTTAGGCATAAAGGAATTGAAATCTAAAAAATTACCAATAGAAAAAAATAAATTCAAAGGAGGAGGTGAAGATTAAAAATGCCAATAGGATTAGTAATTATGAGATGGGATATTAAAGTGAGTACTGAAATCCTCGCAAAATATCCGGAAGAACTTATTATCAGTGATGAAACATTGATGCAAGTATATGCAACTCATGAATATACGGGAGAACCAGGAATGATTAGTTTATTGGTAGGACCACTAAATATCGCTTCATATTATACAGGACGAGAGAAGCCCCTTTATATCATTTTGCTTCTTAATTTGGATGAAGATGCTGATGCATATGAAGGAGGATTATCTGATATTTCACGAGTGATTTTCCAAAATTTCGAGGACAATGCCTATCTAGATATGATTCCATTTCTTTTTCAACGACTATCAACTTATCCAACTCTAAATGAAGAACAAAGTTTAGCTATTACTTACTTAGATGGCGTAAATCGATTAATAATAAATAGACTTAGGGAAGAAGGAGTTATTACAAAATCTGAGTTAAAAATTTGGTTAAAAGATCGATATAGAGAAGGATTTTTTGATGTGGATGCAATCTTAATGGAATTAATTAAAAAAGAAGTAATTAAAGAAACTTCAGTAAAAGGAATGCCTTCTGAATTAATCTTTCTTATAAATGATCTTTTTATGATTAGGAGACCACCAATAAAATTGCTTAAGAATCCTGTGGAACGGGGCCTTCCCGAGAGATTTGTTAGTGAATATAATATTGCAGTAAAAAACTTTTTCCAGAAATATAAACCTTCAGATAACGATAATCTTAAAGTATTAGATGGAGTTATTGCTGATCCCCAAGTTTATGAAATCTTGAAATTACTCAGGATATCAATTGTTACTAAAAATGTCTTAGAGAAACTTAGAAAAAAGGGAGTAGATGATATTGATGGCGGATTAAAGAAATTGTGGGACTGCCAAATGATTCATGTGTTTCAAGATGAGAAAGGAAACGAGTATTATGCCTTAATAACTGATTTTCACAATTCTTTGATTTATCCTAAATATATGGTAAATACGATCATAAACCAATATAGGGTTAAGTCAAAATCAGATGGAGTTTTAATTGAATATCTCAATGTTCTTGATGATAATTATCGACATACAAAACTTGTAACTGAAGTTGAAGAACAAGAAGAATAAAATTAGAATTTTTTAATTTTTTTAATTTTTTCTATTTTTTTGTAAAATAATTAAAATTAATTGAAAAAATACTCATTTAGTCAAATAGCTTTTCAACTTTTTCGCTTTTTCATAAAAGTCCTTATAGAGAGCATCATCTCCTAATTCAAGACACAAATCAGATATCCTTTCAAAATATTCGGCTGTTTGCACAATATCTCCATTTTCTAAACTGATTTTTGCCTGATTAATCAATTGTTCTCTTTCAAATAATGGTTTTAATAGTGGAGAAGCATCAGTACTAATCCCCAAAATATCAGCAATTATTTGTATCATTTTGTCTCGATTATCTGGATCGATTGCCACCATTGAATAAGTTTTCATACCAAGTATTTCTTCTATTTTTTCAACACTCATAGCGTTATGTAAATCTTGTTTGTTTCCTATTATAGCAATATGAGCGTGAGGGGCATGTTCTCTTACCAATTCGATAAAAAATCGACTTTTTTCAACATTTTCTAATGTAGAATCTGTAATTATGAGAACAGCATCACTCCCAAGAATAAAATCATTCCATAAGTAGCTAAATTGTTCTTGTCCTGCAAAATCCCATAAATGAAAATATAGTTTTCCGATTTTTACTGTAGAAATTTTCCCTGTAATTGTTGGAATATGCACGGAAGGGATTTCAGTAGCGCAGATTAATTTTGTAGTTGTAGTTTTCCCAACTCCTGAGAATCCTACTAATGAAATTTTAGTTTTAAGATTTCTATGAATTGAATCCATTATTGGATCAAGTAACTCCATGAGAGATGGATCTAAATTATCTGCATTATCACCAAATGTCTCTAAAAATTCTTTTTTTAATATGTTCAGTTCTTTTTTTGTTTGTGATAAAGAATCATTTATATCTGTTATGAACATAAACATTAATCCTAAGTTTTCCTCTATTGTGAACACAATTTTGTATTTAATATAATCATAGCTATCTTGTTCGATTCCCGTTCCTTTCTTGGAAATTTCAACAATTTCTCGATATATTTTATTGAAATCTTCCATCGGAACTGCTTTTCCAAAATTTTTATTGTATAAGACTTTCTCTTCCTTTAAAATATAAACTTGCCTTAACATAATCCCCAGTTTAAATCCTATAAAATGTAAATCAAAAATAATTTTTTTATATTTAATAAATAGATAAAATCATGATTTTGTTATTTTTCCTTGATTCTTCAATCTAAATTTAAATATTTAAATTTTTAGAAATTAAAAATCATGAGATATAATAGGTAGAATTATTTTAACTAACTTTAATTTAAAAAAAATGGATTAGATAAATAGATAGGGATATTGGGTATACTTTCTCTTATATTTTATTTATTAAATAACTTTATTCAAATTAATTTATTTTTTCAGAATTGAGGGGTGATTTTATGATTAATTTTATCAAATTTTATTAAAAATACCCTTAAATTACGTACTTATTAGATATTTTATTGTTATTATATTAGGTTACAATTTTCAAAATTGTTAACATTAATTCAAAAGTTAAATACAAATAGTGTTAGAAATAAAGATAAAAAAATCTTTTAATAGACCATTATACTCTTAAAAAATTATAACTATTAAGATTATGTTCATTATATCTATCTCTAATATTCTTAATTAGAAAGGAAAAGAGGTCAAAAGTTTGAATAAACTTGCTATTTATATGCCAGATAATTCTTAAAATGAACAGAAAATCTTTTTACTAATTTATTTATTTTTCAGAAGTTTGACATATACTTTTACATTTAAATTAATTTTTAATTAATAACACAGCAAAAAATACTCTGATGAAAAGTTAAATATTAATGCTGACATTAATAAAGATAAGAATTCTTTTTTTTTGAAAATTATTAACATTATAGAAAAAAAGGTATAGGAAATATGAAGAGAAAAACAATTCAAAGTCTTAATTTTACTATCATACTTATTTTAGTTCTAATTATATCAATATTTTTAACACTTTATTTGATTAATCCTATTTATGATGGAGAATGGTTATCATCAGAATTTTTTACAATTTTCTTCTTTGTTATTACAGGCATAACGATTGCAGTCGGTTCTAGCCTTGTAATATATCATTTAAATCAACGACAGAAAATTCCTACTTTTATTAGGAGAATAAAAAAAATAAAAAAAGCAATAAGAAGAAAATATCCAATTTCTGAATCTATATTATATCCAATGAGGATGGAATACATAGTAAACAAATTAGGAAATAAATGGAAAATACTTGGATTATCCTTAGAGTCAATTTTAGGAATAGAGGGGATAAAAGGGAAAAAAACTTCTAAAGAAAAAGAAGAATATCAAAGAGGTGGTATATAACGCCAGTTGGATTAGTTGTGATGAGATGGGATGAAAGGGTTGGAACAGAAATGTTAGTAAAATACCCTGAAGTAATAAACGTTACCGATAAAACTCTTATGCAAGTTTATAGTACTCATGAGTATAGTGTGGAATCCGGCGTGATCAGTATGATGATTGGTTCCTTAAACATTGCTTCTTACTTCACTGGTCCCGATAAAGGTTTGTACATTATTCTACTCCTAAGTTCTGATGATGATCCAGATTCATATGAAGAAGGATTAATAGATATCTCTCGAATTATTTTACAAAATTTAGTAGATGATGCCTATATTTCAATGATTCCTACATTATTTAGGAGGTTATCTGTTTATCCTACATTAAATAGCGAACAGCACCTTGCTATTACATATCAAGATGAGATTAAACGGATGATACTTAATCGCTTGAGAGATGAAGGAGTAGTTTCAAAGTCAGAATTAATTATATGGTTAAAAGATCAATATAAACAAGATTTTGTTGATTTAGAAGGGATCTTAAATGAACTCGCTAAACGTGCAATTGTTAAGGAAACAACAGTTCAAGGTATGCCCTCAGAACTTATATTTTTAATACAAGATGTTGTGGCTTTAAGAATACCTCCTACTAAAATAGTAGAGGATCCAACTAGTCGCGGTTTGCCTTCAAAACTTGCAGAAAAATACATAACAGAAGTTAAGAATTTTTTTCAAAATTATCAGCCAACAGATGGAGACAATCTAAGAATTATAGATATTCTTATTAATCCACAAGTCTATGAAACACTACGATTATTAAGAACATCAATAGTAACTAAGAATGAGCTTGATAAACTTAGAAGAAAAGGTATTGATGATCTCGATGATGTATTAAAGATGCTTTGGGATGTACAAATGATTCAAGTTTTTCAAGATAATAAAAATAACGAATATTATGCGCTACTCTCGGATTTTTACTTGGATTTAGTTTTTCCAAAATATATATTAAACATTATTAAAAAAGAGTACGAACAAAAATCAAAGGCGACCAAAGTTCTAATTGAATATCTTACTGTTCTAGAAAATTCCTATTCTAGCATTAAAGTAAGAACTAAAGCCGAAGAAAAAGCTAAAATTTAATTTTTTATTCGATTTTTTTACTTGCTTTTTAGTTTATATCAAAAGATTTTTGAATTGATAGATATTAATCTCCATTAGAATAATCAATAAAATAAAGTGAACTAATTGAAAAAGATAAAGGAAGACGTATTTGAAAAAAGTTGTGAGCAATACTTTGATATTCCTGAAGCAATGGGTCTAGATGGAATAGATTTAGAGAAATACATTATTGCAAGTTATATTATAAAGCGTCCTAGGGGAATGAATGTAAATTATCTGGCACGATTTGCAGCAATTGAGCAATCAACAGGTACATGGGTAAGAGTACCTTCTGAAACTGCGGAAGTAAGAAAATATCACGTAGCTAGAGTGCTAGGCGTATATGAGTTACCTCATTGGGAATATATTGTTCCAAAAGACGAGAAGGAGAGGTTTTATTTCGCCCAAATTGCTTTTCCTATAGAAAATGTTAAAGGAATGGGTATACCAATGTTATTAACGACCGTAATTGGAAACATTAGTATAACACATGGACTGAAATTAGTGGATCTAGCATTTCCCAAAGCATGGTTGGAAGATTTTAAAGGCCCAAAATTTGGGATCGACGGAATTCGAGAATTAATGAAAATACCAGAGCGTCCACTTTTAAACAACATGGTAAAGCCATGTACTGGCCATTCCTCTGACGTGGCAGCCGATTTGGTTTATAAAGCTGCAGTTGGTGGATGCGACGTTGTAAAGGATGATGAATTAATATCAGATCCACCATTCAATAGGCTTGAGGATAGGATTGTAAAAGTAATGGAAGCTGTAGACAGAGCTGATTCTGAGAAGGGTGAGAAAACATTATATACAATAAATATTACTACTAAATTTCCAGAAATGTTTGAATATGCGGATAAAATGATTGAATTGGGAGCAAATGCTTTAATGATTAATTACTTAACAACTGGTTTTGAGGCTCTAAGGCAAATAGCAGAAGATCCTTCTATAAAAGTACCGATATTAGGACATATGGATTTTGGTGGGGCTTATTTTGGGGGAGAATGGACCGGAATGACAAGTATGTTAACCTTCGCAAAATTACCACGAATTTGTGGGGCAGATACTGTAGTAATTCCTGCACCCTATGGTAAAGCTGAAATTGTAGAGGAAAGATATGAGCAAAATCTTAAAGCATTGCGATATCCTTTAAGACACATTAAACCAACTCTTCCAATGCCGTCAGGAGGAATTACCCCAGGGATGGTTGAGAAATGCATAAAAGAAGCTGGTAAGGACATCCTTATAGGTAGTGGGGGTGGAATTCACAGTCATCCCGATGGACCAATAGCAGGGGCTAAAGCATTTAGGCAAGCAATTGATGCTGTAATGGAAGGTAAAAATATTAGAGAAGTTGCTAAACAAAAGAAGGAATTAGGTGTAGCTCTTGGAGTATGGGGTAGTGGAAAAACTGCTTTAATAGAAGAATAATTTTCTTTTCTTTTAATTTAATTTATTTATAAATAAGATTCTCTTAGAAGAACCCTTATTTTAGGATTAAATTTATCTAAACTAGTTTTTAGTGCAACCTTATTACCTCTTAAATCCAAATATTCTAGATTTTTAAAATTTTTAATATAATCTAAGTTGACTAATTCACTGATTTTATTATTTGTTAAAATAAGATGCGTTATATTTTCTAAGACTGTTAAATCTTTAATATGTTCAACTTGATTATTCGAGAGATCAATTTTTTTTAACTGTTTTAGGTAATTTAGACCAGGAATTTCAGAAATTGAGATAATATTATTCTTCCATCCAAAAGGAGTGCCTTTAACTTCGTATTCCAAATAGTCTGATAAATCCAATTCCGAGACTAATCCATTTAGAGGATCTAATTCATAATAGACGTTTGGAAATACTTTTGTAAGGTTCACAATTGTTAAATAATTAATTAAAATTTGAGAAAGTTCCTCATTTGTGAAATAATCATACTTTTTAGACTTTAATAAATTCTTCATAATTTTTTTGAACTTCTTATTTTCTATCTCCTTTTCTTTATTTATATATTTGTGGTTCTTTATTTTTTTAACTTCCTTAAATAAGATCGATTTGGACCGATGATTCCGTATATTTTCTAATGATTTAATTATACTTACTAAGCAATTATAATCTGTTTCATTTTTAATCGCCCACTTTAAAGGTACTAATGCTTTATTTAAAAATCGATTATTTATAAATTGTATCGCAGCATTTCTTATTTTTTCGTTTACTTCAGAGATGATAATATTTTCTAAAATTGTAAAAAGTGAATCGTTAAACACACAAATTTTATCTAATATCTGTATCGCATCAAATCTAATACTATCGTCTTCAGAATTCTCTATAAAAGAGACTAGCTGCTCAAAAGCAGCAAATTTATTGATTTCATTTCCTTCGAATTGCTTAAAAATCTTTTTTGGAGTTAGACTCATTTTTAAAATTGAATAGATTTGTTAATTTATGGTTAAATGTCAATTTATTAAATTTAAGAGATATTATATATTTATCTTTTAGCTAACATCGTATATTTGGTATCAATTGAAATAGTCTTTTCAAATAATCCAAACAGTTTATTCAAATATATTGTATGATAAGGATTAGTTATAAATAATCAAAGTCCTATTATAAATATAATAGATATTAGGGGTTAATTATGAAAAAAGTATTGAAGATTTCAAACATAGTATGCTGGTTTTTCATCTTAATAGGAATTTTATCTATATATAGTAAAGCAACTCTAAGTTTATCTTCAGATAAAATCCATTTGTCTCAAGAGCAGGAGTTTACTTTTTCAGGAAATTATAATGGAAATATTTCAGTAATGTATTTTGATGAAGGTTCAACATTAAATTCATGGAATAATACTGATTCTGTAACTCAAATTATTCCATTCAATTTCACGAGACATGGTTATGATTATGAATATCAAGTAAGTAGATTAGATATTCGAGCAGATGTTGAACTAGGGGAACTTCAAAATTTTACAATTGCTAAGAATACATCTCAACAAATAAGTTTAAAACCTGCCTATAGAATTGCCCAAGAATTTACTGCTCCTGAGAACATTACAAAGATTGAAGAATTAATGATTTATTTGACGTTCAATTTAAGTTCTACAAATGTAACTTCGTACTACTTAGATCTTTTTATTTATGACGAATTTCTTCAAAATCGTCTCGATTGGGTATGGGTCTACGATACTAGAAAAGTTGTTGATGATTGGATAATATTTCACCCAAATTATAATAAATTTGAACCTAATAAAAAATACAATATTGCTTTCAGATTCTATCATTTAGATTACCCTAAAAGTCTTTATTGGGATTTTCAATTTGATTTTTGGAAGGCTGAAAATTATACTAATCCTAGTTTTAATAAAGGGATTACAAGATACTATAATACTACTAGTGAAAGTGAAGCATATTGGACTCCATTTTCAAACGATACTACGATAGATATGTTATGCAATTTTACATATAAAGAAGAAATTGATTGGACTGAAGTAGGGTTAGAATTAAATATAAACGATGAAAAAGTTATTCCAAATTTTCAAGAGTCTTATTTAACTTTAACCTATTATATAGATCATCCATTAAGCGAAGATATTAACTTAACTCTTACAAGTAAACAATTATTTAATTTGCTAACACTCTCGATTAATATTTATTATATTTATTTAATTAGCGTTAATGGAAGTTATAACGTTGGTGAAGATGGTATTGAATGGACTGTTGAATATTATTATGAGAATATACCATTTGGTTATCCACCTCCACAATTTTTATTTGAGAGAGATTGGGATCTTATAAAATTAGAGGATTCTGATGAACAAGAATTGAGAAATATATATTTTGGCCCTACATCATTATATAACGAATCCTATTATGGAATTACAACATTTTTTGGTCCCGTCTTAGAAGAAGGGATCTATACAGGATATTTTAATTCACCAAATTATTGCCATTTGATTAGTGCAAAAGTTAAATCTGGCAATAACTTTGTAATGAAGCCATCTATAGAGTTAGGGCAAATAATTAAATTAGAAGCAGAAATAATAGATCCCTTTAATCAACAGGTATCTGGAGGAACTGGGAATCTTATGTTATTATCTCCCTCTGGAGACATAATTTATAATGAGACTGGTTTAACATCTATAAATGGAAGTGTAAGTAGCTTGGAAATACCAATTTCATCAAACTTCGGTAAAGGAATATATGAAGCAATAATATTTTGGACAAATGGAAAAGAAATAGCGTATCACACTATACAAATTATCGTTGTGGCTCCTGTTAATATTATATTTTGGGTGATTTTATCAATAATTATAACTGCAGCTTCTACTCCTCTTGCTCTGGTAGCTCGAAAGTATATTAGACAAAGAAATTGGCAAAAATCCTTGAGAAATTTATTTGTCTTTACCAAAGATGGTTTGAGTTTATATGAATATTCCTTTGGTATTGAAATACAAGATCCTGCTCTTATTTCAGCTATGATTTCCGCATTAACTAATTTTGTGAGGGAAGCAACGGGAAGCAAGGAAGCATTAAGAGCAATAGATCAAGAAGATAAAAAGATGATTTTATATCATGGTAATCATACTACAATAGCCATGATGTCCGACAAAGACCTACCAATAATCCATAAGCGTGTAAAAAAATTTTCTGAGATTTTTGAAGGAGAATTTGATTTAAAATTGAAACATTGGGATGGAGAAACAACTGCTTTTAAGGGTGCTGAAATTATGGTCAATAAATGCTTTCCTATAGATGTTGAGCGCCAAATAATTCATGGTGTAAGAGGGAAACTTATTGAATTTAGAAATATACTTGAAACAATGGCCGAATCGAGGGAAATTATATCATTAATACGTGAAATAACAGACTTTATTTCCCGGTATCGAGCAATTGTAAATACATATTACATTGATTACTATTTTGAAATAATTAAAATTGCTGAAGAAAAAATATCAGTAGCTTGATTTTTTTTCTAAATATATAATTTAGTCTAAATCAATATTGAAAGAAAGATAATTAGTGAATTGTACATTGATATTCCAAAGATTTTCTTTTGGTTCGATTTGGTAATATTTATAATCTGTTTTAATAATTTTCATACCTTTTGGAAGCTTTACTATAATAGTTCCTTCTCTTTTTCCTTTTAATTCAATTTTAATTTTCAGTTGTTTCAATTCAAAATTATACTCAAATTGTTTTATTTCACAACATCCCTGAGTTATGTGCAGGTTTGAAGATATTAAAATGGGAGAATTAATTTTTCTTTCGTTTACAGGAATAATTGTTAAATAGCTGCAAGAATGTGGATTTATTCCTCTAATTGTAAAAATGTCATCATAATTAATTTCTCCAAGAAATTTATTATTCCAAAAATCATAGAGATAGAATATTCTTTCGTTTTTCAATAAATTTGGAATTAAGTCTAAGATTTTTAATTCTTTAAAGGCTATACTATCGTCCCAATTTATTATTGCTACAAGATATCTTTTTCCAATAATCTCTTTTGTTTCTAGCATATAGATGGTTGGCAATTCTGAAATAAAGGCATCAATAACAATTGGATCATTGTCTTTCGGATTGTAAGGGGGGATAAGAAGCTTAGCATCATTAATTTCATCTCTAGATAATTTTGTCATATCATCAGATATTAAGATTTGTCCCCCAGATAATCCAAAAATAGTCATTTGTAATCGAATTTCATCAATATTTAATTTTGTATCACTTCTCCTAATCATTAAACAATCGGGATCATTTATCCAAAAATATCTATGCATAAATGACCTATATAATGTGTTTAATAATGCTGCTTTTAAAGAAATATCTGCGATCCCTCTACCATTTTCAAATTTTTCGATAAAATCAGAATTCCAAAGAGGAGCCGTATCACAACTTATACGCATAGCATTAACTAATCCTACACAAGGTCCCAAAGGTGCACCACATCCTAATAAAAAGGAATTATCTGAAATTGCGTCTCTTATTATTTTTACAGCGTTGTATAATAGTTGTGCTCTCGTAAATTTTGGATTTGTATAATCAGCACTATAAGGGGTAGCAGCGTGAAGAAAATCAATCTTGAAGAAATTAATTAGTGGATTATTATTATCAGCCTTACCCTTTTTAAAAGCATTTAAAAGATTGGAAAAAAAAAGTTTCAAAAAATCCAATACTTCCTCGTTTGATAAATCAATAGTGTATTCAAACGAATTCCAATTAAAAAGTACGGGGAGTAAGTTATTATTTTTTGTTAAAAACCAATCTCGGTGTTCTCGAAAGAATTGAGATCTCTTAATAGCAATAAATGGTGCTGTCCAAATACCACCTTTAAATCCTAACTTTTTTATATATTCGAATAACCAAGGTAATCCATCAGGAAATTTTTCATTTAAATTTGCAAAATCGCCAATTTTAGTGAAATATCCATCATCTAATTGAATAAAATCGATTGGCATATCAGTATGGTGTTGAAAAAATTCCAAGTTTTTGACCATTTCGTCTTGTGAGATATTGGTAAAATAATAATACCAACTGCACCAACCTATAGGTATTTTTTGGATTATAGTTTCTTTCAGATTTTTATTAACAACTTTAGCATAATCAATTAATCCATAATAACCATTATTATTCTTTTTAAAACAAATGAATAATTCCTCTGAAGAATTGATATTACTTTTATTAAAACTAATGTTATCCATACAGCCAAATGCAATTAATAGGCGTATTTCATTCATTCCACCATAATCAAGAATTATTCTTGAAAATTGATCTTTTAATGACACAAAACCAAGAACCAATGAATTTTTTGAATTAGAATCTGTAATGACAGTACAATATTCGCTGTAGAATCTTCCTTCAATTTTGTAATCTTGATTGTCATAAATCATTTTAAGGATTTCTGTAGATGAACCTTGAGTATCTTTTTCTTTCCCAAAAAACAATCCACAAGAACTCCAACTTTGCCACCCATTTTTAAACCAAGTAATATTATGTAAATTTGTTGGTTTAGAACCTCCAAACAGCCATAATAAACCATTTTTCATTGTTAATGGAGATATACTGTGTACAGATAGTTGGTTTTGGCTTTTATCTAAAATATCAATTAATTTTACCAATATGAAATCTTTATTTTTATAAATTTTAAACTGAATTTTAAATAATATGTCGTGAATTTCATTATTTATAGGTTCAAAGGTAATCTTCAATCCATTTCCTAACAGATCTTTGATATTTTCAATATTGCTTTTAAAATTATACGTATTTGAGGTAACTTCTATTAAAGTTTCTTGTTTTTGAGAATAAAAGTTTATTGAAGTATAACAATCTTTAATTTGACATTCTACTAATTTTTTGTTCGTTAAGATTATCTCATATTTCCCTTTATTTTCTCCTTTTTTATAAAATTTTATTCCAATTATACCATTAAAGGCTTCAAATGTTTCTTCATTATCGTTGATTGTCTCAATCATAATGGAAAATATTATATTTTTGTTTCTAATTGAATTAATTAATAGTTAATGAATATAACTAATTTATGGTAAAAAAAACCTTGAAATGAATAAGAAGTTTAATCAAAATTAAAAGGAGGGAATTTCTTTCTTTTAGAAAATTTTTCCTTTAAAGTGTTCTTTAACTCATTAAAGGGTTTTAAGTTACCTGAAAAGGCATTATTCGCCTTTTCATTAATATCAGAATCTAATATTTGTTCAACTTGGCTTATATTTCCTAGATTTCCCTCTGAGAGCATTGAAAGGAAATAATCATTTTGATATTTCTTAAAAGTTAAAAATCGATATCTTTGAAAACCCAATTTCACTGCTATCCACCTAGGTATAGCACCCGTATTTCCCTGTGTATTAGCCGCAATTGCTTCGATCCTTGCAGTGAGCATTGATTCCTTCATTTCTTTTTCTTCATCTGGATCATCAAATTTACCAAGAGAATCAATTTTTAAGTTTTCTTCACCTAGTAAAAGTGATATTACTCCGATAGACATTGATGATAATCCAATATAATCTATTCTTATCGTATTTTCTACATATGGGATTTCTTGATCAGTAAAAACCTCCTGTAATTTTACATATTGTTCCAATATAAATTTCGTTCGTCGTTTAAATTCTAGTTCAATATTATGTTTTTCAAATTTTTCTAAATTCTCTACATCTTTACCGTCCAGTATTTCTGAGAAGTGATTTGACATCTGTTCCAAGACCCATTTTCCTTTCTTATCGGGAAATTTTCCATAAACAAGATAAATTATTTTGTTTTTTTCATAAAATTGGCATTTTTCTTCTTTCTGTTTATCTATGGAAATCAAAAGCATTTTATCGAGGTCCCCTTCTAGAACACCTGTAGCTATGAAATCTAAATTATTTGTTAATTCCAATAAATAGGAATACTTATCATTGCTACAATAAAGTTGAGTTCTTTCTACAGAAGTAATACCCATTAATTTTATGTATTCTCCTCTCTTTAGTTTAATCTTATCAATTTCCAATGAAATATCTAAAGGTTTTTCTTTTACTTTCACTTTACCTTTATATTTTGAAGATAACGTTGTTGTCGTGGTTTCAAATTCTTTAGGAGTAAGTTTTTCATCTTTTTCTGTTGTTAAATCAAATAATTCTACTATAAATTTCTTACATTTGGGGCATAACTGATCTTTTGGATAAGGTTTTGCTATTATATATCTGCAAAATGGACATTCAACCTTATCCTGGCGTTTATTTGAATGGAAAAAAATGTTAGAAATTTATATCAACTCACCTAGTAATTAGAGTTATATTAAAATAAAGAGATTATAAATATTTATTTACTATTATCCGAAATGCACCAAGAAATTTATTATTATCTTCCTTAGTTCCTATCGTAATTCTTATATAATTATATAAGCCAGGTTTGCTTAAATGTCGAACTAAAATTTTCATTTCCTTTAATTCCCATACAAATTTTAATGTTTTAGATTTATCATCAAATTTTAAAAGAATAAAATTTGCATCAGAAGGTAGAACACTAATTCCATTATATTTATTTAATTCTTCAGTAAGTCTTTTCCTTTCTTCCAATATTGATTTATTTTGTTCAATTATCTTTTGATTATACTTAATACTTGACAAAGCTGCAACTTGCCCTAAATAATTAGTATTATATGGCAATTTTACCTGATTCATTTCCTTGATTATTTTAGGATCGGCTAAAGCATAGCCTATTCTTAGAGATGCTAATGAGAAGCTTTGAGAAAAAGATCTATATACAATTAAGTTTTTTGTTTTTTTCAACAACGGTAAACAAGTTTGGGTTGAAAAATCTCCGTAAGTTTCATCAACAACTACTATACCTTGAAAACTACCACAGAGTTTTAAAATTGAGGCATTTCCAAAGGATTTTCCATTTGGATCATTGGGCGAATTAATAATCATTAATTTTCCTTTAGTGGAATAAGCATTATCAGGTATAGAAAAATCCTCATTAAGTTGAATTTCATTAATTTTAGCATTATAAAGTGTTGCTAATACTTTATTTAAGCCATATGAGGGGTAAAATATGACTATTTCATCGCCTGGGTCAATAAAAACTTTGAAAATAACATCTAAGATTTCATCTGAGCCATTTCCAATAAAAATTGAATTTCGATTAGTAAGTGTATCTTTATCTCTTAATAAAACATTTAAAATCTCTTTTCGTAGTTCAAAAGAAGTATTATCTGGATAGAGTCTAATTTTATCATTAACAGCGCCTTTTATATCATTCAATACCTCTGGTATAGGTGGAAAGGGATTTTCATTAGTATTTAATTTAACCCATCCATCTTCTGTTGGTTGTTCAACTGGTTCATAAGCGGAATATTTTCTGAGATGTTCTCTTATCAATTTATTTAATTCCATTTCTGTACCCTTTTGTAAATTTTAAAAATATGATTATTTAAGTGAATTTCTCAAAAAAATAATAATTTAAATATTTATTTGTTAAAATTTATTCTTTATCTTTTAATTTCTAGATTTTAGGTTTTATTATAATTTATAAATTTTAATTACCAAATCTCAAATTTTTTTTTTTAATAAAATCTTAAATTATATGAAAATCTAAATTATTTCCTTCATTCAAAAAAAAACTTCGAAAACTCAATTTTTAAATTTATTAACACTATTTTATTTATAATATAAAGTAATGATAAAATATATTGAATAGGTGATTAAAATCGCTTCATACGCGTTAATGTTCGATGCTCGCCCAGGAGGAGAAATTGTTCCAATCCAGTGGAGTAAAGACAGTTTCATGCCGGAAACATCAATTATCGTTTTGGATGAGGATAGTGAATCTGTGTTTCTCTGGCATGGCACTAAGCAAGGATTAGTTGCTAGAAGAACAGCTCTTAGGCAAGCAGAATCTCTTAAGGGTCATGGATATACTGTTGGCAAAAGTATAATAGGTCGTGATATAAAATATATAAAAGAAATTGATGCTCGAAAAGTCGGAAAAGTTCCAGAAGATACACAAATGAATGATGAACTTCAAGAAATTTTAAATAGAAATTACACCGCATTAGATAATTTCATTGTAACTTTTCAAGTTAGAGAAGTTGCGCCTGTAGCTGTGAAAAAACCAGCCCCTAAAATGGAAATAAAACCTGCTCCAAGTCCTATTGCAACAAAGAAGGAAGAAGTAAAAACTACTCCAACCCCTGCAGTGGCACCTACACCTAAGCCTGTGACTACAACACCTGCTATTCCAGCAAAGATTAAAGAAGCAGGTTCAGAATATGATGTGTCTGAACCATTGCCTTCAATTAAACCAGAGACAAAAATAGCTCCAGCAATAAAAATTTCACCCAAAGATCTAATTACTGATGCGAAAGTAGCTTTTGTCTTTAGTGCTATATTAGAACATTATGATGATATTTGGATTTCAAAAAAATCTGATGGAAGTTTTGCGGTTGAGCAAATGGATGGTCCAATTTGCCAATTTTCAATTAAGGAAGGTTCAAAATTGAATTTTACGGCAAATTCCTTCTCCGGAGTGGACCCTAAGATAAAGACAGCAATACAAAAGAAGTTTATTGAGCTAAGTAAATTATTATAATTTTTATTATATTTTTTATTATATTCTTTTTTATTATTTATTAGATTTGAGAAGAGAATTTCGTCTTTATTTTAAATAATATTAAAGTGTTAGAAATGAAATTCAATAAGTTAGCAGATTTGTTTTCAGAACTAGAAAGTACTACAAAAAGGCTTGAAATGATTGATCTTTTAGCGAAATTTTTTGAAGAAATAAAAAATACGAAAAATTTTGAAGACTTAGATAAAGTTGTTTACCTCTTACAAGGTTATTTAGTACCAAACATTAAAAAGTTTCCAAAAATGGGATTAGCTGAAAAAATGATAATCGAAGCATTATCAGTCCATTCTGGGATTGATGGAAAAAGAATTAAAGAAGTTCTAGTAAAAGAAGGGGATATTGGAGCTGCTGCAGAGTTAATATTAGCAAAAAAAAAGAAGCAAAAATCATTATTTGACTATAATTTATCAAATGAAAAAACAAGTATTTCGATAGAAATCTCTGAATTATATTCAGAATTAAAAAGAATAGCATTAAGCGAGGGTTCTGGTTCCCAAGATGCTAAATTAGGGATATTAAGAGGATTAATGAGGAAATGTTCTCCATTAGAGACAAAATATTTACTGAGAATAATTACTTCCACATTAAGAGTAGGGGTTCAATCACCAACAATTATAGAAGGCTTAGCTCTCGCTTTTACGGGTATAAAAGCAAATAAAGAGTTCATTGAAAGAGCTTATACTTTATATCCTGATCTTGGTGAAATAGCTAAAATATTAGCTGAAAAAAGTCTTGAAGAAGTTAAAAAGATAGATATACAATATGGAACTCCAATTCTAAGTATGCTTGCTTCTCGAGAAGTTTATACAGAATTTATAAGTAGATTGGGTGTTCCTTTCATAGCTGAACATAAATTAGATGGAGAAAGACTTCAAATCCATAAAAGGGGAGATGATATAATCTTATTTTCAAGACGTTTATTAGATATTTCAGACCAATATCCCGATGTATGTCAAGTTTTAAGAGAAAACATTCATGCTGAAAATGTAATCTTTGAAGGAGAGGTTGTAGCTATGGATCCATTTTATGAAAAGATGCTTCCTTTTCAAGTTTTGAGCCAAAGAAGAAGAAAATATAATGTTGATGATATATCTAAAAAAATACCCGTGTGTTTATTTGTATTTGATCTTTTAAAGGTTGAGAATGAATCATATGTGGATAAGCCGTTACCAAAGCGTCGTAAAAAATTAGAGGAAATTATAGAAGAGAGAGATGAGTTGCGACTTGTTAAATCGGTAATTATAAATACTACTGAGCAATTACTCGAATTCTTTCATAAAGCTAGAGAAGAAGGAACTGAGGGAATTATGGCAAAATCACTACAGGATAATTCAATATATCAAGCAGGGAATCGTGGTTTTTTGTGGCTTAAGCTAAAAGGTTTAGAAGGGGGAAAGTTAAAAGATAGTATAGATGTTGTATTGGTTGGTGCTTTTTACGGAAGAGGTCGCAGAAAAGGATGGTATGGAACTTATATAGGAGCTGTTTATGATCCTGATAACGATAGATTTGTAGCATTTTCACGTGTATCTTCAGGATGGACAGATGAGATTATGGAAAGTCTAACAAAAGAAATGAAGCAATATGAAATAGATAAAGTTGCATCTAATGTTATATGTGAGGATACTCCTGATACATGGCTTCAACCTGAAGTAGTAATTGAGATAATAGGTGATGAAATAACAATAAGCGATAAATTTTCAACTTTAGGTTATTCTATGAGATTTCCCGTTTTTCAGAGATTACGTCCTGAAAAAGGACCGAAAGATGTAACAACTATTCAAGAAATTCAAGAATTATATGAAACCCAATAAAAGTTAATTCAGTTTTTACTTAATATTTATAATTATTGCTAGGAGTTATATTCATTATTCTAAGTAAATTGCTATTAAATCTTTAAATTACTAATTTCAATTATATATTCCCTATACTAGTAATTATTTATATATTTTCAATCCCTTATTTTGTAAAATTTTAATCGATTCCGGAATCTTTCTAATGTATTTATTAAAATTTAGATTAAGAATTTTTAATGAAGAAAGATAACCCAATGAACTTGGTAGTGATTTTAGATTATTTCCCCATAAATTTAATTCTTCCAATGAAGAAAGAGAATCAATCCATTCTGGAAGAGTATTGAAATTATTCCAGCTTAAATCTAATCTTTTGAGATGCTTTAAATCTTTAAGTGATTTAGGTAAATTTGTAAGTTTATTATTCCTCAATATTAAATTTTCTAATGATTTTAATGATCCTATTTCATTTGGAAGTTCTTTTATGTTATTATCATAAAGATTTAATTCTTTTAACGAGACTAATTTTCTTAGAATAGAAAAATTAAATGATATTTGATTACCACCTAATCCTAGGATTTCTAGTGATTGTAGATTTTCTATCCATTCTGGAAGGACAATAAGCTTATTTAAACCTAATTCTAATTGTTTTAAAGAGTTAAATCCATTAATTGATTTAGGTAAATAGTTCAGTTGATTTCCATGTAGATCCAGAATTTCTAATGATTTCAAATCATAGATTTCTTTGGGTAGTGATTTTAAGTTGTTATGCCTCAAATCTAATTTCTTTAATTTCTTTAATCTTCCAATAATACTTGGAATCTCACTAATTTTATTATATTTTAAAATCAAACGTTCTAATGACATTAAAGAACCAAAAGATTCAGGCAAACTTCTAATGTTATTATTGCTAAGATCTAGATATTTAAGATATTGAAGGTTACCAATCTTTTTAGGTAGATTTACAATTCTATTGATCTTCAAATCTAATTTCTCAAGATATTTAAGAACTATTATGAACTCTGGTAACCTTTTTAAAATTTTCCAGCCAAGAACATTGGAGCTGATTCCCGATAAGTCCAATGATATTACCAAACCATTCTTTAAGATATACTCTATATCTTTAAATTCCCTTTTAAAGTACCTAATGATGATATAATTATTTAATATTTCAGAAAGTCTTATATTCGTAAATTTATAAATTTCCCCGGTTTTGAAGGTTTTTTGAAGACTTTTATTGAATTGATGGATATCTATGTTTTTTATTTTATCAATTAAAAATGTTTTAACTTTATCGTTTATTATGTCCCCCATAGTAGAAACAATTTTAACCAAACAAATTATTGAAGTTTCATGATGAAACGCCCATTTCATAGGATTAAATGCCTTTTCTATAAAATTTTGATGAATAGCTTTAATTGCTGTATATCTAATCTCTTCGTGAGAATCAGAAATTAAAAGATTTTCAAATAATTTAAAAAACTCTTCACTTTTTGAACCAATTTTTATTAATATTTCAATACTTTCAATTCTTTTTATGGTATCATCGGAATTGTTAACTAAAGCAATTAATTTATCTACAACAAACTGTTTCTCTAGATTTCCATTTAAAAATTCTTTGTAAATTGAATTTGGGGATAATTTCATATAAGTTTAATATCTATTTTTTAAAAATCTTAATTTAGATGAGAAAATTTAATTAAAAATTTAAATTAATCCAGCAACATTAATAATTTCATTAGCAATTTCTTTTGGTTTGGTTTCCTCAATAAAATGCCCAAAACCTTTAAAAACTCTAATATGCTCATTAAGTTGTGGTAAATATGTTAACCATTGCCTAATTACTTCTGGTTTTGCGGATGGATCCCAATCACCAAGAATTGCTCTAATACCAATGCTTTGACCATTAGGTCCCCAGATATCACTAATATTGTCCTGAATAAAACGATAAAATGATGAAGTGTCTCTATTGCCAAGTTGAGGTTCTAAATATATATTTCCATACCCCCATACAGGTGTTTGAAGAACTAAACGCTTTGAACTAAGTACATTTGATATTGATTTAAATTGTTGTTTAAATATCTTTTGAGCAATTTTCTCTCTTTTACGAAAAATACCAAATTCTTTTGCTATTATTGAGAAAATCATTCTTATAAATAATGTCGTAGGGTTTGTAGGTTTACAAAAAATTGAAAATGAGGCAAATGAACCCCATAAACGGTTAGGAATTATTTTTGGACCTTTAGCCCAATTTACCCATGAACCTGGAAAATTTTGATATGTTATTCCTTCTTCTGGAATAGGAAAAACTGTACTATTTAATATAATCAAGTTGGTTAATCGTTCGGGTTCTTTCAAGAAAGCCCCAATACCAATAGGACCTCCCCAATCATGTATAACGAGAGTTACATTTCTCAAATCCAAGTATTTTATGAGTTGTAATAAATTATTAGCATGATCCATGCATACCATTTCATAGGTTGCTTGATCTGACAAGCCAAATCCAATATGATCCATTGTCACGATCCTAAACGGTTTCTTGGCGTAATCGATAATATATTTTATGACTTTTCTATAAGTATATGAATTTTCGGGATTCCCATGAATGAAGACAATATTAGATACTAGATTTCCTTTACCATGTGTACTATCCCTGAAAAATAATTTTTTTCCTTTATCTAGTCCTTCTGGTAGTTCAAACCAGAATCCACATTCTTCAGGGTAGTAATCATTAGGTATTTTTTTTATGGGTGTATTTCCGGGAGATCTTCTAATCTTTAAATCTGAGTTCATTTAAATACCCAAAATAGTTAATATTATTTTAAAAAGGTTAAAAGGCAGATGCGATTGTTTGTTTTTTCAGACCTTTTATTATATGTTTATCCAATCCACTGTCACCTTTACTGGATTGTAATTTAGATAGAAAGCTTAGAAAGCGAGAGCGCTGCTTGAATTTAAATTTATTCCATTTCAGATCAAATGGCCGTTTTGAAAGTAATTCAGTCTTATAAGGAATATCTCCTTCAGTTAATTTCTTATTTTTAAGATACAGATATCTTTTTGCAGGTTCTTCTTTAGGATATCGATTAATTGGATCAAGGAAATTTTGAATCTTGAACTTTTTTGCTCGTTTTTCCATGTTTCTGGATAAAACTCGTTGGATTGCTGTAGGTTCACCAATTAACTCACGATATTTCTGATCTATTTTGGTAACTCTCCGTCTTACAACTCCATTTGGAGCAAAACGATTCATAGCTCCACACATACTTTGCAGTACTGCAGCTTGTTGTTTAAAGAATTTGGATTTATGTTCTCGTAATATTGGATTGTCTGAATTCAGACAAAATTCATAACCTCTCAACAATACATCAAGTTTTCTTAGGATTGAAGGTCCCCATGTTTTATAAATTAAATCATAACCATATTCAGTTAAATTTAGAGTTTCATGAATTTCTAATGCTACATTTTCCTGAGAACCACTCCAAAAATGTACATCTTCCCAAGGAACATCCTTTAAACGTCCACATTTTTTCATCTTATTATATAGAGCAGTTCCAGGAAATGGGCTTAATCTTGTGAGTTGCTCATAGGTAGGGTAGCAAGCTACGAAATAATTAAGGTCTTCATATATATTTGAGTGATCATGAAAATCCCATCCACAAATCCAAGCACCAATAGTGCGTATTCCCATGTTATGAAGATTATTAAACACTTCTCGAGCATCTGCTTCTTTTACTTTAGTATAGCCATGTTCCCCAGCAAATTTTGATTCAACACCTATAAAAATAGCACCTATTCCGATTTCAGCTATAGCATCCCATCCATACTTGTCAGCGAAGTTCCAAATATGATCTACTGAACCAAATGCGAACCAATCAAGAGTTTCCACTACTTTAGGGTTGCTTTCCCAATACTCCTTAGTTTTTATTAAATATTCGGGATATCGGAAGTGATCTTCTTCAATTACAAAAATCTGAGATAAATCTGGGAAATATTTATGATACAAATGCATATGTTTTACCAATTCTTCTGGTGATAGTAATTGTATTCTTTTGTACCCAAACATCTCAGTAGTAGAACAAAAATCACAAGCACCTGGACATCCTAAACCCGATACTAAGAATCCAATAGTTCCTCTGGGATATTTATCTATAAACCAAAGAGAGCCCCCACATTTCGGCATTAGTTTTTGTACAATAGGACGATTTGAATCTTCACCAAGTAGTTCACGCATAAATTTCACTCCTTCACCCTTCACCGCGAAATCTACATATTTCTTTTGAGTCTCCTCATCATATTTCGCTTTAAATGCTTGTGCACCATATGAACCAATCATTAGCTTTGTTTCGGGACTATTTTTTCGAACATATTCACACATTTTTAATACATTATCCAGATGTACTGGAAAACAACTAATTCCGATGTAATCATATCCCTTATCTACTTCTTTTGTAAAATGTTCCCATCTAGGATATTCAAGTAAAGTGGTGGGTTCATCAATATTTTGTGCCAAAATATGATTCCCAAAACAATGTGTATGAGAAATTATTGTAAAGATATCATCCCCATGAGTAAAACGTTGTCCAGTAGCATCTGTTAAAGAATCATTTGCTGGAAGTGTTGGATATGGATACGTAGGAGTAGTTAATAAAATGCGAGGATCTTTCATTATTTAGCCTTTAATACTTTTTTTATCAGTTTACGTGTTAATTTATATTTGGGTTAAAATCAATATATAAATATTGTGCAATACACAACAATTGATCAGAGCATGTAATTAAAGTAATAATTTTATGATGGATTTAGCTAAAAAAAATGATTATAAATCAAAGATATTAGAAACTTTAGATGATTTTCCATCTGGATTAACTATATCAGATATCTCTGATAAAACGGGAGCTCATCGCAATACGGTATCAAATCACTTGAGGTCATTGGAAAATGAGGGTTTGGTCTTAAAGAAAGAGATTGGTTCAGCGCATTTATACTTTAGCAAGAGGAGAGAATATTTGAATAAAAATTTAGTAAATTCATTCCTCCAAGCTCTCTTATTTGGTTTAAAAAATAAATTCCCCCATAAAGAAGAACTATTTAAAGAAATTGGTCATGAAATTCTTAAAAAATTTAAATTTCCTATTGGTGAGGCTTATATTGAAGAATTTAAGAAAGCTAGAAAAACGAATGATCCAATTGCTCAGTTGAAATTATTTGAAAGGTTTTATAACTCTTATGATTTTTTTCAAGATGATATCTATATTTCAATACAAGAGCTTTCTCAAAATAAGGCTGTATTTCGATTAATTAATTCAGAATATTTAAAAGATAAGGATGAGTTTATATATTTCTTTTATATTGCTTGTGGGATTACGGAAGGAATATATTTAGAGAATCTTAATAAAAAGGTCTTATGCAACGTTGAAAAGGTCCATATATCAAAAAATGAAGATGATTCGTATATTGATATTTCTTTAAAAATTCTATAGTAAGTTATAGGTTATATTCTAATTCTTTAAGAGCATCCTATTGTGGATTTCCAGTGTTTTAATTATAATTTTATAACTAGATCACTTTTCTTTTTAAAATCACTTAAAAATGTTGGTAATTGATTCAATCTATTAAAACTTAGATCTAAGACTTTTAGATTAGATAATAAGCTTATAGATTTGGGGAGGGTTTCAACTTGGTTTCCCCAAAGATTTAATTCTTCTAATGAATTAAGTTCGCCGATCCATTCTGGTATTTGAGTAAAATTATTCCAACTTAAATTAAGTTTCTTAATTTTACGTAAAAATTTAAATGTTTCTGGTAAATGTGAAAGTTGATTATTTCTTAAAACCAATACTTCTAAAGAATATAAATTACCCATCGATTTTGGCAATGCAATTATATTATTGTCATATAGATCCAATATTTTTAATAATTGAAATGAACAAATCCATTTTGGAATCATTTTTAATTTATTTCCACTCATACCAAGACTTTCTAATGACTTAAGCGATTTTATAGTAGTTGGGACCTCTAAAAAGTTATTCCACCCTAACTCTAATTCTTTAATTGAATTTGGCAGTTTAAATTCTATTGAATTTATTTTATTCCCATGCAGGTTTAAGTTCTCGAGGAATTTGAGAGATTTAATTGATTTAGGTATTTTGTTAAGCATATTATTCCTTAAATTGATTGTTTGAAGTAGTTTTAAACTACTTAAAGATTCAGGTATAGATCTTAATCGATTAGATTTCAAATTTAGATGTTTTAGAGAGGTTAAATTTTGAATAGATGTTGGAAGGTTAATTATTTTATTATAACTCAAATCTAATGAAATAATTGAATCTAATTTTTTTGAGATTTCTGGTATATACATTAAATTGTTAAATCTTAAATCAAGAACCTCAAGATGCTTTAAAGAACTTATTATTTCGAGGAAATCTGGTATAAAGATTCCTTGAGGATCTACATTCGTTAAATCTAACGTAGTAACATAGCCGAAATTATCAAATTCATATTTTAAATAGCCAAAGCGAATTTTTAAAAATGAGATAAAATAATAATTTATCAAAATTTCAGCAAGTTCTTGAGTGGGAATATTTTCAATTTTTCTTGCTCTAAAGGAGTTTTTTAAATTATATTTGCATTTTTGATTATAAAGAGTGTTTAATTTCTCCATTAAGATAAATCTAGATTTTAGATTATTGATTTTAGATAATGTGGAGATGGCTGTAATCATGCATCGTAAGGATGTTTCATGTTCAATAACCCATTTCATTGGTTCTAAGGCTTTATGTAAAAAAAATTTTTTCATGTAAGATGCTGCGATATTTCGTATTTTTTCATCTGAATCAGAAACTAGTAGATTTTCTAAGAGTTTAAATACTTTTTCATCTTTACTTTGGATTTTCTTTAGGATTTGAAGGCACTCTATTCTAATATCAATATTATCAGTATTTTCTATAAAAGTAATCAGTAATTCAAGAGCAGAAGAGTAATCTAAATCTTTATTTCTTAAATTCTCGTAAATTGCTTTTGGAGTTAAAGACATATTATTCATGGTTAAATTAAAATTTGTATTAAGTTAGACTCTTTGAATCACCATACCTCCTAACCTTATTGGACCACCGCTAGCATTGTATATTTTTTCTGCCTTTCTTAATTTGGATTCACTATGAGAGTAAACTTTAAAAACAAGATCTCCCTTTTTAATTTTTGCTCCTTGTTTTTTAATTATTTCTACACCAGAAACTTTAGAACTTGGACATCCTGCAGCTTTAGCAATCTGATTAATTATTGAATTATTTACTTCAACAATATATCCATCTTTAGTGGCAAAGAATTCTTTTATGTGTGGTCCTAATTCAATATCTTCTGGAGTAATTTCCGGATCACCGCCTTGAGCTTCAATGATTTTTTTCATTTTTTCGTAAGCTTTTCCAGAACTTAAGATGTCTTTAGCTAGAGTTTGACCCATACCTTTCTGAGCTTTACCACTCATTTCAAGAAGAATACCTGCCAAGTCAGTAGATTTTTCTATTAAAGAATTTGGGCCAGCAGAATAATCGCGTAATAGTGTAAGAGCTTCTTTAGCTTCTATAGCAGGCCCTACAGCATGACCTATAGGTTGATGAGCTAGTGTGAGGGCGCATTCAGCTTCAATACCTACATTTGCAGCAATTTCTTTAAATAAATAGGCGAATTGTTTTCCCTTATCAGCGGTTGTAAATTTAGTTCCTTCACCCACAGGTATATCAAGTACAAGCTTTTTTACTCCTAGAGACAATTTTTTTGTAAGGATTGAGGGTATCATAAGACCAATAGGATCCATATGTAAGGGGCGTTCGATTTCAATTAATATGTTATCTGCAGGTGCTGTTTCAAGCGCTCCACCCCATATTATACAAGCATTTTCTTTGGATACAATTTCTTTTAATTCTGTCGGTGTGAACGCAACAGGGGCTAATACTTCCATAGAATCTGCGGTTCCAGATGGAGATGTTATTGCTCTTGTAGAAGATTTTGGAATTGTTAATCCTGCTGCTGCAACAATTGGTACTATAATAAGAGAGACTTTATTTCCAGGAACGCCGCCTTTTAACAAAACTTACGAAATGTAAATTTTTGTGCTATGTTTATCATAGACATCCATTCCAAAATAAAAAATCTCTCCACTTCGTGTTTCTGCTAACGTTAAAGCTGTCATCTCTTCATTATCCATTCCATTAATTGCAACTCCAGTTATAAAAGCAGCTAAATCGATTCGTGACAAGGAACCTGAGACAGCATCAGATACGATCTTACCTATTTCTTCACTTGACAATCTATTTCCTTTAACCTTTTTTTGAATATATTTAAATGAATCTGGTGGATCTGCCGGTTTAACTGAAAGTATCATATCATCTTTTAAATTTCTTTTTTCCCGCAATATATTCAAAAATATACCAATTTCACCTTGTTTAACAATAGAATCCGAATAATCTATTTGTAATATTGCTACCCAGTATTTTTCTTCAATAGATTTTGTCTGCGGATTTTTAATAATGATCCTTTCTCCTGCCTTTTGCCCGAGTTCTTGAGCATCTTTAATGTTTACAACTACATCTTTAGTATTTCCTGTTTCAAAATTTATTTTTTTTACTTTAAGTTTCATATCACTTTATATCTTTTTATTTTGAGATAGAAATATATAAAAAAAAAAAGATTATAACTTTATTGAAATAGGGAATTCTTTGATTTCTTCAATTAAGTTTTGGTCAGGATCCTTAAATCTTGCCTCTATTTTGATAGAATAGTCTTCTGCTTCAATTGGTTTAAGATTGATTTCCCATTTAATATTCTCATTTGGTTTTAGTGAATATATTTGTTTATTTAATGTTCCTCTCATTACTTTAAGGTTCTCTGGGAATTCAATTTCTATATTAAGATCTAAAGCTTCTCCCTCACTTTTATTCTCTATAAGTATTTCTAAGGGAAAGGTTTGCCCAATGAGAGGAGGTCTTAAAGTTTTCATTGAAATATCTAATGTTGGAGGAGGAGATATTAGAGTTGGATACATAATTTCAGAAATTTCGTAGAAAAATTTTAAACTTCCATTTAATTCAGATGTTAAAACAATTGGTCCAATATAGGATTTTTCCATTTGAAAATGAGGTTTAATTAAAAGATTTATAAGATAATTTTGACCAGGTTCTATTAAAATAGGTAAACCAGGTTTTTTAGCTGTTGTAAAGTTATCAGAAAGAGTTAATCCAATTTTTGTTATTTTTAATTCATTTATATTATAATTATAAAACTTATTGTTTGAAATATCTAATAGGTTTTTAGTATTAATATCTAATGTTAAATTTATGGTATCATTAGTTGTATAAACGTTTTTATCAAAACTTAATTTAGTATGTAAATTGATAATTGTTTTAGTCAAGACAATTGCCTTTTTTGCTAAACTTATTTCACCCTCATAAAATTTAAAACTTTCAAAATCTTTTTCAATCTGTTTTACATAATTCTCGTTCTTATCTTTTGTTGCTATAGTAAAGTTTTTTACTAACCTTATCATTGGATTCTCTTTAAAATAAGCATCATTAACATAAGTTTTGTATTTTTTTATTAAATCTAAACCTTCTTCTTGTTTTCCTTCTAGAAATAAGCATAAATAAGATAAACTAGTGAATAAAATATATTGATAACTTCTCTCGGAAGTATTTCTTAAACTGGGGACATAATTTAGTGCATCTTTGAAAAATTCATAAGCTTCTATAAAATTATCATTATAGAGAGAAGCAGTTCCTGCATTTCTATAGAATTCTAATCCATTTATGTATTTTTCATCATTCATAGCACATTTTGCGGCATTAAAAAAACATTCTTTAGCACGGTTATAATCACCTATATTCAAAAAACTTTTTCCAACGGTGTTAAACAATTTTGCTGCTCGTTTTAATTGCATTGCTTTATAAAGTTGCTCTGCTTTTTTTAGCTGTTTTTCGATATCTTTTCCCATCTTAAATTCACATTAATCATAACTAATAATAAAATAAAAAATTAATTTTAAAATAAAAAGTTAAAAGAAAGATATAAAATTTTTAAATAAATTTAATTATATTTTTAAAAATATAATCATCTAATACCGAAACCTTTGCAAGGTAAGTCTCTTTTCAACTAATATTTTTTTGAAAAGATCATTCTATTCGGTTTTTTTCATTTTTAGGTTTTTCGATTCCTTTTCTTCTTTTTTAGAAGTATTCGAATCTTTTAAAGGATTGCTGCCTAGTTTTTTGATAGTCTCTGATATACGAGTAGCTTCTTCTTGAAACTTTTGTCCTTCAGCAGCACTACAATGAAACATCTGTATTCTTTCTGGTGAGAGGCCGACTATTTTCAAAATTTCTTTTGCGTAATTAACGTTCCTCTCAGCAACTAAATTACCAGTTTCATAATCACATTCACCTTGGTATCAAGCTCCAATAACAACTCCATCAGCACCTTTACCTATCGCTCGCATCATTAAAGATGGAGTCACTCTCCCAGAACAATTAATTCGAACTGGTCTCAATGTGGCAGGATATTGCGCTCGAATAGTTCCTGCCATATCACCTGCACCATAACCTCATTTCCAACAAAGGAATGCTAGAATTTTTATATTTCCATTTGTTATTTCTGTCACTAATCCCACCTCTCTATATTTCTTCTAAAATTGCATCTATTTGTTTTTCATATTGAGGTTCTCTATAATATCGAAGAGTTATAGCTTCTGAAGGACAATTGGCCAAACATGTTCCGCATCCTCTACATAGGATCTCATTAACTTCAGCACCATCTTCAGCTAATTTTATTGCATTATAAGGACAATTTAATTCACAGAGTCCACATTTTGCACAACGATCCTTATCAACAGAGGCTCTAATCAGTAGAATTCGATATTTATCTTTAATCATAAGTCTTGCAAGTGAAGAAGCAGCGGCTCGTCCTTGAGCTATTGATTCTACGATAGATTTTGGACCCTGACTGACGCCTGCAAGAACGATTCCAGGAATTTTTGTGTCGATGGGGTTCAATCGCGCATGAAATTCTTTAAAAAAGCCATCCTGACTAGTTTCAAGCTTAAGCATTTTTTGAATCGAATGGATACCGATAGCAGGAACCATCGATGCTGAAAGCACAACTAAATCGTATTCTAGCTCTTTTAATCCACTTGAACCTAATGTATTTTGCATGACTATTCTTAAATTATGAGTTTTTGGATCTTCTTTTATTCTACTAACATTTGTTCTTATATATTTGATACCCTCCTTCCTTGAGAGTGTGAAATATTCCTCATAGTCTTTCCCAGCAGCTCGCATATCCATATAAGCAACAGTGATATCTGCCTCTGGATAGTGTTGTTTGATTAACTTACTATTTTTTATAGAGATCATACAACATACACCAGAGCTGCAATAAGTATTCATGTTTAAATCTCTTGAACCAACACATTGAATGAATAATATTTTTTTAGGTTCTTTCCCATCAGAAGGTCTTACCAAATGTCCAATTGTGGGGCCGTTGGGAGCTAGCATTCTTTCAAGTTTTAATTGTGTTATTACATTAGGATATTTTTTATATCCTAAATATCCTGTTGGTGGCTCAAATTCATCCCAACCAGTCGCTACTATAATAGATCCTACCTGTACTTCTACGATTTCGTCTTGTTGTTCGAAATCAATCGCATTCACTTCACAAGCTGCCTTACATAATTCACATTTAATGCATCTTTCCATGTCAATTTGGGCTAGTGATGGGACTGCTTGAGCAAATGCTACATAAATCGCTTTTCTGGAATCCATTCCTTCGTTGAATTCATTGTAACCATAAGCTGGACATACTTCAAAGCATGCTCCACACCCATTACAATCATTTGTTACATACCGTGCTTTTTTCCTTATTTTTACAGTAAAGTTACCAACAAATCCAGTGACTTCTTCAACCTCACTGTATGTATATAAATTAAGACCTGGCGTTCTTGCTGCTTGTAACATTACGGGTCCTAATATTCATATACTACAATCATCTGTAGGAAAAGTCCTATCCAGTTTAGCCATTTTGCCTCCTATAGTTGTACTTTTTTCAACTAAGTAAACTTCAAAACCTTCTTCGGCAAGATCAATCCCTGCAGATAATCCCGCTACGCCACCACCAATAATTAAAGCCTTTTTTGTAATATCAACTTCTTTAACTATAATCTTCTCTAACACAGACGCTCTTGCTACTGCAGACCGAATTATATCCTCAGCAACTTTTTGAGCTCCAATTTTATCTTTTTTATGCACAAAACTAGAATGTTCTCGTATATTAGCAAATTCTAGGTAGGATGAATCAAGACCCATCGCGTCTAAAACACTTTTAAAGACAGGTTCATGAGTTTTAGGAGTACATGAGCCTACAACCAGTCTATTTGCATTACTTTCAACCATTTTTTCCTTAATGAACTCCGCTCCAGGTTCAGTTCAAAGACTTATATAATCTAGTGCTTCAACAACATTGGGAAGACTTTTTGAAAATTCTACTAATGCTTTCGTATCAATTATTTCAGCGATATTTAAGCCTCATTGACAAATGAACACGGCAATCCTTGGAGTTTCCTCGTCGTATTGAACTGTTTTTTCTTTAGTTTCTACCATTGCATATTACCTTTTACTAAATATTTTTTAATTTCCTCCAAATTAATTATTTTATTTTTATTGCTAATTATAATGTTATATTCTAATCAATTAAATTTAAAACTAAAATGTTTCTTATATCTTTTATAATATTATTAATTAAAAATTATTTCAAATTAAAATTATATCTTTATAATTGAAAACCCTTTCTATATTCTGAGTAAAAGTTATGTTATTTCAAATGCCTGATATGCAAGAATTAGGACCAATTATTGCTACAATAGCACTAATACTCTTTGATATATTACTTTTAAAATTAGCTTTACTTATAACTAAAGCTCAAGAAAAAAAAAATATGAAATGGGTTGCGATTAGTTTTGGTATTCAATTTGGAGTAATTTTTTTTGTAGGGTCTCCTTTAATAATATATGGAATGGTTGGGAGATTTCAAGGAGACCCGGGAATCATAATACCCGTAGTTATATTCTCTGTTTTTATAGATTTAAATGTTATAAATCTGATTCATAAAATTGGTTTAAAAAGATCTTTTGTCGTTATGTTTTTTGTCGTAGGACCAATAATAACAGCTCTATATCTTCTTGGTTCCGCTCTAGGAGGAACTTTAATATATTAATTCATTATTTCTTCATTGATTTTTCTATTCATATCAATTATCTCCTCTCTAGCTGCTTTATCAAAATTTTCCTGGGAAAATTTTTTATTTTTATGATAAGCATAAATTATGTTTCTTGAAGAGTTAACAATTCCACCTAATCCATTCTCATAAAATCCATCTTTAATGTCTTTCGCTTGAGCACCTTGGGCACCATATCCTGGTATTAAAATAAAAGAATGTTCCACAATTTCTCGAACTTTTTTTAATTCTTGAGGATAAGTTGCCCCAACTACAACACCTAAATTAGTAAAATTAGAAAATTGTGCTAAATCAATACTCCAATCACGTATTAGCTCAGCGAGTCGAATATAATTTCTCTTTAAAATCTGATTTTCTACTTTATATTCAATAATATCATTAGAAATCTTATCTAATCTCACACTAAATAAATCTTGAAATTCTGAACTGCTAGGGTTAGATGTTTTTATAAGTATGAAAAGCCCTTTTTCTTTGTATTCTAAAAAAGGTTTAACTCCATCAAATCCAAAATATGCATTAATGGTACATGCATCTGCATTAAAGTTATTAAATATTGAATAAGCATATGCTTCAGAAGTAGAACCAATATCATTCCTCTTTGAATCTAAAATAACTAATATCTCATTTTTTTGAGCGTATTTTATTGTCTCTTTTAAAGCATTTAAAGCCTCATACTTTTCATAGAAAGCAATCTGAGGTTTTACAACAGGGATTAAATCTTTAGTATTGTCAATTAGGATTTTGTTAAACTCTAAAATAATCTCGTTTGGATTATCAAGTTCTTCAATGAGATATTGAGGAATTTCTCCTTCTTTATCCATTCTAGGGTCAAGCCCCATACAGACAACGCTTTTCTTTTCTTTTATTGATTTGATTAAATCTTCGATAAAGTTCATAATTAGCAAAAACTATATTTCTGTTTTTTAATTAATATTAGCAATAAATTTAGTAATTGTTGGCAATGAATGATCCAAATTTTAGAAATTTTTGGCAATGGACTCATATCCAATTTTACTTTTAATTTGGTTGTTATATGAATAATTTTTTAAGAATTTGAATTTGATGTTTTCTTTTCTTTAAATTCTTTACTCTCTAACACCTAAAGCAATTGAAGCTCTTCTTTCAGCGTAATTTCCAATTGCACTTATTGTCGCTTGATATTTTCCCTCTCGTTTTACAGAATCAACTCTAAGTGTGCTTTCACCATTATTCTGAGTTAAATGAAAATTAAATGGAACTTTTTTCCCAATCAATAATTTAAGGACAACGGGTGCAACCACAAAATGCAGTTCGTAAAAAACAAAAGCAAAAATCAGAGAAATGCTAAAATTCAAAGTTCAAATTTAGACCCTTAACGAGCCACGGAACCCCCTAACGCCATAGAAAGAGGGCGCACTGTTATGATAAAAGAAGACATGGCCATAGCGGTAATCAGCAAAGATAGCGCCGCCGAGTTTTCTAATATCAGAAGGAGTTTTCACCCAGCTCGACGTCTTCATATCGAAATTTCCAAGTTTCTGCAACTCTCGATATTGTTCTTCCGTTAAAAGCTCAATGCCCATGTTAGCTGCCATATCAATAGCGTTACCTTCTGGATGCACCCCTTTCTTTTCCCTCGCCTCCTGGCCTTCGCGGTCGTAACATACATTTCTGCGGCCTTTAGGACTTTCCGCTGAACAATCATAAAAAATGTATTCCCCCATCTTTTTATCATGACCAACAACATCCGGCTCACCGCCAGTTCTTTCCATTTCATTGAGTGACCACAATTTTTCAGTATTAGATTCCAGCTTTGCTTGTACTTTAGCCCATTCAAGGGATTTATGGCGATTCATGTTTCTCTCAAAACGGGCTTTCAATACTCTTAGTAGTTCTTCACGTTGTTCTGGTGACAAATCTTTTTTAAATGCGGTAATTGATGGTTTGCGCATAATCATAGTATTCATCCTGAGTTTAAAAAATTATTTAGGCAGGAAAGGATTTTTTTTATACGAACTGCGGCGAAAAATTAGAAAACAATCGAAGAAGAATTAATTAGAAGTATCATATGAAATTATATTCATTCGAAAACCAATTAATTCCTATTGTCAACATTTTTGAGCAAGATATAAGTTTCTTAAAATATCATTGCCGAAAATTTCTCAAAATATAGATCCATTGCCCTTTTTATGAATGTCAAGAATTTCTAGAATTTTATAAGTAGAGACTATCTACTGATAGATGTGAAAAATAAATATTGCTATTATTTTTCAAAATTTACATTTAATCTTTAAATAATAAATCTGATACCATACCATAGAAAATTTTATTAATCAAACTTATTATCACTAAATTCATCCAAAAGAGTGTAAATCTCTTCAATAATATCATTACAATCAACAGTTTTTTGTTCTTCAGAAACCATATTCCTAATTGTTACTGTTCTTTCTGCCAACTCCTCCGATCCTATAATCAACACTATATTAACCCCTAATTCATTAGCTTTACTTAGTTGATTTTTGAGATTTTTAAATCTATAATCTATTATACAGGGAAAATCTTCATCTCGAATAACCCTTGCAAGTTCAAATGCATAGGTTGACATATCTTCATTTATAGATGCTATATATATTGTATCACTATAATCTTTCTCTTTAATTTCTTCTGGAATCAAGTTGTAAGTTTTTAAAAATAGGGAAAGTGTATAAACTCCCATCCCAAATCCAGTACCAGTGATCTTTTCATCTGAAAATAATGATAAAAGATCGTCATAGCGACCCCCTCCAAATATACTCCTTATATTTTCTTTTCCAGTATCGAATACCTCATAAATGATTCCAGTATAGTAATCAAGGCCTCTTACCGTTCCAGAAGAAAAAGTGCAATAACTAGAAAGATTTACTTCATTTAATAATTGGTTGAAATTAACTATTTCGAGATATCCTTCAGATTGGTAAAAATCTTCTGAAATTTTATCAAATTTATTTAATAATTCCTTAATACTTTTTGCATCTTTAAGTTTTAAAATACTTTGAATGATAAATTCATCTTGAAATGCATCTATAACATACTTTTCAAACTCATTATCTTCCATTTTGTCTGATTTATCTAATGCTTTAAAAACAGAGGGGATTTTATCTTCACTTAGTTTAAGAATATATTTACAAACTGAATCCATAAATCGTCGACTATTATAAAAAATTTGAAACTGTTCAGCAGTGGCTCCAAATTCTGTAAATATATCTACAATTATATTAAAAATTTCAAGATCAGCATAAAGACTTTCTTCACCCAATATATCTACATTAGGTTGAAAGAAAGCTCGACGACGACCTCTTTGAGGTCTTTCATATCTAAAGCACATTGGAACAGAAAACCACCGAATAGGTTTTTTTAATTCTTGACACTTTTTAGCAACCATCCTTGCTAAAGAAGGTGTAAGTTCGGGTATTAAAATTAGTCTCTCTCCTTCCTTTTTCTCAACAATAAATGATTGTTCATTGACTAATTCATCGGAGGATTTTGCAGCAAATAATTCAACTGGTTCTATGGGTGGAGTTGCATATTCTTCATAACCATATCGTTCTATTACGTCTTTTATGGTTTCAATTATCCAATTAACTTCACGTAAATCAGCTGGGTAATAATCATCCATTCCTCTAAGTGGTTCTTTAGAAAATTTTTTAGACATCTAATCACTTGCTTTAGAATATATAAACTATTTTTAGAAAAGAACCTTAACAAATATTTTTTTCGATTTAACAATAAGGTTTTTCTAATTTATTATATGTAAATAAATAATATTTGATTTGAATTTAAAGTGATTTAACAAGTTATTTGGAGAGATATAAGTGTTAAAGGGGGACATTTATAATGAAATATCTGAGGCTATCGTAAATCTAGATGAAGAAAAAGCTTTTAAATATGCAAATAAAGCTATTAATGAAAATATGAATTTACTCGATGTTATTGAGAAAGGATATGCTGCTGGGATAAGGCGTGTTGGAGAATTATGGGAAGAAGGAGAATTTTTCTTACCTGAGTTAATGAAAGGTGCACAAATAATGCAAAATTGTTTAGATCTTCTAATTCCACATCTTCAAAGGGGATCTGGGAAAATTTCACGTGGAACAATTGTAATAGCTACAATTGAGGGAGATATTCATTCAATTGGAAAAACGATTGTTGGTACAATGTTAAGAGCTTATGGTTATGATGTTTATGATCTAGGTGCTGATGTTCCTGCTGAAAAAATTGTAGAGGAAGCAATTGAAAAAAGAGCAGATATTATTGGAGTTTCCGCTCTTTTAACAACTACAATGATTAATCAGAAAAAAATTATTGATCTTTTAAAAGAAAAAAACCTAATGGGTAAATTTAAAGTCATTTTTGGCGGCGCTCCTGTAACTTCTGCATGGGTAGAAGAATGTAATGCTGATGGTTTTGCTGATAACGCAATCGAAGCTGTTAAACTAGTTAAATCTCTTCTAAAGCATTAAAAATTGAATTTTTTAAAGAGGTAAATTACTAATGTTATTTAATGGCTGGTTAAAGGATGATTCTAAGATTATCTTATTTGATGGTGCTATGGGGACACAATTAATTGAAAAAGGATTAACAACAGGTAAAATCCCAGATATCCTGAACGTTGAATATCCAGATGTTATTTCTAGCATTCATAAATCCTATTATGATGCGGGTTCAGATATGTGTCAAACGAATACATTTGGCTCAACTCCTTTGAATTTAAAGCGTCATAAGCTTGAAAATCGAATTGGAGAAATTATTGAGAATGCCTTAAAAAACATAAAAGAAGTTCGCCCTTCTGAATGTTTGATTGTAGGTGATATAGGACCTACAGGTGAATTTAGACCACCCGTTGGAAATGCTTCTAGTGAAGATTGGTATTCAAGCTTTTTAACCCAAGCAAAATTATTAGAAAAGGGTGTTGATCTTTGGCATATCGAGACAATCTCAGATATAGAAGAGATGCTAACAGCAATAAAAGCAGTTCGAGAAGTTTCTAAGAAACCAATGATTGCCTCAATTACATATAAAAGGACTAAAAAGGGTTTCTTCACAATAATGGGAGATTCACTTGAAAAATGTATAAATATGTTGGATAAAGAAAAAATAGAAGTCATTGGAGCAAATTGTACCTTAGGATCGCATGATATGATTGATTTATTAAAAAGTGCTATTAATTTAACTAATAAGCCAATTTCTGTAAAGCCTAATGCGGGTCAACCTAAAATAGATGGCAATAAAACATTTTATGAACAACCTGTTGAAGAATTTGTCAAAGATATCAAAGAAATGATCGAATTGGGAGCAAAAATAGTTGGGGGTTGTTGTGGTACCTCTCCCATAACTATAAGAAAAATTCGAAATGTAATTGATTCTTTCTAAAAATATTAAAATAAGGAGTTTATCTCAATGCCAATTATTAGGCCAAAGATAAGGTTATTAGATGATGAACATAAGAACAAAATTTTAGAAGAAGCTAAAATTATTCTTGAAAATCAAGGTGTCTTCATCGAGAATAAAGACGCAATTAATTTATTTGATCAAAATGGTATAAATCATGAGGGTTCGCGTTATTTTTTTCCACCTGAATTAATTGATAATTGCTTAAAAACAGTTCCTCATGAAATTACCTTATATGATAGAGAGGGCAATGAACAAATATCATTAAAAGAAGATAATGTTTATTTTGACCCTGGATCTGCAGCGATTTTTATATTAGATGAAAATAGTGGTGAAATTAGAGAAGCTTTATCTAAGGATTTTATCAAATTTTCGAAAATAGTTGAAAAATTAAAATATATAGAAGCTCAAAGTACTGCTTTAATCTATAAGGATGTTCCAAAAGAAGCTCAAGATTGGCATAGGTTATATATTGCTTTATCAAACTGTTACAAACCAGTTATAACTGGCACTTTTCGAAAAAAAAGTTTTTCAATAATGAAAGATCTTCTATTAACTTGTAGATTGTCTGAAGATGACTTAGCAAGAAAGCCATTAGCAATATTTGATGCTTGTCCAAGTCCCCCTCTTAAATGGTCTGATCTTACAACTCAATCATTAATAGATGCTGCAAAAAGTATGATACCCTCTGAATTTGTTTCAATGCCATTAGCAGGTGCTAATGCTCCAATTACATTAATAGGATCCATTACTCAACATTGTGCAGAATGTTTAGCAGGGATCGTAATTGCTCAATTAACAAAAAAAGGAGCTCCATTAATATGGGGAGGATCACCAGCTATATTTGACATGAAATATGGAACAACTCCCATGGGTGCAATTGAGACTATGATGATTAATTTAGGAGATATCGAGATGGGAAAATACTTGAATTTACCTACCCATGCGTATATGGCACTTAGTGATTCTAAAGTTCCTGATAGTCAAGCAGGATTTGAAGCAGGAATGGGAGCTTTACTTGCAGGTTTATCAGGAGTTAACATGGCTTCCGGTCCTGGAATGCTTGATTTTGAATCTACACAGAGCATAGAGAAGTTAATTATTGATAATGAAATTGCAGGTATGGTAAAGAGGTTTCTTCAAGGAATCGAGGATTATGGTACCCCATTTGCTTCAGAAATCATAAAAGATTATAAGGATAAAGAGGAACTTTTATCTCATCCTTCAACTTTGAAATATTTTCGAAAAGAATTGTTTTTTCCAAGTCCAATAATAGATAGAATGACACGAGATATGTGGAGGGAGAATGGATCTAAATCTGCTAGAAAAAAAGCAAAAGAAGAAGCATTTAAATTATTAGAAAAATCATCAGCAAAACCTATCGATGACTCATTAGCAAAGGAATTAGAAAAAATCACTAAAAGTTCATTAAAATAATCATATAATCTTTTTATCCGAAATTCCTTTTATCAAATTCTAAACATAACTAAAAATCTTATAATAATTTAAGTTGAAATTAATAATAATTAAACAATTTATTTAGATTAATTAAAGATTAATTCAGTTAAAACTATGCCAAAATTAATAGAAAACAAGGAAAAAAAGTTTAACTTATTTCTAAATAAGGATAGATGTGGTGGTTGTGAAGTGTGTATAGCTGTATGCCCCACAGGAATATTAGAAATAAGTAATGAATTAAATTATAGAATTGCTTATATTCCAAAAGTAAAAGAGGATAAAGCTAAATACTGTACAGGATGTCGTAGATGCGAATTATGCTGTCCTGATTGGTGTATTTATGTTTTAGAAGAAGAACAAGAAATTCAAATTAATAATTTAAAAAGATAAAATGGTGGAAGTTATGGAAAACAATAAGAGGTTTTTACCAGAAGGTAAATATGTAATGATGGGGAATGAAGCAATGGCGGAAGGTGCCTTAGCTGCAGGTTTGAGCTTTTTTGGTGGATATCCAATTACACCTAGTACAGAGGTTATAGAGCATCTAGCTAAAAGATTGCCAGAAGTAGGTGGATGCTGTATGCAAATGGAAGATGAGTTAGCATCGATAAATGCTGTAATTGGTGCTTCACTAGTGGGGGCAAAATCTATGACCGCAACCTCAGGTCCAGGACTTTCTTTAATGGTTGAGACGATTAGTATGGCTGCTAATCTTGAAGTACCTTTTGTAGTCTGTGATGTGCAAAGAAACGGTCCCGGTACCGGCTTTGTCACAGAACCTCATCATAATGACTTAGGTTTAATTAGATTTCCAGGAAATGGGGAATTTGGAGTAATAGCTTTAGCTCCCATGAATTGTCAAGAATTATATGATTTAACAATTACAGCTTTTAATTTTGCTGAAACTTTTCGTTGCCCCGTATTTATCATTTCAGATGCTTATTTAGGCCATCTCCATGAAGCTGTAAATATACCCTCAAAAGAAGAAGTAATAAAGAAATTAATCTATCGTGAAATACCTAAAGATATTGAGAAAAAATATACATATAAAGATGCTACTACTAATGAATATATTGTCCCTAAACCTCCAATAATGGGAACTGATTATGTTCCAGTTATGTTTCTTCATCAACCTCATGATTATAACGGATTTTCGAGACGTGCTTATTCATTAGAATTTACAAAAATGCTCATTGAAAAATTAAATTCTAATATAGAAAAAATATCTATTACTGAGAAATATAAATTAGATGATGCTGAAATTGTTATTATTGCCTATGGATTATCTGTAAGAACAAGCTACTATGCTGTCGATATTGCCAGAAAAGAAGGGATAAAAGTTGGAATATTTAGATTAATAACAGTTTGGCCATTCCCAGATAAAAAAGTAAAAGAAATTGTTAAAGATGTAAAAGCAATAATCGTACCAGAATTAAATTATACGGGATTCATTGCTGAACAAGTTGAAAGGGTTACCCATCTTGATATACCGATCATAAAAATTCCAAAAGTGTGCGATTTTCATCACCCAGATGAAATATTAAAAATAATTAGAGAGGTAGATACAAAATGTCAGGACTAGGTCCAACATATCCTGGTGAAAAGCCAGAAAATCCTTACCTTTTTGTTTCTTTTCCAGGTCATTTATTCAAAAAATATTCTTCTCTTTTTTGTGCAGGTTGTGGTTATGGTATAATAGGGCAAATTTTTAATCGCGTATTTGAAGATGAAAAATTAAATCCCAAATTATATCCTGTTATTCTCGGAATAGGATGTTATAGTCAAATGCTATTAACATTGCACTATGCTTCACAAAGAATATTAGCTCTTCATGGACGTGCCCCTGCATTAGCAACAGGCATGAAAATGGCAAATCCTGCAATGAAACCTATCATCTTTTCAGGAGATGGTGATTGTTTAGGAATTGGTGGAAATCATTTTATACATACATGCCGAAGAAATCTCGATTGTATTATTTTAATATTTAATAATAGCATTTATGCTATGACTGGAGGGCAGGGTGCCCCTACAACTTTGTATGGAGCTAATAGTACAACAACACCTTATAAAATGTTTGAAAATAGAACTGATGGTATAAAACTTGCTCTTGCTGCTGGAGCAACATATGTTGCAAGGACGACAGTTGCACATCCTAGAACTTTAATAAAGT
Organism: Candidatus Hermodarchaeota archaeon; assembly: GCA_048885925.1. Lineage (GTDB taxonomy): Archaea > Asgardarchaeota > Lokiarchaeia > Sigyniarchaeales > SOKP01 > Loki-b32. Next base: position 60,127 of record JBHLLG010000005.1, read on the forward strand.
ATTTTAAAAAAGCATTAAAGCATAAAGGTACTTCCGTAATTGAAATAATTACTCCTTGTATTACATATTTCGGTAAAAAAAATTTGGATAAATTGGGAGCGGAATTTCTAGAAATTCCTGGTGAAAAAATGGAAACTACAGGTAAAATGATTGATTGGATAAAAAGAAATAGTATACGTATAAATCAAGCGAAATTCATGACAGAGGACGAATTATTTAATAAATATATAATCGGGGAATTTAATTTTGAACCAGACAAACCAGAGTACTCTGAAGAATATGCTAAAATCAAAAAAATTGCGATGGAGGAAAAATGAAGTATGACTAGATATGAAATTCATATTTCCGGGTTTGGAGGCCAAGGAGTAATAACTTTAAGTAAGATGATAACTACTGCTGCTGCGTTATATGAAGATTTAGCCTCAACTCAAACAGAAGCTTACTCTGCTTCTGCTCGTGGAGGTCGATGTTGGGCTGAAGTTGTTGTAGATTTAAATAAGGATATTAAGATCATCGATTACCCTAAAGCTTTAAGACCATATGACTTTTTAATTATTCTTTCTGAGGAAGCTGCTGCTAGTATTAATCCTGATTATGTTAAAAAAGATGAAAACACAGGTTATTTAATTTGGGATCCTTCAACAATCAAGAATTTTAAAATAGTGAATAATATTCATAAAGCTTTAGGCGTTCCCATACAAAAAATAGCAGTTGAAAAATTTGGGGATATAGTTTTTGGAAATTCAATTCTTTTTGGTATATTTACTTCTCTATCAGGGATTATCTCTGAAGAGTCAGCGATCGAAACAATCAAAAAGTTTGTTCCAAGCTCCAGTTTAAGTAAAAATTTAGAGGCATTTGAAATTGGCAAAAAAGAAGCGCAGGAATTTATTAAAAAATTAAAAGAGGAAAAATGAATAGCATGCATATTGACAAAATCAAAAAGGGATGGCAAGAATTAGATTCTGAAATTATTAAAACTGGCAAATGTGTTTATTGTGGAGCATGTGGGGCATTCTGTGCAAATATTAAGTTTGATAAAGAAAAGGAGATACCTATAGAAGATGGTTCTTGCAAAGATATTAGTACTTGTAGAGATGGATTTGGTGTATGTTATAATGTTTGCCCTAAAACGGGAATTGATCAAATTCCACTTTCTTTGCTAGATAAATGGACATTTGGGAAGGAGCAGAATAAGATGCTTGGTCACTATATTGAAATTGTTTCTGTGAAACTTACAGATTCTGCTGAACAAAACCTTCCTATAGAAGCTGGTCCTTTAACAGCATTATTACAAACTGCAATGAAAGAAGGATTTATTGATTGTTCTATTATAACCGAGAAGGATGAGAATTTTAGACCTTATCCAATCCTTGCATCAAGTGAGAAAGAATTATTTAGGGGTGTGGGTTATAAACCTTCTCAAAGCCCCACACTCTCCTTAGTAGGAGAAGCTATTAATAAAGAAAATGTTAATATAGCAGTTGTAGGAACGCCATGCCAAATACAAGCACTTAGGAAACTTCAGAATCATCCTAGATTTGATTTTGAAGCATATGATTTAGTTAGTCTAGCGATTGGTACCTTTTGTTTTGGTACATTTTATAACCAGCTTTTGAATGAATGTCTTAAAGATAATAAAATAAATATAACCGAGATTCAAAAGATTTCGACAGATAAAAATAATTTTAAGCTAAAAATAAGAACGGGTAATAGAACGAAGGAAATACCATTGAATTTTATTTATAATAAATCAATAAGGAATGCTTGTTTTGCTTGTTCGGATTATACTGCCGCTTTTGCTGATATTTCTATTGGAAATGTAGGAAGTGAAGACGGATGGAGAACATTCATTATTAGGACAGAAAAAGGTAAGAAAGTTTATGATCTTGCAATTCAGAAGGGAATTTTTGAGGAAAAATCACTTTCGAAGGATAATGAAGAATTGATATTAGATATTACACGTAATAAAACAGATATGGTAAAAATAGAATCTGTTTTTACCCATTCACCTGAAATTAAAAGTTTCATATTAAGAAATGAAAGAATCGCAAAAGCTTACCGACCTGGTATGTTTGTTATACTCTGGCTTCCTGATATTGATTTTTTACCTATGTCAATTTCGAACATCAAGGGTAATTTACTTGAAGTTACGGTTCAAAAAATAGGTGAAGGAACAACTAAACTTTTTGAATTAAAAGAGGGTGATAAGATTGGAATACGAGGTCCCTTTGGAAATTCATGGAATTATGAAGATGCAAGTAAAATTTTGATAGTCGGAGGAGGGATGGGAATTGCAGCTCTTACGTCTCTAATTGAACCCCTAAAGCACAATAAGAAGAATATTATAGTGACTATCGGAGCTAAAGACGAGACTTCTCTAATTTTTGCGAATAGGCTTATTGATTTAATTCCAAGCACAATGTGTAGTACTGATGATGGATCTGTAGGAAGAAAATGTTTTGTTACCGATACAATTGAAGAGATCTTAGCAAAAAATAAAATTGACTTAATAATCACATGCGGTCCAGAGATTATGATGAAAAAGGTTCTTGAAATTGCGGAATCAAAAAAAATCACTATTCAAACTTCCTTAGAACGTAAAATGAAATGTGGAATTGGTTTATGTGGTTCATGTTGCATAGGAGAAGACAATAATATTACTGTGTGTAAAGATGGACCAATATTCAATTCTGAACAACTAAAGAAATTTCCTCAATTTGGAAGTTATATAAAATAAATAATTTTACCACTTTTTTACTTAATTACTTCCCTTTCTTTTTTTTCTTTTTTTCTTCTTTTACTATATTATTTGGTAGTTCTTCTCTCCAAGCTAATAAATCTTCGATTTTTGAAACACCCATTATTTTTAAATAAGCATCTTCTAAATCCTTTGCATTAACAGAATCAATTATTTCCTTTGGGCTTCCTTCAACTTTTATTTCTCCTTTATCGATAATCCCAATTAAATCACATAATTCTTCAGTAGCATCAAGAAGGTGTGTACATATAAAAATAGTTTTATCTGCTTTTTTAGCAAGATCTGAGATCAAATCTTTTACCATTCTTGCAGCAGCAGGATCTAAATTGGAAGTAGGCTCATCTAAAAAAATAATTTTAGGATCTTGAATCAAGGCAGCACATAAGCAAACCTTTTGTTTCATCCCCCTTGAATAACCTTCTAAAAGATCATTTTCTCGACCTTCTAAAGCAAAAATTTCTATTAATTCTTGGATGCGAGTTGAAATAACTTCTTTGGGCAAATAGTATAACTCCCCAATAAATTCTAAAAATTCTTTAGCCGTTAATTTTTGATATAAACCAGGTGATTCTGGTAAGAAACCAGAGTTAATTTTAACTTGCTTACTCTCGGTAATTATATCATAACCTACTACTTTTGCATCTCCTGAAGTTGGAGTAATTATTGCGTTTAACATTCTTACTGTTGTTGTTTTTCCCGCTCCATTTGGACCTAACAATCCATATGTAATCCCATAAGGAATCTTTAAGTTTAAATTATTTACAGCTATAAGATTCCCAAACTTTTTAGTAAGATTATTAGTTTTAATCGCATAATTATTTGAAATTTTTTTTCACATCCAATTATCTTAATAATCTTTTTTTTAAATTTTCCTAATCAATTAAATTTTTCTTAATAAATTCAGAGATATAGTTAATTATAAAAAACATCAAAAGCCTGATTTCTAAATTTTAAATGTCTTATTTTCATAAAATTAATCCAATTTTGAAATAAACGCAAGAAAAACTTCTAATTACATGCTAAATTTTCACTTAATACATTATTTTCACTTAACAAAATTAATAGTTTGACTGATAAGAATCTTAAAAAAGGACTAATAACTGGTTTTGTAGGGATTATTTTTGTAGGATTACAACCGATAGTAGCTCTCTTAAGACCTGCAGCTGTTGATGCTTATCTATCAGGAGCAATGACTTGTTTAGTGGAGGTTATAATCTTTTTACCAATTATGTTAATTGAAATAAGATTAATGCATTCAAAACATGAAAAATTTAATAATATAGAGCATAAGGTTTTTAATGACCACCTTTTTAGAGGGTGGAAAAAAAATTTCTTTTTATTAATCGGAATTGGTTTGCTCTTCGCAATAAATCAGGTATTGTTTTTTGTAGGATACGATTTAGCAGGAGCCATAAATGGATCGTTAACACAGAAAACCACAGTCTTTTTTTCTTTAATCTTAGGTTATATTATCTTAAAAGAAAGGATTACAAAACTTCAAATAATGTTTTCCATTTTACTATTTATTGGATTAGCAATTAGTGTTACTCAATTCTTTACATTAGTTGAAATCAATTCTCAGATTATAGTTGGAGTTGGAATTATCCTTTTAATTTCTTTTATGTGGATTTTTGGTCATACATTAACAAAGCCTTTATTTAATAGGGAAGAAGCAACACCAATACAAATGGTTTTTATAAGAAATATTGTTTCCGGTGTAATTTTAATTTCTTCATACCTAATCTTTTTTACGCCGGATATTAGAATTTTTCTTGAACCCGATAATTTATCTTTTTTCCTTTTAATGGGAACTGTTTACGGAGCTGGATTAGTATGCTGGTATAAGACTCTATCATATTTAGATGTATCAAAAGCAACCACAATTTTTGCACCAACTCCAATATCTTCAGCTATATTTGCTACGTTTATTCTTAGAGAGCATTTTACAATTGCGCATTTATTTGGAACAATTATTATAATAATCTCAATAATAATAATTGTTAATCAGAAAAGAGATTAAAAAACTTTAAATGTATATTAAAAATTTCACTTGAACTTTATATATATCTATATATATTATAGAAACACCTTTTTCTTAGTGCTTATAGGTGTTTTTTAATAATTTAAAAATATTTCATAACATTTAAATATAATAATATATGTTGGTATATATAGAAATATATTATCGTAATGTAATAAAAATTAAGAATAATTATCAATTTTAATGAGTGAAAATGATAAATCATGAAATAATTTCAGTTAAAAACTTAAAAAAGTACTTCGATGAAGTAAAAGCGGTAGATGGTGTTTCATTTAATGTTCATGAAGGAGAGGTATTTGGACTTTTAGGGCCCAATGGAGCGGGAAAAACCACTACGATAAAACTTTTATTAGGGCTTCTTGAACCAAATGAAGGAGAAATGAATGTTTTTGGAATGAATCCAGAACGAGAAGAAGTTCAAATAAAACGTCGTATAGGATATGTAAGTGAAGAACCATTGATTTTCAAATCACTAACACCGAAAGATTTATTTAATTTTATAGCCTCTGTGCGTGGATTAGATGCAGAAAAGACTACTGAGCTTGCTAGAGAATATATGGAGAATCTAGAAGCAATTGAATATTATGATCAATTAATTGCTACTTTATCCCATGGCAATAAACAAAAATTGCAAATTATTGCGGCAATAATTCATGAACCAGATTTACTAATTTTAGATGAGCCAATTGCAGGTCTTGATGCAAAATCTGTAAGAGTAGTGAAATCTATACTAGAATTGCATACACAGCGGGGTGGTTCAGTTCTTTTTTCAACACATATAATGGAGATTGCTCAGGAATTATGTGATCGCATAGGGATCATACATAAAGGTAAAATGGTTGGAATCGGAACACTCGAAGAACTCCGCCAGCAAGCCAATAAATTAGGAGCAAGTCTAGAAGATGTGTTTTTAAGATTAACTGAACAAGATACTTCAGTTAATGAGATTATTAAAAAATTACGTGCATCTTTTAAAATGAAAAATCATTAGTGATTTTAAAATGGATGAGGAAAAGCTTAAATATTACAAACTTGCCCGTTATCCCGTTTATGAAGTTTTAATGGAAGGACAAATTGCTAGTGCTGGCGCTCATCAAGCAAAATTGCTTGAGAAGTTTAGGAAGAACAATAAGTACATAAAACATCAATATTTAGCACTTAAATTTGTTTTTGCATTTCTTTTTGTATTTTTGCCTATATTACCATTATTTGTTTTTTTAGAAAGTGCAGATTATATTAATGATGGAATGCATTCAATAAATACAATTTTTTTTGTATCCTCCTTTGCTTTAATGATATTTTTTGGGATGACAGTATTGTATATGCTAATGCTTGGTATGGTTTCAATTAGTTCCTTTATGTCAGGTAGTGCGTTCAAGTGGTTGCAAACGCTTCCTTTTTCTAAGAAAAGCTTGAAAAAATTAGGTGTAATGACAATCTTTCGTAGTTTAGATATCCCATTAATAATACTCATTGCTGGCTTTCCTATAATTACACTTATCGCTACACAAGACATATTGACATTTTTAATTTCTCTACCAGCATCAATAGTAAGCGTTATTTTCAGTTTTAGTATTCTTGTTATAATTGGAGAAAAGATGAGTTATATTTTTTCAGAATCGAAAGCAAAGTCAAAAAGAGCTAGTTTAATTAGAACCATAACAATGCTAGGATATTTCATTGTAATGTTTACTACTGGATTCATTTTCACCTTGGGAATAAATGCTGTTGATGGTCTTTTCAATACTTTTTCTACATCTGAACCTCCATTTGTTTTAATTATAATTTTAAGTTTGATTCCTTTTCTATTTGCACCCGCTTTTCTAGTATCATTATCTACTATTCAATTTCAAGTCCACCCAATTTTAATACTTACTACACTTACAGGATTTGCGTTAAGCATTATATTAGCATGGGTTTTATTCAAGACTACTCAGCGAGCTTTAAATAGTGCCGTTTCAACTGAAATAAAAATAGAAAAAGTGAAAAAACGAGAAATTGATTTCGAAATAAAATCCGTTTCACCAATTAAAGCATATATACGCAAGGATCTAGTTTCATCAACCAGGGATATCCAGTCTTTTATGTTTTTGTTTTTTCCCATTTTTTATCCATTAATAATGTTTTTATCAATGATAGGGTTATTTAAAACGTTAACGTTCTCAATTGAGGTAATAATGCTTATATGGTCAATTCTTCTTCTTTTCTATTTAATCATTCCAGTAATGTTAGTTGTAGGTTTTTTCAATATTGAGGAATCAGGTAGTTCAACATTAGCATCATTACCAATAAGTCCACGAGATCAAATAAAAGCTAAATTAGTAATAATGTTATCAATTCAAGGATTTTCTCTTATTTTTACTTCGATAATTCTTACTCTCTTAATAAGTTCATTTACAGTAATAATACTTCTTCTAATAACACTACCGATTGCTTGGAGCTTTCTAATATTTATGGTTGTATTGAAGATTAAATTTTTCGGACAAATGAAATATAAATATGTAATAGAGGAAGTAAACAAAAGAAATAAACCTATAAAATGGATCATAATGATCCTGTCCGAATTTGGGCTTTATTTTACAATTCTAATAATTGGAGCCAATCTAATCTTCTTTTTTGGGTTTATCATTTCATTAATCGTTATTGGGATAATTGGTATCATAGGTTTATCAATTTTAGTATTTATTATTACCAGAATGTTCCCAAAAATCGAAAAAGTAGCAGAATATAAAACTGGTGGATTTTTGAGAGAGCATGTTAATGTTGCAACTGCTGTATTACTCATCTTATACACAATTTTTTTACTTTTACCTGGCATTATTTTTTCTCTTATAATACCCCTATTCGCTAATTTACCGATTATTGCAATTAATTTTATATATTTTTTTATGAATGTTGGATTTTTAGTTTTATTATGGCAGATAATTGTGCCTTTTAGTTTGAAGCTTCCAAATGGGAAAGAAACTTTCAGAGAGCACTCTCGATCCATTGGGTTAAGTAGAGTAAAACCATTATCAAGAAATTTGCTAATTGGAATTGGTAGTATCATAATTTTTGGATTTTCAGCGATACTATTTGGAATACTACTTGGTAAATACTACTTTATTCCAGAGACATTATTCGGAGGATATAACTGGTTAATCTTTGTTTTTGCATTTTTACCTGGTATTTGGGAAGAGATTGCTTTTAGAGGTGTCATCTTAAATTTACAGCTCCAAAAATACAACAAATATACAGTTGTGTTTTTAAATGGCATATTATTCGGACTCTACCATTTTGTGAATATGCTTCTTGGACAGGAGTTAGTTCCAACGCTTTTTCAGGTATTTTACGCATCATTTTTGGGATTTTCTTTTACTTATATGTATATTAAAACCCGGAGCCTACTTCCCAGTATAATTGTTCATTACTTATTAGATTCTTTAGGATTTTTATTCCAAACAGTCGTTTTCGAAAAGGGAGTGTATGAAGCTTTGTTTATAATCTTTGGACTAACAATTATTCCTTCGATCTTAATGATATTATTAACCAAACTAATTGCTAAAAGAGATAACTTTTAAATTATTTTAAATCTTTGATCTTTTTTTTTCCTTAATTTTCAAAATTTTTTGATTGAGAGAAATTATAGAGTTAATGCATATATATAAAAAATATATGAAAATCTGATTATTTAGTATAAGATTCATTTAATAAATATCCTATACATATTTTTAAAGTGTCCTCTAAGGCTCCTCTTTCAATTTTATCAAGAGAGTCGGTATCTTGATGGTAGAATTGTAATATGTTAAATAAATTTAATCCTGTAATGCTACTTGCCTTAATATTTGATTTTGAAAACGCTATTGCATCCGTACCTCCTCCTATTTGTCCAATAATTTTTTCAAGAATGCTTCCTCCTCCTAAACTAGCTATTTTTGCTTTAACACTAACCAATTCTGCAGCATTAATAAGCTTTTGAACTACTTCTTCACTATGAATAGTTCTTGTAGTTGGTTCTTTATTTGAAAATGTGATATCATTTCTACTTTGAATTGCGTCTAAATTAATACATTCAGCATTGTATTTTTTTAATTCCTCTAAATGAGTTTCTACATAACGATAAGCACCCCTTAAAAAAGCTTCCTCACAGCCAAATGAAATTAACCGAATTTCGATATTTTCTGGTATTAAATCTTTATGTAATTTAAGATATCTGCCAATTCCTAAAATTATAGCTATAGCACTTAGATTATCAACCGCACCAGGAACCTTATTAGCTCTTTCTCCAGGCATTACAAAAAAAAGCAACAATATAAGTGGTATAATCCCGATTATTAATAACCAAACAACTAAATTGAAAAAAACTCCATAAATTACACTAAGATTTATGGAAAACGTGATTAAGGCTAAAAAGAAGAAAATTATAGAGGCAGAGAACCAAATAAATAAAATTCCTAGACCAATAAAAATCACAATTGGATAACCATATTTCAAATATTTTAAAAGATTAAATTGTAAAGCGCTATCGTGATGTCCAGAAAAAATTATAACTTTTTTTATTACTTTCTTAGGTCTTATCTTACCAATAACGTTTTGCGACTCCTTTTCTTTAAATAAAGGATCAATAAATTCTTTATAACAAAAGAATTCCTCCCATGTGATCAAAAGCGCAAAAAGCATTAATACTGCTGATAGTGCTGCTAAAAAAAATATCCAAAATGATTCTAAAAAGACTTGGATTAAAAAGAATAGAGAAAAAGATACAAAACCCATCAAAATTACAATTTTTATCCAGCCAAGAGCAGCTCTTGGGTGACATTTAAAAGGCTCAATTTCTACATCATCACATGTTTTTTCAAGCTCTTTTTTAATAATTTCAGCGCTTTTAGCTTCTTGAGGACTACAGGGCATTCGTGGACCGCACTCATCAATTATCTTTTGTATAAAGTTATACATATACTCTGAATCTTCTTCTAGTATATTAATTTCCATAAAATCCGCTTAGAAATATTTGAAATACAATTTTTAAAAGTAAATTTAAATGTAAAAGTAATTAAAATTTTAAAAAGCTATTCTTAAGATTTTGATTCATTTAATAAGAATCCTATACAAATTTTTAATGCATTTTCTAAAGTTCCTTTTTTAATTTTATCTAAAGTGTCTGAAGATTGATGGTAATAACTGGAACGTGTTTTCCAATCTGCTGAATTTAAAAAACCAGCTTTAAGTCCTGCTTTAGAAAATGCTGCTGCATCAGATCCCCCACTTAAACGTCCTAATGTTTTCTCTAATTTTCCCGCACCTAATCGCTTTGCTTTAATATCAACTAATTCTGTTGCTTTTAATAATTTTTGAATTATTTCCTCTGAATGCCTAGTTCTTGTAGTTGGTTCGTATTCTATTATATGAAAGCCATCAGACGTCTCTAGTCCATCCATATTTACTACTTGGGTATCGTATTTATTTAACTCATCAAGGTGAGCGTTTACATACCTAAATGATCCCCTTAACCCAGCTTCTTCACAACCAAAACTTATTAGTTTTATTTCTGTGTTATTTGGAATTATTTCCCTATGATCTTTAAGATATCTTCCTATTCCTTGAACTACAGAACAACTGCTGAGATTATCTACCGCACCTGGAACTACATTACCCTTATCTCCTAAAGGTACAAAAAAATACAGTCCAATAATACAAGGGCTTCCTATTATAAGAGTCCAAATCATTACTATTAAAAATATTGACTTCAAATTAAAAAAACCAATAAGAATAAAGATTAAATTCAGAAATGATATAACCAACCACATAAATATTATAAATATCCCTCCAAATGCAATAGGAATAAATTTCCATCCTAAATATTTCAATAGTTTAAATTCTATAGCTGTATCCATATGACTTGAAAAAATAATAATTTTTTTTAATTCTCCTTTTGGCTTAAACGTCCCAATTATATTTTTAGAACGCTTTTTGCGAAATAGCGGGTCAATAAACTCATTATAGTTAAAAAATTCTTCCCACATAATCAAAAATGGGAATAATACTAGTAGAAAGGAAATTATAGCTATAATTAATAACCAAAAATAGCTAGTAAAAAGTTGATTCAAAAAGTATAAAAAGATCGATATTAAGATCATAATCATATCCAGCTTAATCCATCCTAAAAATGCTTTTGGATGACAAGTAAATTCTTCTTCTGAAACTTGATCACAATGCTTTTCAAATTCTAATTTGATAATTTTTGCTGCTTCTGCTTCTTGGGAACTACAAGGTATTCTAGGACCAATTTCATCAATGATCCGCTGAGCAAAACTATGCATATATTTAGCATCATCTTTAGAAACTTCAATATTCATGATTTATCTAATTTTTTGTATAAAAAAATTTTTAATGTATTCAATAAGAAATAATCAAAAAGAAGTTTTTTTAAAATATGTTAATCCAAATTTAGGAGAAAGAAATGATCTCATTAGAAGGACAATTTGTGTGTCAAAAGTGTGGGTATAATATGATAGGGTATTACCCTAAATTATGTCCTTTCTGTGGGACCTCAAACGAAAATTTTATTACCGCAGAAGAGTGTTCTAAGAGATATAAAATTATGAGTTCTAAAGTAAATGATAATATAAGCCGTTTAAACTCATACCCCCCTTTAGGACTTGAGCATTCTGCTTATTGTATTAAAGTTAATAATAGCAGGATTTGGATTGATTGTCCATCTACGTTTAAAAAAGATTTAGATCCAATGGATAAGATATTATTTACGCACCATCATTTTCTTGGAGCCTCTAATCTTTATAGAGGATATTATACAGCATTTATTTGGATTCATGAAAATGATTCAAAGCATTCACTTGTAAAGAATTATCATTTTGACAGAAAATTTACCCAAAATTTTAAGCTTTCTGGAATTGAAGCATTTCATATTGATGGACATACATCAGGTTTCACCTTTTATATTTTTGAAAATGTTATTTTTGTATGTGATTATTTAATAAAAATGGGGGATAGCCTTTCTTTAAATCCTTACTCTCCATTACAATTAATAAGAGAAGGAGCGATGAAATTAAGAGAAATCATTAAAAACAGAGAAACAGAGATAGTTTGTGGTGTTAATTACGTAATGGAGTATCAAATTTGGAAAAATGAGTTTATTAATCTGCTTGATTTCAAAAGCTCTTAGTATTAAAAAAATTAGTACTTATCGACTAAATTTGATCAGAGAATTTATTAGGCGTAATATTTCAGAAAATTTAGTTTCAAAAATCAAGAAGAGAGTTGGAGAATTCTTAAGTATTATTTAATTATCTTAAATTGAGTTTGCTTATTTGTTTTTTATAGGAAAAATAAAATACCGATCATTAATTATTTTAAAAAAGCAAATTAAAATTGTAAACTAATTTAGATGGAGTGGTCTAAAAATGGTGGTAGTAGGTGATTGGGGCTTTCAAAATAGATTAAATAGGATTATCAAGCCTAAATCAGGAAGATGTGTTATGTTTGCAATTGATCATGGTTATTTTGGAAATATACCAGGGCAATTGAAATGCTTTAGTGATATGAATCCCTTATTTGAATATGCTGATGCCTTAATGCTAACAAGAGGAATGCTTAGAAATTGTGTACCTGCTGAACTCGATGTTCCTGTTGTTTTAAGAGTTTCTGCTGGTGCAAGTATGCTTAAGGAACTTTCAAATGAAGAAATTAATGTTTCAATAGAGGACGCTATAAGATTGAATGTATCTGCTGTTACATGTTCGATTTTTGTAGGTGGAGAATATGAAAAGCAAACACTTATGAATCTATCTAAACTCGTGAATGAGGCAAATTCTTACGGCATTCCTACTCTCGCAGTCACAGCTGTAGGTAGAGAAATGGTAAGAGATGCCCGATACCTTGGCATGGCAAGTAGAATGGCAGCAGAATTAGGTGCTACATTTGTAAAAACATATTATTGTGAAAATTTTGAGGAGGTTACAAGCATATGTCCAGCACCCGTAGTTATCGCAGGTGGGAAGAAGATCGAGGAGAGAGACGCATTACAAATGAGTAAGAATGCTATCGATGCTGGAGCCGTAGGAGTTGATATGGGAAGAAATATATTCCAAAGCGATTCTCCTATAGGAATGATTAAAGCGGTTCGAGCTATTGTTCATGAAAATACTTCAGTAGACGAAGCTTATGAAATTTATAAACAAGGTCCTAAAGGTTTATAATTATTTTTTATTTTCTTTTTTTCTATTAATGATCAATTTTCCTATTAATCCTAATATCAAAGTGATTTGTATCTTTTTATATTAGGGAAAATAATTATTCAAGATTATTAATTTAAAAGAAATCTATAAAAGGTGTTATAAAAAATGACTGAAGAAATTCAAAAATTCACAAAATTAACTTTTATAATCCATTTTGTAATAGCACTTATCTTTACAATCTTATTTTTTATGCCTGATATCTCTGTGCCGATATACGGAATGACTGTAACAGATGAGGTTCATGCTATAACTTTAACATTAGCTTCTGCTTTTGTGGGATTTACGGTGAGCTCTCTATTTGGAATCATGGCTAAAGAATGGAAACAAGTTAAAATTGTGGTAATTCTTGAAATTGTTTGGCTAGTCGCTAATTTAATTACAATGATTATTAGTTTTAGCGTATATGACGTATTGATGGCCGTATTAACACTTTTAATCACAATAGTCTTGCTATTACTTTTTATATTGACTTTTCTCCAACAGGAAGATAAAATGAAAGTACTATTATAGCAGAACATAGAAAAATACAATTTTTAATTAAAATTTTTTTTTCTTATTTATAATTTTCAAAAATCCTATTATATTATTAGAAATTTAGCTTTTTTTAGAGTCAACTTATTAAATTTTACTTTATTTTTTAAAGCAATTGGGTCAAGATATCAAGATTAATTATTTCGATGCCCCTTATAAGAATAGATAACCTTGAAATTAGAAAAGTAACAAAAGATATTTTATTAATACATCAAATAAAAGTACCATACTTATTTTCCTGCTGTGATGGACTTCTTATTTTACCTAGAAAAGGTCGAAATAAACATACAATATCACTTGATTTAAATATCGAACCTAAATATATTGAAATTATAAATAATAATTTTGGTCCTGTTTCGAATCATGTTTGCACTCATGCGCATATAGATCACACTTCTCATGTGCATGCTTGGGAGAAAAGTGGAACAATTATTCATGCCCCTCAACCTGAAGCAGATTACCTATTAGATCTTCAAAATTTTTACAAAGGTTTTGGTTTTGATGAAGCAATGGATTATATTTCTGTAGAAAAATTTGGTGAATTAAATGGATTTCAGAATTGTAAAAATGTACAACCTTTCGAACCAGGTAAATTACTTGAATTTGAAAATTTTTGTGTTAATACTATCCCGTTTCCAGGACACTCAAAAGCACATATTGGTTTTTTCTTACCTACCGAAAAAATATTACATATTAGTTGTTTAGGATTTGATAAGCCAAAACCTGAAATTGATGGTTTTGGTCCTTGGTATGGATTCAAACAAGCCTCAATTGAACAATACATCGAAGATATTAATCTTGCAGAATCTATTTTTTTGAATGATGCAAAATACTTAACTTCAAGTCATTCTTATATTGTCAAAAATCCAGATATATATCCATTTGAATATATGAGAACGAAGATTGAGGAAAACCAACAAAAAGTCAATAAAGCTTTAAGTATCTTAGGGTTTTTAAATATATCTGAAGATGATGCTGTTTCTCAATTACTTAAGATGGATATATTTTTTCCAAAAAGAAAGTTAAAAGGCTTTCTATTGGAAATATATACTTTATGGGAATCTTGGATAATTCGGAAGCAAATTCAGAGAAGTGAATTCTTCAACAAATAGAAATTTTAAGAATTATTCTTCTTCAAATTCCATAATAACTTTAATAGATTCACCCGCTTCACATACTACTTTAAAAGCTTCGCCAACCTTACTGAGTGGAAATCTGTGAGTAATTAAATCTACTACATTAATTCTTTTAGAAAGTATCCAATTGTAGGCTTCATCTAAATCTTCGGGAGCCGCACCATAAGAAGTCATAATGGTAATCTCATTTCTCCAATATTGATTTATAGGTACATTGAGGAAGACCGATGGTTCTGGAACCGCAAAAAAAATAATTTTACCACCAGGTGCAGCACATTCTAAAGCTTGGTTTGCTGCTGATACAGCTCCAGTACATACTATGACAACATCGGCTAATCTATATTTATTAATCTTTTTTATTTCTTCAGGTATATCTTTTTTTGCGCGAAAAATTTCATCAGCCCCAAATTCTTTTGCTTTTTGTAAGCGGAATTCATTAATATCGGTTGCAATTACTTTGTCAGCCCCTCTAAGTTTTGCTAATTTTATGTGTAATAATCCAGATACGCCACATCCTAATATTAAAACTGTTAATCCTTTCTTAATATTTGCTAAACGTTGTGCGCGACATACACACCCTAAGGGTTCGACAAAGACTGCTTCTTCATATGAAACACTCTTATCTAAAATATAAACTCCCTTTTTTTCTATATTGATATTTGGTATTCTGACATATTCAGCAAAACCACCAGGATCGAAATTTGTGTTATGAAAAAGATGACAGGCGGTATAATGACTCATTTTACAGAGATGACATTCAAAACAAGGTACATGGTGGGAAACAAATACACGATCTCCAACTTTTAGATGCTTTATAGATTCACCTTTCTCTACAATATCTCCTGCAATTTCATGACCCAGAATTAGAGAATTAACTCCTAATTTTTTCATTTTAGCCTTTCTATAATATTCTAGGATGTCAGATCCACAGATACCGGATTTTTTTACCTTAACTAAAAATTCATCTGAGCCAATATTTGGTGTAGGTATTTCGTCTATTCTTACATCTTCATTACTATAATATCGTGCAACTCTCATAATACAACTATTAAATACTAATTATTGAGATCGATTTAATGTGTGATTAATTATAACTTTTAAATTAAAGTTATTTTATAGGTTTATCTATTAACTAAAGCGAAAAAGTCCACATCGAATTAATTAAAAATGAAATAGAAAAAATAGAAGGATTTCGATTAAAGCTATTATCTTGCAAATCTTCTTCTTAATAATTTAAATGCGATATCAGTTCCCATACCTTGATTATAAGCTAACTCAATCCAGAGCATAGCAAGGGGTTCTGTAAGTCTAGCATTTTTAAGTGGTCCAACATCGATAACATCAAACCCAAGATCGATTCCTAATTGCCTTACTTTTGATTTTGCTTCTTTATCATCTCCACAAATAAATAAACTTGCGTTTTGGGAACCAAATTGTATTTTATCTAAACTTTCTACTCCAATTGTATGAACTGCCTTTATTACTTTCGCCCCTACTGCCCATTTTGCCACTTTTTCTGCTGCAGATGGAGTGGGTTGTATTAGAGGTCCTCCTAAATGTGGTGCCGCAGTAGTAGTAGAATCTATAATAATCTTTCCATTTAAATCTCCTGCTGTTTTAATTGAATCTTTTGCTCCTGACCATGGGACTGCAAGAATGATAACTTCTCCAAATTTAGCAGCTTCTTGATAACTTCCGCCGCTTGCATTAGATCCGATTGAATTAGCAAACTTTTTTGCTTTCTGAGGATCCTTAGAACCAAACATTATTATATGCCCCTTCTCTGCCCAAATTTTACCTAAGGTAGTTCCTAATCTTCCTGTCCCGATAATTGCTATTTTCATTATTTTTACCTTTATATCTATTTTTGTTATATGAATATAATTTCCGAATTTCTTTTTTCTAATTGTAAATAAACCAGTTGACTATTTATATCTTAAGTTATATATTAGTCATCTTAGAAATTAAGAAAATTCCTTAACTAGTGTGTTAAGTATTTGCACAGCTCTTGATAGATTGAAAATTCCGCAAACACAAGGTTTTTTTAATCTATTTGCAGCATTTTCTACCGAAATTTTTCCGTTTTTAATTAATTTTACATAATATTCAATAGATTGTGGTGAGATACAATGATGTCCACACATAGTTGTAATTTCTAAGATCTTTTCACTGGGTAATAATTCTTTTTTCCCGAAAGTACCTAAAGAGAGATGAATAGTATGTAAATCTAAGTCAATTTCTTTGGCAATTTTTTTAATTTCAGTTATCAATCCACTTACTACAACTGAAATACCTAAATTATTTTTCTTTAGAAGTGTTAGAGCCTTTTTCACTGATTCTATATTATTAAAATTCGCTGTTATTATAGGAGAAACCTTCCATAACTCTTTTGCCAGCATATTTATTGGATTGCATTCTTCTATTAATTCCCCAACTCTCAACAATTTAGAGCGTGAGTCTGGATATTTATCGTTAATGTCTGCTGCTAGCATAGCTAAAATTACATAATCTGCATGTAAATCTTCAACGCTTCCTTTTCTGTGTAATGTATGAGTCAAATTCTTACCCTCTCTTTTTTCTAAGGTTTCCCTAATCCAATATTAATTTTTGCAT
Source organism: Candidatus Hermodarchaeota archaeon (assembly GCA_048885925.1). GTDB lineage: Archaea > Asgardarchaeota > Lokiarchaeia > Sigyniarchaeales > SOKP01 > Loki-b32. The sequence continues at coordinate 77,443 of JBHLLG010000005.1, forward strand.
TGGGTCTAATATTAAAGCCCTCTTGATTAATTGAATCGATTATTGGGATTTCTCCATTTTCTCCCACTCTTGAAATCATACCTACTGAAAAAACAGTATCAATTTTTTTATCTATTTCTTTAATAATTCTTAGAACCTCACTCACTTTGTTTTCAGATATCTTAAATTCTATATTTGTTGAAAGAACTTTTTCATTTTTTATATCATCTCTAATATAACCACTGTCATTAATTAATAACTCAGTGATTGGATTTTTAGGTTCAAACTTTACATCTAATTTTACCAATTCTTTTGTAAACAATTCGATATTTCTAAGTTGAGTTCCTATACCAGGACGACCGATTTCAATAGAAACTCCAAGTTCACCAAAATCATAACGATTAGTAACATCATTTGTTTTCATTTCTTCCGTTCCTCTCCCAGGAATACCAGTAATTTTATGGGGTGTAATTACATTACTAAAGGGACTTCGAATTATTCGGGGCCATTTTAATCTACTATATCTAATTGCTTTTACATTGCATTCAGCATCGCGATAACAAACTCCACATTCAACACATAGATTTTTTTCTATAATTGTTCTATTATCTACTAGTTTTATGGCTTGAACAGGGCAAATAATAATGCATTGACCACAACCTGTACATAGATCAGCTTTAATTTCCATAATCTTTTTTTAGTTGAGAATTAGTTGTTTAATTACAATTTATTTGATTTAATACTCTCAATATCTCGTGGTAATAATTTTAAAATAGGAATAATGATTAACGTACATAAAAACGCCATTATTGATAAAATTAGATACCCAGGACTATAAAGGTTGTTAAAAGCCACAAAGAATTGGCCAAGAAGTAAAAGGCTTATGCTTCGCCCAAACGTATAAGTTAGATAATTTATAGAATAAATTGTAGATCTTATTTGTGGTGGGTTGATTGCCAAGGTTGCTTGGGTTAAAGGATCGATTCCACCAAATAAAAAGGCTCCACATATAGTAAGAATAATAAATATAATAATTAAAATTGAATTGGTAGAAATAAAAAAGAGTGAATACGCTGCTATATAAAATAATGAACCACTAAAAAGACATATCAATACTACTTTAATCCTACCATTATTTTCAGTCTTATATTTCTTATCTCCCCATTTTCCGAATAGTGGTCCTGCTGGAACCTGAGATCCAAAAACTAAAATCAAAAAAGCTGTTGCTAAAGTAGAATTAAGTTCATAATCATTTTTAAGCATTGAAATAAAAAATGAAGATATTGCCCCAATAGATATAAACATAGTGAAATTTAAAAGTAAAATCCATAATGTTGACTTATTTTTCCAAATTTCTTTTAGGGCGTCTTTTTTAATTTTATAATCTAGGTCAGAAGTATTTTCATTCATAATTTTATAGAGCTCATCTTTACCTCCTCTTAATGGTTCTTCAATTGTAAAGAGCAAACCTGTACATACAAATCCACCTATAGATATTATTAAGATTGGTACTTGCCATGTGTAGTAATCAATCAAGAAACCTGAGAGTATTTGTCCTAAACCATTCCCCAATACGTAAACTGCACTTAGAGCCCCGAAACGTTTACCTCGAGTTTTAGGATCAGCTAAATCAACAGTTAACGAGAATATTAAAGGTAAAGCAGCTCCAAATCCTATTGCAGTTATCAATTGAAATCCTAATAATGAAATAAAATTAGTGGAGAGAAGAGTAAGTAATGTAAGAACTGACCATTCGAGCGTAGATATAATAAGTAAATATTTTCTTTTGAATTTATCTCCTAAAATTGCCCATATAAGAGAACTTATAGCACCAACCATTAAAAACATTGAATTAATGAATGCCACTTGACTCTCATTAAAATCCAAAGCTGTAGAAATCTCTTCTGCCATTGGAGTTATTATACTAAATAATGCGCTTGAAAAAAGTGTAAGCAATGTTAGTATCTGTGTTGATTTTAAATTCTTCATATTTTTCAAATGTAGTGTGATATAACTTATAAAATAAGTTATGCTGTTGTCCTATTTAATTCTTAATTTCTTATTGATTCATCAAACACTTATAACAAAAATTAAGACAATGCTTTGGAAATTAGTCAATTAAATAAGAAAAAAAAATTTATTAATTTTTTTTGTTTAACTTGCTCCTAATTAACATTTTAAAACTTTCGTCATCAAGATCCTTATACATTTTTAATTCTTTTGTTAAAAAATCGTCTAAGGCAATTCTTATAGCCTCACTTCGAGAGGGATAAACACCCATATCATTTAATATTTGAATAGCTTCTAAATACTTTTCTGGTAAGTTAATAGTAATTATCTTCATTTTTATCAACCCTTTTATTTAAACTTTACATGTAGACTAATTTTCGAATCTTATATTGCAAATATTTTGTCGGATGTTTTATAAATTCATTATATTAATCCTTTAATTCTATTAATAGCTTAACTGCTGACGAATATAATTTTATAATTCATCAAATTAATGAGTTAATATTGTTAATACAGTAATATTTTTTTTTTACAAATTTAGAAAATTAAAATAAAAAAAAAATTCCTTAAGGTTTATTAAATGATTTCACATGTAATATTAATGAGAAGGCTGATTTGTAGAGATCAGCATGACTAACTTCCTTAATACCATCTAAATACTTAAGGGTGTAATCTTCTTCTCTTTTTAGGTATGTTTTATTTCTTGTTTTATGGTCTTTATCAAAAAAAACATCAATTTTTAAAACTTTTTGATCAATTCGAGAAGGTATCTGGGGCATCATATTAAATGTGAAGATTAAATCAGCAGCTGCGTCATTAGGAGCATTTAAAACAAATAATAAGTTTGGTTCAGCTATACCAATGAAACTTTCTAATGAATGGAATAAATCATCAACTTTTATATTTATAATAGAATTTTGGTCATCGTCTAAAATACTGCAATCACTAAGTTTCGGTAGAAGAAATTTTTCTTTCCCTCTAAAAGCGAGGCTCATTTCATTAGCATTAAGATATTTTTTTATATTTGGATCATCCTTTTCTAAAACGAAATTATTTGTAATAGGTTCATTTTTTACGTAGACTATTAACGAACCTGCTGAAATTAAATTAATTTTTTGATAATATATGTTAAAAATTGGATTATATGGTAAACTAATAATTTCTTTATTACCCAATCCAATTTGAGCTAAGATGTTTGTTGGAACTTGACTAGTTAAAGTAAATAATAAAAAAGACCTAAAATCATTCAATTCAATAAAGTTAGAGAAATTCCCGAAAATTTTATGAATATTTTGTATTTTTTGTTCTAATTCATCAGACATTTTTATTACTTTTGAGAGAATAAGTTGAGTTAGTTAGATCATTGAATTAAATATTATAATTAAATCTAATCCTCTAAATATTTCACAAGAAATTCCTCTAATGAATCTTTAACATCTCGAGTAATATGATGTTCTATTTCACAAGATAAATTTTCAATAACATCTGGATCATCTATTTTTAGCACTTTCGCGAAAAATTTTTGGAGTAGTCTATGAGTTTCACCTAATTGTTTTGCTATTCTTTTACCTTCTTCAGTTAATCTAATAGCTTTTCTAGGTTCCCAATTGATTAAATTCTTCTTTTTCAATTTTTCTAGCATTCCTGACACTGAAGCGGGTTCTACCTTAAGACTTTCAGCAATTTCTTTATTTGTGACCCATCCACCTTTCTTTTTTTTTGAAATATTGTGAATTTCATCTAAATATCGCTGATAACTCTCGGGTATATCTGAAATCTTTGAACGTATTTTTTGGTTTTTTTTTGCCATTTTTAGATTACAAAAATTTAGCTTATTTGATTTAAAAATTACTTTTCCATTAAAGAAAGTTATGTTAAATTAATTTAATAATTTTATTCGCTTTCTTTATTTTTAATTTTCATTTTTCAAATTATAATTAAAAATAGAAAAGGATCTAATTATTTAAAGAAATTATTGTCCTTATATTTGAATTGTTTTTTATATGAAAAAAATTAATTTAATTTGTTAAATCTTTAAATATATGGTGAAAAGTTTTCTCGGAACTTTATTTTTGGTAGTAGGGAATTCAGGTTCTGGAAAAGATTCAATAATTTCAGGGATAATTGAAAATTATCCTTCTAGTTTGAAAAAAATTTATGCTCCAAAAAGATATATCACAAGATCCCCCTCTAAATTTGAAAAAAACATTTCATTATCTACTGAAGAATTCAGAGAGCTAGAAAAGAAAGGAAAGTTTGCGTTGACGTGGCATATTTATGGTTTAGATTACGGAATTTCTAAAGATATAGAGGATTATCTTAAAAAAGGACACCCGGTTATTATTAATGTTAGCCGTACAGTAATATATAAAGCTAGAGAAAAATATGAAAATGTCAAGGTTGTTTTTATTGAGGTTCCTTTTGAAATTACTTATCAACGAATAAAAGACCGAAAAAGAGAAAGTGAAGATTTTTTAAAGGAGAGAATAGAGCGGGCAAGAAATAATCCAAAATTTCCAGAAGCAGATTATATAATAGATAATTCTGGAAAACTAGATAGTGCTATAGATCAATTTATTAAGTATATAATTTCTGTTATTAAAGAAAAAGAGAAAGATAATTAAATTTTTTTATAAACAAACATTTAGATTTATTATCATAATATAAGTTAATGGCTCGGTTCGTATAGTGGTTAGTATTGGGGACTAGTTTAGTAAGGTATACTAAAATCCCTACTGTGAATCCCTAGAGACGGGTTCAATTCCCGTACCGAGCCCTCCTCATTTTTAAACAAACTGAATAGGGTAAGAACTTGGTAAAGATCGATTCTAATAAACTTAGAGACCTTCCAGGATGGGAAAATAATGCCCCTGTACCATTATGTATGGGTGGAGATTATCGTGCATTAACGTTTTGCTGTAAACCAGGCTATTCATTGGCTTATGTTTTTAAGTGTAAAAGAGATGAAAAGTTAGAAGAATTGCAGCTAAGCCCTAAAGATTTTATTACAATTAAAGAAAACTTTTCAAAGGAAAATGATTGGGATTCTAATTATGTATGTTTTGGATCACTTTCGTACTGTTGCATGAGACGAGATGGATGTTCAAGAAGAGATTTAGCTTTAGTAGAACGTTATCTTAACTTAGCTTTAGAAGATATTATGGTAATTTACTTTCAAAAAAAGAAAGAACTGTCAAAAAGAATCTTGGAATGTGTTAAGAATAAAGAAGGGAAAGAACGAATTAAACCATTCTTACAATTATTTTAAACAAAATATTTTAAGAGAATTATATCTCGTTTTAAATGAATTTCATAATTTTCATGTGAAAATGGGAAATTTTTTATATCACTCATTTTTTCCTTATTTAAGATGTATCTTGAACAAGTTCTGCCTCATCCTCATCGGGATGATATCTATATTAATGAGATAATAACCCCTCATAGTAAGATAACACAAAGCGACAAACAAATGGTAAATCGTATTCTTCTAAAAGAAGTCGCTAGGAAAAAAGTAGAAGTGGTAAATTAGAACTTAAATTTTTATTTTAAAAATAAAAAAATTATTTATTATTTTTTATTGATTTTTGTGCAAATCAATGGAATTACATAGGTTAAAATAAATGCAAGTATTGCGTATCGTGTAAATCTATAAAACACGCTATTAATTTCCAGCACATATTCAAGGGGAATAAAGATAATCAAAGCTATCACAAGTCCTATTATTACATTTATAATTCTCCTTTTGATTGTTAATTGAGTTGGATCGTATTTAATATATTCATGTTCTAGTATGTATCCTACACCAAAACCTAATAGAACACCTCCAACAGTACCGAAAGCCCCCTCATCAGGATAGGAAGGAGGTGTTGGTGAAATATATATTCCTGCGCCAGCATTAGGAAATAAAAGTGTTCCGATAAGAAATAATGCGATTGATACAACTACAGCGATTATTATTTTAGTAATAAAACCAAGCTTATTAAATTGTTTGGAAAGGATTGGTTCTAAGTAGATAAAGGCTAATAAAAATCCTATACCAATTAATAAACCTCCTATAATATCTTGTAAGTCATGAACACCGATTATAATTCGAGAGATAGCCACGAGAAAGATTAGGACTGAAAGAATAACTGGAATGATTGGTATATTTTTATACTTAGATTTATCCTTGAATTCATTACCTAGATATCCCCAAAATGCAACTGCATTTTGTGAATGACCAGATGGAAAACCGAAACTTGATTCTATAACCCCATAATCCTCTGTTGGATCAATATTTGTCGCTGGTCGTGGATCTTGAAAGATTTCCTTAGTAAGTTCTACGAGATAATGTGAAAATAATAAACTCAAAGTTAGATTTTTAGCGAATCTCTTATTATATCCTAAATATAGAACTGCTATAATTATTATGAAGACAATATTTTCGCCTAAGTATGATATTGCTTTAAATACTGATTGGACAGAACTCCTCCCATCATAGAATGCCTCATTTTGATCAGTGAAATATAGTATCAAACCAACTATTAATATAATTAACCATGTAATTCCTATTACCATTAAACCTCTTTTTGATAAGTATCCCTTCGTTTCAGACATTTTTTAAACCAATTTAAAATTGATTAAAGTTTTATGGGTTAAAGAAATTAATAAAGGTTTATTCAAACTTATTGAAGTTTTTTGACAAATTTGGAAAATTTACCTCAATTTGTAGATGATAACTTACTAAAACAAGTGAAAAATTTTATTCAATCTTAATATTTGTGTGCTTTTCATCTATCTTTTTTAATTTGACTTCCAAAATTCCATTAGTGTATCTAGCTTTCGCATAATCGGAATTAATTGGCGCAGGTAACTCAATTTCCTTATAATAATTCCTAGCTTTATCTTGAATCTTTGTTGAAATAGTCAATGAATGTGTTGTTGCTTTCAGTTCAATGTCTTCTCTCGTAACTCCAGGCATTTCACAAATAATAATAATATTATCACCTTCTTCACTAACTTCCGTTAGAGGTTCTCTTACTTTTTTGACTTCTGGTTTCCCAGAATAAGGCTTTGGGCGAAGATTTCCAAATGAATCTATGGTTGGCTTACCATCAGGTCCAATATTTATATTAAAGCCATACATTATAGGAAAACCAAACTTAGATCTATTTTTCATGAACTCTTTTGCAACATCTTCTGGAGATAAGTTTCGTAATTCTTCTGGTAAGTTTTCCATAATTTTCTGAAACACTTCTTTAAATAAACGTTGAAAATCTTTAGATCCAAATAGTTTTTTTGGATCTAGTAAAAATTTATTTGGATCACTAAAAAACTTACTTGGGTCTCCAAAATACTTAAAAAAATCAAAAGGATCCCCTTCTTCCTCATCATCCTCTTCTTCATCATCTGGATTATTCTTCGGCATTTTTTTTCTCCATTAAAATGTTATTGAATCTACATATATCAATTAAATTTAATAAACAAAATTTTTAATTAAATAGTATAGCAATTAAAAACTAATTAGCTTATATTCTAGAAAAAATTGTTTAAATTAATAAATTTATTCCACATAAAAAATTATTCAAGATTAAGTAAAATACTATAATTACAGATAATGGTTTGAAATTTTATGTATAGCGAGCTGTCTGATGATGATAAAAATATGTATTTGGACGTTCTACGCGAAGCACCTTTACTCCCTTTTTCAAATTTTGTCTCACGTGGAGATATCGCAGATCCTATAGATATATCGAGGCCAAGAAGTCATATTGATCGAGAAGTCTATAGGCTTGTACAACAAACCTTTCGCGATAGATCATCTCGATTAATTCCTATCCTTGGATCTGCAGGTACAGGAAAAACACATGCTTATCATTCATTTAAAGATAAAGAAAGAGAAAATATAAAGAAATTAGAGAGTGCTGAAGAGTTAGAAGAGATTGATGCGAGTAAAGCTGCTACATCTGCTGACTGGACTATCGTTTATGTTCCAAGTCCTCCGGCAAGTATTCGTGTTTTATTGCATGTTTATACATGTATAATAGAGGAACTTGGTGCAGAATTACTTGATGTCGTATCTGAAAAATTAGTTAAAAAATGGGGAGGAAGTAAAAAGGGTATTTTCCAGAAACCTAGACCTGAAGAAGTAATCCAGATGGGGATAAGAGAATTTCCTGGAGTCTTTGCTGATTGTGTTAAAGCGCTTGTCACTTACCAATTAGATAAAAATAAGAAACCATTGGCAGAAAGATGGTTACTTGGAGAGGATTTAGAAGATGAGGAGTTAAACGAGTTAGGGATCAATTCTGTGCTCGAGGAAGATGATGTGTGCTTAGCCCTTATTAAAATTATTACAGAAAATTTAGATAGAGTACTTATTCTTTATTTCGATGAGCTGGAAAGTCCATATAGGATGCTAGGAGAATCTGCAGAAATGAAATTTCTTGAAATTTTAAAGAGATTGTATAATGAGGTAAAAGGTTTAGTAATTACTATCGCTGTTTTAAAAGAAATTTGGCCAAGAATTATAGAAATTTCGGATGCGCCATTACGTTCAAGAATGGAACCTGAACAGGAATTAAAACCATTTAGCTTAAATGATTTAAAAATTTATTTTTCAAAATCTATGGAAGTCTTCTGGGAAGATAATAATTTAAATCCTCCATTATATCCACTATTTCCATTAAATGAAAAATTAATAGAATTGATATATGAGAAAACTAAAGGAAACCCAAGAAATTCTATTAAACTCTGTAGAAGATTCATTGATAAAGTTGTTATGGAAGAGATGACTGTTGATCAATTATTGGAAGTTGGGGCTGAGATTGAACCAACTGCTAGACCTCCAGCTGTCATCGAAGAAGAAGTAGTAATTGATTTTTCTAAACCGAGAGAAGTTATTAAGAAAACAATTGATGATATTTTAGCAGAAGAAGAATATTCTATAGAGGTAAATCCTCAATCTGTTGCAGGCGCCAGTTTAAAATGTATAAATATGGTGGGCGAAAACAAAGGAAAGAAATTCAAAACCCAAATGGAATTTAAATTCATGTTAGGAAAAAGATCTCAAACTCTAGCTGCCTTAGTTGAGGTTAAGGGTAAAAAATGGGGTTTAGAAATTCCGTCAATTAAAACATTTGACAGGAGTGCAGGAGTAGCAGGGTATTATGCCGCTAAAAGATTGAAAGATGCTTTAACGGAAAAAGCTATTGATGCTGCAATTTTAATTGTACCCACTGGGAGTAGCGGCGCAAAATTCGAATCAATATTAAATAACACTCCAGAAATTCATAAATTCGAAATAGATAATGAAAGCGGAGAGAAGTTAATAGAAAGTGCCTTAACTTATCCTACAAAAGAAGGGTGGGAAATAGCAAAAATAGTTTTTCCAGATATTGGAGAGTATATACCACCTGCGGTTGAAGAGACTCCTCCCACTGAAGATTAAAAAGAAAAAGTTAAAATTGTTAAGACATGCTTTAAATTTTATTAATTAATTCCTTTATTTTGTTATCAAAACCATATAGTTCTTTTGCTAATTTTATAGCTCTTTCTATATTATTTTTTAATTGAGTTAGAATATTAGTTGTTTCCTCTTCTTCAAAATTAGTTGAAATTTCAATTAATCTATCTATTGGATCAGCTAAATCATTATAGAGATATAATCTTTCTTGATCTAATTCGCTTATGGATTTATCGAATTCTTTATACAATATTTCACGTTCCTTAATTAAATCAGGAAAGGTTCCTACTTGTTCTCCTTTGTTTTCTAAGAAGGAAGCAATTTCTGTTTCTTGAATAAATGCTGCTAATTCTGCTGCTTTTAAAAAACTTTTCTTAGCTTTTTTAAATTGTTTATCATTTAATAATCCTTCAGCAATTTTTACCTCAGCAGCTAGCTTTTCTGGAATTTCCTCGCCAAGATCAATTAATTCTCTTGCTTCTTGAAGCATTCCATCGTCCAACATCTTTTTAGTTCTTTCATTCATTGTCTCTTTTATTATTTTTGGTTCTTGTAGCTTTTGTATCAAACTCAAAATATCATTTAATCCATTTTTTAAAATCTCAGTCATCTTCTTCTTATCACTAGAAAAATCCTGAATAACTTTTTCTTCTATGTTTTTAAATGCACTTTTTAGTGATATAAGGTCCTCTCCTTCTTTTAACAGGAAACATAGATACAGATTTTCTTTATTAATGGATTCTGCGTTGATTTTTCCAGAATAATAGCGATCATTATCTTTACGAATAGTTACATTCAAAAGCTCTTTTTTTCCATGTTTTTCAGAAAATTCCTTTAGAATTTCTGATGGAATTTTGTCATCTTGCTTTAAATAATATTCACCTAATATATTTGGTCCAAAAGATGGATCGATCTCATATAGAATTATTGCACTTGGCATAACATAACATCTCTGATTAGTTCTAATTTCTATTTATTTTAATACTATTGATTTAGTAAGCAATTGATTTTAAATTTTTATTGATCAAAATTAATAAGCTAAAATGGAAAAAAAGGGATAGGCAACCTAGATAAAAATAAAACTTAATAACCAATTAAGGCGATATTTGAGATTTGTTTGTTATTACGAAAATGAGGGTTAAAAGAAATGTCTTTTTATTAAATTATTCACAGTTCTTAATAGCTTTATTTATCTAGAGATAAAGGTTCTTTTCTAATGGGTTTCATAAAATTTTTCGGTGAATTACTATTATACCATTTTGGATATTTTTCAGTAAATATTTGATCAATTTTCTCTCGTGGGACATCTACATAAGTACCCCAGTCACCTATATATTCTACAAAGAGATTCCCCTCTGTATCATACGGGGCGAATAAAGCATCATTTTCTCCATCAAATTCTACCATAGGAAAGAAATTCCCCTTTATACAAGTTTTTTGATCGAAAATAGGTGCTGCTTTTACCCATTTCCCCTTTAAATAAAGTTCACTATAAGCATGGCAATGGAACGCCTTTGTACCCATTAAGTCAACTAGTCTTTGAGAAATTTTATGATTAATAATGTCAACCATATGAATACGAGCAGGAATACCAATAGCTCGTGCTAAAGTTGATAGTAATGTAGATTTCGACATACAAAATCCATATTTTCTCCGCATTGTGACAGAGGCTTTAAGATTTGCTTTAATTTTAGGATAATATGAAAAAGCATTATACTTAATTTCATCTCTTACCCAATAAAATAGAGCAATTGCTTTCTCCTTTTCGGATTTCAAATCTTTAGTTATTTCAAAAGCTTTTTTACTTACTAGTTTTTTATTAAAATCAAAAAACTCTGTAGGTTTTAGATAAATCTCCATATCCTCCATAATAAATAAAAAAAAGGAAAATTCTTAAAGATTTTTTTAATTGGATATAAGTTATTGCCTATTTTTTATTAAGTGTCTTAATGCCTTTTTCTAATACATATTTGTAATATTTCTTTCTTATGACCTTATCCATTTTTTCATAAGGAAGATCAGCAAATACACCTCTATCTTTTAAATATTCAATGAAAAGATTGCCATCCGGGTCATATTTTGAAAGGATTCCGTCATTAATTCCATCGAATTCAACAAGAGGTAAAAATCCAGCTTTGGAAGCAGTATTTTTATCAAATACGGGTGTTACTTTTATCCAATTATTATTAATAAATAATTCACTATAACCATGGAAATAGAATTTATTAGTTCCTAACAAATCAATTGTTTCTTGGGTTACTTTATTATTTCTAATGTCTGCCAAATGAACACGTGCAGGGATTCCCACAGCTCTAGCAAAGGAGGATAATAAAACTGCTTTTGAAACACAGAATCCATAACCTCTGCGTAATGTAACACTTGCTTTGAAGTTGCTCTTTATCATATAAAAAGCGCTCATATTATACTTTATTTTATCTCTCACCCAATAAAATAAAGCTATAGCCTTTTCTTTTTCTGTTTTTAAACCTCCAGTAATCTCAAAAGCTTTAGTGCTAACTGATTTTTTATTGTAATCTAAAAACTCAGTTGGTTGCAAATAAATGTTCAAATTTTCCATGATTAGTAAAAAAATCAATAATTTTAGAAGATTACTTTTAAAATTCTTTAAGAAAGGATCCAATACAACTACTATAAAAATATATTTAAATAATTCTATTATTACTTTAAAATTGAGATTTTTCATCAGATTTGTGAATAAATTTGACTGTTTCTTTATTGTTGATTCGCTTTGATCCCTATTATGGTCCAAAAATAGTATTAAGAGCACCAAAATCATTAGATGATGATCTAATTCAAGATATTCCTTCCTTAATTGAACTACAAACTGAGGGTGCTTTTATTCATATATTTAAGGAAATAAAAACAGCAAATTTATTTTTTAAAATACCAAATAAGTATGCACGAGGAGGTTATGAAAGCTTTCTAGTGAGTATAATTACAGAAATTGATAGTACCTTAAACCTAATGCTTGCAAACAAATTACTTGAAGGCTTTGCTGAATATATTATAAATCTTGAGAATGCTTTCCTTGCTTTCGACTATGAACCTAAAGATATTAAAGCAGATCCCTATAAATTGAAAGAAGTCGAGAGGTTTTTTTTTTCCTATTTTGAATCAATTAAACCGACAATCAAAACATTGGAAATGGCGGAGCATCGATATCAAGCACTATTTCAAGCTGCCCGGGATGCAATTTTCATAGTTAATCGCGACTCAGGATTAATTATTGACGCTAATTTAGAAGCTGAAAAACTAATAGAAAAAAGCAAAGAAGAAATTATTGGCTATAAAGCATTAGATCTTGATCTATTTGATGAAGGTTTGGCAGATCCAAGTATAGTTGAACATTTAATTGATCAACCACCTCCTATCATTTCAAGAATAAAAAAATCGACTGGTAAACAGTTATATCTTGAAGTTAGTGTGAATAAGATCCAGTTAGGTGATGAAAATTATATTCAATATCTATTTCATGATCTTTCTGATATCCATATAGTAGAAGAAAAACTTAAAGAACATGCCAAAAAGATTGACACCTTGAATAAGTTTATTAGTCTAGCTAATCAAGCTAATAATTTGAAAGAGTTATTCAAAAAGACAATAGACTACCTAATTGATTTTCTGACCTTAAAAGGTTGTTGTATTTATCTTGTAAATAAACTTCAAAAAATTGCTCAAATTAAAGCCCATAGAGGACTACCACAATTCTTTTTTGAACAAAACAATAATTTAATAATTTATAAACATCCTTATGAAATTGTTTATTCTCAAGGAGTTGCATTATTTAATAAAAATTTTCCAGAGATCATTAAGAGATTTCTTATAGGACATGAATCGAGTTTTGGTGCGGTTATTCCATTATTTTCCAAATTTGAGATTATTGGTTCGATTACTATGCTTTTTGATGATAGAACATCTCTTTCTACTGAAGATATGGAATTAATAGTCTCAATTGGATTAGAATTGGGAG
>JBHLLG010000006.1:0-87029 GCA_048885925.1 Candidatus Hermodarchaeota archaeon
ACTGAAGAATTAAAAAATGAACAATATGAAGATATTAAAAAAGAATTAAAAAATTTTACTAAAAAACTACGTGAATTTATTGAAAAGTTATGTGTTGCAATAATTCCTGTAAAAGAAATGCCTTGGGTCGATGTTGTATTTCAATCAGTTCCACGTATAATTTTTCACAAGAAACTTGAGTTATTAGATAATTCAATAGCTTATTATGGTGAAATTAAGTGTCTTATTACAAGACCTACTCTTTTTGGAAAAATGAAAAATGAAAAACCATTATTTGCTCCGGTTATGGGTGCTATTGATTTAGGTGGTTATAAACTCGATGAGTCGCAAGCAGGTCCTAAGTCTCAAATCTTTTCCTATGTAAAAGCAATAATTAATTCACTGGATTCAACTATTACAAAAAATCATTTAGCAAAGTATCATGAGGCATATCAAAGACATGGTGATCCAATCTGTGATTTTTTAATGAAAGATAATGAATTAATGAATTCAATGGAGAGAATTACTTCAGGTTTAGAAACTAATAGGATTTTAACGGATATTGCTGTCTATAGCATAGCGATACCACAAACTACTGATAAAACTACTTTAATTCTAGTCACAGACGAAGGGAAAGATCCAAATAAATACTCTAGGTGTTTTGAAGCACTACTAAGATTTTCAGCTGAATGCTGTAATATTCCAACGCAACAACCTCCAACTAGTGCACAACCACAAGCTCAAGTACCAAGCTCATTAAGAACTCCTGGTGGTCAAGAACTCAAAACATGGACAGCTGAAGAATTGGCAGAAGAAGCACAGAAAAGAATGACTTCTCAGTCAGACATACCCTCTTGGAGTGAAGAAGAACTATTAAAATTTGCCACAGAAAGAGGAACAGGCTTGCCAGATGGAATGGAAGTTTGGACTGAAGAGGAATTAGAAGAATTAGCAAGAAAGAGACAAGGGGGATTAGATATTCCGGAATGGAAAGAAGATGATAGTTTAAAAGAGTGTGCGAAATGTGGGTACAGCTTACGACCCGGATGGAATAGGTGCCCCATTTGTGAAACTCCCGTCGGAGCTGAGCCTGAATCAAAACCTTCTGAAGAAGTTATCCCCGAATCTAGTGAAAAAAAGGAAGAAGAACAAACTGATGAAATAAAAGAAGAAATTTTAGATAAAATTGAAGAAGAAAAAGAAGAAATTTTAGATAAAGTTGAAGAAGAAAAAGAAGAAATTTTAGATAAAATTGAAGAAGAAAAAGAAGAAGAATAATTATTAATCTAATTTTAGTATTAATTTATTGAGTTCTTTTATAAATAACTATCAGTTAATAGCTTTTATAAGTTAAACCAAAAACTTTAAATATAATATCAGCAAGATTCCAAACTTTTTTTAAGTTAATTTTATTTTCAAACATATAAGAATTAAGACTTTTGGAATTGTATTTGTTACACAACATCTTTTTATTCAAAGGAAATAAAATTCAGGATTTAGAGGATCTTAATGTATTTTACTACCCTAATGAAATAATAAGTCTTAAAGATAAATTACTTATCAAAAAAATTATTGATGAACATGATATGAAAGATGTTATACAACAAATAACTTCTAATCACTATCAGATTGATGAGCCTATTGCTCAATATATCAATGATTTAAACTTATACACTTCTTGTATTAATGAAAATATTATCATTGGTCTAATTTTTGATAACAAAGATAATCCATATGACTATAAGGAAATTTTTAAAGAATTATTAAATGAACTTTTGAATAATGGTAATGGATATTCATTTGATGATGAAATAGAAGTTGATAATTTATTAATATCTATGTTTATAGATATTCGACGGTTTGGTGACGAAGTAATTGAAAAACCTACTGAATTTGATTATTATTTTCAAAAAGAAGCGTTTTTTAAAATTTTCCTCTTCGGAATTGATGAAGTGGGAAAATCAAGTTTAGTAAGACGATTAAAAACTGGTGAATTCAATGATAATTACTTCACTCCAACTCGTAAATTTAATATTGAATATCTTCCGGTAGATGAAAAAGGATTATTAGCAATCTGGGATATGCCTGGACAGAGAAATTTTAGACCAAAATGGTTGATTGGGATTCAGGAATCTAATATTATTCTCTATATGATTGATATTGCGAATCAAAGAAGATTTGAGGAGTCAAGAAGTGAGTTTTGGAATGTACTAGATAAAGATGAATTTAATGGAATTCCATTACTCGTTTTAGGAAATAAAAGCGATTTAGTTAAGTTCTCACAGGAAAATTTTAATGAACAACTTTTAAAATTAAAAGAAGAAATATCAGATTTTTATAATTTTATTAAATTAAAAAATCGAAAATGGAATTTCTTATTCACATCAGTAAAAACCAATTTTAATATTGACAATGTAATTCCAGCGATATTTGATTTGCTCTCTTCTTAATATGTAGTTTTAAATACATTACATAATAATAAAACTCTCAATCTTGGAAAATTATTAAGCTTTCATGCATTAAACATTAAATTTAAATATCTAGCCATTTAAATTTCTATTATATGAAATAAAAACTAATTATTTCTCTTTTTATAATTAATTAGGGATAAATAATGTCTAAGAGACTTAAAAAAGAATTACAAGTAATGATCGATGAGAAACTAGGACAATTATTTTTTGGTGATAAAAAGAAAGATTTACGTTTACTAATGTTGAGACCTATAGATTTGATTGAATTCTCCGAGTTTGCAGGTACAAATGCTGATGACATATTAGCCTGGGTAGGAAAAACACTTGGGAGGAGTTATATGGATAAATTTTTCCATAATAAAGACTGGCTTCCAGAAACTATGGCTACAAAAAAAGAAGTCGTCTTTGGCAATCTTGAAGCTCTAGAACTCATGGGGTATGGAGAATTAAGATGTGTCTTTAAAAAAGATCATATCTTAATTGCAGTATCAGATCCTCTCGCATTTGAAGAAAAAGATAATATTATGGCAAAAAACTTATGTTTACTTTATCAAGGTATTTTTACAGGTATGTTCGAAATGCTTCAAATTGATGTTACAGTAGAAGAAATTGAATGTACTTTATTAGGTAACGAGCGATGCGTATATAAATTTGAGCTCATAGAAGAACAACTCGAAGATGCATTAGTGGATGAAGATTCAAGCGAAAATGTTGCTGCTTTTCTATCCGCCCTTTAAGTCTTAATTTTTGTAACACTTTTTTGAATTATCAATATAAATTTAAAAAATTCTAAAATTTGGATATTATAAGTTCACTTTTTATTTTATCACAATTAAGATAGATTTTTATATTCAATTTGATGATCTATAACTCAAATTCTATTTAAAGAAAAATGAGGGTTGAAAACACTATGAAAAAAATTGACCTTAAAAAATTTTTATTTTTATTATTTGCGATTTCTTTACTTTCTTTTGGAACCAACGTGAATTTAATTGATTTTAGAACTAAAACTATATTAACTGAGAAACCTAAAACTGCAGTAAGTTTAGGCTTAGCTGCATGGATAATAATAGCAGGAGACCGATCAGATCACGATAAACTGGCTTTAATAAGAAATGGATGTGATCAGGCTTATGAGGCATTAATAAATCGAGGATTTAGCGCTACTGATATATACTATTTAGATCCTGCTTATTCAACAGCAGGAAATCCACAATCGATATATCGAGATACTGATACAACACATACAAATATTCAGAACGCCATTACTACTTGGGCTGCTGGAAAAGTCGATTCAACTCATGGACTTGGAATTTACATGTTTGATCATGGGGGCAATGGACACATGTGTATTCCTGGAACTCCAGAACTTACTGATACTGACTTAAATACTTGGTTAAATACACTAGAAACTAGTACGGCTTGTAATAGAGTACTTATTATTTATGAAGCGTGTCATGCTGGATCATTTATCAATCCAGTTAGTAAAAGTAATCGTATTATTTTAACTGCAACAGATATTGATCATGGATCATATACGAATCCTGCTTTTGATTGGGCTACTTTCTCTGAAGGATTTTGGTCATCAATAATACAATGTAAAACAATCGGAAAAGCATTTGAAGATGCTGAAGCATATGTAGAATCTGTAGGCGATGGAGACATACAATTTCCATGGATAGATGATAACCATGATGAGCTTGGCCATGAAACAGATGCATTTGGGCATCTACCTAATGGTGGAGATGGGGATGATGCATTAGATTATTGGATAGGAACGGGGACTAATTGTCCCACAATATTTATAGCAGCTTGGACATTGAGAGTTTTCATTAATCTAAGTAGTTTTATCATACCCACATGGACAATAATTGATACAAATACGCTTGTTGAGAGAGTATATGTAAGAGTTTTACCCCCCAATTGGACTCCAACAGAAATTATCCCTGACCCTGAATCTCCTGAAGGAACAAAACTTGGAGCACATACGGGTTATCTACTTATTGAATTATTAGATCAAGATAGGGATGGAAATTATACAGGAAATCTATATAATCCTAATCTTCCAGATTTCTGGACTAATGAAGGAGATTATAAAATTGATATACTTGCTGAAACACAAGAAGGAGTTATTGCAGAAGTTGAAACAACATATATTACTGCAAATCAAAATGGAACTGCGCCTCCAGATACAACATCTCCAACAATATCTATAACAAATCCAAAGGTAAATGCGGGAATAAAGGGTATTATTAATATTACAGCTGAAGGAGACGATGATCAGGCTCTTGATAAAATTCAGATTTATTTTGATGGTAATTTGATGAAAGAAGAAACAATGCCACCATATTATCCATATCCAGAAGTAATTTACAGTTTAGATACAGCAGATCATAGTTTTGGGCTTCATAACATAACAGCCATTGCCATTGATAAAGCAAATAACAGCCAAGAAACTTCAATATTAGTTACTATTGAAAGAGATCAAATCCCTGGCTTTCATATTACTTATATTTTTGCTGGCACATTTCTTGGAGTTATTATAATAGTTACATTATACATTAAACAGAAGTTATTAAGAAGAAATATAATTTAGAACTAACTTTTTTTTATCATTTATTTTATTGAAGTATTTTAAATAATATATGAAGCTATACAAATACAAACTTAGTTGAAAAAATTATTTAATAAGTGTGAAGTTTCACACTTTTCTTGTTTAATCTACATTCCATTTTAAGTTTTTGAATATAAACATTAACTTTTAAATTTTCCAAAATCTCTTATTTGTAGAAATAAATCTCTAAAATAAATTTAAAATATGTTCAAAGATAAAAATACATATTATTCTATTTTAATTTAAAAAAACAAAATATTGATGTGATAAACCTTTGGAACAAAAAGGGGCAAAAATAAAAATTGATGAGTATAAAGGACCTCTCGGTACCATTAAAGGATTCGAATTAACCACTGGTAAGATTGCTTACGGAGATGAAACAGAATGGGAACCTATGGGTCCACATCCAATGCCTCATATTCCTACATTAAGAGATTGGTTTTTTAAGCTAATGGATAGATACAAGCCCACATATATGCCGATATATATGCACAATTGATCAGTGCATATACGGTAATTGCGATATGTGTTGCTTGTGTACCTATGGTAAATGTAATCTCTCAAAGGGAAGAACAGGGGCTTGTGGAATTAATATGGAGACACAAAATGCTCGTATAGTCGAGATTGCTTGTTGTATAGGTGCTGCTTGTCATTCTGCGCATGGTGATCATCTCTTACATTGGCTTAAAGAGAAATATGGCAATGTTCCACTCAATTTCGGTAACAATATTGCTGTAGAAATGCCGTTAACTCGTCTAATTGTTGGAATGAAACCTGAAACATTGGAAGATTTAGAAACTGCAATGGATTGGGTGCATTACAATATAACCCAACTGTTAGCGGCGGGGCATACAGGACAAGAATCAAGTCATTTAGATTATGAATCAAAAAGCTTTTTAGCAGGATTATGCGATGCAGTAGGAATGGAAGTATCAGATGCAGTACAAATTGCAGCTTATGGAATGCCAGTAGGTGATCCTAATGCGCCAATAGTCGAGTTAGGAATGGGTACCTTAAACCCGGAAAAAGCAAAAGTTTTAATGATCGGACATAATGTCGCTCCTGGAGTAGAATTAGTAGATTATATTCGCGAAAAGGGTTTAGATAATGAAGTTGATGTTGGAGCGATTTGTTGTACAGCTCACGATTTAACAAGGTATTATGATGGAGCAAAAATAATCGGATCTTATTCAAGACAATTACATTATATCCGTTCTGGTTTAGCTGATGTTGTAATGGTTGATGAGCAGTGTGTTGTCTTACAAACATATGAGGAGGCTAAAAAGGTAGGAGCACCATATATTACGACAAATGAAAAAATTATGGGTGGATTACCTGATAGAACAGGAGATCCTGTTAAGGAAATCGTTGATGATTTAGTAAGTGGTAAATTAGATGGTGTATTAATTTTAGATCCAATAAAAGCAGGCGCAGTTGCAGCTGAAACCGCTGTAAAGATTAAACCTATCAGAAATGCAAAAAGTGGTGTTCCAGACGAACAAGGATGTATTGCTATGGCAATGAATTGTAATGGATGTGGAAACTGTCAAAGAAATTGTCCTAATGATTTACCTCTTGTAGAAGGTGTAAATTTAGCAAAGGATGGTGATTTTTCTTTACTAGCAAGTGTTTTTGATGAATGTTTAGGATGTGGAAGATGTGAAAAAGATTGCATGAAGAATGTATCTCCCTTAACTTTAATAATGCATGCATCAAGAGAATACATCAGAACTGAGAAATATAATTGCAGATCTGGACGTGGACCAATTCAAGATACAGAAATTCGAAACGTAGGAGCTCCAATTGTCTTAGGTGAAATTCCTGGAATAGTTGCGATTATAGGATGTTCAAATTATGCTCACGATATTCGAGAATTATATACTATGGCAGAGGAATTTCTTAGAAGAAACTATATAGTGGTAGTTAGTGGTTGTGGTGCTATGGATATTGGCCTTGTTAAGGATGAAGACGGTAAAACTCTATATGAGAAATATTCTGGTGATTTTGATCGGGGATGTTTAGTTAATGTTGGAAGTTGTGTAGCTAATGCTTGGATCACAGGTGCAGCTTGTAAAGTTGCAAATATATTTGCCAGAAGACCTTTACGTGGTAATTTTGAAGAAATTGCAGATTATATTTTAAATAGAGTTGGTGCTGTTGGTGTTGCTTGGGGTGCATATTCTCAAAAAGCAGCTAGTATTGCCAGTATGGCTAATGGATTAGGTGTTCCCGCTGTAATTGGACCACATGGTGCAGAATATCGACGTATGTATCTTGGCAAATCATATGATGATGAATCTTGGAAAGTGTTTAATGCTCGTGATGGAACTTCGGGTCATCTAGTTGGACCTGGACCTGAACATCTTTTAACTCCAGCTGAAAGTATTGAACAGGCTATTTGTTTAGTTGCGAAATTAGCATTAAGACCTGCTGATAATAGTAAAGGAAGAATGATAAAATTGTCTCATTGGATCGATTTAGAACGTAAATATAAGGGCGTTAAATTTCCGAATGACTTAGAAAAATTCATACGCCTTGAAGCAGATATTCCAATTAATATGAAAGATGAGATCCAAGAATATCTGAAAGAAAAAGACTGGCAACCAAAAGAGATAATAGATCCAACCCTTTTAAAAAGATTGTGTCGAACTTAGTTTATTATAATTCTTTTATTTTCTTTTTTTATATCTTCGTATTTAATAATCAGAAATTTAAAATTTGTGAAGATTTTTAATATATATTATATCAACCATTCTTTTACTTGTACCAAAGAAGTAACTTTAATGTAATGAATAATTTAATTATTATCTATTATTATATTAAAAATGTGAAATAAGATGGACAAACAAGATAAAGACCTATTAAAATTATCAAAATTATGCGTCCATTGGGCTGATCATAATGATTCCCATAAAGAGAATTTTTTAAAATGGCGAAATATAGCTGAAGAAAAAGGAATAGAAACAGTTGTTATGAATTTAGACAAAGCTATTGAGATGTTGGATAAATGTAATGAATTTTTATTAAGGGCGAATAAAGAACTGGAATCATTATAAATATTAAAATATTGATTGTTCTTTAAGAATAAATTTTGAAATTTCGGATAGTTTGTTTAGAACAATAAATTAAAGGAAAAGATTAATTAACGGAAGTAGTTGCTCTTTAAAGTAATCTATTTTTCCTTCAACTAAATTCGGGTTCTGAGTAAGCATCCATAAATATACTGGTATTTGTAATTCAGAATAATCAAACAATTTTTCACCTCGAATTGTAAATCCGTTAAGTGGTAAGTCTAATCGTATTGATTTTTCTCGTATTAAACCAATAGAATTATAAAAATTCGAGAGAGTTTGTAGTAACAAAGCTGTATTATTGACCAGCATTTCATCCGTATCTGTACCTGTATAACTTCCAAAAATTAGTCCATCCATTGAAACTATGCTTGAAGCTTTTGCTTCTACTTGATGCGTAAATTCTTCAAGTATATGTTCGATAATTTCAGAAGTATCAGATACTTTTTTTAATGCAACACTAAACATTTGCATTATAGTTTCTCTCTGAAAAATTGTTGTATCAGTATAATCGACTGAGAACTCTTCAAATTCATCTACAATACTGTTAAATTTATTTTTTATACTTGTTACATTTTGTTGCCATTGGAGTGTTTTACGCACATCTTGATCACTTTTACTTAATACTACTAGAATCGAGGGTTTTTCATGTAATTCTTCTAAAACTTTTAAAACTTCCCTAAAATAGTTTGCAGCCTCAGGAATTCTATCGGGATCTTGACTATCAACTACATATAGTACAATATCTGCTTCAGTAAAGAAAAGTTCAGGTCTATTAAAGTATAATTTTTCTCTATATTGTACTTGTCCACCAAGATCCCAGCTGATTATTGGATATCCAAAGAAATCCAACTTCTCCCTTTTTACACCTCTTGTTGGTAGAAGTGATTTAATAATTGAGAATTTTTCTTGAACTAATGCGAGAATAGATGTTTTACCGCCATAATCTAAACCGATCATTAATAATTTCTTATGTCTTTTTAGTTGTTCTTGTACATTTTTTTTAATTACTTGAGCGATTTTCACCCATTTTTGTAATATTGTTGGAAGAATCTCCTTTATCTCAGGTAAATTCGATAATGATACTGCAGCTAAATCTCCTATTGTTTTTATTCCATTATTAATTAAGTGTTCTGAATTTACATTATCAATTCCTATCAAAGTTTCTGGTTTGAGTCTTAAAACTTCTTCGAGTTCGTTTATTAAAACATTGCTTTTAAAAAAATCTTTAATAGCAACATTTTTACCAGTATTTTCTGACATTACGCATCAAATTAATTATTTTTTTTTTTATAACTTATATTCTTATGTTTAATAGTAAAAAAAGGTATTATTAAATATATATTGCTTTGTAAAAAAAAACTTTATCTAATTGAAGCAGTATTAATTAATTAGTAATTAATAAACATTTAAAAATCGATTGAATCAATAAGGGCTTATACTGTTTTTTGAGGAGTATAGCTAATAAAAAGTTAAAATAAGATGTCAGAGAATAGAATACCCGAAAATCTCGTTATTTGCATAGATGCATCAAGATCGATGTTTAAAAAAGATTTTACGCCTAACCGATTAACATGTTGCATTGCTTCAGCGAAAAGATTAATTGAGGAGAGGTTCAGTTTAGATAGTTTAAGCTCATTTGCTTTAATAAAATTTTCTAATAAAGCGAAAAAGATTATATCTTTTACAGGTTCAAATTTTAAAGAAAATCTACTTGAAACCTTAAATTCTTTGACATGTAGTGGATATTCAGCTATTGGTGATGGATTAGCATTATCAATTAAAACACTTGTTGCAGAGTTACGTAAAGCTGGTGCTAAAACACCACGAATTATTTTAATTTCGGATGGAAATCCTATGAAAACTGCTGCAGATCCTCTAAAAATGGCACGCTTAGCTCAAGGATTAAATATTAGAATTGATACATTTGGTATTGGAAATACAAGGCAAGAAAATATTCTTAAACGAATAAGTGATATTACTGGTGGACGATATTTTTATAATAATGATCTTGAGTCTCTTATTCGATCAGCACGAGAAATAGCTGATGATAATTATAAAATATACGGAGCAAAAAAAGAGAATTTAATCGAAAATCCTGCTTTTCTTAGGAAAATTGCTGCAGATCTATTGAGAGTTCAAGATTTAACGAAAGATCAAGAACAACGCGCTAAACAAATACGAGGGGAAGTAGACTTTAAGAAATGTTCAATTTGTTTTTCTGATCAAAATCCATATACTAAAGGCTCCTTCTATGTTACCGGTAGATATTGTCCCAATTGCACAACTCCCTTTCATATACATTGTTTAGCAGCATGGGCAGATTCTCAAAAAGATCATCAAGTACGGCGATCTGGTACTGCTAGGTGTCCACATTGTTTTTACCTTCTAAAAATTCCAATAGAAGTTACTCAAATTCAAAAATTAAAAATTCTTACCAAAACTCCAAAAGAAGAGGTCGTTCAAAAACCCGAAATAATACCCGCTAAATATATTCAAGATGTTAGTATACTTGGAGAAGAAGCTCTTTTTAAAGCATGTCCTATTTGTAATCTAATTTTTGAGAAGGGACACCCAGCAGTTCAATGTGGTAATCTCCAGTGCAATATCCTCTACCATGAAGATTGTTTTAAGAATTTGACAGACGGGCATTGTAAGAATTGCGATTTCAAGTTGCACCTTTATTAAAAGTTCCATTAATAATAATAATTACAATAAAAAGAATTTTGATTAATAATGAATGATAATAGTAACGATTTACAGCACCAAATAAGTGTAGCGGCTTACTTTCTTTCAGAGCTGAATTTAACATATGATAAATTATGTTGGATGTTAGCTAAAAGACAACTTTTAGCACAAGGAGATATGAGATATAGGGAGGAACAAAGAGTAAAAGAAAAAGCTGCAGAAATCTATTTTTCAGGACCAACATACGAGGTATTGTGCTGGTTGATTGCTGAGCTTGATATTAAGATGAAATTGGGTAAATAAGAGAAACATATTCTATATACTTATTTCATACATATAGAATTATAATTATATTTTTAGCAATTAAAACTAATTAATGAAACTTTTTTAAAATTACAATTTATAATCCTTATTATAGTAAAATAACTTGAAAAGCGAGCAAAAGAAAAAATGGTTGAGTCTGAGTATTATTTGTATGGTAATATAAAATTAGGAAGAGGAAAATTTAAGTTACCTCCTATTTTAATTGGTACTATTTTTTATCAAAATGAAACTATTGTTGATAGGAGGAATCCTAAAGTTTTTAATATTGAAAAAGCCAAGAAACGCATCAACACTCAGTTATCTCTATCAAAACAATATAAAATTCCTAATCTAATAGAAATATCCGCCATTACTCCTGAATCCATGGTTAAATATTTGGAATTTTATTTGGATCATTTTACTCCTCCGTTCATATTGGGAGGAAATCTTGAATCTAGAATAGCTGGAATTGAATATCTCAAAGAACGGGGTATTAAATCAGATCAATATATTTACAATTCTATTTCTAATCTGAAAAATAAAAAGGAAGTAGAAGCGATTCAAAAATTTGGAATAAAATCAGTAGTAATCTTAATTCTTGGATCAGAAAATATGACTTCTACTCAAAGATATTCATATATCACCGAAAAAAGTCAACCTAATAATGTGAGTATAATAGAGGGATTAAAAAGTATTGGCGTGGAGAAAATTTGGGTTGATGGTGGAGTTATTAACCTAGAAAGCTTAGCCCATATATTAGAGACTCAACAATTGATTAGCGAATCTTTAAAATTTCCGGTCGGTACAGCTCCAAATCTTTTTCTTTTTCAATATTCCTCCCCGCGATTGAATCTCAAGTTTCATACAAGATATAGAAGAGCAAGTATAACATTTATCGTAACTTGGTTTTCTAACTTCATATTTTATGGACCAATTGAAGATGCTAAAGAATCATTTGCTTCCGTTTATCAGTCAATGGAGTTCAAGAATATACTTAAAAATGCAAATTTAAGACTCTTTAATCATTTTCAACTTGATGAAAGTTAAAGATTTAATAATTTCAGTAGATTATATGCATATAAAAATTGATAAAAAGCTATTAATACTAAGGTTTTAATATCTTAATTAAGACAATTTACATGTAAATTGTATAGAAATTTTAAAAGATTCTGTAAATATTCGATCCATTGATTTGATAAGTTGAAGAATATGATTAATAGTCGTTATGATGATGAAAAAGAACTCGAAGCAATAAAGCTAATAGATCAAGCAGAAAATCTTGCTGATCGAGGAAAAGGAAAAGAAGCAATCCAATTTTATGAAAAAGCAGCTTCAATATATCTTGATTTAGGAAGTTATATTAAACTAGATGAATTATTTGCGAGAATTGCGCAAATTATCTCAAGATATCAAAATAATATTCAAGCTATATATAGATTGAAATCAATAATAAGAAAAACAGAAGAATTGAAGATATATGAGGTTACTGCTAAACTTTTAATTCAATTGGGGAATATTGCATTTAGGATGCATGATTGGGAAACTGCCGGAGAATCATGGGAACAAGCCGCTGATTATTTGTATGAAACTGATCCTGAAGAATATAATAGTCTTTCATCAGTATTTCTTCTAAAAGCAGGTCAATCATTTGAACGCTCTAGCATAAAAAAAGATTGGGGGAAACGTTTAATCTTAAAAGCAGTGATGAAGATACACAAATTTGATGAAATTTATGAGATAGAGGAGAAACGAGCATTTAATTTATTATCTCAAAAAGAATTTGAAGCATCTGCAGAAAAGTTTTATGACATTGCAACATACTTTAGGAAAGCTTTAGATGATTTAGACAATATAATTGATGAAGAAGAATCAAAAGAAACATTTTTAAATGCTAAAGCACGGTTCATTCATTTTGTAGCAGAATATCAAACCGTTTCTGCATTATGTTTGAGAGCTTCTGAAAATCGTGCCCATAATGAGAGGATTAAAAAATTAGGAATTCAATCTTTTGATCTATTTAAAGAATCAATCTCTATGCTTAAGTCATATCTTTTCCCGATTAAATCAGATTTTGACCATGAAGTTGTTTTAAGAATTACTTTTGATACAATGTTAATGGCTATCATTCAAGCAATGCTAGATACTCATGAAATTAGTCCCATTAATTATCTCTTGGATGGCCTTGATGAAAATAAAGAACTTGTTAAAAATTTAAAGGAATCTCCTTATTATAAAATTACTGAAAGAATAGAAAAGGTAGGAATAAAAGAATCATTTGATGACCTTTTAAAGACAAATTTAGGTCATTTTGAATTGATTAAAAACACGCTTATATCCTACTTTAAATAAGGTTTTAATCTACTAAACTAACTATTAAAAAAAGCAATAAATCCTTTAAATTTACTTTAAATTTCTTTTGTTATTATTCAAATGGCGTCTTTTCCAACTATTTTAATTAATTTTTTAATTTCTTCATCAGTTTTAGCAAAGACTCCAATGTTTCCAAGTTGAATTTCTTTTAATCCAATTTCCTTAACAGTTTTAAAAGTTTCTATAATCTCATCTAAATTTGGTGATCGATACAAATGTAATTTATATTGTGGAAAAAAAGCTAAAATATGAAAAGGGATATTCTCATCTATTTCCATAATTAATTGAGCAATTTTTTCAAATTGATCCATTTCTATAAAATTTGGAATATAAACTGTAAGAATTTCTAAAACAAAGTTCCTTCTAATTATTTCTTTTGGTGAATTTAGAACGGTTTTATTTGAAGTACCACATAATCTTCTATATTTATCCTCATCAAATGCTTTGATATCAAGCCAAAATGAATCTAATCCTGCTTTTTGAAGGAGATCTAAATTCTTAGGAGTAAGCCCAAATCCGTTGGTTTCTAAAAGTACATGAAGATTATCACATCTATCTTTTATTTTTTTTGTTGCTTCAGCATAGAAATTTGCCTGACATGCAATATCTCCTCCTGTAAATGCAACAATATTTCTGGCGGGTCCAAAACCTTGAGGTCCAAATACAATTTTATCTCGGGAAACTTTATTTGGACACAATGGGCTTCTTTTATTAAAAATAATACAAGAACCACAATGTTTACATAAATCATTAGCATAATACATTAGAGCACGCTCACGTGGTTCAAGAACTGTAATATACTCTGCATATTTTTTGCAATTTTCGGCTATATCATCTGTAGAATACCATTTACCATTAAAATGTTTTGAAAATTCCCACGAATGACATTTAAGACAGTTATGATTACAACCAGATTGATAAATTGAGAAATAATCCTCCGGTCTTGATAAATGCATAGCAGATATTACTCTATGATATTGATTCTTTATATATCTCAGCGTTGCTTGGCAGGCTGGCTTTTTTAAATTATCTTTTAAAGTAGTTTCGCAAGCCCCCTTCTGGTACCCTTGCTTTATCATATTACATAAAGAATTTCCATCTTTCATGAAAAAAGCTTTTTGAATTGTAAATTATATATTTTTTTTATTTTATACACAAATTTAATTGAAAAATATCAAAAAATTAATTTAAATATGATTCATTTTTCAATTTGTGATCTTTTTTTATAAATTTTAAAGACAAAATCATCTATGTAGAAACAACAAAGTTTATTAAGATCTAACAATACTAAATAATTAAATGTTTTAATAAGGAGAGAATGGATAAAAACAATTCTCAAGGCTTCTTCTAAATATCTACAATGTTCAAGGAACAGTAGATAGAAAACAGTAAGCTTTCCTTAAAAAAACTTCAAATAAAACAAAATCGATCGGTAAGAAACAATATTGAAAATATTATATGTTAATCCTGCACGTCTTAGTTCTGGGCTTGATGCCATAATTAAGGGACCTCCTTTGAACCTTATATCAATTGCTGCTATGGTTCCGGAACATGATGCTAATCTATTTGATTTTAAGGTTCATAAATATAATGAAAAGAGATTTCGCTCATTATTAAATCAATATGATATTGTGGCTCTTACAAGTATGACACCACAGATCTCTCACGCATTCGAAGTGGCTGAAATAGCAAAAGAACATGGATGTACCACCATAATTGGGGGATATCAACCAACTCTAGCTCCTGAATTTGTAGCAAAACATCCTGCAATAGATTATGCAGTTCGGGGCGAAGGTGAATACACATTCCGGGAACTAATAGATTATCTCGACGGAAATAAAACCAATATTTTATTAAAGGATATTGATGGTATTTCATATAAAGATTTAGAAGGTAAAGTACTTCATAATAAAGATAGAAAATTGGAATCTAATTTAGATAACTTTCCTATGCCACGTAGAGATTTATTAGATGATAGAAAATATATATATTTAGGTGCAAGAGTTGCTCAACTTGAATCTTCACGAGGTTGTCCACATAATTGTAAATTCTGTTGTATTATAAAGATGTGGAGAAATGCCAATCGTCCTGTCACTTATCGAACAAAATCAACTAAAAGAATTATGCAAGAAATTTATGATATCGATTGGAAAAATGATTTTATCTTCTTCTGTGAAGATAATTTTACTATCAAAATAAAGCGAACAAAGGAAATACTTGAAACAATTATTCGCTCAGGTGTTCCAAATAAAATGTATTTTTCTTGCCAATCTCGAGTTGATACATTATATCGAAATCCTTGGTTAATTGATTTAATGCATAAAGCTGGTATGAGGCAAGTATTCCTTGGAATTGAATCAGTTCATCAAAAAAGCCTGGACGCAATGAATAAACAAAATACCACTCCAGATATGGTGAGAAAAGTGGTCTCCTCGCTACAAGATCGTGGAATTTCGATTTTTGGAGGGGTAATTATTGGATTTCCCGGAGAGACTAAAACGATGGTGAGACAAAATATTCAATATGCTAGATCTCTAAATTTAACTTGTATTCAATTTACGCCTATAACAGCTTTTCCAGGAACTGATTTTTATAATGAAATGATAGAAAAAAAAATGGTTACTAGTCATAATTACAAACATTACAATTTATTTCATCCAATGATGCGAACAGAACAATTATCTAACTTAGAGATATATAGATTGGTAGCTGAAGCCTACTCCGCATACTATTTAAGTGGTAATTGGCTTAGGACACTCGCAAAAAGATATTGCAATCCTTTTGGGAAATATAATTGGATGGGGAGAAATATTCCTCGATTTGTTAAAACTTGTATTGTAAATGGCGTTGAAATGCTTCATACAATGGGAATGACTTCATCAATAATTTCTGAAGAAATGAGAGAAATAATGGCAAAAGGAAAGAGTAATAAAGTATTGAATATCAATAATCATAAAATTTTTCAAAAACAAAGTGAAGTTATTCCTCTTGTGAAAAAAACAATAAAACCAGTAAAAATATCTAGCTGAATAAAATAAATAATGAAATTCAATTACTTTTTACTAATTTAAATTATAGAAATTGAAAGCGTTTAAAACTGTATTATAAGCTTAGTAAATTTTAATCTTGAAATTTTTTTAACTCCATGAGCCCCTGAAGCATAATCACACGTTATTAATCCTGCTTCCTCAAGCTTTTTTATTTGTGCTGATATATTCGCTTCTGTCATATCCAAACTAGATGCAATATTCGAAACATCCATCGGTTCTTCTTGAATATAATGAAGTATTTGACGTCTTGTTCTTGAAGACAGAGCTTTAACAATTTTCTCGATTTGCTCATCTGAATCTATTGATACAGATTCAGTATTATTTTGTAAATTAACCTCTAAAATATCATTATGTGTGATTTCCATAACTCCTTATCCAACCCTTAATAAAATTTTTATGGTTGTCTACAGTAAATCAATATTTTTAACGGTATTTATATTTACCTTGTGTTTCATTTGTAATCAATGATTACTATATAACTACAATACTTACAATTGATATTAAAAAAATCGTATATCTAAAATAAGATTTTATTTAGATAGATATTTGTCTAATGAAATAAATTAAAATATTACTAATATAAACTGTTATTTCTATAAAAATTTTTTAGGTTTCAATTTTCTCTAATAATTTAATTAGCTCATCAATTAAATTGGACTCAATATTTAACCAAAGAGTTTTTAGGGTTAAATTTTTTGTTATAATAAAAATATCTCCAAAATTTATTAAAAAAATACCATAAAATTCCCACAAATATAAATTTTCGATTATTTTAACACTTGATAATAGTTTTTATACCATTTTTAAAATTATAAAAAATTAAGTAGTTCTAATTTAATAACTAAAAAGCTCATAAAGTTATCATAAAAGTACAATATTATCTTAAATCGCCTATTGAAAGTTAAGAAACTTATTAAATTATATCTAAACGTAATAAATTAATCTAAATTTACATTAATAAAAAATTTTGAAATATATTTCAATAAAATCTGAAATTTTGATAATATTAATAATTTATAAACAATCTAGCAGGAAAAAGTTCCTTATCTATCATTTTACTTTAATGTAAAATTTGATGAAAAAAGTAAAACACAATCATTTATATTCATAAGTTACTCTTATTACATATATTATAAATTAATACAAATATTACAAACAAAAATTGATGAGGATACTATAAATGAGTCCAAATCCTGTTCAAAAAACTTCAACCACAAGAGGAGATAATTTGGATAGGCGAAATAAGTTAAAAGATCCAACAAGTGTTATAACAGTTAGAATTGATGAAGAATTAAATAAAAATATTGACAAGGTACGTGTAAAATTGGGTATTTCTAAAGCCGATCTTATAAGAAATTATCTAGAAATTTCAAAATATGTAATAAAGCAAAAAGGATCAATTCAATCGTTGAATGACCGAGATTTTATAATAGTTAAAAAAAGCTATCTGAGAAAATTAATCGAGAATGAGGATGAAGATGAACAAATAAGATTAGGTGAAAAATTAGCTCGTTTTATTAATGATTGCGCAAGAATATATGGGAAATTACATAATATTAAGTATAAATTAGATTTATGTGATAATCTTGGTTTTTTTCGTAAATTCATTGGTGAAAACAATCATATTTTAATAGATAAAAAATTTGGTCCACAAAAATTTGTTGAAGCTTTCATATGGAGACTTTTCAACCAATCAGATTTTAATACGGATTGGACAACTTCGAAAATTAAGGATCAGAGTAAAATAAGAGCTACCTATAAGAAAGAAGTTCAACCAGTAGAGATATCATCATCCCATTTTTCCTTTGAATTTGCTAAATTGAGTGAAGAATAGATTTTGAAAATTAAGATGAAAATAGAGTTAATTTTAACTTTTATCTATAATCTCTTTTAAACCTAGAATGGGAATAATTACCATGTTGGGTCTAAATAGGATTTCATAATTTAATTCATGGAGCGCTCTTTCTATATAGAAATAAGTTGTTAAGGTATAATCTGGATTTAAATTTTTCATAATTTTTCCCATTAATTTGGATTCCCATAAATTAATGATTTCAACGATAATATCAAGAACCTTTTTTAAAGGTCGAGCAGCTCTCCTGAAAAAAAGATTATAAAGAATTTCTTCCGGTACTTCATATTTGTGTTCTTGTATGATATATTTATCAATAAACTTAAGTAAAGTATTGAATTTGATATAACTCAGAGCTCTTAAAAATGAGGCTAAATCTTTCTCAACTGGAAATTTTTTCTTCTTTTCTTCATAAGAGAGTTGTGGGTCGCCTTCGAAATCTATGAAATAATAAGAATATTTCCCACCAACAATGTTATATAAAATTTGCTCCATATGTAAATCTTGATGCACGGGCTGAATCTCAATTTGAGATTCTTTATATTCAGAACGGAATTGTTCTATAATATCTTTAATATCAAGAAGAATTGAACTGATTTTTGGCAAATTGTAAAAAGTACTTTCTGGTTGGTCAGTCATATGAATTTTTAGATTTGAAATCATTGAATTTAATTTTTCAGTATAATCTTTCAGATATATTCTGCTATCAACTGTTTCTAAATTATACTCTTTTTGAGAGGGTAAAATCAATGATTTATGTAAATTATTAATATAAGTTCCTATCTCAGAAGATACTAATAGAGTTTCTTTGCACTTTTCTTTAATTAATTGAGATGTATTTGATTTATCAAGAAATTTAGAATAGTCCTTATTGATATCCATGAATTCAGTGTTAATCATTTTATTAAGCTCATTCCAATAGATATCACCCAAGTTACCTATATTAGGAACACTTTCAATTATCCCAATTATATCTCTTTCTTGTAATGTGATAGTTCCATAGATTTTCGGCGCATTTGGAAACATATTTTTAACTAATACAAATAGTATAGATGGTTCTAAACTTATTGAATAATCTTTATAAGATTTTAGCACATACGAAATTCCTTTTTGAGCGGGAGCTCTCTTATTAGATAAGTTTAATGAAAATAATATGTTTGTAGTATTCCCTTTTCCTAATTGATTTATTGAAAGCTCATATCTATCCGGGTAGAGTGATGCTTCTATTAAATTCTGTACCTTTTGCATATTTATTTCGTCTTCAAACTGTTTGTTATACAACGTCAATTCTAGACTAAATAATGGAAACTTTTCTGAAATACCCGCATCAAATAGCATTTTCTTCCAGAATAATATGCAAAATTCTGCCTCTAATAGGTTAAGTGTAATTACTTTTTGTTCATCATCAATTGTTATTGCTAATTTTTTACTGAAAGTGTTCTCAGTAAGTCTTACAATATTATTGCGTGTTTTTTCAGTACTTTCAAGAATTTCTTCAATTTTTTCATAATAAATTAAAGGTATAAAATAAGGCTTAGAATAATGCTGCGTTTTAACTTCGATTATTGTCAGCATAATTCTATCTGCGATGATTTCAAAATATTTTATCAAAACGTCAAATTCTAAATTTGATAGAGCTGATTTATCGCCAAACCAGCGACGAGATAAAAGCCATCCCTTAAATTCATTGGAATTATATACTCCTTGGATTAAATTCTTATCAAAATAATTTAACATAAAGACCAAAACTTTTCTATTTTTAGTAATAGAATTAGTTATCTTTTATAATTAAAAATTTTTACATATATTTAAAACTATAAATTGTAAATTCTTAAAAATGCCTGAAAAGAACATTAATTTACCTATAGTCTTCCACTTTCACCAACCTGTAGATAATTTTGAATGGGTGTTTGAAGATGTGTATAAAAAGTCATACAAACCTCTTATTGATAACATATTTGATTTTGATGATATCAAATTTACACTTCATTTTTCTGGAAACCTATTAGAGTGGTTTCTTAAGAATAAGCCTGATTTCCTAGAGAAATTAAAAATCATGGCTAAAAGGAATCAGATAGAAATCATAGGAGGGGGATATTATGAACCGATCTTTTCTATAATTCCTTATCGTGACAAAATCGCCCAAATAAAGAAATTAACTGATCTTATTAAGAGAGAGTTTGGATTGGAAGTAAAAGGTGCTTGGTTATCAGAAAGAGTATGGGAACCAAATTATCCCTCATTTTTAAGTGATGCTGGATTAAAATACGTTATTGTTGATGATAATCATTTTCGCGCTACTGGGGTAACTGAAGAAGATACTTTCTATTCATATATTACTGAGGATGAAGGAAAAACATTGAGAGTATTTCCTATCAATGAAGAACTGAGGTATTTAACACCATGGAAACCAACTTATTTATCTATTGACTATTTGAGAAAAAATGCGGATGATATTGGGGATAAAGTTGCCTTGCTAATATCTGACGCAGAAAAAATGGGAGTATGGGGGACTACTCATCAAATCTGTTACGTAGAGGGTCAAGGCCATCATGATGGAGATAATGGGAAGCCATTTATTCCTGCTTTTTTTGAACAAATTAGGAATAATACTTGGATAAAATCTCTAACTCTCTCTGAATATATGGACAAATTTTCAGCAAAGAATTTAGTATATTTACCAACCGCAAGTTATGATAAAATGGAAGAATGGGTTTTACCAACCTATATTCGCCAAAAATTTAAACGAATTCGAAAATCACTTAAAGATGATGAGACTAAGAAAGAAATGTACCAATTTTTAAAAGGCGGATTTTGGAGATATTTTCTAGTAAAATATCCAGAATCCAATAATATGCATAAAAAAATGATTCATGTAAGAAATAAATTGATTTTTGCTGAAGAAAATCTACTAAAAAATGATAATGAACAACTTATTTCTGTTATATTAAAAAAAATTAGTGAAGCTTGGGATGAAATATATAAAGCACAATGCAATGACTGTTATTGGCATGGATTATTTGGAGGCATTTATTTACAATTTTTAAGATTTTCAGTTTATTCACATCTTATTAACGCTGAGAAGATAATAGATGAAATAAATGCATTGGTTAACCCAAAATTGAAATCTTATATCTATATTACGCCAATTGATTTTATTAAAGATAGTAAAACGGAATACTTAATTGAATCGAATATATTTAATGTTTATATTAATCCCAATGATGGTGGGACTATTTTTGAATTAGACTATAAACCGAAATCTTACAATCTTTTAAATACCCTAACACGATGGCCAGAGGCTTATCATAAAAGCAAAAAACTTGAGACAAAGGAAGTTATGGTTGATCGTTTTAGAAGGAGTTTATTACGCCTAAGATTTTTACATAATGAAGTTTCATTTGAAGAACTCCAGGCAGATCAATATTATGAGTTTGGAGATTTCGTTAATGAAAGCTTCCGAGTTACTAGTAGTGAAAAAGAAGAAACAATAGCAATTATAGAAATGGAAAAAATTGGTAGTATAAAAGATACAGATTCAAATGAAAGGAATCCTGTAAGAATTACTAAGGATATTTACATAGAAAATAACGAATTAAAGGTTATAGTAAGGATCATTTTTGACGAAATTCCAGGAAAAGAAAAAATTTTAAGCCATATTATAAATAATTTAAATTTCGCAATTGATATCCCCATTTTCTTTAATGGGAATACTGAAGAATGTTATTGGGAAAGTGAACAAGCAAATATTAAAGACAAAAATGAGAGAAAACTATTGAGTAAAATTCAATATAGTGGTTCTCATTTTAAAGCTTATGATAGCAATTACGATTTGAATTTTGAGCTTAATATATCAAGTAAAACTGATTCAATAAAAATCAATAAATTCCCAATTATAGCATATGCATATACAGAAGATGGTTATAAAGAGATTTATCAAGGCTTAAATGTTACTCCTCTCATTAAACTCCAGAAAAACTTAGAAATTCAACTAACCCTACAAATATTTTAGTATTTATACTTTTGGATACTTTAAAATTTTGTAGATATTAGGACTAATTATGTCGGTTTTAATAGGTTTTAAATATATTAATGGTTAAATAACTATTAAAAAAACACTATTTTTGGTTTTTTATGGGATTATACAATAATGGAAAACGAAATGGAGTAACATATAATAATAAATCATTAAAGCACAGAATTGAAAATAATCAACATGTTAAACAAGTAAGAAAAGAATTGCTTAAAAACAAGTTAAAAAAATCGCTCCAAGAATAATCCTTTATTATATTACCTAAAATGGAACTTATTTTATAAAATTTAAATTCAAATTTCTTATAAAAATTAAATATTATACTATAAAAGGATTTCAAGTAATAACAATTGCTTTTTTATAGGGTATTTATAATCTATATATTGAATATAATTATATTTTATTCTGTTGAAATATGAAAAACAAAAACTCTTACGAACAATGCTCAAGCTGGAATTGCTGCGATGAGCATCTCTTTGAATGTATTGAGAGATCACAGCACGTTAAACACATTAGAAATCAATTAAAGAAAAAAAAATTAAAAGAGCATTTCCAAATTTAATTTAATAATGGTACTATATTTCTAGGATTCAAATCCATATTTCCCAATGAGAGGGACAAAGCGCACACCTGTTATCTTTTTTGAATCAAAATTATCTCCAGATTTTTTAATAATGTACAAATTTTGCGTAAAGCTTTTCGATCCTGCGGGAATACAAAGAATACCTCCATTTTTTAACTGATCTCGTAAGGGTAAAGGCAACTTTGTGGGTGAAGCAGCAGTTACTAATATTTTATCATAAGGAGCTTCTTCAGGATATCCTAAAGTACCATCCCCATGTATTACTGTAACACTGTTTTCATATCCTGTTACTTTAAGGCTCTCTCGTGCACTATTTGCTAATTCCTCATGGCGTTCAATAGTAAAGACATGACCTGGATTCTCCGAATCTACTGGAGATACTAATTCTGCGCATAAAGCAGCATGATATCCTGAACCTGTTCCAATTTCTAAAACTTTTTCTCCTTCTTTCAATTCAAGATACTCACACATCATAGCATTCATGTGAGGGGCGCTGATCGTTTGTCCTAATCCAATAGAAAGAGGTGAATCCATATATGCACCTGATTTAGCATCGTCCGGTAAAAATTTATGTCTAGGAACCTTTAACATTGCCTTAATTACTTCTGGTTTAGTTAATATCCCACGATCTTTTAGATTATCAACTAATCGCTTTCTTTTTTCTTCAAAAGTCATTTCTAATAATGAATTCATAATGATTTATTTCTAGTAAATTTTAATTTACTAAGGATATAAATTTTGTCGTTCTTTTCAACTTCCTTATTAATCCTTAAATTAATTTTAACTGGATCGCTATATCTCTTTCTAGAAATACTTTTTATCTTCTCTCCTTTATAGATCATTTTTTTTATAGTTTCGATCAAATATGTATTGGGGCCAATAATAATTATTTCATCATGTAAATTAAGTGGAAATTCTAAGCTTTCAAGTAAAACATTTGCGGATTTGCTAGGTTTATCATAACTTAAAACTTTCCCTAAATAAGATTTTTTATATTGGGATACATTTCCTCTCTTTTTTAATTCGACATCCTCAATATTGGGGCGATGAAAGTAAAATCCAGTATGAAAACCACGATTATAAACCTTTGATAATCTTCTTAACCAATTTTTTACTTTTTCTCTTGTATATGTACCATCAAAATAACTATCAAGTGCTTCCTTATAACATTCAGCAACAGTTCTAATATATAGTGGATCTTTCATTCGTCCCTCTATTTTAAACGCATCTATTTTTACATCTATTAATTCGGGAATATATTCTATCATACACAAATCTTTTGCATTCAAAAACATTTGACCATTATAAATGAATTCATTATTCACATCGTCAATAACTCTCCACTCTCTTCTGCATGGTTGGACACAGTTTCCTCGGTTTGCTGAAAATTCTTCGGAATCACAAATGGTAGCAGAAAGATAACATCTGCCTGAAATTGAAGTGCACATTGACCCATGAACAAAACATTCAATTTTAATTTTTGTTAAAAGATGTTTAATCAGCTTAATCTGTTGAAGTGATAATTCCCTTGCTAATATAATCCTTTCTGCACCCATATCTTCATAAAATTTTGCAGATTCGATATTTGAGACATTAGCCTGTGTTGAAACGTGAAAGTCTATATTATATCGTTTTGCAATTCTAATTGCTGCAATATCATGAGCAATAATTGCATCAATCCCAGATTCTCTAGCTTCAGATATAAGATTTTCTAAATCATGCAATTCGGAATCGTAAATTAAAATATTTGTGGTTAAGTAAGCTCTTAATGGTGGATTTTGATTATGACAATAATCCACTACTTGTTTCAACTCTCCCCGTTCAAAATTCTTTGCTTTTGCTCTCATGTTATAACTTTTAATACCAAAATACACAGCATCAGCCAAATGACCTATTGTTTTTAATGTATTCCAATCTTGAATAGGAGCAAGGAGTTCTGGACGCTTGTTTTTTAATTGATTCATGTATTTTTTAATTAATATTTATTATTATGAAAATCTAATTCTATCTAAGGATTGTATCATTTTTAAAATTATTAAGATGAGAGAATTATATGACAATAGAAACAAAACTCCATTAGTTTTTGATCATCATGCCCGATTTAATCCAAGAGGAATTAAAACGTATTAAATATTTTAGAAGAGAGGGTAAATATAGAAAAGCACTAGATGTTATTTCTTCCTTGGATAATATAGAAGATATTGCTAAGAAGGATTGGTTTGATTATAAGAATATTGAGATTGATGTTCTAATAAGACTAAACCAGTTTGAAGATTCTTTCAAGTTGATAGAAGAGGTCTTTAATGAAAGTCAAAAACTGGGATTAACACTTTATTCTTTTGATGCCTTACATTATAAGAGTTATATTACATATTGGACGGGTAATTTAGAAGAAGCTCATAATTTGATTCTAAAATCTGAAAAATTACTAAATTCATTGACAGATATAGCTCCTGTAGATTTTTCAGAACGTAAGGGTGTTTTACTATCTGATAAGGCTTATTTATTTTCACTTAAAGGAGAATTAAAAACCAGCTTAGAGTTTGCGGGCAAGTGTTTGGAAATTTATGAGGATATTGAAAACAAGGAAAAGATTTCTATGAGTTTGTATCAATTATCATATATATGTAGTCATATGGGAGATTTTAATAATGCATTGAAATACGGGAGAGAGAGCTTAAAATATGGGGAATTGATTAAAGAAGAAAGGATTAAGATTTTAATCGAAATTGCAGATATTCACGGTTTTATGGGGGATTTGGAAAAAGGTATCGAACTTCTTGAGGAAGCTCTAGTACTAGCAAAGGATATGAACATAAGTCCTTGGATAGCGACTATTCTTTTACAATTAGGAATTCATTATCGAACAAAAGGGTTACCTAATAAAGCTATTGTGTCATTAGAGCAAAGCCTTCAAATTTCCAAAAAAACACAAATCCAAATTTTAATATTTGGGGCTTATATTTGGATGTCGATTATAAAAATTGAAGAGAATATCTTGGAAGATATTCCTAAGTACTTGGAACATCTCCAACAAATTGCTGAAGAAACCTCCAGTTTTAATTTCGATAAAGGATTTCGAGTTGCAAAAGCCCTTTATTTAAAGCGGAAGAATTTACCTCATCAAAAGATTGAAGCTAAAAAATTATTGAAACAAATAACAAAAGAGAAAGTAACTAACGCACCAGTTCATATTATAGCGATTATCAACTTATGTGAACTCCTCTTGGAGGAACTTAGTAAAACCAATGATATTGAAATATTAGAAGAAATAAAACCTCAACTCTACAGATTGATCAATATTGCTGAAAGCCAGAAATCTTATCCTTGGTTAGTAGAAACATATTTACTTCAGGCAAAATTATCTCTACTGACATTTAACGTGAAGGAAACACGACGATATTTGACTCAAGCTCAACAAGTAGCCGAAAGACATGGTCTTAATCTATTAGTGATAAAAATTACAGGTGAACAGGAAAATTTGTTAAAACAATTAAATATGTGGGAGAAATTAGAAGAATCAAATGCACCTTTAACTGACCGATTAGAATTGGCTCAATTAGGTGAACAAATGGAAAGAATGGTTAGTAATAGGACGATGTTAGCTAGAGTTACTGAAATAGAAGTCACAGTTCATAAAGATCGGAAAGTTTGCCTTGTTTGCAAAGGAGAAATAGTAGGCTTTATGTATGTTTGTGAATGTGATACAATCTATTGTGAAAATTGTACTCAGGCATTAACTGAATTAGAAAATATTTGTTGGGTGTGTAATGCTCCAATCGATAAATCTAAACCTGCAAAATCTTATAAAGACGATGGAGAAGGAATCAGTTTAAAAATCTCGAGTAGAGATCCAAAAGAACCTAAAAACTGAGCTTAACTAAAATTTGTAGCACAAATTACTATTGCTTTAAAATCGTATTCATTAAATAAAAAAAAGACTTGAAAAGCGCCAAATTTAATATCACCCTTAATCTTAGATAGATTAAAAGCATTAAAAGAATTATTGAAAATAAATTAATTATTGAAATTGGTATATAAAAATGAAAGTCGTATTATTTAATGGAAGCCCCCGAAAAGAAGGAAACACTTTTCATTGTTTAAATGTTGTAATGGGGGAGTTAAAGGCTGAGGGAATTGAATGTGATTATGTTTGGATTGGAAAAGAAAGATTGCAAGGTTGCACTGCTTGTTTACAATGTAGAGATAATGATGACCAAAGATGTACAATAGAAGGAGATAATATGAATTATTACATAGAAA
Organism: Candidatus Hermodarchaeota archaeon; assembly: GCA_048885925.1. Lineage (GTDB taxonomy): Archaea > Asgardarchaeota > Lokiarchaeia > Sigyniarchaeales > SOKP01 > Loki-b32. The sequence goes on from JBHLLG010000006.1 coordinate 27,278, forward strand.
AAATGTTAGAATCTGATGGAATAATCATTGGTTCTCCAACTTACTTTTCAGATTTATCAACAAGTACCAAAGCATTGATAGAACGTGCTGGATATGCTACGGGAGGTCATTTAAAACATAAAGTTGGTGCTGCTGTAGTAGCAGTCAGGAGAGCTGGTGCCAATCATGTATTTTCTAGCATTAATTATTTCTTTCTGATTAAACAAATGTTTGTTGTAGGCTCTAGTTATTGGAATTTAGGTATTGGAAGAACCCCAGGAGAAGTATTAAATGATGAAGAAGGTATTAAAACATTTGAAAATTTAGGGAAAAATTTCGCTTTTTTGCTAAAAAAACTAAAATCTTAATACTTTTTTCTTTTTATAATAAGTAAAATCCAAGTTCAGAGTTAAAATGGATACATTAGATTTAAATCAAGTAAATCGGTTTACTTTACAAAAAAACCATCTAACAGAGGAAACAAAATGTGATGATCTAATTCAAATAACCGAAGATTTATGTGGTCTCCATTCAACCGGTCTTACAACTTCTTATTTATCTCTATTTGTAAGAACTAATAACTTCAAAAAAGAACATTTGGAAAAAGAACTGTATATAAGTAAAACTCTTGGTAGAATTCGTGGAATGAGAAAAACATTATTTGTTCAAACAAAAAACATGATTCCAATTGTTTTCGCAGCAACTATTAGTCTAATTGAAAAAACTCTTGAAAAATATATGGAATATCATAAAATTTCATTAAAAGAATATCAAGAAATTTCAAATCAAATTATAAATCTATTAAAAGGAAGAGAATTATCTACTTCCGCCATGAAGAAAGAATTAAATTCAAAAAGATTAATTCCCGAAATTATCCATTTGATGTGTAATTATGGTATTTTAATAAGAACTAAACCAATTAAGGATTGGAAGGATAGAAGGAATGAATACGCTCTTTTCAAGGATTATTTTCCAACCATCAATTTAGAAAAGGTCAATCAGAAGGAAGCAATTCAATATTTAATAAAAAAATATGTAAAAACATACGGACCTGTGTCAGAAAACGATATATCATGGTGGACAGGCTTAACAAAATCAAAAATAAGAGATGCTATAAAGAATTTTGAAGATAGTCTTAAAAAAGTAAAAATTATATCATGTAAAGGAAATTTTCTAATGGATAATTCCGATATGAAAGAATTACAGAAACTTACTAATCTTGACAAACACACATTATCATTATTACCTGAACTCGATCCTTATCCAATGGGCTATAAAGAGAGAGAACGATATATTGATATACACAATCATAATAAGATTTTCGATCGTTCTGGAAATATTGCTGCAACAATAATTTTAGATGGAATTGTAATTGGAGTTTGGGATACTGAAAAAAAACCTAAACCTACTCTCAAATTTCATTTATTCAATCCAATTGAAAAAGATATACTTGATGAATTGTATTCTAAAGCAAATAAGATTGGAGAATTCTATTTTGATAAAAAAATAGAGATTAAGGAATGTCCATCAATGATTCCTTTAACAGAAAGGACTGCTGGAGGATTCATGTCTCCACTTAAAAATTGTTGAAATCAATAATTTATATCATTTATCCACTATTTTTATAAGATTTTTAGGTTCTATAATAGGGTGATTTCGTTAATAGGAGATATTGGATTAAAGGACTTGCTAAACGAGCAAGTGCTCTTCTCTTTGAGTAAAGCTTTCTTAATTTTTCCACATAATCCTCAAAATTTTTCTTTTGATAACGAAGGATCCTTTGAGATTCTTCAGTGTCAATCCAATCAGTATAAAACCAATCTGAATTATTTCTTGGAATTTTAAAGGCTGAATCTGGAGGCATAGAAACACCCATTACTTCAAACATTTTTTCAGCATATGTCCTTTGAAATATCTGGCAAGATTTTCCTCCGCCAATTAGCAATATTTTATCAGTAATATTCGTTGTAACTGCGTTTGCAAAAGCAGTAGCAGCATCTTTGACATAAATAATTTCAATTCTCTGGTCAAGAGGTACTTCATATATAATAGGATCTATAACTAGAGGAAATTTTAGAGAAGCAACTGCGCTTAAACGCAAAATTAACCAAGGAAGTCTACTTTCTTTTGTTAATCTTTCCATTTCTACTTTATGATGAGAATAATTATCTGTAGGGTTTAATGGTTCATCTACACATCTTGGAGGTTTACAATTCATTTTTGGTCCATAAACACTATAAGAACTAGCAATTATAAGTTTAGGTGGTTTTTTCTGCATTTGAGCAGCTTCAATTAGATTCTTAGTTCCTCTAACGTTTACTTTATACGCTAATTTGGGATTTCTTTCACTTAATGGAGGAATAATAGCAGCAAAATGGATAATACAATCTTGATTAATAACAACATTATTTACTACTTCAGGATTAGTTATATCTCCCCAAATAGTTTCAAAATGTGCTGTTTTAGATACTCGTTTTTCAGTTCTCTTGGTTCTAGAATTCTTTAGATCAAAACATCTAATTTCGTGATCTTCTTTAACTAGTTTCTTTAAAGTGCTTTCGCCTATATTACCAAAAGCTCCTGTTAAAAGGATTCGCACAAAATTTATGATCCAATTTATCTATTTAAATTTTTTCTTAGAAACTCGTTTAAATAATTCGATTATTGCTTATTCTAATTAATAAATTCAAATTTAAAGAAAATTTTTTGATTTTTAATCAAAAAATTATTAGAATTGACCCAATTAACAACAATACTGAATTTATGATCTAATTTAATCACTATTTATGTTGATACTGTAAATTTTTAGTACATAAATATCTTATAACATACAATTTTATAAGTTAGTATTTAGTAAATTATTAATAAAGAACCGTATTATTCTATTTGTTATTCAAAAATATAAGGATATGTTCTTGAGGTTTAGAAAATCAAATTATACAAATCATATCATATTAATTTTTTTAATAATTTTATGTGCTTTTTTAATTTCAAATTCCTTTATTTCCTTTTCACATGCGCAGATTAATGGTGAAACTATTTCTATCTCTTCTAATTTGGAATTTTCTGAATATTCAGAAATAGAAGGGGAAAAAGTAAATATGAGTTCTATTAATATTGAATTACCTGAATCAAATTGGACCATTACAGATATAAAAGTTAACATTTCGGATATAAAATTAGGCAGCGAAATTATAACAATTGAAGACAGCGAAACAACGTTTGAAATAGTATGGAATAAAAATGTCAATTTCAGAACGTTTGCATTGGCAACGCAAATTGAGATTTTGGAAGTTACAGAGCTATTTGGAGTCTACATATATGCACGCAAATCAGTTCAAGCGACACAGACAATTAAATTCCAACTACAGGGATTTGATGAGGGGAATAATAAACCTAATGGAATTATTCTTAGATCTATTGATTTGAATATATCTAATAATTTGGATTGGTATTATCAAGATTTTTCCTCAGATTCAATTGAACTTACAGTTGGAAATTATTCATTAGTTATGAACGGAACTAACTTGATTGCCAATCCAGATGCTACGTATAATTGGCAGAAGGATCACTTGGATCCTGATATTCGAAATCTACATACTTCCTCTTACATAACCTCATGGAATTCAGGTATTGTAAATACAAGCTTTTTATGTAAATTGAATCAAACTGTAGATCGGTATTACATTCCTTCAGATCTAAATATGTCAGCTGAATTTGATGGAAAAGATTACTCCATCCCAGATTCTGGATTGTTAGAAGTTGTCAATATAACTTATCTTTCGGAGGAAACTAATATGTATATTCCTATTACAATAAATAAGTCTGTGAAATTAGATTTCAATTTCCAATATACTCTTAATTTAACAAATGAGTTCTTTACATTAAGCTCTGGGTATATTAAAGAATTTAATAATCAATGGTCTTTATCACCTTTATTTCATAGAATTTCACAAATTTACTTTGTAAAATTTCGATATCCAAGGAATTGGTACAATTTTACGGTAAACAGAAAAGTAGGTAGCACTTGGGAGAACGTTACCTCAATTATAGATATTGATTTGAACAATCGAATAATCACATTTCCAAACAATACCTTAGTGGTCGGTTCTGATTGGAGGATTATTGCAAATTCTCCGAAAATTGAGTTTACTTTAAATTTTCCTATTGTTGAATGGGAGACTAAAGAAGATTTACAATTTTCTGTTATCTTACCTTTTGTGGATGGGACTCTTACATTCGATTTAATAAATCCAACAGGTTTTGGTTTTAACGAGCCAATAGTAAAAGAAGTAATATCTCTAGAAACGTACTTCAATTATACAATCCCTGAAAATGCTTTACAAGGATTCTATATTGCATATATCTTTTGGAATAATGCAACAGATGCAGGGTTTAACTCGCAAGAGTTTGAGGTCATAAAACATAAAGAACCATTTAATCCAATTTGGATCTGGGTCGCTGTTTTTTCTACAATTGGAGCTTCTGTGTTAATTTATTTTTCATATATCACTATAAAGAGATATAACATTAGACGTACAGAAAGGGCTGAGAAACTTAAAAACAAATGTATGGATGCATTAAGTTTAGAACATATCATTGTTTCAGAGAAAAAGTCTGGATTAAATTTATATCAACAAAGGTTTGCAGAAAGAGAAATTGACGCTTCAATGATTTCAGGATTTTTGCAAGCTATTCATTCTTTTGGAATAGAATTAATGAAAATTGAAGATAGATCTCAGACTATTAAACTGGAATATAAAGGTTCGATAATTTTAATGTCTGAATTTGTTAATCTTCGATTAATTCTAGTTATGAAGGAAAGCCCTTCAAGAAACTTTCTTTATTCTGTAGAAGATTTAGCATTTGATATTTATCGACAATATGGTAAAATAATTGATGAATTTAACGGAGATATTAAACCATATAGAGGTATTGAAGATCTTCTCAAAAGTCACTTATATACATCCTTTGTGTATCCTTTTGAAATAGCAAAAATTGATAAATTAGAAAAAATCAGGATTAGTCAGAGTGAACGATTGTTTATTAATAAAGCTGTATCTTTAATGAAGCAAAATAACAAAGATCATTTCTATATACGGTCATTTTTCCCTGAAAATACTTGTTCTCCTAAAGATATAGAAATAATTCAAGGTTTAATAAATAAAAAAATATTTCAGGTTCTTACTCCTAAATCTCAAAAATTTAAGTAGGTAATAGTTATTGCTTCAATATTTTCCATTTTAGAATCATGATATCTACTAATGATAATTTTTAACTATAACCAAGAAAATTAAGTTATTTTTTTTATCAAAAATTTCATAATCAATATGATTTAAATAATAAAGTAATGAATTAAGATTTAAATAACTGAATTATGATTAAGTTATTAATTATAATTATGAAAATAAAATATTTAGCAATCTCGTTAGGGGGATTTATATGGGAAAAAATTTAAAAATAAAATATTGTGCTGTTTTAATTACTATTTTATCCTTTATCATTTTAAATATTTCAAAAATCTCATACGCTCAAGATAATAGTGGAACTTTATTAATTTCTACTAATTTAGAATTTTTTGAATTTTCAGAAATAAAAGGAGAAAAAATGAATATTAGTTCTATACATATTGATTTACCCGAACCAAATTGGACCGTTTCAAACATACAGGTAAATATTTCTGATATAAGCTTAGGTAGTGAAATTAAAATTATTGAAGACTCCGAAACAACGTCTGAATTAGTATGGAATAAAAATCCTCCAACTAGAACATTGGGTCTAGGAACGCAAATTGAAATTTTGGAAGTTACTGAACTATTCGGAGTCTATATAAAAGGATACAAAACTCCAGAAGCGACTGAGACAATTAAATTCCAGTTACATGGATTTGATGAATATAATCATAAACCTAATAATACAGTCTATAGATCTATCGATTTGAATATATCTACCAATTTGGATTGGTATTATCAAGATTTTTCCTTAGATCCAATTACACTTCAAGTTGGCAATTATTCACTAGTTATGAATGGAACTGATCTACTCGAAAATCAATATGCGAGGTATTATTGGCAAAAAGATGACGTAGATCCTCAAATTCAAAATCTTTATACCTCCTCTTATATACTTACTTGGAATTCAGGTACAGTAAATTCAAGCTTTTTATGTAAATTGAATCAAACTGTTGATGAGAATTACCTTCCTACAGACCTAAACATGACAGTAGAATTTGATGGAAAAGATTATTTAATACCTGCATCTGGATTTTTAGAAATTGCTAACATAACTTATTTTTCGGAGGAAATTGATTTGTATATTCCTTTTACAATCAATAAGTCGGTAAACTTAAATTTTAATTTCAATTCTACTATTGCTTTAACAAATGAGTTCTCAACAATAAGCTTGGTACAGATTAAAGAACTTAATAATGAGTGGTCCTTATCACCATCATTTAATAGAATTTCACAAAATTATTTCGTAGAATTTAATTTTCCAAAGAATTGGTATAATTTTACAGTAAACAGAAAAATAGGTAGTACTTGGGAAAATGTAACCTCATTAATTGATATTAATCCAATCAATCGAATTCTCACGATTCCAAACAATACCATACTGGTCGGTTCTGAATGGAGGATTATTGCCTATTCTCCGAATGTTGGGTTAGATATGAATTTTCCAAAGACTGAATTCGGTCCAGGTCAAGAAATCCAATTTTCAATTAGTGCTCCAATCCCACCTAGAAATATTATTTTTCGGCTAATTAATCCCTTAGGATTTACAGCTCAATCAGATGCAACTTATACTATAGAATCAACAAGATTAGAAGATTTAATTATATCCTATCAGCTTCCTTCTAATCCTTATGAAGGAATTTATAAAGCTTACATCTTTTGGAACAACCAAACTACTGCTGGTGTAGTAAGTCAAGAATTCTTAATAACTGTTCCATTTGTTTTGGATCCAATGTTAATTATTATAATTGTAGGAGTGGTTGCAGGCATTTCTATTGTCAGCTTCACATCATATAAACTTGCTAAAAATAGTAAAAGAAAACATGAAGAACATAGACAAAAAATTTTTAATAAATACGTTGATGTTTTAAATCTTGAGTACTTTATAATAATCCATAAAAAATCAGGGTTAAATGTATATGAGCAGATGCTGACAGCAAAAACCATCGATGCTTCTCTAATCACAGGTTTTTTAGAAGCTATCCGAACATTTGGAATTGAACTTACCGGTTCTGGTCAACAATCTCAAACAATTAAGTTAGAATATCAGCAGTCAAAAGTTTTGATGTCCGAGTTTAAGAATTTTAGAATTTTACTTATTATGAAAGAAAGTCCTTCCCATGATTTCTTGGAATCAATTAAAGCACTTTCTTATGATATTGATAATAGGTATGGAAATTTACTCGAAAATTTCAGAGGAAATATTGATCAATTTGTAGGTATTAGAGATTTACTAGAACTGCATTTACAGACCTCATTAATATATCCATTACAAATAGTCAAAAAAGATGTAAAACTTAATTCTTATGAAAAATCCATGGTACATAGAGCTAAAACTATGATGAAAAAGAAGAATATGGATTATTTCACTGTAACTAATTTACTATCAGTTAGAAAAGAATTTGATGCAAGTGATGCAGAAACAATTCTCCACTTAATAAAGAAAAAGATTTTTCAACCAAAAACCTAAATATTTATTTTTTAAACTCTTTTTTTTTCTTTTTCAAATTAGGAATTTCAATAACAAATCCTATTATCGCTATAGTTAATAATGGGATTGTAGTTATGAAAAAAAGAATTGCAAAATATATATTCAATTTTTTATACTTAACTTCGATTTCTTTTTTCCTAATTAATTTGTGAAATCCTTCATATCTCAGTACAATGAAATTTTTTGTCCATACTAACATCTTAACACCAAGGACACATAAAACTATGCCAGCAACTAATGTGTAAATTTCAATCATTTCAAAATCTAATAAAAAAAAATAAATAAGTATTTAAAACTTAATAATTAGAAGAAGGCAAATGAATTTTTAAGTATAAAAAAAAAGAAATATTTGGTTATTCAGATTTTTTACGCCAGACGGTAAAGTATACAATAATTAGTATTACTGCAGCAGGAATTCCTAATACAATTAAAATCCACATAAATGTTAGGAACCATGAAGATAACCAATAAGTATATGGTAATGCGCCAAATTGAGTACGATAATTACCATCCACAGCAATATATATACAATAAGCAATAAACATGAAGAAACTGAAACCTCCGCCTCCACCTGCCTCTTTTGCGCGACGTTTATCTTTCTTCTCTCTATCCTTAAATTCTTGTTTTTCTTCAGCTGGTAACTTGCGCCACCATAGATATCCTCCTATCCCAAAGAATAACCCTGATGGAACACCTACAAATAGAAGTTCCCACAAAAATATTAGGATAATAAATCCAACAACCCAATCTAATTTCCATTGAGCAATTGTTGCGCTCCCGTAGTTACCGATAGGACTTGTTTCTATAAACCAAATTAACACCAAAAGTGCACCAATCGCAGCACAAACTCCAGCAATAATTATACCGATAAATACTTTCCAGTGTTCTCGTATTTTCTTTTTCCAAAACTGTTCGTCAGCTAACTTTTTACTATCTTCCAAGGAAATTACACCTTAAATTTATTAATTTTTATTAAAGAATTATCAAAAAACTAATATTTGGTAATATATAAAATTATCTACATTTATTCTCTTTAATAATTAAAAATCTTTTTCTTCTTTTCAAGAAAACTTTTTTTAGTTAAGATGTCCATTTCTGCATTTAACCAACAAAGCTCATCGTAAGTACAACTTGAATTGAAAACTTGTTCAGCTTTTTTTTTAATATCTTCAATAGAAGGCATATCAAGATTTATTTTTTGAATTTTTTCGGCTAACATCCAACATAAATCATTGTAGGAATATCTATCTAAAGAAAGATAAAAAGCAGCTTCTCTTATTTGGGTTTTAAGATCAGGTTCTTCAAATTCCTCTTTAACTTCTTCTTCTGGTTTTTCTTCTATTATTTCTAGTTTACGTTCTATTTTATCTAAAGGTTGTTCAAACTTCACAAATTTTATGGCTTCTTCACTTTCCTTTAGCCTTTTCAATAGTTCTAACTTTCTATGATCTTTAATTTGCTGGAGCCAATTTATTATTCTTGTTTCAGTCTTAATTTCTCTTTCTTCTGGAACTCCATCTAATCCAATAGATACAATATGTTCAGGAGACGTCTCAAATACAAATTCGGGCCTTCTTTCAATTGATTTTCCCGGGATAAGCCCCTTTTTAAGGTCGTGCATCATAGCCAAAAAAGATCCGTACTCTCTTTTCTGCTTCATGATAAGTATTTTTGTAGATCCACCTCGCTCTTTATCTATCTTTCTTGCTATATTCGCTGTAATATCCTTTTTAGATTGAGGAACCGATAATCCAACCCAAATATAAATTGTGTTCTTTTCTTCGTCATCAACCAGATAGACATTATCCTCTTTAAAATCTAGCCACTCTATCTTTACTAAATCTCCCTTTTCATTAATGTTAAATAACTGCATTACACTCTCTCTTATGTACAATCTAATAATATAGAAATAAATAAATTAAAAGTTTAAAAATCTTTTTTGCTGAAACTTTTTGTATATTCACTTAAGTTTTTTAGTGAAAACACTATTATAATTTTAATAAGCTATTTGAGCTTTTTAGTTTAGACAAAATTTTTAGTAATTATGAGTGAACGAAAAATTGATGAAAGAGACTCAACCATAGTGGAATATGAAAAAATTATTGAGGAGTTAATGAAAGAAAACCAGACTCTTAAGAATAGAATCACTGACTTAGAAATTGAGATTATGAAACTTAAAGAATCAGGAATCATTTTTGAAGAAATATCAGCTCCCGTTGTTCAAAGAGATATAAAACAAATTGAAGAATTTAAACCTATAACTCAAATGAAGAAAGAGGTTATTTCAGAACCTTTCCATTATCAAGATACTGTTTCTCTTGAATTAGGCAAAGGACCGATTGTAGAGGGGATATCGAGAAGGGAATGTCCAATTTGTGGGAATACAAATAAACTACTTATTCATGAATTGATTGATAGAGATCGTATAATTTCTGCTTACCCGAAAATGTACGGAAAAAAATACAAATGTGGTTCATGTGGAAGAGAATGGCGGTTACCTCTAGAAATGTAAAAGTTTTGAATTTTATATATCCTCTTTATTTTAAGATTATTCTTATTTAAGCAACATTAGAAATTCATTTTCTTAAACATGTTCAGATTTAATTTTATATTAAATTCTGCTTTATTAATGTTATAAAATAATTTATATATATAATAGGGAATTTTATGAGTGAAAAAGATATTAGGAAAAAAGTATTAGATTTAGAAAATCTATTGGAATATCAAAAAGGATCCGTTGTTAGCCGAACTTTAATAAATAAAGATGAGGGTACAGTAACATTATTTTCTTTTGATAAAGGAGAAGGCTTAAGTGAACATACAGCTCCATTTGATGCACTTGTCTATATACTTGATGGAAAAGCTGAGATAAAAATCTCTAATGAAGATTTTATAGTAAATGAAGGTCAAATGATAATTATGCCTGCAAATCAACCTCATGCTTTAAAGGCGCTTGAAAAATTTAAAATGATGTTAATAATGATAAAATCATAAAAAACTAAAATGAATTTATATTAACTTTTTTCTTTTTATAATTGTGAATGATAAAGATATTTCTGATGATGATTTAGAAGAAGAGTTAGATAAAGCTCTTAAAGCTAACGAGAAAAAAAGAGACGTTTTTAGTATTATGAGGAAGGAAAAGGAATCGTTAGAAGTTAAAGAAAAAAGACTTAAAAAAGATTTTAAGTATTAATAATTTTTTCAATATAAAGCTGTAAAACTTTAAAATTCCCTACTTTTTGAGGTTAAGGATTTTGGCTATTCTGAAAATTTAGGCTTAGCTAAAATATATAACAGGGAAGTCACCATGATAAACATCATTGAAATTGCTAAGATTACAATATAAACTCCAGTGATCCCAAACATGATCGAGAATGGTGCAAGGGTCGTTGGAACTAAAGCAATACCTGTAAAATATCCTGTAGTTAGCGATCCAGCTAAAACTCCGCGTCGTTTTGGGGATAGTACTTGACTATAATATGTTATTAAAGTAAAAAGTATTCCTCCTGAAAGTCCAGCTAAAATCCAACCTGGAATCAAAAACATAAACCTGTGAGGGTTAGTAATATCTCCTATTATCAATAAGCTTATGATTGAACAAATTAGTATTAACATACCAGTGAATAGTGGAATTTTAACACCTTTTCGCTTAATTAAATTTCCGGTTAAAATCCCTGTTATTGCTGCTCCAAGCCCAGCTAATCCTAGAACTAATCCAATTAAAGTTTCATTTATTATATGTGCTAAAGTTTTTGATGTCCAGATATTTATGGCTATATAGGTATAGGCGATTAGAAAACTAGATATTATCATCAGAATTACTGGTAATCGACGCCATTCTATTGAAATTTGCCGTAGTAAATTACGAATTCCAGAATCTTCAGATATTTTTTGAGTTGGTCTTCTCGTCAAAATAAAGAAAATTAAGCAAAAACAAGTTATTATTATAAATAATATATAAATTGACTGCCATCCAATTAAAATCAATTGAGAAGCAATTAAAGGGCCTAATCCAACACCTAAATTTGCGCTAGCACCTAGATATCCCAATTTTTTTGGAATATTTTGCAGTTGATTAATATCCGTAATTAATGCGATAAGAATTGGGTTTATAAATCCAAAACCTATTCCTCCTATTATATTAGCAATTATATACATCCTAAGATTAAATGATAATGCTGCAGTCAACATTGCTATCAAAAATATGATCAATCCTAATATTAATACAGGAAATCTACCCTTTACATCTGATATAGCACCAGAAAATAGTTGGGTCAATGCAAATGGGAACATAAATGCAGGAATTGCGATTAATATATTGTCTGGTGTTACATTAAAATCAGCTGAAAGAACACCAAATAATACATTAATTATGTTTCCAGTCAACGGACCTAAAAGAAAAAGTAAAAATATTACATATTCAAGCCATTTTGAATAATGAATAGATTGCTCTTGGATATTTTGATTCATGTCTTTTTTTATTGGTAATTCTTATTTAAAGTATTGTTTTTTAATTTAAAGGAAAATTACTATCATTATTAATGGATTAAAGATGTTAGAAATCAAGCAAGTTAACTCGGAAGAACAAATAAAACTAACCCGTAAACTTTTCATTGAATATGCTAAGTACCTAGATTTTGATTTGGACTTTCAAAATTTTGAAGAGGAGTTAAAAACATTGCCAGGGGATTATTCACCCCCAGATGGACGTATTTTATTAGCTTTTTATAATGATAACTTAGCTGGATGTGTAGGTTTACGAAAATTTAAAGATGAAATATGTGAAATGAAAAGATTATATGTACGACCAGAATTTCGTAAAAAAAGAATTGGAAGGGCTTTATCCGATGCAATTATCAATCAAGCGCTTAAAATAGGTTATCACTTCATGCGTTTGGACACGCTACCTCATATGAAAGTAGCAATTGCGCTTTATCTTTCATTAGGATTTAAAGAAATAAAACCGTATTGTTATAATCCCTTTGAAGGTGCGAAATTCTTCGAATTAAATTTATCCTAAAAATTTTTTAATTTTCAAAATAAGTATCAAAACATTTATATAGTAGTTTTTCTCAATTCTGTAATGACTTTAATTTTCATAATAAAGTCAAAAAAAAGGTGAAATCATGTATCTTAAAAAAATTAGAATATTTTCAATTGCGGTTCTATTAATCTTAGGATTATGTATTTTTGTAACCCCAGTTTTTTCTTGGTCTTTTGATAAAAATTGGAATAAAAAGTGTGAACCTAGAGTACCCGCTGAAGATGAAATTTTCGGTTGGATTGAGGATTTGTGGAAAATAGGCGATCAAGGTCAATATGGTTATCGAATGCCAGGAACGTCCGCAGATCATGAAGGTGCCGAATATGTTTTAGAGAAATTCGAGGACTTCGGATTAGAAGATACATTTATGGAACCTGTATCTATACCTGTGAATTTTCCTGATGTATGGAGTTTAACAACACACGTAGGTGGAGTAGATACATCTATACCTTGTGGTTTTGTTCGTTATGCTAGTTTCACTCCTCCAGAAGGAATTAGAAGAGAAATGATTTATGTAGGTATGGGATCTCCTGATGATTTTGCATTAGCAGATAGTACTAGTGGTGTAGCAGATAAAATAGTTGTCGTAGATTTGGTTGCTCCTGGTATTCCAATGGCCGTGGTTGAACTTTTTTCATTATTTAGTTATGACCCAGATAATACATTTCCCGGAGATAAGATTACTGAAAATTGGCCTGTAGCTAATATCAACAGTGCATATGACTTAGCTGCTGGATATGGAGCTGCTGGATTTATTGGCATACTTACATTTACAGCTAATGATATCCATCAATACTTACATGCATATGTTGATGGTTCTATTCCAGGACTTTATATAAGCCCAAATGATGGTAATGATTTAAGGAGTTTATTATTGAGTGGAACTCCAGTTGAAGCGACAATGGTTTTAACTGGCTACATAGGAACAGGCCTAACTTACAATGTTTATGGTTTTCTACCAGGTAAATCAGATGAAACTATTGTTGTAGTTTCTCACCATGATGGATGGGCAACTAATGAAGCTTCAGGAATGTCGGTAGTTATGGCTTTGGCAAAATATTTTGCGAAGATTCCTAAATGCCATAGAGAAAAATCAATGATATTTCTTGGACTATCAAGTCATTTTGGTATACGACCTAGTTTATTAGATATGTGTCCACAAATTGCCGCAGTCGTAGATAAAATCGTTGCTGATATTAGCGTTGAGATGATTTCAAAACAATATAGAATTATAAATGGGGAATTTGTCGAAACTGGTTTAATTTCTCCAAGAGCACTATTTGTTTCAGGACTCCCAGGATCGGGAAATCCATATCTATTAGATTTTGCTGCGGAAGCTATTGTTGAAAATGATTTAGTTCGTACATCCATCCAACCAGCTTCTGGAGGTCTTTTTCCTAACGCACCAGGAGAAGGCGGATTATTTGATGCTATAGGAATACCAACTGTACATCTTATAGCACATAATGCTCCTCAATTCACTAATATGGATACTCCTGAAACTGTAGCTAAAGATGCTCTAGTACCTACGGTAAAAGCTTTAAGAGACATAATTAACCAAATTGATGAAACTCCAACACCGTTATTGAAATGGGATATGACTGTAGATGCTCGGAGCGTGAAAGCATATCCTGAACTAAGAGAATATATTTGGGAGTTAGAAAGGCCTCCATTTGGTCAATTTGATAGAATAGGTTTACATAGATTAGTGAAAACAGATATTAAACCAGAAGGAGTAGTATTCATCTTACCGGGAACTTGGAGTAACGGTGAACAATTAACTTCAAACCCGCCTGAAGACTGGTGGACACATGATGAAGATCATAGCTTTGCCTTCTATCTAGCAAATAGAAATTTTGATGTCTATGCAATAGATTACAGAACCCACTTTGTAAATCAATATTTGAATCCTCCTGATCTTGCCTTTATGGCAGAATGGGGTTGGGATGAGTGGATAAGTGACATAAAGGAAGCAGTAGAATTAGCGAAAGTAGTATCTGGAGTTGATAGAGTATATATAGCCGGTGATAGTTTTGGTGGAAGTGCTGCTATGAATTATGCGTCAATGTATTGGAATGAAGATCTCAAAGGGATTCTCTTACGGGATGGTGGAACCGGAGCTAAATACCCTGAATTAGTTACTAATTCATACAACTTACCAGCAATAATAGCTGGAATGATAGCAACAGGTCAATGGTCTAGTGAAGTAGGTGGTACTCCCGGGTCAACATTTGTAATGCAATATGCTGATCAGTATCCTAATGCTCCTGCTGAATTTCCACCAGGAAATCCACTTGCTCCTACAATTAATCCTTTTACAGGTTTGCCTTGGGCAAATATTAGAGAGTGGGCTGCATTCATGATATATATGGCATGGGGTCCTGGTGTGGTTACTAATATCTATGGAGGTTATGGTGATGCTGCTGTAATGATCCATATTGACGCTACATTTGACAGATATTGGCCTACAAGATTAAATCTTGAAAGCGCTGCAATAAGGGATTGGGACAACTGCCCATATGTAGCATTTGATTTCGATGATCATTATTCTGAGATTGATGTTCCCATACTTGCATTTACAAGTGAATTAATGGGTTTAGCTTATTGGGGACCATTTAAACACGGTATTGCTAATCCAGACTTTACAGGAATTTATTTATGGGGTTATGGTCATTTAGATGTTTATTCAGGTGAATATTCAGCAGAAGAAGTGAGTCAACCTACTTATGAGTGGCTAATGAGCCATAGAATGCTTGCTGGATTCGGCAGAATTTGGTACGATGGAGGATGGATCTGGGGAGAAGCAGCAATCTATATTAATGCATCTACAATTGAACTAAGGATTAATGAAATTCGTGTATCATGGGATATTCTTAGTATATGCATTAGTCATAAGCACGAGATTTATAGAGGAAAGAATGATTACAGTAGAATTACAGTGATAATAACTAAAAAAGGATTTTCAACTGCCAGCGGTTATAAAGTTTTCTTTATGGGTGTCAAATTATAAAGAAAGCGGTTTTAAAAAATTTAAATTCCCTTTTTTTTAATTTTTGAAAATTTTCATTTTGATAAAGGTTATAATGAAATCCATGAATTAAACTAACATCATAAATTAATTATATCTTCATAGAATTTTTAGAAAAAATTAAGAAAAGTAAGTTATTAAAAAGAATCTCTATAGTAATAAGATAGAGGAAGTAATTTATTTTTAAACAATTAGTGATTACCAGAAAGATGACACTTATCCAAATATTTGATGGTTATAATACAATTGGCGGAAATAAAATTTATTTGGAAGAAAAAGATGAAGGTTTTTTTCTTGACTTTGGAATGAACTTCAAAAAATACGGAGATTTTTTCCAAGAATTTATTTCCCCCAGAATACCCAGAGGTATTCATGATCTACTGCAACTTAATCTAATTCCTAAACTTAATATTTATCGAAAAGATTTAATTCCATCAGACACCAATACTTCTTCTTTTCCTTCTCTAAATGTAAATGCGATACTTCTAAGCCATGCCCATATGGATCACTGTGGGAATATAGGATTACTCAGTACCAATTATCCAATTATTGCCTCACCTCCTACTATTACTTTACTCAAAGCAATGTTAGATTGTTCTTCTTCAATGTTAGGTTCTGATGTTGCCTATTATTCACTTAAATCACCACATAATGACAAACGAATTTTAAAAACAGAAAAGTACAAAGAATATGGTCGTAATTTTATATGTACAGAGCCTTTTTCTAAAACATTTCAAGAATTCTTAACTACAACTTTTAAAAGTAGGACAAAATTCACTGAAGGAAATCTTATGGATCTAATTGAATTTTCCACTAATTTAGAAATAAAAGCCTATGAAGTTGATCATTCTATTTATGGGGCTACAGGTTATATTATCTCTGGTGATAATACTATTGCATATACAGGTGATTTTCGGTTACATGGTAAAATAGGAGAAAAAAGTGAAGAATTCATGAAAGAAGCTAAGGATGCATCCATCTTAATAATTGAAGGGACTAGAGCTGCTAGAGAAGATGTTAGTGAATCTGAAGAGATAGTGTATGAAAATTGCTTGAAAGCCGCTGAGGATGTGAAAGGTCTCATTATTGCAGACTTTACAGCTCGGAATTTTGAAAGATTGGAAATTTTTAAATTAATTGCTGAAAAGGTTGACAGAACTCTTATTATAACTCCAAAAGATGCATATCTACTTAAAGCCCTTGAAATGGCTGATAATATTAATAGAATAAGGGATTTGAGGGTTTATAAAGACTTAAAAGCAACAACCAAAGGTTGGGAACAAATTCTACTAAATAGTGAAAGCGAACTTAGCTATATAGATCCTTCAGAGATCTCAAAAAATCAAGAAAAATTCATCATCTGTTTTTCTTTTTATGAAATAAAGAATTTATTGGATATTAATCCTAGTAAAGGCATGTATATTTACTCTTCCAGTGAAGCATTTGAGGAAGAATCAGAATTTGATTTTCTTCGTTTATATAATTGGCTTAAATATTTTGGATTTGAGATTGTTGGATTTGAGGTTTTTGAGGAAGTTAATAAATTTAGACCTCGATTTACAAAAGGATATCATGCTTCTGGTCATGCTTCAAAATCGGACTTAATTAAAGTAATAGATTATATAGATCCTGATATAATAATTCCAGTCCACACAGATAATCCTGAATGGTTTACAAACTCATATGATAAATCCATTCTTTTAAATGATAGAAAAAAGTATATTGGGTAATTTTGGATTTAAACTCCCAAGTTCAAAATCATTTTATTGAAATATAACATGATAAAATTAATTCTATAAAGGAAAAACCTTTAAATTAAACCAATTGAATACATTAATTAAAATAATCCTTTTGTAACAAAATGGCAAAAAACAAGATTAAGATTGGACCACATTTATATCCTATGCCAGTTGTACTTATCGGTGCAAATGTAAATGGAAAACCAAATTTTGAACCATTAGCATATGTGGGGATACTAGAAGAAAAACCCCCCTTGATCTCAATTGCTTCCTATGAAACTCATTATACTAATATTGGTATAAAAGAAAATAACACATTCAGTGTTAATACCCCCTCAGAAGGTATGATTGAAGTTACTGATTACTGTGGAATACATTCAGGCAAGGAGGTTGATAAATCAGAAATTTTTGAGATTTTTTATGGAGAATTGAAAACCGCTCCAATGATAACCCATGCTCCATTAAACCTTGAATGTAAGGTTATTAAAACAATAAATACTAAAAAAATCACTGGTGCAGAAAAATGTCACGAAATTTTCATCGGACAAATTATGCATGCTTACGCTGATGAATATTATATAACAAATGAATTACCAGACATTCGAAAATTAAATCCAATATTATATTCAAATGATCGTTTTTATTGGAAATTATCTGCTGATATTGGTAAAGCTTTCAGCATAGGAAAGAATTACAAAAAAGAATAGAATAAATTCCATTTTTTTTTATTTTCTTATTATTAAATTAAAAGTTAAAAAAGAGAATTTCTAGTTTTTTTTGTATATTTTAATAATAAAAAAAAGGGAATCTGTAAGATGTAAAATACAACTAAAAAGAAGTTTATGACCTTATTTTTAAATATTTCTTATCTCGCAAAATTCCTGATATTTAAACTTTTTACTCTTTTTTTTAATTAATAATAAAACTTATTAATAAAAAGATTTTCGGCTTTGAGTGCTTACCCGAGGACCTTTTTCTATAACTTTAACTCTACTAGCTTGTGGTCCTTTTTGACCCTGACTAGTTTCATATTCCACGATATCTCCCTCATAAATTATTTTAAATTCTCCTTCTCCACCTTTTATAGCAGAGTAATGGACAAAGATATCAGGAGATCCATCATCGGGGGTAATAAACCCATAGCCCTTTTTTTTGTTAAACCACTTTACTGTTCCTTTTCCCATTGATAAAACCTACTAAATTGGGATTATGAAATATAAGTATTTCTTTATAATAAGTTTATGGATTAATTTTTTGCATGGCGTTAATCAAACTTAATTTAAATTGATATTTTCTTCCAAATACATCTTTATATAAAACATTATATAACTTTTGACAATCAGCATAAATTTTAATTTTAAATTTAATATTTACAAAAGTAAAGTAAGAAAGATAAAATAACTGAAATGTTAAATAATAGTCCTAATGGTAATATTGAAGAACTACCGCGAGTTGGTTCAGCACTTTATAATCTTATTCATCCTGATGAAAAAGTGAGAATAAAAACATTAAGAAAATATAAAAGAATAAATAAATATGTTGTGCTTCCACTTTATAGATCGGGAATCTTACCATTATTAGGTTTTGGAAGAATTTTTCTTATTTTAACAACAAAAGGACGGATAACTGGGAAAAAAAGAAGAACTCCATTAGAATATCACTGGATTGATGGAGTAATAACTATTTTTTCTGGAAGGGGTGAAGATGCAGGTTGGATAAAAAATGTACGTGCTAATCCAGATGAAGTTAGGGTACGACACGGTTTTCATTTTTTTAAACCTCATGTGGAATACGTAACAAATGAAAAAGAAATGCTTTCTATTATTAAATGGTATGTTCTCAACCATAATAGATCAGCAAAGCTATTATTTGGTTGGAACCCAAAATTCGATGATCCTGAAAAAACAGATTTTTCAAAAATGTTGAAAACCATAACGATAATAAGACTTTTATAATACATTTATGAAGACCATGCTTAAAAAGTTAAAATTGAGATTTAAAAATCTCCGAGATTCCATGAGTCTGCTCTTTTTAGTTTTAAACATATCCTCAATAATAATTATCATTGTTGGACTTATTGATTTTACGCTAAATAAAAATTTATTAAATTTTATAATATTTACTTCTATTGGTATTTTCATTATTATTGGGATACCAGCTTTCTTTTTTATAAGAATTAGGAAAAATATGACAATATTATCATCTTTTAAGAGAGAAAAAAAATTATCTTTGAGATTCACTCCAATTATTATAGGAATATTTATAATTATAACTATTATCTCAAAACAATACGGACTTTCCATTTGTATCTCTATAATATTAGCTGGTTATCTTTTGGGATATTTAATTACTCCTATAATTATTGAAAAATATCAACGTGTTTCACGTTTTATAATTGCTTTAATGATAATTTCTATAGCCATTCCTTTTGGATTCTTTTATCGAGGAACTTTAAATCCTAGAACTGCTTCACAAGTATGGATTATGCATAAAATAGATAATCCGGGATTTTTACTTCCCAATGGACTTGACGCTGCAGATGTGAATAACGACGGATTTCTTGATTACTTAACAAATTATGAATGGGATGGGAAAATTCGCATTGCTTTCCATCCTGGTATTTCCAATGTTAAAAGTAGCTGGCCTGCTATAACGATTGGAACAGTAGATAATGCCGAAAATGCCGCATTTGGAGATTTCGACGGAGATGGAAATTATGATGTAGTCGTTGCTCATGGATCTGAATTATTCTCTCATTCGGGGATACTTATAATATGGGGACCAAATCCAGATAATGCTAAAGATCCATTTGCTTGGGAAAAAACTTCTGATATAAAAGGAACAAGGGATGCTGGGCAATTTCATTATGTTAGAAGTTATGATATTAATATGGACAATGCTACGGATATTGTTGTTGGAGGAAGAGGAACAAATCCACGAGCGGGATTGAAATGGATTGAAGCACCGACTTTAGGAAACCCTCGTAATCTTTCATTATGGAAAATTCATAATATTGATCCTGATATAGAGAGTGGTCATGGTTTTGTATTCGGAGATATTGACCAAGATGGTGATGATGATATTACACTATGCAATTCAGATTGGGATACTTCTAATGCAAATGAAAAAATTATTTGGTATGAGAATCCTGGTCCTGGAAATCTTACTCAAATGGAACCTTGGTCGAAACAAATTATTTATCAAGGATCTGAATTCTATAGTAAAGAACAAGTTACTCTTTATGATTTTACAGAAGATGGGTTTCCCGAAATTATAGTGCATACGAAGAATCATATTTATTTATTTAAAAATCCTCAAAATCTTAGTTCTTGGGAATTAATTACAGTTTTAAAAGCTCCAGAAACACGTTGGTGTGCCAGACCCATTAAGATAGAGGATATTAATAATGATACAAAACCAGATATTATAGGAATGCTAATCCATTATGATGGGTCGCTCCCAAATTCTAAAGCTGCAGTTTTTTGGATGGAGTATTCTGGGACAGATCCTTTAAGTGCTGAATGGGAAACACATGTAATAAAGTGGGGTGACGGATTTATTGGAATTGGAACTTATAATGGTGAGAAATGGGACCAATGTTTATTTGGTGATATCGATCGTGATGGAGATATTGATATTATCGCAAATTGCGAAGAATTTCATACTTTAGGCTTTGTATTCATTTCAGTAGTCTGGTTCGAAAATCCCTTGATATGAGGCCTTATTAATACTAATCAATTAAATAGATAAAATTAAATATAAATTGATATAAATAAAAGCATAAATGTGTTTATGGTTTATTTTCTCAATTTTAGGTATGTGTTTTATGGTGCCAGTCCATTTTTTATCAGTTGAACATATAAAACTCCAAAAAAAGTACGGAAAGGAAAAAGGTACTAGAATTGGGGATATTCTTGGTATGGTTTCGGGATGGGGATTTTTTCTATTTTGGTTTGGAGTTTGGCTTGCACCACAACCTAGATTTTCAATTCCACTTTTTCAAAACATCAATTTATTGATTCCTGTTTTCAATCTTTCTATTCCACTATTCCATCTAATGATTTCAATACCTCTTATCTTAATAGGTGCTTGGTTTGGAATTGGAAGTGTTAAAAAAACATCATTAAAAGTTGCAGAAACGCATAGAGCTGAAAAAGTAATATCTTCAGGATTGTATAATGTAATGCGTCATCCACAATATTTTGGTGGAATATTAGCACACATAGGAATTTCATTTTTATTATCTTCATTCCTTTCATTAATTTTCACCCCAATCATAATTCTCTTAAATTTTCTTATCTCGTGGAAAGAGGAGAAAGAATTAATTAAAGAATTTGGTAAAGATTACGAGGAGTATAAAAAAAAAGTACCAATGTTTCTTCCAAAGTTAAGGAAATAAATAAAAATTTAACAGCGCTATTTTTTTTGATTTTTGGGAATATATATGAGTTATGTACTATTTCATTTTTTTAATAACAGATAAAAGTTAAGGAATATGTCATCCTCGAAGCAATCCACATTATCCTATCGAGCATGGCCTATATTTTTTCTTGGATTTATAAGATTATTTTATGTATCCATATTTGAAAGAGCTCTACAAAATTACCTTTACTTTGATATAGGTATAAAGGAAAGTGTATTAGGATTTATAAGTTCAGCAGGGGCAATAAGCTACATTTTTGCTCCTATTTTAGGTCAATTTATTACAAATAAGTTTCTAGGAATTAGGAAAGCTCTTATAATAAATTGTGTATTAACACCAATATTAACTGGATTTCAAATATTAATTCCTGAAGCTTGGTTTTTAATTATATGTCGCATTTTACTTGGATTGGCAATGGGATTGTTTTGGCCTAACACCCTTTCTCTATTAAGTAAGTGGCAAAAAGTAAGTAGTATTGAAAAATCAAAGAAAAACTTCGCTCTTTTTAATTTCTCATGGAATTCTGGGTTCATTAGTGGACTTCTTATTGGTTTTTTATGGGCATTTTCTTGGAGTGATTATAATGCTATGTTAATATCTTGGTTAATATCATTCCTCTTAATTCCTATAAGCTTCTTCATAAAAAGTGAAAAAGATTTAGAGATTTCAAAAAAAATAGTGATTTATCAATCAGAAGACCCGCTATCTCATCTTGATATCGAAGAAGATTTAGTAGTGAATTCAAATACTCCAATGATCGTTTATCCCGTACTGTATTCATGGATAATTATTTCTTTTTTAGCAATATCAAAATCAATTTTTATTTTTGGTTATCCTATTTTAGTAAAAGCACTCTTATCCGAGGATTATTCCTATCTCACGTATCTTGTGCAATGCGGGTTACAATTAATGCAACTTATTGGTTTAACATGGATAAATTCAATGAAAATTTATAGCAGAAAATTAGCTTCCTTGATAAGTATTATTACTGTTGCCATTGTGGCATTCACAATTGTTCTTTTAGGAAATATTTGGTATATTTCAGTTATAACTGCTATTGTTGGGTTATTTTTAGGATTAATACATGGGGTTGGCCTAAAAATAATGTTAGAATATGGAACAGCTGAAAACACTTCAAAATATGCTACAATCAATGAAATCATAGTAGGTATGGGCTTTGGCTTAACCCCTATAATTGCTGGGTATGCCATGGAAGTGTACATCTATGGAATACATATATTTTTGATCATCTTCGGAATTATAATTTTAATATTACTATTCTTTCTTTCCCAAAATATACATAAGGAAAAAATTTGAATTTAAATAGATTCAGAATTTTAAATTATTTAAATATTCGATTGATTATTTTTAAAAAAATTTTTTAAATGATTAATTAATTCTAATTCCAAATCTGCATCTTTCGGATATCCTTTTTCTGTTTGTTCTAAAAACTCATTTCTCAAATACTGCTCAATATCTAAAGAATTGCCCAAGAATTTTATTAAATTATTGATCTCGAAATCATTTTCTACAATATTAGATAAAAACATATAAATCATAATACTTATTGCCTCTTCAAAATCTCTAGCTCCAACTACAAGAATAATATTTCTTTTAAATAACGTTCCTTGATAACTGAAGAGATTTGCATTCCCCCATTTTTTTATTTTGTATTTTAAGAAATCTAATACTCCCAAAATCTCAAGAGGTGTTTTTTCTTGATCTAGCTTAAAAAAAATTCCACATTCTGCCTTTTGTTCATAAATTGTTATTAAATTATTTATTTGAATTTTAAACTTTGCATTTAATGACGACGAGTTCTTCTTTGACATACAATCAAACTATAAAATCATAAAAACTTATTATAGATAACTATAAATCTTTAATATTTTAATGAATGAATCGGTTAAATTTGATAAGAAATTTAGAAATCTCGCTTTAATAATATTAATCATTGCTTCATTCATCCTTACAATTTGGATTGTACTTTATTTAAATTCACCAGAATTAGCATCCCCATTATTAATCTCTATAGGAATAGCATTATTATTAGCCGGAATTCTTTTATTCACCAGAATTCAATATATAATTTGGATGAAAACAAAATACTAACAACCAAATTTTTATTCTTATTACCTAATTACTATATTAGTATAAAATTATTAAATTAACTTCGCATTATTTTTAATTAGTAATATAACAGAAGGGGTCAAAAATTCCTTTATTTAAAATTTGTATAGTGGGAGATTTTGGAGTAGGTAAAACTACTTTACTTCACCAATACTTAGAAAGGAGATTTACCCCCAATATAGCATCTACTATAGGATCTAATTTCTTTGTAAAACGACTCAAATTACCTAAAATTCAGGACATTATAACTCTACAGATATGGGATTTAGCAGGACAAGAACATTTTAAGTGGGTAAGGCATGAATTTTACAAGGGTGCGAAGGGAATAGTATATGTTTTCGATATTATGAATAAAAAAACATTTGAAGATCTTTATAATTGGAAAAAAGAAATAGATAAAGTTATAAAGGGTTTTTCTAGTGTACTTGTTGGAAATAAGCTTGATTTAGTTAATTCTGAAAACCAAGTGATTTCTCATAGAGAATCTGATCACCTTATAAAATTTTTAGGTGTATGTGGATATTTTGAAGCAAGTGCGAAATTAGGAACTGGTGTGGAAGATTTCTTTTTAAAATTAGTAGCAAATATGAGCAGAAAATCTAGTTACTAATCTTTTTTTTTAACTATAACACTTATTTTGCTAATTAAAAGAAAATAAAAGATTCTAAGTTAAGTAAACCGAACCCAGTTTCTAATAATTCACCCAAACGAGTAATAAATCGGGTGGCAGGAGCACCATCCACAACATCATGATTAAATAAGACTGTCATCGTTAGATATTCTCGAATTTCAATTTTATCATTAATTACTCCTGGCTTTTTTGTGATTCCTCCTACTCCAAAAGCTAAAGGATGATTAGTAGTAGGAATTGGCCAACCGTGTAGTTTTCCAAACATACCTACGGAAGAAACTATAATAGTTCCCATAAGTTGTTTTACTTTAATAGGATCTTTTAATCTCTTCTTTATTAAAAAACGTCTCAGAAATTTTGGTAAAGAAAGGTAGGAATCTACCTTACTTTTTATATCATGTTTTCCTAGTACGGTTGCTCCACTTACGGCTTCGGATTTTGCTTGTCTTATTTCATCACTAATTTGTTTGACGGTTTTTTTATTTGTTTTTCTAATAACAAGTGGCATTGGGGATTTCACGTCATTAACTGTTCTTTCAACTGTTATTGAAATATCAACATCATCAAATTTGATAATTTTATTCTTTCCCATCATCATGGAATGAACTTCCTTGAAATCACTTGCAGCTTGTCCAATACACTTAAGAAGCCAAGCAGTGAAAGATAATTTCTCATGTGTATTCTTTTCATGCTCTTGAATTTTGTTCCTTCCCTCTGTGACATCAAATTCAATCAAACCTTTTACATAATGCTTGTTATCTCCTAATGCAAGGAAATCCAATATTGGAATTCTTACTTTTGGAAAATCGGATATTTTATAATGTCCGATTTTGTTTAAATCCTTCATATTTTGTTTCTTTATTATCTTTGAATCTATGATATTTTAGATCCTACAATTTATAAACTTGATCTTATGATTCAAGTAGCCTATATTCATTTTGTATTATTTCTAAACTTTTTTCTTTTAAGTCCCAGAAAATTATTTATTATATTGCCAATATGGATGAATAGAGTAAAAATAGAAAAGAAAACATTATTAACGATTCTGTAATAAATTCTATTAGACTACTTAAAATCGTAATACCTTTCTCCTTGTTTAAAGAATTAGATCATGGATACCAAAACAGAAAAATTACTTAATAGCATTGCCAATAAAGCAAAACTAGCTGAGGGCCTTGAGGGTATTAGATCAATTCTTTTAACTATGTATCGCTTCCCTTCTCTTAAAAACAAAAAAGTTTCACAAAAAACTGAAATCGCCATTCCTGCTCTTGCAGCTACTAGAAATGAACTAGTTAAAGCGGGTATAATCGAAAAAAGTAATTATCTTGGAGAAAAAGGAAAAAAATGGGTCGAACAACACTTAAATTTAATTCTTGATTATGAACCTTTTCCTGATAGATTACATATTGAACTGAATGAAATTCTTGAAGCGTTTCCTTATTTAAAGAAGCTTGAGAATTTTCTTAAGGATCGACCAACAGCAGAATACGCATTGGATCAATCTCATGCAAATTTCCATACTATTCTAAAAAGATTAATATATTTACTTAAAAAAGGAGATATTGAAGGAAGAAAAATAATATTCCTTGGTGATGACGATACAACATCGTTAGCAGTTGCATTGACAGGATTAGCTAAAGAGATAACAGTTTTAGATATTGATGAGCGGATTTTGGATTTTCTTTCAAAATCAGTATTAGAATTATCATTAAAAAATTATAATGTTGTTCATCATGATTTAAGAGATCCATGTCCAGAAAATATCAAGAATTATTATGATGTTGTTGTGATGGATCCTCCCTATACCAATGAGGGATTACGCTTATTTTTAAAAAGAGCTAGGGAAGTTATAAAATTAAATATTAAAACAAATGAAAGAATTTATCCAATAATGGGAAAAAAATGCTTACTTTGTTTTGGAAATAAACCCCCAGAAGAAACGATGAACATACAATTATCAATATTAGATCATGGATTTATCCTTAAGGAAATGATCCCCAATTTCAATCATTACATTGGTGCGAGTATTTTAGGGCAATTTAGTCATCTTTATTACTTACAATCAGTAAATCCAATAAACCCTGAATTAACCTATGATTATGATTCACAGCCTATTTATACTTCTGAAATTAAAGATGGAAGATCTTTACTTTTTCGTCCAATTGGATATCACTTTATAGGAGAAATGCGATTTATTTCTGAAAATTTACTTATGGATAACAATTTTATATTCCAAGCATTTTTGGATTCTCTCAAATTAGCACAATTAACGATAATTGATATTTATAATCACAGTTACCATCCGTATGGATATAGTATAGTAGCAATATTAGAAACTAGCCATGCGGCTATTCATACATGGCCAGAACATGGTTATGCTAGTGTAGATTTTTTTATCTGTGATGAATTTCAAAAAGGATTAAAAGCTCTTAATTTACTAAAAAAAGAACTAAAACCAAAAACAGCTAAATTTTTTTACATTGAGCGTGGTAAAGAAAAAATAGATAAATATACTCCTGTTGAAATTTAAGAATTAATAAATAGATTTAAGGATCGTAAATCAGAATATTTTTAAAATTCTAAAAGATGAAATTTTCTTTTATTTTCTAATGGAAAATATTAAATACTTCAATATCATTCTTTTTCAAAAAATTATATTAAAAATTTAATGATGTTAAAAATTACTAAAAAAAGATTTATTTATATCTTTGTAATATTCTTTTTAGCAAGTTTATTCTTAATTTCTGCAAAAGTAACAGCAAATTACCCTTCAAGTATGAGTTTGAGTTATAACTCATCTACTAAAGTACTTGATGTTACTATTACTCATAACATCGGCTCTGATTCGCCTAATGATCATTACATAAAACTTGTCGAAATAAAACTAAATGGTTCTACAATCATAAGTCAACCCTACACTAGTCAACCCAACACTAATACATTTACTTATCAATATAATATGACTGCAGGAGATGGAGCACCTGTTCAAGTAACTGCAACCTGTAACAAATTTGGAGACATTACAAGGTCAATAATTATAGGTGATGATTCTGGTAATCAAAATGGAAGTACAGAGATATCCGGGTACCTTGGATTCTTAATAATCACAAGCTTGGCTTTAATTGTTCTCTTACCCTTAATTTATAGAAAAATAAAAATAAGAATTATTTAAAATTAACATTTTTTTTAATTTAAATTCTAATCTTATTACTCTTTAATAGATATAAACAAAAATTTTTTAAGTGAGATATGTAGAATTATCCATAGAAACCAACTAATTGACAAAATGAAATCTTTTAATAAATTAAAAAAAATACTACTATTTTTCATTGTTATAAACTCTCTAACATTTTTAATAAATATTCAAGATGGTTTTGCCTTGAATAATAATGAAGAATATTTAGATATTGATATTGAGTTTGAAATGTTTGAAGTTTCGGTTCAAGAAGGTTTTTATAATACTGTCAATTCTCTTGATATTGCATTACCGACTCCAACTTGGAATATTAAAGATCTTGAGATGAATTTTACTAATATAGAATTTGATATTGAAACAAAGACTATTGAAGAAAATCCAACTAATAATGTACGTATATATAAAAAAGATAAAGGCTTTGGTGTTCAAATCGATATCACTGAACCTACTATTATTTATGGAGTGTATCTCTACGGATATGAGATTATGACTGCTACAACTACAACTATTAGAGCTCAAATAAATGGTTATGATTATATTTGGAATAAACCAAACGCAACAAAATATAGGTCAACAGTATTGAATATGTCCGGTGAGACAAAATGGTATTATCAAAATTTTTCTTCACCACTCCCTCTCTCAGAAGGTTCTTATTATTTAATAGTTAATGGCACACAAATGCTTCCACAAGATGCTGCAGATTATTATTGGTATATGAATGATATTAATCCTATTTACCCCGAATTGTATACTTCAAGTTATGATTCTGGTACTGGTACGTGGTTAGAAGGAATACAAGGAGCTCCATTTCTCTATGCCTTAAGACAAAAAGTAAATACGTCTATTTTTCCAGAAAATATCAATATGACTGCTCAAATTGATGGAAATTCATATACTATATCAAATGGAAGTTCTCAGGGAAAGGGATTTTTAAAAAAAACAAATGTGAATTATAGTCCGAATAAAAATAAGATTAATATTGAAATTAAAAGTGATATTGATTCTCCTTTAAAATGTAATCTCTCGTACAATATAAACATAAATAATATTTTAGTTTCACCGGGTAAATTAAAAGTTAAATATAGTGAAACAAATGAATGGATTTTAACACCAGAAATAAAAAAATATTCGAATAATCATACTATCAAATTTATTTACCCAAATAATTGGTATGGGATCCAAGTTCTGAAAGATTATACTGACATCACTTCAGAGCTCTTAGTAGATAATATTAATAATTATATTCTTCTTCACAGTGAAGTGATTCAAAATAATAGTTATTGGGAAATAAGAGCAAGATCACCAAGTATTAAATTTACTCTTAGTGCTCCTATAACGAAGTTTAAAACAGGGCAAGAATTAGAATTTTCTATAGGGAATCCTATCTTGCCAGGTAATTATACATTTAAACTATATAATCCAATTGGAATAGAAAAAAACATTATTAAAAAAGAATTACCAAAAGATAGTAACAATTTCTCTTACAATGTTCCATTAAAGGCAACCGTAGGAAATTATACTGCTTATGTTTTTTGGAATAACCAAACTGATGCGGGAGCTCAAGTTCAAATTTTTCAAATTTCTCAAGTTACTTCAAAAGATAACAATTGGGTTTTTCCTTTAATCATTGGATTAGCAATAGCAGGAGGGGTAGTAATAATTGGAGGTTCAAGTTATTTAACAATCAAAAAGTCCCAATCAAGAAAAAGGGAAAAATTAAAAATGATCTTAGAAAAATGCACTGATATTATGAGTTTAAGACATATAATTGTACTCCATACCAAATCAGGAATTGATGTCTATTCTCAATCATTTGGAGGAGAAGAACTTGACCCTACACTTATAGCAGGATTTTTACAAGCTATTCATAATTTTGGATCAGAGGTAATTGAGCATGCCAAAGATTCTCGAACTGTAAAAGTAGAATATCAAAAATCTAATATTATTATGACTGAGTTTGTAAATTTAAGATTAATTATTATTATGGATAAGAATCCTTCAAAAAATTTTTACTATTCAATCGAATCTCTTGCCTACTATATTTATAAGTATTATGGGAAATTATTAGAAAAATTCCAAGGAAGTCTTAAACCATTTCGAAGTATTGAAAAATTAGTAGAAAAAACACTAAATGTCCCATTTATATACCCATTGAAGATCAAAGTTAATAAAAATTTGAAATTAAGCCAAAGTGAAAAAGAAATGGTTAAAAAAGCATCAACTTTCATGAAAGAAAATAATTTTGATTATTTCTATTCTTTATATCTCCTTCCAGATAACGTCTGCAGTCCAAAAGATTATGGAACAATCCTTAATTTAATCGAAAAAGGTGTATTTCAACCTATTGAAGATAAATCGAATCAATAATCTACCTCTTTAAAATTAGAATTATTTACTTTTTCTTAATGTGAAAATTAACACTAACACTAACGGAATTCCTGTAATAAGCATATGTATAGTTAAGAAAACTTCTCTCGTAATCATAGCTAAAAATAGATAACTATATGCCACATAAATTAAAATAGTTGGTGGTACAATATCAAACAAAATTACACGTTTTAAATTTTCTCTTTTGATTAAAATAATAATAGAAATAAAAGAAATCGTCAAAATTTCAAAAATAATAACTATTATTAAAGGTAAGTTATACAAAAAAGAAATTAGAGTTATAGAACCAATACTAAGCATTAATAATAAGGCTAATGGAATAGCCAGAAAAATAGTGTAAATTTTTCGATATGTAGAATTATGATTATCAATTTCCCTAATAGTTAAGATTTGAAATCTTTTCTTCTCTCTACTCCAGTTTAAATTGTAAGAGATTAAATATGCAATTGAAATTATAAACCACCCAGTAAAGTTAAAACTGGGTATTCCAAAAAAAGAACCACCCTCAAATTTCCATGTCCATAATCCCAAACTAACAGCAATCGGATCCATACCCCAATCTAAGCTAAGAGCAAGTAAAGAAGTCGTTAAAATGCGAACTCCGAGACTTAAATTTAATCGTTCAGTTATAATCATTGAACTATAAATAATTCCCACCCATGCTAGTGGAATCGATAAAGGTACTATTCCAAAAAACATTATAGCTTCTTCAGCATAATAATGATGCCCTGATATAATTCCTATAACTTCTAGAAAAATACCATATAAAAATAAGCTTACTAACATTAGTAATCGTTGA
The DNA here is from genome assembly GCA_048885925.1 of Candidatus Hermodarchaeota archaeon. Lineage (GTDB taxonomy): Archaea > Asgardarchaeota > Lokiarchaeia > Sigyniarchaeales > SOKP01 > Loki-b32. Next base: position 58,363 of record JBHLLG010000006.1, read on the forward strand.
ATACGGTTAGAAGATCCATTAAATATTGCATGAATTACTGCTAATCCACATAAAATGGTCGCTGTAGGAATAGTAAAAGTTGCTAAACTCATAGTTGAATATTACTCTATTTTTACATTTTACAAAAGTACAAACATTTATATATACTATTTACTATTCTAATTTTACAGTAAAAATTTTTATAGTAAAAAAACTTTTTACTATTCTAAATGTGATAAAAATATGGCTAAAAAAAAAGAAAAGAAAAAACCAATTTTTGAAAAAGTTGGACTTGTATTTAGGAGCCCTGTAAGAGCTGATATTTTGCGAGAGCTTTCAGAAAATCCACAGAAACCAATTGAAATCGCTGAAAATATTGGACTTCAAAAACAAAACATTAATTATCATTTGAATGCGTTAAAAAGAGGTGGATTAGTTAAAACTCATAAAAAAGAATTAACAGAAGCAGAAATGCCAAAAGGTAAAGGAACAAGAATTAATGGAATAAGTAAAAGTGGCAAATTAAAAGTTACTCAAGGGGTGGAACTTACCAAAAATGGAAAAAATATTGTAAGTCAATTTATAAGTCCACTTTATGAAGAAATGGTTGAAGAAAAAGAACGTGTAAAAAAAGTACTTAAGAAAGATAAAAAGGAGGATGAATAAGTTTGAAAAATGAAAATATTCAATTTGTAAAATCAATGTTTGAAAATCCATTAAATTTTCTTAAATTAGAAACTCCTCAAGTTTATAAAAACATGGTAGTGATCCCAATCATTATTCAACATGACAAATCTCTTGATTTTATTACTATTCAACAAGCTGAAGAATTAGAATTAATCGAGATAATAGAAACTGATACCGTTGGAGAATTAGAAGTTATCAATAAAAGCAATAAACAAGTTCTAATTCCGTTTGGAATGACAGTTCATGGTGGAAAACAAGATAGGACAATCTGGGAACCAATTTTATTACCAATTGGGGAAAAGCAATCAATTCTTAAACAAAATCCAGGAAATCCTATTCATAAATTTAAAATTCCTGCTAAATGCGTGGAGCAATCAAGATGGACCTATACAAAAGGACGTGGTTTCAAAGCAGCAAAAACAAGATTACATCCAAATGTTGCATTTGAAGCAATTTCTGCAGCGGGACAAGGTGCTGTTTGGCAAGAAATCCAATCTCATCGAACTGAAATGAATTATGCCCTTGCTATTGCTCCAACTCAAAGCTATCTAGAAATGACGAAAGAGTCTGAAAAAGATACAGAAAGAATAATAAAAAATTTCAAAAATATAGAAAATCAATGTGGAATTGCGGTGTTTATAAATGGGGAATTTATAGGAACCGAATTTTATGCTAATTCAGATGCATGGAAATTTATGAGTCATGATATCCTTAGAGCTTTTGCAATTGAAGCTTTAAGATTCGAGGATAAATCTCATAAAAAAGAAACCACTGAATTTCATGATGAACTTATTAAAATTCTAAATAACCTTACGTTCGAATTTGACACAAGAGAAGGAGTAGGTCTTGGGAATGTAGTTGAATTCCATTCTAACAATAACAAATGGAGGGGGATTACACTAGTACACAACAACAGTCTGATTCAGTTCTATTTAGTGTCAAAACGAGGAGGTTATCAAGAACAATCTCGGGCAAACATTCAATTTCAAACTATGATTAACCAGAGATATCAAATCTAATTTAATTAAATTTTTAAAAACTCTTTTTTTTCCTAATATCAATTTTGTTTAAAGCCTGTTGGAAAAAACTTATTATTTAGACTTTATTTCAAGAGATATGGATATAGTTACCTTATTTATAACTTATGGGATATTATTTCTTGGTGAGTTAGGAGATAAGACACAATTAATTGTGTTTAATTTGGCTTTAGAATACAAGAAATTTTATAAAGTTGGCATAGGTGTTACGATTGGATTTGCATTCTTAGTAACCATTGGTGTCTTTTTTGGAACAGTTATTACGCAGTTTGTTCCACTTTTCATAATCTCAATAGTTTCTGGAATTGTTTTTATTTTAATAGGTGTTCTAGAAGCGCGAAATCTTAAGAAATTCTATCTAGAACACAAAAAGGGTAAGGATAACTCAATTGAACCTATTTCTGATAATAATCAACCAGAAGATACAAAAAATTTAACATCAAGATTTCATAAATTTAAAAATAATCCATACTTAGCAGGATTTATCTATATTTTTATAATGGAGTTAGGAGATAAGACCCAGATTTTAACTATTACTCTTGCTTCAAGATATGGATTACCATTAGAAGTATGGTTAGGATCATTTTTAGCTTTAATCTCTGTGGCATGGATTGGAATACTTTTTGGTGGATTTATAGCAACAAAAGTACCAAAATTTTATTTAAAATTAATCTCTACTTCGATCTTCATTTTCGTAGGAATTTTAATATTAATTACATCATTCTAAATTCATAAAAATAATAAGAAAGTTAATTATGAATACGTTAGTAGTTTTTTATTCAAGGACAGGCAGAACTAAGCAAATTGCTGAAATTATTTCTAATAGTTTAAGTTGTGATTATGAAGAAATTATTGATACTAAGAAAAGAACTGGCTTGATTATAGGATTTCTAAAAAGTGGATATGATGCGACGAGAAAAAAGCTAACAACCATTAAAGATCCTCAGAAAAATCCTGAATTATATGATTTAATAATTCTAGGAACTCCAATTTGGAATAAAAGGATGACACCTGCTATAAGAACTTATATCAATGAAAATAAAAGTAAATTTAAGAAAGTTGCATTTTTTTGTACCGAAGGTGGATCTGGAGGATCAGAAACTTTTGAAAGTTTAGCTGAACTAAGTGAAAATGAACCATTATCAACCTTGGAACTTACAAAAAAAGAAATTAAAAAAGGTTTACATACTGAAAAAATCAATTTCTTTATCAAAGAAATACAGAAAAGTTAATTATTCTTATAATATATAACTTCTAAATGAAAAACTATTGTAATTTATATCCTTCTCTGAAAGCATATAAGTTCATGTCTATTTTTTTTTTTGAAAAATGTTCTTCTAAAGATCTCTCAATTTTTTCTTTCTTTATTGGTAAAAATCTTAAAATATAACCTAGCATAATGGTATTTACAGTCTTGGGTCCTTTTATTATTTCTTTAGCAATATTCGCTACTGGTATAAAATATACATAATCGGAATGTTCAAATAATGTGTCTAATAGATAATTTAAGGAAGGATATTCTTTACCAATAATCTTTTTTTCATAGGTAGAAATAACTAATTTTGTATTTTTGTCAGGTCTGGTATATTTTAATACATCTAGTATACTACTCTCCTCTAATGCAATTATCATATCTGCTGTTCCTGTCATTGGTATAGGAGCATTCAACTTATTTCCGAAGCGAAGGAAACATGTCACCTTTCCTCCTCTTTGGCTGAGACCATGAGTTTCAGAAGTGATAACTTTATATCCTTCTCTCATTAATGCATTACCTAAGATTTGTAACAGTCTAATTAATCCTTGTCCACCCAGACCACTAATCACTATTGTATAACTTTCAAATTTCATTTTGACTCCTCCGTAATAATCGCATTATTTGGACAAATTTCTTCACATATACCACATCCTAAACATAAATTGGGATCTATATAGGCAACATTCTCTCTTTCAGCGATAGCAGGACATCCATATTGATTATAACACAGACCACAATTATTACATACTTCTTTTTCAATACATCTTATTGCTTTGACTTGTCTTTTAAAAGATTTCTGAATACACTCGGCTTTAATAACAATTACATGTAAATTTTTACTTTTTAAAACATCAAATCCTTTTTCATAAATAAGATCTTTTAACTTTTCGGAATAATTTCCACCATTTAACTCAGATTTCTTAATAACACTTACAATTGCTCCAGTACCTTGTAAAAAATTTTCTAAATCTATACTTTTTTTAAAAATCCCCTCTTTATAATAGCGAACATCACTCCCTGGATGGGGTTGTTGCCCTGTCATTCCGATCCAACCGTTATCTAATATTAAAACTAAAATTGGAGCTTGATTATGGATTCCATTAAGGAGCGCAGGAATTCCTGAATGAAAAAATGTACCATCTCCTATGATTGCAACATTTAAACTATCACTTGTCTGAGCAACTCCTTGAGCTAAAGCTATACTGGATCCCATACAATACTTAACATTCGCAAAATTAAATGGTGGTAAAGCAAGTAAAGTATAACAACCGATATCCTGATAAAAGTAAACTTCTTTCCCTATATCGGATTTTAGTTTTTTAACAGCTTTTGTTAATGCATACCCCGTTGTCCTATGAGGACATCCAGCACATAATATAGGATTTCTTGGGACTGTATTATAAACTTTCTCATTAATTTGATTTAAATCTATCTTCGGCTTCAGATTAGTTATTTTCATCAATGCTAAAGTAACCTTGGTGGGATTCAGTTCTCCAACAAACGGTAGTAATGATTTTTCTTTAGAATATGAAAAAGGATCCTTCCCATGAATTTTCACGTTAATAGATTTTTTTTGAGCGATAGCTAAAATCTCAGTTTCAAGAAAGGGATCATTTTCTTCTACAACAAATACCTGTTTAAATTGTTTGAGAAAAGTTGCTATTTTTCTCGCGGGAATTGGATTTATAAAACCTATTTTGAGTATTGGTGCTTCAAGTTCAAGAAATTTCAGTGCTTCACATACATAACTATATGACACACCACTGGTGATTATTCCTAATTCATCTTTATTTCTTAAATGCTCATTTTCAATTCTGTTTAATGGGCTATTCTCAGATATTTTTAGTGCCTTCTTCATTCTATTATATATATGATCTTCTTTTAAATCTAAAAAATAAAGCCTTAACGCAATATTTACTTCTTTAGATAAATCAAACTGATCTTCAATCTCAGACTTTTTAAGTTCTCCAATTACTACATTACTCCTCGCATGAGACACCATAGTAACGGTTCTTAATATAACCGGTAGTTTTAATTCTCTTGAAATTTTAAAAGCTTCTCTGGTAAAATCTAAACATTCTTGGGGATCACCTGGCTCTAACGCAGGGATTTTTAATAGTTTTAAATAATTCCTTGAATCCATTTCTACAGCACTTGAATGTTGTTGAGGATCATCGGCTATTACAATAACCATCGCTGAATTCTTGTTCTTTGGACGCGTCGTAGCTAGAGCAAATAATGGATCAGAAGCAACATTCAGACCTACATTCTTCATACCTACCATTGAAGTTGCTCCTCTAGAATATGCTGCACCTGCCACTTCAATAGCAACTTTTTCGTTAATACTACTTTCTACCCATTTCATCCCTACTTCTCTGAAAATCTCCATAAAATTTTCTCCAACTTCAGAGCTGGGTGTACCAGGATAATAAGTATAAACATCTATGCCACTTTCTAAAGCACCGCGAACAATTGCTTCATTTCCTAGTAAAAATTTCTCATCACCAGGATTACCTTTAACAATTTTATTATAACTCATTTTCTCTAAAGGATCAGATCAGAATTTGTATATATATTATCAAAAATTTGCCTTACAATTTATCTTTACATAATTTTAAAATTTATTCATTTAAGGATTCAAATTTTATATCTTTCAAACTGAAAGAAGTTATCTATTTATTGTATTAATGTTTCTAATAGCAGTGTTTAGGAGCTAAGAATAGAGGATAGCGTGGTTGTAAATATTTTCTCAACTCATAACAAAGATGACATTCATTGACGAACTTTTGATTTACTTGAAATCCTTGTTTTTTAGCAATTTGTAATAATCCTATTGGTCCTTGCCTCCAAATGACTGATAAAACAGGATGCTTTTCGATATCATAATCTTGAATGATTTGAGTTAAAGGTTGATTGGTTGTATTCCCTATACAGATACCTAGACAAAGCGTAATATTTCCTTCACGATCAATCTCAATTGTCTTAGGATTTTCGAGATCTCCTTCAATCCAAAATGGAACGGGACATTTTCCAGACGGTAAATCTGGACTTGATTTTATATATTTTGTTAACTCAGCACCTCGCCCTTCAACATTCATCGTTAAGTGATGATATTCAACTCCTTCTATCTTTCCCAATTTATCTAAATTTTGTTTGATAATTTTATTAAATTGATTCTCCGATGCGACGTTTTCTATAAAATAACTATCTAAAAATATTAAATCAAAACCAATCATCACTGCAGATTTAAGGGCATTTTTCACATATTCTATAGGAACAATCTCCTGATGAAATGAATCACAACTAAAAGTTATCGCAGTTAAACCAGCGTCTTTTAATCTTTTTAATTTCTTTTTAACTTTTCTTTCGTTTTTTGCAAAGAAACAGTTTGTTATAACACCTTTTCAAGGAATATCCATTTCATTTGCTTTCCTTATTATTTGCTCTAATGATTCGAAATATAAAAAAGGTTCACCCCCGTGGACCCAAACAGATTCGAGTGGAAAAATCTTTATCAACTCTTCTAAATATTGGTATGTTTGTTTTGGTTTAATACAGCCAGTTCGATTTGGTGCCGCTTTATAACTACAATGGCGGCATTCTGCAGTACATTTGAATGTTAAAAGAAAATCTACATGTTTGACTTTCATATGATAAACACCCTAATTTTAAAATACGTTATGAATATATTAAATTTCTCTTTAGAACAACTTTAATAAACTATTAAATAATATTTTGTTGAAAATATAACTATGGATGCTTTTGATCGAATATGGACAGCATTAAATCTTGAAGAACCAGATAGAGTTCCAACCCATACCATTAATATTGATGGAAATGTGGCGGATCAAATTTTAGGAAAGCCAGAAAGAACCGCATTTGATATTTTCAATGAAATGGAAAAAGAATATCCAGATGATTGGGTTGAAAGAATTAATCAAATTCTTAATGATATTGAAATTTCGGTTTTTACAAAAGCTGTTTGGGCAGGATATGAGCTTGGTTTTGATGGAGTTGGCATCCAATATATTCCATTTATCCTTGAAAGTCAGACTGAGATGACCGATATATTTGGAAAAAGACATAAAATACGAAACATAGATGGAAATCCATATCCTGATTATTATGATGGATATATAAAGAATCGAAAAGATTGGGAAGAATATCTCAAACCAGATTTGAAGGAAGAATATAGAAAAGCTAAAAAATTTTATAAAGGAGTCCTAAGGAAGTGTCGTGATATTAGAGATCAGATTTGCATTTTTGCTCAAAACGCGTTGACATCAATTTTCCCACCTGTTTGGCAAGGTATGGGAATGGCTTATTTTGCACGGGCTTTGAAAAATGATCCAAAATTAATTGAAGAACGTTTTCATTTTTCTACAAATTATACTTTAAATGTTTTTAAAGCATATTCAGACTGTGGAGCTAAGATTTTTCTTGAAGGTGGGGATATCGCACATAAAAGTGGTCCAATGATTAATCCAAAATACTTTAACAAATACGTTTTACCTTGCTACCAAGAAGTTTCGGAATCGATCCATCATTGGGGTGGAAAATATATTTTACATACTGATGGAGATATAACATCTCTTTTAGATTTTATAGTAGAATCTGGTTTTGATGGGCTTCAATGTCTTGAACTTCCCTATGTTGATCCTTATTATGTAAAAAAGAAGGTGGGAGACAAGCTATGCCTATCTGGAAATATAGATACAAGACATGTTCTAGTAGATGGTACTAAAGAAGAAGTTGAACAAGCAGTTAAAAATGCTATTAAAGCATTAGGATTGGGAGGAGGATTTATGTTATCTCCTGCAAATTTTCATCCAAGCATGTCCCCCAAACGATTAAAATGGATGATTCGAGCAGCAAATAAATTTGGAGTTTATCCCTTGAATCTTCCTGAAGTTTAGTATAGTTATTATTTAACAATTAACTTAAAATAGTAAAATAAAAATCAAAGTCAAAAGTGAAAATAAATTGGCTAGACCTAAAGTAGTTATACCAGAAAATGGAATACTTCCAGATGATGTTTTAAAAGAAATGGAAGAAATTAGTAGAGATGATATTAATTGGAGAGATGGTAAAGTATGGAGTCTAGTTTATCATGCGAATGATGAACACTATGAAATGCTCAAAAAAGCATATACAATGTTTTTCTCAAAAAATGCTTTATCACCTATTGCTTTTCCAAGTTTAAAAAAGTTCGAAACAGAAGTAGTTTCCATGGCCGTAGATCTTTTTAATGGAGATAAAAGGTGTTGTGGAAGTATGACCTCCGGAGGAACAGAAAGTATTTTAATGGCTATAAAGACTTATAGAGATTGGGCTGAAGAGAAGTTTCCTAATATTAAAGAACCAGAAATGGTTTTACCTAGCTCTGCTCACCCTGCCTTCGATAAAGGAGCTGATTATTTTAAAGTAAAATCTATACGTGTGCCCGTAAATAATAAAACCCATCGAGCAGATATAGAAGCTATGGAGGACGCAATTACAAAAAATACAGTATTTCTTGTTGGATCAGCATGCGATTTTCCAAGGGGTATTGTAGATCCAATATCTGAATTAGGGGAAATCGCAAAAGAACGTAATATTGGGTTACATGTTGATGCATGCCTTGGAGGATTTATGCTTCCTTTTGTCAAGAAACTTGGTTATGAAGTTCCTAATTTCGATTTTTCTGTGCCTGGTGTAACATCTATCTCTGCTGATGTTCATAAATATGGTTATGGAGCTAAAGGTGCATCGACAATACTTTATAGGAAGGAACGAATTTGGAAACATCAATTTTCTGTGTATACTGATTGGTCAGGTGGAGTCTATATATCGCCATCTATGAGAGGAACGCGTCCAGGAGGTGCAATAGCAGCAGCATGGGCTGCTATGAAGCATTTAGGAATGGATGGATATTTAAACCTGGCAAAAGTTGTTATGGATGCTTCAAGGAAATTAATTGATGGTATTATTCAAATTCCTGAACTATATATTATTGGAGAACCAGTTATGAGCGTTTTTTCTTTTACATCTGATAAGATTGATATCTATCATTTAGGAGACATTTTAGATAAGAAAGGGTGGCATTTAGATAGGATTCAATTTCCTAATGCATTGCATATGATGGTCAATCCACATCATGCTTCTGTAGTTGATATCTTCTTGAAAGATCTCAGGGAAGCTGTTAATGAGGTCATCAAAAATCCTGGAAAATCTTCCGATGGAGATGCAGCTGTCTATGGTATGGTAGCTAGTTTACCTGATCGTGATAAAGTTAAAGATTACATTGTAAATTTCTTGAAAAGCCAATATAAAATTAAATAATTCTAAAATTTTCTTTCTTATATTGTTTTATTTTTGCACAAAAACCAATCAATTTATGCAAAAAGATTAAATTTAAATATAATAATTTTTATAATTACATAAAAAGAGTCATTTTTATGCAAAAGAATCTAATAACTTTTTTAAAAAAAGAATGCTACAAATTAGATCTTAAAAAAAAGCTAAAAAGACACATACAAATCCTTCAAGAGGATCTTGCAAAAGCGAGATCCTCTAAATTAAAACTTTAAGAGGTCAAATTAGTTAATATGTTAGAATTGAATGCTTTAGTATTTGAATATTCATTTATAGCTGTAGCAGCAGCAATAGTTTTTTCAATAGTTTGTATTAAAAGGCGAGATCTTTTAACATGGCTTCCGACTTATATCTTACTTGCAGTTGGTTTCTTTTTAATTAATTTTGAAAATGTAGTGGAGGAATTATCTTTAATCTCCTATGTGTTTATAATGTTCTCTGTCATTAGCATTTTTATTGCAGTTAGCAAAGAGTATTATGATACATTTTTAAAAAATAGCAAATTTAAGAGTCAATCAGTATTAGCTACAATGGCAATATTAGATGTAGTAATCAACGGAATTCAAATAGTGCTACTAATATTACTTATAATTAGCTTATTTCTATTTATGCGAATATATAAAAAAAAACAAACCCCCACACATGCATTTTTAGGTATAGTAATAATAGCTGCAATAATAGTTGATTTTAATCAATTATATTCTTCATTGGGAGGAGAAACAATTGATAATTTTGGAGAAGGGATCATGATCGCTTTTGTTACAATTCTTCTAGTAACAGGATTAGTCGCATTAATTGAGTTAAGAATAACGAGGGTAACTAACACTTTAAACACAGTTCTTAATACAGCTTCACAAACTAGTATTAATATTTCAAATATTGCAACCGAATTAGCCTCAAGTGCAAACGAAGTTAATACTGCCTCTGAAGAGATCTCAACCTCTACACAAGAAATGGCAAGAACTACTCAAGAAGCCATGAAGTCATCAACAGAAATACAAAATATTATCAATTTAATCACCGATATCTCGGAGCAAACAAACTTATTGGCACTAAATGCGAGTATAGAAGCTGGAAGAGCAGGTGAAAATGGAAGGGGTTTTGCCGTAGTTGCTGATGAGGTTCGAAAATTGGCTGAAGATTCAAAAAGAGCGGTACTAAATACAGGACTAAAAGTTAATGAAATAATTAGTAAATTTAATCTAACTTTTCGTTCAATGGAAGGGATTAGTTCATCAACAGAACAGCAATCAGCTTCTATGCAAGAAATAACAGCAACAACTCAAAAACTCAGTTACTTAAGTGAAGAATTAAAAAGTTTATTTAAATTGACAAATGAAGATAAAAGTATTCAACTAAATAATCACTTAAATCAGAAAAAAATCATAAATTTTAATTGAATTATCTTGATACTCAATTCGAAAAGAAGGCAACTAATATGTATGATTACTATGATGAAATTTTAAATTTTTATCTACATTCTGCATCAGGAATAAAAGAAGATTCAATATGGATCAGTAAAATCTTAATTGAAATTTCTAATTATTATTTAACGCGAGTGACTGAAAATGAATATCTTAATTATTTGATTTTAATTCAGAACTTGTTTATGACCAATATCTCAGACTCACTATATCATAAAGGAAAAACAAGCAAATTGCTTAATCCTCTTGAAAGAGAAGAATACAAAAAAATCTTACGAGATGAGTTTTTAGTCTAAATATTATTTCAAATCAATATGGAAAAACTTTCAAGAAATAAAATTTATAGTAAAAACTTGATTATTTGATAAATAAAAAAAATGAGATTAAAAAGGAAATTTATTTTTTTATATTTCCCGTATTTTTAGCTGAATTGTATGGTTTTTCGACTTTTGTTATAGCTTTTTTTAATCCTGGTGTTATTAAGATCATTATTCCACTCCCAATTGCTCCACCTAAAGCTCCAAATAAAATCCCAAATAGAATTATCAAAATAAGAATGATGGCACCATAGCCTAATTCACCAAAGATTAATCCCGCAAATTGATCTAAATTTGTATAAAAGTTTTTTGCAACCATTAGGTAAATTAAATAACTTATCCATACAATAAAAACTCCAAGTGCTCCACAATAGATACCTCGTCTCATGGTTTTATTAAAAAGACCTCCAACAATACCAGGAATAATAATTAACTGCCATATTTCAGCATAAGTCAAAGCATATGTAATGAGGGCAACAATTATAAATGAAATTAGAAAATTTCTCGTTTCGGGCTTGATCTTGAATTCAGGTTTTTTGATCTTAATTTTTACCACCTCTCATTTTATTTCTAAGCTCCTGAATTTTTGAACGAATTAATTCTCTTTTATACCATCCAACAACAACAACAACAATACCTACAGAAAAACCTACAATTAAATATGTTGTTAGAATAATAAGAAACTCAGGATCTTGATTATTAATGAAACGGATTTGAGATTCAATATGGCTTTCTGGGAAATCTTCCTTTTCATAGAAATAATTTCGATGATATTTACCTTGCAAAAATAATTCCTCAAGTTGATCAGAATAGTGTTTAGAATTTGATATTGCTCTTTGTCCAGAAGGGATAACACTCAATGAGTTCGTTAAATCACTAAAATCAACTATAAATCTTTCAGAAGCGCCACTTCGAGCATAACCTACCCCCCTACTCAAACTAACTCCTGAAGGATTAACTGTATTTCTTTCTCCATCTGCTTCATATGGCCCTCTATTAAAGCTATCAAATCCTGGAAGAAGGTGGGGAAAAACAAGTTGATGCATCTCACCCCATCTCCATGTAACAACATCATCCGTGCCATAAAAGTTTATAAGAAAATCCATTGTGGAATTTAAAGCTTTTAGAATTATATCGGTTCTATTTTCTACTTCACCTGTATTAATATCGTCAAACCATTTTGACTCAGGATCATCACGAGTTAATTTTTCTAAAACATTTAAATCTGGTCTTATTGGAGCTCCAGCTGCCTCAAATTCATCATTAAAAGTATAATCTTCATAATAATCTAACCATTTGCGATAAATTGTTGGTGCAGCTAAATCCTTATCCATATCATAATTCCAATTTTTCAATTGAGTTAAGATATCCACAATTATTGAAGTTCTTTGAGAAGTAGGAAGTTCTTCCGTTGCATTAATAAGATAGGGAATAAAGGCTCTTGCAGTAGTAGATTTAACATCATTTTGTATCTCTTTCATTTTTTCAATGCCAACAGTTCCATCTGCTGAGTTATTTAGTAATTCATTAATTCTTCGCGCCCGATAACCGCTATTATAATCATGTTGTAATGAATATTTTGTATAATTCGGGCCAACTACAATTTGATTTGCTGATGCTAAATAATGTTGGGATGAATTCTCAGTATGTGGTAATTCTTCAAATGGAACATAACCAATCCACTCACCTTCACCTTTCGATCCATTATAAGGCAATGTTCCGTTACCTAAATGCCCTGGCGGAATTAAGCTGTCATCTCGTATAGGTACTAATCCAGTAGGTCTAATGGCAATAGTGCCATGAATATCTGCATACACTTTATTCTGTGCAGGATTGTGGAAAAATTTTGATGATTGGTTAAATTCTACTCTATTTTTTGCATGACTATACCCATACAAGGCTAAAAACTCATAAGTTATATTGTTTCCGGTCCATTTGGGTGCTAAAACTATATTTGGTGTATCTAAGAAATTAGGAATAGCATCATCTAAAAAATCATTAAGAACGGGACCATGAACTGTATCCTTGACTATGAATGTTTGAGATCCTTGATTCTTTACATTTATTGTATACGTTCTGGTTGTATATTCTGTGTCTACGCCATTATAAACATAATGATTAGGATCTACTTCTTCATAATAATACCAATCCATAACGTCATAATTCACATTTGTATAACCCCATGCTAAATATTCATTATGACCCACTATAATCTCATTCACACCAGCGAGTGTAAAGCCATATACATTTAAACCCGTATTTTCAGCAATTAAATGGGCTTCATACCATATACCGGGCATGTTCCAAGCTAAATGCATATCATTACATAAAATTGGTTTTCCAGTGCTACTTTTTACTCCGTCAACAACCCAATTATTAGAACCTAACGCATTTAGTTCTTTCAGATCCATTAATGTTTTTTCTGATGGAATTTGCTCAACTTTATTGAGAAACTTAGAAATCGTCTGAATAATATTTGAACTGATCTTTAATGGACCACCATCATATAAGAGCTCTGAACTATCATTAAAACTACCATAATTAGGACATACTGGAATTTGGCCATAATTAGACATTGATATCAATTCAGTATAGTTTGTTTGACCTAAGGCATCTAAAGTTTGTAATCTGTATAAATCGTCATAACCCCATGTAAGCATTTTACTCATATATTTATTAAAACATAATGTATCCAATGGTGTCCATTTAGTTGGTTTAAACCCCAAAATCGCATATTCTATAGGAAATTCATCTTGATGAGTATTGATATAATGATTTACTCCATCAGCATAAATATTCAGTAAATTGTACATATTGTTTTCCCCTTCGTCCTGCATTCTAATAATGTCTTGAAGGGTTTTATTAGCCCAATATTCCATTCCCATAGCAAGGTTATATTTATCTTCTTCTAAAGCTAAATCACCCACAACTTCAGAAAGTTTTCCTCGAACATTCCTACGAGCTAAATCCATTTGAAATAATCGATCTTGGGCATGAACATATCCTAAAGCGAAGCTTAAATCTTCTTCAGTGGATGCATAGATATGTGGCACACCCCATTCATCACGATAAATTGTAACTGAGCTATTTAATCCTGGAAAATACACTTTTTCATATTGTGGGACTTCTCCTGGAACATTCCATAATCCACTACCAGGAAAAAGTATGTTTCCGAGAGGTGCTATTATGCTTATCAGCGGAATTGAAAAAACTGTCATAACAATTACCGTTATAACTATTACAGTTGCCAATTTCACAATATTCTTTTTATCTGGAATTCTCATTTTTAAATATCAGCTTTATGACTTCTTTTATTTTAGAAGAATTTATAATTACAATTCTAATCAAGATAATATAAAAAGTTTTATTCTTAATTTTAAAAAGTTAAACTATTTACTCATATCTCAAAAAAATACGCTTTTTTCTACTAATCCTATTTTCCTTTATATCTATTTCACCCATTACGTTTGAATCCCTCTATTTAACTATTAAAGCATTCTAAATTTATTAAGATACAATTGATTTTCATAATATATAAACTATTAATATTTATTTCGAATAAATCTTAAGAGAAAAAGTTATTTTAAGAAAAAAATTAGGAAGAATGAAAAAAAATGGAAAAATTCACCAAAAAATATAAACAAAAATTCGGAATTTCATATGAAGATTATTTTAAAACACGATTCAATGGTATTGTTGAGATCTTAAGAATCTTAGTACCTCTTATGGATAAAGAGAAAGCTTTAGATATAATCAAAAAACTTTGGGAAAAAAAAGGTATTGAAATAATTGTAAGACAATTAAAAAGCATAAAACCTATAAGCAATTTTAAAGAATTTAAAGAAATTTATAAAGATCAGATATCTACAGATTACATGAAACATTGCCTAAATTTTGAAATATTAGAAGATTCACCAAACAAGTTAGCATTTAAATTTAAAGAGTGTCTTTGGGCGAAAACATTTTTAGAAATTGACGGTTCTGAAATAGGGTATATTATGTGTTGTCATCCAGATTATGCGATGGCTAAAGCCTTTCATCCTAATATTAAATTAATACGTACAAAATGTTTAATGAAAGGTGATGAATTCTGCGATTCTACTTACATTTGGGAAGAATAGACTACTATGGATAATAACAATTATAATACATCATATTATATAAATAAATTTATCCTACTCCATGTTTATTTGCATAAATAGAACACCCTAATTGTAAAAAGTACGTGATCCCTGTAATCAATCCATATATTAGTCCTAATGTCCATGTTAAGCCCCACATTAATATTATGCTAACATAATAAAGAGTGAGAAAGGGGATTAAAATTCTATAATTCCTAGGGTTGCGAAACTCCGTTTTTTTAATATAATCAACTATTATATCAAATATAATAAATGTAAGAAAAAGTGAAGGAAATAACCAAAACCACCATTCTCGTTTAAGATAGATATTAAGAACGATTATTATTAAGATTGGGATCCCAAGTGTATTGTATGCAATACTAAAATTAGATTCTATTCCTGGTTTTTTCACTCGAAATATGAAAATGATTGATATTAAAAAATTTGAAATGTTTATGATAAGAAATAAAAGCAAATCTAGAAGATAATAACTCATAATAAAAATTATATTCTGCATTCTGTTAAATTTTTTATTAAAAAATGAAATTTAAACAAAATCGATAATTATTATGTTAGAAAATTCTAAAATAATTGTAGATCTAGATTCTTGTACTAAATGTAAAGCCTGTGTAG
The DNA here is from genome assembly GCA_048885925.1 of Candidatus Hermodarchaeota archaeon. Classification (GTDB taxonomy): domain Archaea; phylum Asgardarchaeota; class Lokiarchaeia; order Sigyniarchaeales; family SOKP01; genus Loki-b32. The sequence goes on from JBHLLG010000006.1 coordinate 74,170, forward strand.
ATGAGTGTAATTATTATTATTTTGATTCAGATGTTTTATGTTTGAAAGATGAAGCAGATAAATTTTGTATTGAGTGCGGAAAATGCGTCGCTGTTTGTCCCACAAATGCTATACGTCTAAAAATTCATAAAGATAAGGTTCTTAGAGATGTACCTACTATAGAATATTTACCATCTTTTGAATCTTTATCTAACCTTTTTCAAACAAGGAGATCTCGAAGGCAATTTAAAGATAAAACTGTTCCAAAAGAATTAATTGAGAAAATATTGGACGTAGCCGGAAGATATTCTGCTACAGCTGATAATCAAGAAAATGTTTATTTTACTGTAGTTCAAGATCGTCAAATACTCGAAAAATTAAGTAATGAAATGAACAATCAAGTTAAGACTCTTGTTGAAACTTACGAAGATCCACAAGGAAGAAAAACCTTAGAAAATTTTTTCCCACCAGAACTTATCAAGAAACTTGAAGATGTCCTTCCTTCATTTAAAAGAAGACTAATTAGAATAAAAAAAGGTGAAGAAGTCTGGCGTTGGGACGCTGAACTTATTATAATTCATTCTCCTAAAAATACATTTGCCTTAGAAGAAAATTGTACATTAGCTGCATGTCAAATTATGTTAGCTGCTGAACTATTAGAATTAGGAACGTGTTCATTAGGATATATCAACAATTTTATCAACATTTTTAGATCGGTGGCAAAAATAGTAAAGCTTCCAGTTAAACATGTTGCTGGATATACATTAGCAATTGGATATCCAAAAGCTCGTTATTATAGAATTCCTGCACGAAAGTCCCTAAAAGTTAAATGGTTTTAGAGGATTCAATTTTTATTGAGTCTTAAAAAAATTAAACAAAAAAACATTAATTAAAATTGGATTTCTGTCCAAACCGCAGGATGATCTGATTCTGGTACATTAATATATCGAGTTTCCAACACAGTAAAAGTAGTGGAAATAAAAATATGATCTATACGATCTGCTAAATCAAAACTATTACCATCTACTCCTCGCGATAATGCATTTTCCCAAGCATCCTGTAATACAGCAATCGACATATTATAATAAATCGTGTTATTTCGAGAATTAAAATCTCCCATAGAAATAACATTAGTTTTACCACTAATACGATTCATTAATGTTTCCATATGAGCCTGTTTTACGTCAGCGCTACCAGATGGATGGTTAATGTAGACATTAAATAATATACTACCAACTCTTATTTGAACTTCAGTTGTTCCAACTTCATCTTCATCGCTGTAAGTAAAGAAGGTTACTGCATTAATAATTGGATATCGAGAAAGAACTGCAGCTCCAAATGTCCCAGTGATTGTTCTTGGACCATAAAAAGAATAATAATTTAGGCGATTAGCAAAATAACGTACAACATCAGAACTACCATGTGTCATTCTAGCGGTGTCACACTCTTGTAAACCAATTATATCTGGATTTACGCCGTTTATAATTTCTAATTGATTATTATAATTTTTCTCTCCAGCAACATTCACACCTTGTTGAATATTATATGTCATTACCTTTACTGAATCAATACCACTTGTATCTTGTTCTTTAGGTGGTAATTCCCATATTACTACGGATATGCTAGTTCCAATTAGTAAAAGTACAAGAAATAAAATAATAGTTAATTTATCATAGAAATTAGTAATGAAAGCTTTGAATTCTATTACCTCTCTTTTGAAGATTAATTTTCCCATAACTGGAATTGTTATTCCTACCAATAAGAAAGGAAGCCAGAATAGATTACGAAATAGTTGACTCACAGGTTCAATATAACCCCAGATATTTGTAAATACTAGCATAAACATTACCAGAATGAAAAAAAGACTCCCTACAGAGAATCCTGCTCCTAACTTTGATGGTCTTGGCTTTTGTCTAATAATTTCCCTAGATAAAAGAGCAAAATCAATAAAGACTATAGGTAATAAGGTTATCATTACAATCAATGGAATATAATACCACCAACCAATAGGGTGATTTACAATTACCGGATCCGAGCTTGGACTAGTAGGAAATGGAAAAGAATGAACTGCTGGTGTGAGAACAAGTGAAACAATAAATAAACCATTCCATATCCATAATATACGTGAATTTAATTTTCCAAGAATTTCTGGCTTAAAGGTGAGTATAAAGATTGTAGCGGCAATCATAGCTGCTATAGCAATTGTAATCGCTATGTAATCTCCCTCAGTCCATCTTGAAATAACAGTAGGGCTAATAAAAGCAAAAAAGTTGAGAGTTAAGATACTTATAATTCCAAGAGATAAAAGTTTAACACCTTTAAATCGAATATTTTTACTACTTTTCTTTTCTTCATGCTGGATTGTTTTGTTTGAGTTTGGAATAATATTAGAATCATCATCAATTTTCACTTTAATTCGACCAATTATCGAAAGAATGGCAATAATAGCAATAATCCATCCAATAATTTGAAAAAAGCCATAAATTGAAATATCAACAGTAGAATTAAGTGCTCTAAGTGTAATTGAAAGTAAAATAGCTAAAGCAAGCCCAACAGCTAATTTTAGACTTGTTTTTTCTCCATTATTCATACTGTTATTCTTTATCGAATGAGAGTAATACACTGGAAAAAAAAGCATAAGACATCCTACACCTATACCTGATGTTATAATTCGAGTGGCCGAATCCAAAAATGGCGAAATTAAACGTAAAATTATAGCGATTATAGCTACAATTTCAAGACAGTAGTCAGGAATCTTATGTCTAAAACCTAACAAGACAATAGGAGTAAATAAAAATAATATTCCAGCAGCTTTTTCATCCAATTCCAAATTTAACAGATCTAACATATAAACTGATTCAATCAAATCACTTAATAGCTGGAAAAAGAATAGAAACAACACCGTTAATAATATAAGCTCGGAATTAATTTTTCTATAAAAATTTGCGAATTTCATGATTTATGATTTCATTTTTAGACTTTATAAATATTCTCACAAAACAGTATAATTCCCAAATTCAATTTAAAATAAAAAATCATGATTTTTTTTGACTTATTGAACCTACATTTTCACAAAATAAAGATTGAAATTAATTTTTAATTAATAGATTTATTTTGACTTAAAAATCTATACAAATCATTTAATCTCTCAATAATAAAGAAAAAAATAGATATTTAGTTATTTAAATAGTTATTATTTTTTAGCAGGACCTTTTTTTTTCGCGGGAGCCTTTTTTTTAGCTGGAGCTTTTTTAGCTGGAGCTTTTTTAGCAGGAGCTTTCTTTTTTGCCATTTTATTATACGTCTCCTTAAAGTTTATTTAATTCATTAAATGATTAAGTTTTCGTAATTTATCACTAGTTTAACTTTTAAACATTACTATTTTATTTTACTGGATGATTAATAAGTTGGAATAATCTAGAAAAAATCATAAATAGAATATAAAAAACTGTATATGTTATAAAAAGATACACTACTTAATCCATTATACCGTTAAAGTAAACCATGAAATTAGACTTTATAGAAACGATATTAAAAATAAAATTTTTTATAGTTTCTAAATATTCAGAATTTTTAACTATTGTTTATTTCCTTTACGTTTTTTAAAACAAAGAATAGTGCCCCTAATTCTCCAGTAATAGGAATATTTTCAGAAACAACATTATAATTTTGGTCGTAAATTGCAACTAGTTTAAATCCATTACTTTCAAAAAACCATTTAAATTCATCAAATAACCATAAACGGAGTTCATGGCTTTCCTCTAAAACAATTTTTTTTCCATTCTCAACAACGACCATCTGAAAATCAACATGTCGTATTCGACGCTCCAAATCGTACCAATTAATAGCCCATGTTAATTCAAGTTCCAAATCCTTCTCTTTGATGCTCCATGTATCATCAAACTTCTTCTCATTTCTTAAGTTATCACATTTACAACTAATTTCAACAATGTAAAGACCTCCTTTTTTAATAGATTTATTCATTGCCTTAAAATGTGAAATAATTTCTTCGTCATTTCTTAAATATCCTAAACTATTTATACAAATAAAAGCAGCGTCAAACTCATTATCGAATTCTACATTTTTCATGTTCCCTACTATAGCATTAGCTTGATTAATAGATAGACCACATTTATTTAAACGCTCTATAGAATAATTTACCATGGCAGGATTTAAATCATACCCCAAACTATAATAACCGTATTGAGGTAAAATTTCTAAAAACATGCCTGGTCCACATGCTGGCTCTAAGATCTTCTTAACCGTGATATCAGAATATTGTTGAAAGCATTTCTCGAAAAAATTAATGTCACTTCTTACATCTCTAGTAAATGCTTTATCATAATATTTTGGAAAGTTGTAAAATTCATGAGTTTTTATATCAGTTATGATAACTGTTGGTCCAGAATCCTCCAAATGACCTTTATGGGATATAACTTCAACATTCTGAGAAGAATTATTCGCCTGTAAATTGTTTGTATTATGTAAAATGTTACAATCCTTTTTCTCAATATTATTTATCATTTTTAAATCCTCAACTCTAATAATTATATTTTATACAAAATTACCCTATTTCTATAATACTTTTTTTAGATTGAAAAATAAATTAAAATTTTTTTAGAACTGTTTGTATTTCCTAATTTAATTTATAGAATGAGTTTTTTTGGTTAGTTCTTAAGGTTACATTCAATGTATTCAAGTATTAAAACTTTTTCCAATTCATAAGAAAAAGAAATAGATTAAGGAATTTTTTAAATTATTATATTTTTTTAAGAATTAACCATTTTTTTAAAGATAATTAGAAAAAAAACGTGAGATAAGAATTTCTGATTCCTTAAATGATCTTAGCATTCATATTGAAGAAAAACTCAAAAAGAAAACTATGCAATTCTCAATAGCAGAAGGATCTTTTGGAGTTTTTAGTAGCGTTTTAGCTGATAATTACATTGTTCCTTTCTCCCTTAGCATAAATTCTTCACCATTTCAAGTAGGTTTATTATCTTCCTTAGGTAATTTAATATCTCCAGTAGGACAAATGATTGGCTCAAGTCAAATTGAAATAAAACCACGCAGGCTTATTTTGATTAGAGGAATTTTAGGACAAGCTTGTATGTGGCCTTTATTCTTAATAATTGCCATCTTATATCAATTTAGTATTTTCAAATTATTTCTCCCATGGTTATTGATATCAACATTTCTTATTTATATGTTATTCACAGGAATTATGACCCCTCCATGGTTCTCAGTTATGGGAGATGTAGTTCCTGAGAATTACAGAGGTAGATATTTTGCCAAAAGAAATTTAATCACCCAATCAATAGCAATAATAGGAGTTCTTTTATTATCAATTTTACTAGATTGGTTTAATTCTCACGAAATCTTATATTATGGATTTATAGTAATATTTATTTTTGGTCTTCTTACTCGTTTGATGTCTGCTTTTTTCTATACTAAACATTATTATCCACAATTTACTTTTGAGACTAAGGATCACATAAAAATAAGTCAGTTTATTAAAGAACTTCCAAAAAGCAATTTTGGAAAATTTACTTTATTTGTATCCTTATTAACTCTGGGACAATGGATTGCAAAGCCATTTTTTTCAGTATATATGCTCACACAATTAAATTTTGAATACTCAATTTTTATGATAATCAATTTGGGATCAACCATAATAGGGCTTATAATCTTTCCAATTTTCGGTAAATTTTCTGATAAATTCGGTAATGTGAAGTTACTCCGCATTGGAGCAGTAATTATACCTATTTTACCATTTTTCTGGATTATCTATACGACCCCTCTCCAAATCTTTTTGGGAATTCAAATTCTTAGTGGTATAGCATGGACGGCATTTAATTTAGCCTCGTCAAACTTCATTTACGATAATATTATATCAAAAAAACGAGGAAAGTATATTGCTATATATAACTCTTTAATAGGGTTAGCAATTGTTATAGGAGGTCTTCTTGGAAGTATCCTTATTAGTTTTATTCCAATTTATTTTATGAATTCCTTTCATTTCATATTTATGTTATCTGGAATTATCCGAATTGTTGTTGCAATTTTATTTTTATTTAGAATTAAAGAAGTTAGAGTATTAAGTAAACCTATCTTAAATGTAAAAGATTTGAGTATTTCAAAATGGTTATATGATATTACACTTCGTGGTAAATCATTAAAAAAAAAAAACAGAAATAAAAATCAAAATTAAAACTGATTGTTTTTCTTTATGATTCTATCTAAAATTAATTAAGTTATAGTATTTCTAATATAAAAATAATAAAATTAATTATGATTAGAAACCTGTGGCGAGCATTACGTTCTTAGCTTTTATTATTGCTGCTACTTCTTTCCCTTCTTTTAATTTCATCTTTTCTGCTGATACTTTTGTTATTACAGAACTTATTACAATGCCCCCTGACAATTCCACTATAATTTCAGAATTAATATTACCGTGCCTTACCTGTTTTACTTTTCCTTTTAAAACGTTTCTTGCACTTATCTCTGGCATGATATTTAAAGATTTATTATTGTTTATACTTATTTTTATCTTAAATCATTGTAATTTAATAGAGGAATATAATTCATTCTACTATATTATCATTGGGATCTTCTTTTTCTCCATGATAAAAGACCATTATAGAAAAAAGGAACATTCTTTAATTAAAGAATACAAGGATCTATATTAAATGAAATGTGAAAGTGAATACGTCCAAGACGTTAAGAATTAAATTCACCAAATTAAAATCCAAATTTCATCTAATAATAAAATAGATTAAATATAACTGTTATGTTTCATTATTTAGATATTAATATTAAAAATAATAGATATTAATATGAATCTAATAGATAAGATTGAGAGAAACTCTATCCCAAGTGAAGTAATTGGGAAATATTTTGCTTTAAATAAAGCTCAGGATAAACAAATCCAAGGTTGGATTACAATTAACAAAAGTTTAAAAGAATTTATTAAATCTATTAAAGAAGAAATTGAATATGAATGGGATTTGGAAAGAATTTTCATTGAAAATTATCTAATGTTTTATATTAATACCGATGACAATGCTATGATAGAAATTAAAGATGATAAAACTTTAAACGCCTTAAGAAGAAATAAAAAGATTTTCATTGTCATTCTAGATAAAATGATCCCTTTTAAAACAATTAAAGATATCCCAATCCTACATAAATGGTATCTAGATAATCTTGTGAATTATGACATTTAATTCCTTTTCCTATTTAACCTCCAAGATTAGTGTTCAAATTTATTATTATTTAAATATAACTTATTGTATTTATTATACATCATTTTAAAACAAATTAAAATGATCAAAATGAGTGAAATAAAATTTAATAAAAATGAAACTAATGATGAAAATTCAGAAAAGGTTGAAAAAAGTTCTTTTCTTTATCGAAGGAAACCCGTTCATTTGTATACAGAAAGTTCAGATGATAAATTCGATGTAATTGTACCAAAAAAAAATATTATCATTTTTGTAGCAATTTTTCTAGTACTCTTCTTTATACAATTTATATACTTCAGTGGTCTTTATTATAAGCTTTTATTTCCGAATGAACCTTATAATCCTGGGGAATTCTATTGGTGGGCACCTTTAGCCTTTATTGCAATTGCTATTATTCCTATATTAGCTTGGGGTCAAATTGGGGCTCGATTTGCCTCTAGAAGCATGGTAAAGTATTTAAGAAAAACTGTGTCGAAAAAAAGACCGAAACCTGCTGAAATTCTTTTAGGATATCCTCTTAGAACCAAAGATATCTATTATCTTGAAACCTTTCCCATGGATTTAAATTTAGGGAAAGGATTTGCTAGCATAAAGGTGTTCATCAAGAGACTGTTGAATGTATTATTCCTTTCTATGGGTATGAGTGTTGTTCTTTCTCAGGTAGTAGCACCATATATTTATGCACCAGTTAGTGAGTGGGATCCTGATTTGTATTTTAATATCGAGGAAATGATCATTGATCTTACGATTTATTTGGGTCCGTTTACTTTACTGATCCTCATGTTCGTTATGCCTGTTTTTTGGGTTGCTGAGGATACTCAAGCCTACCGAGTTAACGAGTATCAAGACTCTGTGCGTTTAGGTTATTACTTAAGAACTGGAATTTTAAGTAAAATTCTCGGATTCTTTGGATTAGTTATTGTATATAATCTAGCTCAAGAATTTGCATCCGCTCTCTTAGCTGAAGGTGAAGCAATTGAACCATCGCTTTTAATGAGTTCTCCAGGACTTGCCATTCAAGTATATACCACAACCTTTATATGGTTTGGTATTATACTCGGAATGTGTGCAGCAATTCCATTTTTAGTTACACTGGTATATTTATCAATCTTTCATGAAAGATGGGTAAATAACGTAAGAATTAAGGCAAGCGAATTTATGGATCTCGGTACATTAGAAGTCCGAGAACCCTCGAAAGTCAATTTACAGTATATGGAAAATCCTAAGATGATCGATGAAACTGGTGGGTTCTTTCAAACTAAACTTGGAAGAGTAACTCTTATTATATTAATTATAGTCGCAGCCTTAATTTGCTTTTACCTTTCATTTATATTGGGTTTCGAAGAAGCTTTATTTTAGTAAAATTGCATAATCCCTAAATTTTTTTTCTTTCACTTTTTTAATTAAATAAGTTCTTATTCAATCTCTGTTATTTTTTTTCAATTTTCTTGGATTATGGCGTGTTTTTTCTGATTTATTATTTCTTGAATTTTAATTTCAGGATGATGATATCTTTGCGTTTTTAATGTTTTTAAACCAAATTGAATAGATGTTTCTGGACAAAAATTAATACAAGCCAGACATTGCTGACATTTATGTTGCCAATATGGTAATCCCTCTATTAATATGATATTATTAACGGGACAAATTCTTTCACATAATCCACATCTACTGCAATTATCATCGGCATAAAAGGAGGTGTCACTTTCATTCACCTCCTCTCGAAATTTTTTGTTAATTCCTTCACTCCGGCATAAATCTTTTTCAAAAATTTCTTGAGTTAGATTTTCTTTGTTATTTTTTATCATTTTAGAAATTGATTCAATTTGCTTAGTTGCATTTTTGAAAAATTGTTTCTGATCCTCTTCTGAATGAATATCAAATCCAATAATATAATTATTAGGCATAGTAATGAAAAATCCTGCATTAAGCCTTTTCGATTTCCTTTCTAGAATCTTATTTAATTGTTGTAAAGGTTGTTCATTAATATCACCAGCATTCGTTATTATGGTAAAAATATAATTCGATTTACTCAGATCTAACTTGTTAATAAAATCAGCAATTATTTTAGGTAATCCAGAATAATATAATGGAAAAATAAAACCAACTTTTTCGCTTTTTGATTTTGGAGTCTCTAATTCCCATACTTTTGCTATAGGTATAAGTTCGGAATCCTCGATTTTATTTTTGAGATCTTTAGCAATTTTTAAAGAATTACCTGTTCCGGTAAAAAAGAACAATGAAGTATGCATTTTTTTCATTTTCTAACGTTAAATAGTTATAATATATATAAAAAAATGATTAAAGGTGAGTATAATAAAATAATATGTTAATTTATAGTTTAAAGTGTTGAACTTCAATAAGAGTTTGGAGCAAATCAATAGAATGAAGATATTATTTGACAGAAGACTATATTTTAAATGAGGATTATAATAGATTTCCTAATATTTTATCTATTTTCTCCTGAATATCAAGCTTAGCAACTGATGGATCTTTTAAAACTTGTTTAGCTTCAATAAATATATTCGTGCTCAGCTTTTTCATTAATTTAAGATCTTTCTCTCCCTCAATTAAAAAAACAAAATAAATAGATTTTTGATCCCCAAATAACTCTTTCGTTATAATTGTTATTTCATAATTCTCTCCATAAGAAATAGTAGCAATATCCTCTTTAAACAATTGTTTTCCTATAGCACCTATAGCTGAGATTAAACCACTAAAAATTGTTGGATCTATATCGCCTAAATTAGGATCAAACTTCTTAGAATAGAAAGGATACCCCTCAGAATCGCAAATTAATATCGATTTAATCATAAAATTTTCAAATCTATAATTTTTCTTTCTTGTTTCCTATAATATAGATTAATAATTTTTAATTTTTAACTTTCAGATTATTTTATTTGATTTGTAACATACAATAATTATTTTATATCTTTTACCAATAAATTGTATAAACAAATAAAAATTAGAAAAAACTCCAAAATTTTAAATATACAAAGTGTCTTATTTGAACTAATACTATCTATTAATTAAGTGAGATTTTATGGGAAAAGAAAAGGATAAAGATAAAGAAAAAGATAAAAAGGATAAAGATAAAAAAGAAAAAGATAAAAAAGACAAAGATAAGGAGAAAGAGAAAGAGAAGAAAGATAAAAAAGAGAAAGATAAGGAGAAGGAAAAAGAAAAGGAGAAAAAAGATAAAGATAAAAAAGAAAAAGAAAAAGTTTCAGTAGATCAAGAGTGGAAATTACCTGTAAGTAAAAATCTTGATTCAATTATTCATGCCTACGATAATATAATTAATAAATTTAGAGATATCGATAACTACATTTTAAAAGATGCTAAATCAAAAGAAGAATTTACTGAAAAAGTCAAAAAACATATTGAAGATTTACCTGAAGTATCTCAGCAGATATTTCTAAGTTTTTTAGAATCTATTAAATAAAATTTTCAATTTTTTTTTATGAAAATATTTAAGTTGTATATTTTTTTGTGGCTTCAAAATATCTGGAATCCTTACTGTAATCAAATGAAGCCAAATGTATAGGTTCTATAATAATTTTTACCCATTCTGTTAGTTCAGATAACCCCTTCCAATATCCCATTGCTTCTTCTTTAGACATATATCTCCTAAATATTGAATAAGCAGCATCATCCATATCTTTTTCATCCACGCTTGCCTTACCATAAATTATAACAGCTCTAGTTGGTGGACCTATCTCATCAATCAGAACTGTAACATTATAATTACGCTTTATATTCGCCACTCTTCGACTTTTCTTAGGAGCCCCTATTATTAATTTACCATTTTCATAATAGTACCATACAGGTACAGCATGAATAGTGTCATCTTTATTATGAGAACATATTCTTGCAACCTTAGCTGTTTTTATAAAATTTTCAATTTCATTTTCAGTTAAATGTGGAGGTTGTGTATATGACATTTTAAGCCTCTATTAAATATTATAGAAGAGAGAAGAAATTATAATTTATAAATACATATGCTCTTTCAATACAAGTAAAATATTCTATAAAATATATCTAAATTATTTAATCCTATTTAAAAATTTATAAAAAAAGAACATTATTCATGTAACATTTAACCACGATAAAAAATTAGATGTCAAAATCGCAGAAGTATTGGAATATGAAAATTATGAGATTAAGAGTTTAAGGTTAGATCTTGACAGATTAGAGTTCGCCGACCTTTTTACGAAGGGATATGTGTAAAAAGGTGATAAAATTGATTAAAAAGAGATCTCTTAGAGATTTAATCTGATGTTCTTATTAAATTATATTAATTGATTAATATGAAATAAACAGAATGTATTTAAACCAGAAGAAAATCATTTCTCCATAACAGGATAATTCGTGATTGAGGATTTTGAATCAAAGTATACCTAATAATATATTTGAATGTCCCTTTTCACACATTTGTAATCTACCACTTAATCGAAGCTCATGTTATTTTCCAGATTATAAAGTTTGCACTGAATATCAAATAAAATTGAAAAAGCTTAAATCTCCATCAAGAATTTAATTATAGAAAAATAATATGTAGATTTATTTACTCTTTATTTGATTTAAATAGGTTTAATTCTATTTTTAAACCATGAGCAAAATAGAAAATTAAGATTTCTTTAAAAGAGTATCAAACTCTTTTCTCGGATCTTTATTACTTTTATTCGTTAGTTATAAATAATAAAACACGAATTTAAAGAATAAAATAATACTATACTTTTATAAATAATATAAAAATTAATTTTTTGAATCTGATATCGAAATAGGTGAAAATATTGGTTAAATTCAAGAGAGGCCATCTTTTTTATCCTGAAATCCCTATTCATAAAATTCTAGAAGATGCCGCTGAACGATTTCCAGATAAACCAGCTTTTCTTTATCCTGAAGAAATGAGTTTCAAAACGTTTAAAGAAAAAGTAGATATAGTTGCTACCGCATTAAAAGAGTTAGGAGTTGAAAAGGGAAATAGAGTTGCTTTATATGGATGGAATTCAATACAATGGGAGATTTCATTTTATGGATTGGAAAAAGCGGGAGCGATACTTGTCCCTATGAATCCTTTATTTAAAGAATCTGAAGTAGAATATGAATTAAATGATTCTGGAGCAGAAATAATAATTGTTTCGCAACCTGAATACCCCAATGTAAAAGCAGTAAAAGAAAAAACTAATCTTCAAAACATTATTGTAATAGATTCAGCGGAGCAAAAGGAGATACCTAATATACTTAAAGGAACTATACGATGGTCAAAATTAATAACAAAAACAAAATCAAACCCTCCCGAATATGAATTTAATGTGAAAGAAGATCTCGCAGCTTTAGTATATACAAGTGGAACAACTGGATTACCCAAAGGAACTATGCTTACACATTACAACATTGTATCGAATGTTCTTCAAATATCTCCAGTTTTTGAATTAAGTGAATTTGACATTGCAATGACAGTACTTCCTCTTTATCATATTTATGGACTTAATGTATGTATGAACCAAGCTATTTGGTTAGGTGCTGCACAAGTAATTGTACCAAGATTTGAGGTTAAGGAATTCTGCGAACTTATAGAAAAATATCAAGTTACATATAGTTTGTGTGTTCCACCAATATTTCTTGCTGTAG
>JBHLLG010000007.1:0-86805 GCA_048885925.1 Candidatus Hermodarchaeota archaeon
AACCAATCAGTTTTTTGGTAAAAAAAGTATTTAATAATAATAATTATTTTGAAAATATTAAAGTATATTAAGATTTTATAATAACTTAAAATTAAAGTTTTAATGAAATTAGACTATAATATAAACTTCCTAATTAGACTAATGGGGATTATTTGACAAAAAAAAAATCTGATCTAGAGAAAAAAAATCCAATTGAAAATGAATTAAGTGAAGTTAAAAAAGATATTATAAGAGCGGTTGTTTTAAGCATCTTTGATGAAAATGGACCAACTGCTAAGGTTTTTTGGCCTAAGGATTTAGATGAAAGCGCAGGGTTATTGATTGCAATGAAAACCATTAGTTTATTAATGGGAGATGCTACTTACCAAGATGGCTCAGGAACAGAAGGAGTAAATTACTTTGGCATATTACCTTTTCCCGATCTAAAATTAAATGGATTAACTTATTTTTTTCTTATTCCTGATGTTGAAGCTCGTGGAAAGGCTTTAGCTACCACTATTACAGTATTAATTGACGAAGATGATAAAGTTTTTTTCTATCAAAATATGAAATATTTGAGAATAATAATTGATAGAACTGCAATTGAAATACAAAATTCTAAAAACCTAAATGATAAAATAAAAATTATTGATAACTTAAAAGAAGAATTATTTGAATTCACTAAAGAATTAAAAGATCCATTTTCTACAAAAAGACAAATTAAAATTCTTCTTACTGGCCTTGATAAAGCAGGTAAAACAAGTTTTTTACTTGGAATACGAAGAAAATATTCTGAAATCATCAAATCTTTACCAACTAAAGGAGTTGAGAGATCGGAGGAAAATATTTTTGAGGAACAAAATTCAGTTATTTCAATATGGGATTTAGGAGGACAGAAGCAATATCGAGAAAGATTTCTTGAACAAGGTAAAATATATTTATATAATATAGATGTATTGTTCTTTTTTATTGATATTCAAGATGTGGAAAGAATAAAAGAAGCACTTGATTTACTTGGTAAGATTTTAAACTCATTAATTGAAATTGAGGAATTTCCGCCCATAATACTTTGCTTAAATAAGTTCGATCCTGATTTAAAAGGAAATGAAGAAATATTTAAAAATTTAGAAATAATTGCTAATGAGATTAAAACGAATTCTGAGCGTTTTTTTATTAAAATCTTTCAAACAAGTATTTTTGATCATTGGAGTCTTATTTCTGCATATTCATTTGGTCTGTCTCAGTTAAGTCCTAATCGAGAATTATTTAGGAATCAATTGAAAAAATTTGCTAAAAAAACAAATTCAGAAGCTATTCTTTTGTTAAATGAAAATGGAATCATATTATCAAGCTTCTCCAAAACTGAAATTTCTGGAAAAGTTTTCGAAATTTCGGCACCACATTTTCAGAATCTATATAAAACCTTTAAAGAATTTAAATTATTAGAACAAGATTTTATTGTATCTTCGGGAATTACGGATGAGTCCAAGAATATTATTTTTAAAAGAATAACTGTTGAAAAGTATAATTTATATTTACTCCTCTTCTTGGCAAAAACTTTAGAACTTGAAAAGATTGAAAGTAATTTACCGAATTTTTCAAAAAATCTTGTGGATTTAATTCATACTTATATTTAGGTTTAAAAAAAGAAAAAAATAAACTAATATTAGTAAGAAAATACTTCTTTTTTACGACCCTTTCTAACTAGTAGAATAACTACAATCAATATAACTGCTAGTCCTACTGCTATAAAAATAACTACAAATATGGGAAAAAGTGGTGAAGGTACAAGGTTTGTCTCTAAAACAGTTATTTCAATAGAATATTGCCAATTATAAGCGGTGTGATCAGCACATACTGGAGATGGATTGATAGGAAACTCAGAAATATAATTATTAGGAGGTGTTGCCCCAGGTAAGAAAAACCAAGCTCCAATGTTTAAATTAAATCGAAGATAATCTATTCTATTAAAGTATCCCTTTCCCCAAGTAGGATCACATGCAATCCATCCTATATTAGGCACATAATACTCAACCCACGCGTGTCCTAAAATTTCATTAGTAGAAGATACAGTTTGAGTTAATCCGTTATAATTAATATCAAATGTATATTTTCTCCCACTTTTAGGAGTATGAGATGGATTATTGGAAATCAAAAAACCTGTTACCTTTCGAGCTGGAATGCTTTGTATTCTTAAGAGAGTTATCATTAAGTCTGAAAATTCAGAACAATCACCATATTCCCTATTATATGCTTCAAGGGCTCCAATTTCATCATTTTGCTCTTGATAATCAATATTAGCTACAACCCAATTGAATATTTTTCTTGCTTTTTCCACGGTATTATTTTCAATACCTACAATAGTATTGGAAAGAGCAATTAAAGTTGGATCATTGCATTCATAATATTCTTCAGTAACGTTAAATAATGTATGTATTTCATCACCAGGATTGTAAATACCTATATCTTCATCTGGAATATCATTAAATTTAATTTCATTTAGCGTAATATTATATTTTTGATCTATTATTATTTTTTCTGAGTTAGAAAGAGTGGCATTAAATAAATCATAAGTATTATTGAATTTATCTAAATATCCGTTTTCAATACTATCCCATCCTGTAATAGAATTATATAAAAATTCACTTTCTTGATATGGAGGGCAGTAGGGTGTTATTAAAGATTCTGGTTGGCGATCATTAAATCTGGCTACCTTGAAGTAGTAAGTTTGAGGTGAAAGTCTCGTATGTGTAAATGAGAAGTTGACTACAACCTGATATTTAACGCTTTGTGTAATATTATAATTAGAAACACCATCGCTATAAGAAGATATATCTGGATATGAAATAGTAGTATTAGAGGGGATTAGTACAGTAATAGCCATTGAGTTAATTGAAGTCAAAAGTAGTAAATACAAAAAAATATATGATCTCTTAGGCTTCATGTTTAAATCTATAGATTTTAAATTTTATTTTATAATAGACATAAAATTTACATTTTTAACTTTAATTATTACGATTTTTAAGTGTGTAAGTAAATTCAAAAGAGTAAATTTTTATGTATTTAATATATCTAAAAATATCTTAATTTCTTAAAATTTGATTTATAAAGTATTTTTAATTGACGCAGATAATGGTATATCACTTTTTGAATCAACATTTAGAGAATTAAAGAAGGTTCAAGATGATATTTTAACAGGATTTTTCAATGCTATAAATACAACGATTGATGTTATTCAACAGGCTATGTCTAAAGGAAGGAGAGTTAATGAGATGGATAGAGTATTACACTCTGAAGATTCAACTATATTTATTCATTATCACCCATTATCTAGAATCCTTTTCTGTTCAATCTCAGATGCAGATGATGATATTGATAAAGTTGATGATGTAATTAAAAAAATAGCAAATCGTTTTTGGAAGAAACATCAGTCTGATTTAAAAAATTTTAGAACGACGACAGATAAAAGTAGATTTCAAACACTAAATGCTGATATAGAGAATCTTACAATTGGAGGTCGGATTGCTGAAGTATTCCCAAAATTATTAGTGGCTAAAAATGTATTAGATAAAGTACTCACCATGGGAATGATTACTGATTTTGATTTTCAGGTTGCTTTGCAATGTACAGAGAAAAATTCTTCATTAAAAATTTCAAGAATTTTAAATAAAAAGCGTAGTGAAATAGATGATGTTCTAAAAAAATTAGAACAATTAGAAATAATTAAAATGTAAAAATCTAATTTAAAGGGTTTAAAAGTTTTTTGTGATATTTATTATTTTTAAAAATAATCTAAATAGAAAAAAATAAAAATTTTCATAGCTTCTCAAAAGTAATTATAAATATAATAGATTCATGGAAAAAAAAATGGAAAAAAAACCTACACTTATAGCTATGGTAAAGAGTCCAGCTAAAGATGCCTATTTAAGACGAGGTGATGGTTTTTCTTTAAAAGAAGTTAAAGATGCAGGGAAATCTGTTGATTTATTGGAAAGATTGAATATTAAAATCGATTATTTAAGGAAATCTTCTCATCCTAGAAATATAGAGCAATTAAAGGCCTTAGAAATCCCTAAACTGGAAAAGAAAAAAAAGAAGCCTTATGTTAAAAAAGAAAAGAAGAGAACCCCATTTAAACCTAAAGAAGAAAAAGCAAGACCAAAACCCAAAAGGATAGTAAAAGAGAAACCCAGAGAAACTCCAACTAAACCAAAACGAAAAGCTGAAAAGAAAGAAAAAATAAAACCTGTTAAATTAGAAAAAATACCCATTAAAGCTGTAGGGATTCCTCTAACTGAATTATCAGGCTTAGGTGCAGCCACAGCGAAAAAATTTACTGAGCTTGGTGTTAATAATGTTGAAGATCTATGTAAAGAAAATCCTGAAGAATTATCCACTTTAATTAGAGGAGTGTCCATAGAACGATTAAAAAAATGGATTGAAGAAGGAAAAGAATTGATAAAATAAATTTCCATTTCTATTATTTTAACCTCTTTAATCAATCAGAAATTATTTAAAGCTTCAAATTATTAGTACAGAAACTTTATAAGCAATAAATTTATGATAGTAGTAATTTATTTCTTGAATTATAGATGAAATAATAGGGAATGATATGGAATATAATTATTTCGTATATAATAAACCAGAATGTGGAATTATAATCAATAAAATGCCAGTTTGGTATATTGAAGCAGAATATAATGGAGATGAACATAAAGGTTCTATCATTTTAAATTCTAAGAACGATTATGACGAGATTTGGGGTTCAGAATCTAGAATGGAAATATCCTGGGAAAAGAAAGATCGCATGAACCTATTATATTATAAGGAAGTACAGAATAGTATAGATGTTTATAATGCCATTGGCTTAGTTGTAACAGAAAAAAGTAGAGATTGGTTAATGAGTCATGAAATAACTTATTGGTATGGGCATCGAAATAAAATGATAAGAAAAAGATTTTATCATGAAAGAGGAATCCATTGTATATTTTATTGTGATATCAAAGAACGGCTCTTTAATCTTCATACTTCTATTATTGGAGAATTATTTGATACTTATAAGCCATTTATACTGAATTCTTATAATTCAATTTTATGTCATTAAATTTCAGGCTTACGAGCGAAAATGAAAAAGTTATCCTTTTTAGTAGGTCCACCTGTTATTTTGAATTCAATAATCTTAAAAATCTTAAAGAGTTTTTTAAGTTCTTTTTTAGAAAAAAAGTGATAAAACCGATTAAATGTCTTTTCACCTTTTGAAAGCGTCCATGGGACAAATCTATCTCCAAATTCTTCTAATCCAATTTTAGCCTGCTGTTCCTTGTAATTAAAAGTAAAATATCTTCTAAACCAATCAAAAAGAAAATAGTTTCTTAAGTTTTTTTGCCATTTACGCCAAACGGTTACTATTAAATTTCCATTTGTTCTTAAGAATCTATATATTTGAAGAATGGTTTTTTTTCTTTCAGATTTTTTCATGATATGATGTATAGTAGCAATTAAAAAAATAGTGTTAATTGTATTTTCTCTAATAGGCAGGCTAGTGATATTTCCTAAAATAAGCTGAATATTGTCCCTTTCAGATTTAGAATATTGGTCAGATTCATTGAGATTGATTTTTGCAATTTTAAGTAATTCAAGAGAGATATCAATACCAATCAACTTTTTGGGTGAATCACCTAATATTTTAAAGTTTCTACCATTTGCGCATCCTAAATCTAAAATTAATCCATTAAATGAATATCCTTTCTTTCTTAGATGATTTAAGAAAATCTCAAGTGGACGCCACGGTTTTTTACGCTTCGAATGATAATCGTTTGCAAAATGGTTAAAGTTAGAATACTTCATAAATACCTACATTTTATCTCAATCCTAATAATTTCTAAAGATTATATCATTATTTATTATTTTATAATTTTTTCAAATCCTTCTACCGGAATTAACTATATTTTCAGATCTACTAAAAAATATAGATTTTTCCTTAGATATGCTAATGAAATTAATATCATTCAAATAATAAAAGTTATCTACAAAAAAAAGATAAATATTCAATAATATAATTAAATGTTAAAATTAAAGGAAATATAGAATACATTAGTCTATAAAACAGAATAAATGTTATTATTAATATACAATTTTCATATATTATTCTAGATTACTATTTATTTATTGACATATGAAGAAGATTACAGATATTTTAACTGATTTAATTGAAAATTTGAAAGATGATATTTTACAATATTATCTTAAAAGTCATTCTTATCTAATAGATCTCATTAATTATAAAAAAGTCGATTTAAATAAGAAAATTGAGGGTGAGAATGAAAAAAATATAAATAATACCTTAAAAAAAATGCTAAAAGCAATTAAAACTGGTCTAAATACAATTGGTGTTTCAATAGAGGTTTTAAATAAAAATGAAAAACATTTTTTAGAACAATTAAACAAAGAAAATATGGTTTTTGTTGATTATAAGTCATATTTTAATTTTTTTTTTGAAAATTATATATATAAAATCCTATTTGAAATTATAATAGATTATTTACTTGAAATTGAAAAAAAAAAATTAGAGAATGCAAGTCTATTTGATTTAACCCCTCCAAACTTTACTTTGAAACTTAATAAAATAAAAAATGAATATTTTGATTCTTCTGAAATAGTAAATTTATTTATTGATCACAATTATGCTGATTTTATTAATTTATCAGATTTGACTATTAAATTTAAAAAAATTACAGAATCAGATATCTTAAAACAATTGAGGGAAGCTAAAGAAGATATTATTGAGAGTCTTAAAACACCTAAGAAAGATTTATCAACACCCTCAATCGAAAAAATTTTACCTCAAAAAGAGGTTAAAGTAGGTATAGAAGAATTTTCCGGAACTTTCCTCGATTCTTTCGGAAATTTTAATGCTATACATCCAGAGATTATTAAAAACTTCAAAATCGATAAGGTCAGTTTGATAAATTCAAAAATAGTTGATATAGGTTATTTTGATTTAGAGAATTTATTCTATTTTATTTCTATTATAAAAATGCTAGATTTAGAATTTCCTTTTAATTATAACGAGATTATAGATATTATGAAGAATTTTATCAATGGAAAGGTATTTAGTTCTTCAAAAAATAATATATCGGATCCAAAAAACATCTTCTATGGGCTTTCAATATTTTCAGAATTAGATTTATTTAATAAAACAAATATTGTAGATATATTTGAAATTGAAAAGTATCTCAAATCATATTTAGCAGACTTTATTCCAGAAAAATTAGAAATGAATTTATATGCATTACTTAGTTTAAAATTAATGCAAAAAATGAGTAAAATTCTTATAAGTAAAGAGATGATTAAAAAGTTAATTTATAATTTAAATGTTTTAAATTTACAAGAATTTATCCCAACTTTTGATATGTATAACCATTTAGCATCAATAAAACTACTAGACAGAGAAGCAAATCTTCACCAATTTAAATCAAATTATATTAATGAGATAAAAAAGTTGATACTATCAAATGGGTCTGTTAATGAAATTATTTCAGATTCCGCACGAGCCTTACTTATCATTGATTTACTGAATTTGAAAGAGCAAGAATCTGATTTGTGTAGTAATTTACTAAATTTCATTTTTAACAGGATTCATTTTTTTGATCCTGAAAATCTTAATATTGATTTCAATTGGCGTAAAGATAAACTAGGATATAAATTAGAGTTAAGAATGTTATTCTGGGCTTTATTAGCTAATTCACAATATTTTACACTTATCCATTAAAAATAATTGTATTTTCTTGTTACATTTTAATTTATTTGTAATATAAATTTAAGAATATGAGACATTTAACGAAAGCAAAAATTAAATATCATCTATTTTGATAATTCTTAGCAAATATTCTTTAGCAGTGGGCTTAACTTTTTTTCTTTTAACCTGTTTATTCCATTCAGTATTAAATTTATGATTTAGTTTCAAGTATTCCAAGGTTTTAATTCCCAAATTAATCCAGGAATTTTCATCAATAATCGGTGATTTATTACCAATTCCGGGACAATATTCTTCTCCTTTTTTAGTATAAAATATAACTAATTCTCCATTTTTCTTGTTATCACTTTCATCTATTAACTTAAATGAAAAAGGAAATGTTCTACAAAACATTGGTCTTAGATCATAAATTAAACAAGTTTTTTTTGTGGAATCATAGAAATAACAGCCTCCCAAGCTATTTTTTAAAAGTGCAATAAAAGCTAAACCTTTTTCAGTAATTATTGGAGTTAAAATCATTTTTTCCTGATCTTGGGAAGTAAACTCATTGTTAGAAATATAGAATCCTACAATTTCGAGGATTTCATTTAATTCTAAATTTAACCCCTTTTTTATTCTTAATATATCAAAATATGTAAGATTCACTAATGTATTTTTATCAGTACAACAATTTCCACATCTTGTACAAATAAATCTTAATTTTTTCATATTTCTTATAAGAAAAGAAGTAAAAATTAAAAAAAAATAAATGGGTTTTATTATGATTTAGTTATTTAGGTAAAATTAGTCCTTTTCTAATTAATGATTCAATTGCTACTATGATTAAATCTTTATTTTCCTCATGGACTAATTCAATTATATTATTTAAATTAGGAATTGTATTCTCTTTTGACATTGATTGAATAACATTTATTACACGTATTTCCATTATCGTTATACTTTTGTCTTTCTTCAATTTAATGAGATTTAAATCATCAGGTAATTTGAATGAATCCTTATAATATAATTCAAAATATTCATTTAATATTTGTGGAATTAGTATTTCAAAATCATCCAAAGAACCATCCCAGTTTTCTAATTCTTTCGATAATTTTAAATTAAGAGCTAGTAAAAGATGTGATACTTGACTTTTTAAACGCTCGGAGGATTTTTCCTTAAGAATAAACACAACCCGTATATCTTCTACATCTGCAATTAAACAATAAAATTGTTTAAAGTCTAATTCAATAATTTTTTCAATACCATAAGTTTTTTCTGATTCAGTCTCATCTAATGTAACAACCTCTCTTTCTGTAAATTCTTCTCCAATTGTAGTGATAGCTTGGATAAATCCTGAAAATAATTCCTTTTTGTGTTTCTCTAAAATTGAATAACTTTTTGAAAAGAAAGGAATTCCACTTAACTTATGAACTATTACAATAGCTTGTATATTATTGAGATCCTTAAATCTCTGAGTTTTTAATAGTAATTCCGCTTCTTTTTTACGTTTATGTGGCAAAATGACGTAAGATCTTAAACTTAAAGCACCTAGAACACTCGCTATGCTTATTAAAATACCTATAATAATCCATAATAAATAATTTGGAAAGCCTTTTCCATTAGTAATAGGTTCACCAATAACTACAATGAAAGAATATTGTGTTACTTGATAAGTTGAATTTTCAGGAGTAATTATAATATTAAATTTATAATTACCCTGTAAATTTTCAGGTAGCTTAATGAAAGTTTGATAAAATCCAGGTTCTGTTTCATTCAATGAACCCAAACCATACTCCCAAGAATAACTTACATGGGCATTTTCAAGAGAATTATTAGTTATTGGATCCAAAAGTTTTATTTGTATATTGATAGTTTGTCCAATCTCAGCATTTAATGAATCTTCAAAATTAATTGGTTTAATATTAATTTCAATTTGATTTATAAATAACTGGAATGGGAATATACATAAATCGTAGTTATCCTTTTCAAGACTAATATCAATTAAATTTCGTCCTAATGTAACTATAGAGGGAGAACAGTTTAGCGAAATATTATACCAGAAATCACCTGAATATGGTATATTTACTAAGTAATCTTTACATTTTAATGTTAAATCTTCACCAGGTAAATAATTTTTAGTTATAGTATCAGAAATTCTTACAGAAACAGATAATTTATCATTAAATGATTTTTCTACTAGATCTAATTCTTGAATTTTTAATGAATCAATATACACGGATACATTTGCTTGTCTATTAGTTATAAGAACTCCTATAATTATATTTTTTGATTCATACCCTTCTGCATCTGCGTAAATAATTAGTGAATGAAACTTATTTACTTCATATGCTGAAGTATTGCACATAATAGTATATTCTCCAGGACTTAATTCTACTGAATAAGTACTATCAATCCAATTATTTGTAGGAATAGTGGAAATACCCATTCCCGAAGATTTCGTTGTATAATTAAGATGAATTGTGAAATTTTCATTCCACATAACTTGTATGTTTGGATATTCTTCGGCGGTAAGAGTCGTTGCCTGAATTAGTTCGATAGTTACATTAACTTGATTATTAATATATAAAGAAGAATTAGCATAAATCGTTATTATATTATCTCCAGCATAACCTCCTGTAGTATTAAACTCGAGTAAATAATAGCCAGGACTTATTTCATTGAAAGTTTGCATTTCGCTCATAAAATCATATACATATACTTGAGCATTACGTATAGCCTTATTATCAACCTTATCATTAAAGGAAACCTTTATATTAATTATATTTCCTTCAAAAAGATCTGGAAAATTAGTCTGATCGGGAATTAATTTTGATTGATGTATTACAGTAAATTTTTTATAAATAACGCCAGTCTCATTTAACCCTGGATTATATGAATTATTCCATGTAATTATTGCCTCATACTCTCCAACCTCATAATTGGGCATTAATGAAGGTATCTGAAAATAGTCAAAATATATATTTCCATTAGTATCAAGCAATTTATACTGATTTTGAGCTGTCCAGATTGTACCGTTTGGAAATCTTACATAAAGTTGAGCTTTAGTTTGGTCAATATAACCAGAAATCAATGGTGAATTTGTTATTTTTCCAGTTATATTAATATAATCTCCACTTAAAAATGTATTATTCTGAAGCCATCCCCCCGTTTCATTGTTATATATGGTTATTTGTTCACAATAATTTGGAGATAATGCTTTAAACTTCCAAAAACCATCAGGAGTTTCAGATATAGTATCTACTGGAATTATGAGAAGACCTTGAGTTGAATTATCACATAGATTTAATCTATTTATGCTTGGATCTTGAGGTTCAGATACCCAGGTTATATTCACATCAGTCGGAAATTCAAGGCTCATTTCTCTCTCTTTATATCCGGTTGGAACAGCGAAATACGAATAGCACTCCCAATTTACCATACTATTATTATTCACAGAGAAACTGGTACCCAACGAACCTGTATTTGTTTCGAAATTCGTTTCTGGAGTACCTTTTCTTGCGTAAAAATTTAGATCTGTCTTTAATTCTATATTATAACTGCCCAATCCCCAAATATCTGCGCTGGTGAAATTTGCTTGTACTGGTGTTGAAGACCAATTACTATTTCGTTCGACAATTCCTTTACCCCAATCAATATCCGTTACATTAAGATCATTCATTTTTAATCTTATTCCAGATGGTTTTGCTTCTGCTTTTATTATCAATTTTACATTATCAATAAACATTTGTTGATATTCACCTTCAAGAAATCCTGTATATCCCCCAGTCCATATTCCAAATAAACCTATTTTAATGGATATTGATGAATCATTTAGTGGGTTAGACCAAATCTTAGAAGAATTAATCCATGACGATTGAGGAACGGTAATTCTACCCCAAGACGTTCCTATTGATTCATTTAGATTAAATGCACCAATAGAATAAACTTTTACATTATTTATATAATATCTTAATTCAAAATCATTAAAGTCTGTAATCATATGATATAATCTCGCATCAAATTGTATTTTACTATCAATTATATTACCTCGTGGAACTTTGATTGTACTATTCCACCAACATCCATCTTCCGCCTCATAATAATAAGTACCTCCTCCCTTATCTCCATTTATTCTTAATTCTAAGCAATCACGACCTTCGCTAAAAGGTGAAGAACTATTCAAGTAATTCCCGCTGAAAGGATTTACGTATCCTGGACCATCAACTCCATAAAATGTCCAATTTTGGAAGGGATTATTTCTAATTATTGGAATTGCAGTACTATCATCTTGAGATGGAGGTGGAGTCTGGTACCCATTATCAGATCCAAAGTTAAACGTTCCATTACACCAATTCCTATTATCGTATAAATTTTTTATAGTAGCGTTTAGTTTGTAACCTTCCCAACCGATCCCTAAAGGAATTTCTGCAATACCATTAGAACCATTCGTAAAACTAACATCTAAATTATAATCCGTTCGATTTGCCCAATGCGTTACATTCCAAGGTGCTCCTATACCATTATAAGTATTATCGGAATCCAAATTTTGATTCTTTAGATTTCTAATTTGAAAGTCTATATTATTATCATCATTATGAATAGTTAAATCTACTTGTCGATTGATATTTAGATTCATTAAAAATAGATTTAATAAAGAAAGTATTAGAATCGCAACTATCATCAATAGAATTCTTTCTTTTCGAAGATTTTTTGAATTTATCATAAAAAACACATTTGATGGTTAAAAATTTTAGAAAATGATCCTAGATGACTAAAAAAAATATATTCTTATATTATAGGAATAAAATTTCATAAATTTAAATGATTGTTAAATTGATTTCAATGCAAAGTATCTAACTTTTATGTATTATTCCTTAATATTTTTAGAATTATTCTTATGGTTTATATGAGCAACAAAAAATAAGCTACATCCTTCTATTAGTAAAAACGATATCAAGGAGAATATTTCTTGTTTAATATTTAAGATATCATATATAATTAAAATTAAAAAAAAGGAAAATGTGAATATCATTCCGATTAATGGATAAATAATTTTACTGTTTGTCTGTTTCCGAACTTTAAAATTAGTAAAATTAATTATTAGAAATATCTGAGCAAAAATTAATCCAGCAACACCGGCTATTGCTAAAGCGCCTCCTGTTACAATTGTAAGGGCCGTACTCAATATTCCTATTATAATAATAGAAACGTAAGGGACTTTATTTTTACTAATCTTTGAAAGGGAATTAGGAAGTATACCATCTTTAGCCATCATATAAGTTAAACGGGAAGACCCTAACAATGTTGCATTTAAGGCACTAGCAGTGGATAATAATGCCCCTATTATAATCATTGTCATTCCATAATTGCCTATAAAATTTAAAGCTGCTAAAGCAATCGCTACTTCAGCATCACGAGCATGTTCACCAATTAATTCAGATACACCTAAAACTGCTACTGCTGTAAAAGCAACAAAACAATAAATAATCATAGAAATAATAAGTGACCATCTCATCATTTTCAAACCTCCTTCTCTATCTTCCATTTCATAGGCGCCATATGCTATTAATTGAAAACCTTGATAAGAAACAATTATTAAAGAACTTCCTAATATTATACCAGCAAAATTGATATTACTAAATGATTCTAAATTAAAGCCTACATTGGCTATTAATTGAATAGGATTTTTGAGGGCAAATCTAATCCCAAATATAGAGAATATGATTAAAATGATGACTTTAATTAAAACAAATAAATTTTGTACTCTAGAAGATTCTTTTACTCCTTTTAAATTTACAAAAATAAAAAAAGTAAACAAAAAGCTAATTATTAGAGTAATTGAAAAAAAATTAGGTCTAATATTAAATAATAAAAGAAAGTAAACACTAAATGTATATGAATAAAGCGCCATACTGGCAACATAGCCGAAAATCAATAAAATTCCAATGAAAGGACCTAAATTCTGAAATTTACTTCCAACCAGAGCACCTTGAACACAGGTATATTCACCACCAGGATTACACCATTTAGAAGTCAACTTCTGATATGAATAAACAGTGAATAATGCAATGATACCTGTGATTAAATAAGATATATATGAATAAGAACCAGTAAAATTAGATATTACGCCTATTACACTAAAAATACCTCCTCCAATAAGCCCTCCTATTCCTATCATCAAACAACTGAATTTACTGAGATGTTTATGAAATAATGACTCATCGATATTTTCTACTTCTAATTGAGGTTTTAGCATAATAAGGTTATCTCCTTACTCAGCTTTACTTTTTTATTAAATAGTGTATCAGAATTTAAATAAATTTCCATAAAAATATATAAATAATATTTAAACTTTTCTCTTTTTTACTTAGTAATATAAAATGAGAATTTAATTAAATAACCTTATTTTTCAAAAGATTTAAAAGTGAATTGATATAAACACTGAACTTATATATTTCATTAATTAGGTAAAAATTCATCCTTTAGTTCTTTCATTAATAACTTTTTATCAATTTCGGGGATATGAATAGAATTAATTCCACGATTATTATAAATATCAGGGGGGACATTCTCAAACAAAGAGAGTAATAGAATAAGAGCATTTGTAACCAACGGTCGATTCTGGGTCCGTTCGAGTAGATTCATAAGTTTAATTATTGATTGATTTTTCCAAATTTCTTTCTTCTCTCGACTAACACTCTCATTTTGAAAACAATTAATTATTTTCAAATATAAATCTAACTCTAAATCTTCGCTATTCTTGTTAATTTTCATCTTTTATTAGTTTATTCTTATACTCTAAATATTTAAACTTAAAACTTAATTTTAAACCCAGTCATTTTATTAATTTTTTGCGAGGTTATTCCATACAAATCAACTTAATTACGATTTATATCTATTTATTCCATATTTTTATTATTTATATCTGTTAAATTCAATGAAATTGTTTTGTGTGTAAAAAAATTTATGATCTCTAAAATATTAATTTTTTACATATTTTATTTTTTAATATGATATATAGATATCATTTTAATTTGTCAAATCAAGAATTCTGTGAAATATTTCGACAATATTGAGCTTTAGCAATTGAATATAAATAAAAAAGGTAAATTTAATAATTTCTTTTTTTTCTTTAAAACTTAAGCGTTTCTTAAGAGAAGTGTTTAATATCAACGAAAATAAGTAAAACTTATTTTAATGTGTGGGGTGAATATAGGATTTTTTTTAAGGAATTTTGTGTTTTCCTGTTTTTAGTATTGAATGTACTTACTTATTAGCATAATGCCTTTATTAGCTTATTCGGTACATTGTATATACGAATTATTCTATATTTCACCCCATTTTTAATAAAAGGTGTTTTTTTATGATGCATTGAAAATATAAGACAAATCTGTATATAAAAGTTATCTTTTTATAATTCTATAAAAAGTATGTCTAGAATCATGTTTGAGTCTACTAAAGAAAATTTATCTATTTTTAATTCAAAAAAAATCATTAATTTCAATAATTTACATTTTGAAAAAAGTTATAAAATATAGATATCTCTATAATAGAATTTGTAATACAATATTATTCAGTTAAAATACAATAAAGTTGTAAAGATTCTTAAATAATAATTAAAATTAATAAATTCGCTCTTTCTCTTTCTTTTTATTAGCTCTATATTATTGGGGGTTTTAAATCTTTCCGTGGTGGTCTTTCATCAAAATGTTTATCACTATACCATGCATAAATTCCTAAACCAAGCAGAAAAAAAGAATAAGCCAACCAACAAATCCAAAATGATAAACCAGTAATAAACATGATCTTATTTTTGAGCAAATTAAGTATGGCGGCGAAACTAATAGAAACTAAGGCTATTAATGCTGAGATAATGCCTAAAATTATATCCATATAAATTTGACGTCTTTCTTTTTTTATTCGATCTTTTCCCTTTGCTAGAGCCATTTGACTAATATAAATATTGAAATTTCAATATTTAATTGTATTGTGATATTAAGATATTAGTTTAAAAAATCTTCTAGCAAATTATATACAGTTTCTAAAATCTCTGTATTTGGCAAAAATGTAAACCTTATATGATCATTTCCATAATCTCCAAATCCAGAACCATATACTCCACATATTCCAGTGGTTTTAAGTAGATCTATCGTAAGATCTTTATCATTTTTCCATTTATTAAATTCATTAAAATCAAATTTGGGGAATAAATAAAAAGCACCAGTAGGCTTAACACATGTTATTCCTTCTATCTTCCTTAATCTATCATAGGAATAATCTCTACGTTCTTTTAATTTATTTACCATTTCTTTAGTATGCGTTCCAGGATTTTTCAATATTTCAATTGCGGCATATTGTGCTATTGAACTCGCTGATAATCTTGCACGTGCCATTTTAGCAATTCCTTCTTTTAATTCTTTTAATTTATTTTCAGGGTCGTGATAATAGAGATAGCCTAATCTCCAACCAGTGGCTAAATGAGACTTTGAAAATCCATTCAATCCGATGACTGGTACATCTTTGCTTAGACATGCTGGGCAAGTAAAAGGTTTTTCATATACAATTTGATCATAAATTTCATCTGAAAAAATAGGAAGATTGAATTCACCAGCAATATTTATTATTTCTTTTATTTTTTTTTCACTATACATTAACCCTGTAGGATTGTTTGGAGAACATATTAAGATTGCTTTTGTCTTATTAGTTATTTTTTTCCTTAAATCATCAATATTAGGTTCCCAATCATCATTCTCATCTAATTCATATTCTACTGGTAATCCATCAAAGAATTTTGCGTAATTTATATATAATGGATAACTTGGTCCTGGGATAAGAATTTCATTTTTATTTTCGATAAGCGCTGCCAGTAGAAAAAATATTGCTTCAGTAACTCCTGATGTAACTAAAAAATTATCAGCACTAATATTAAGATTATAAGTTTGCATTAAAGACTTGCTCAATTGTTCCCTTAGTTCTGGAGCACCTAAGGAATCCACATAAAAATTTTTTCCACTAAATGAAGCGTCCGCCAAAGCTTGTGAAATGTATTTTGGGGTATGAAAATCATATATGACAGGATCCCCGATATTTAAATGATATATTTTTTTTCCGCTCTTGGCAACTTCATTTGCTACTGCAGCAATTTCACGAATTGCGTAAGAAATTGATTTAATCCTTTCTGAAATCATTTTAATTCACTTTTAATAGAATTGAATAAATATTCTAAGTAAATTGCTTTTTTTTTTAAAAATATTATAAAATTAAATAATTTTGCTGATTAGAAAAGAATAATTAAATTTATATTTTAAAAAATTAAATCTTCTCTATATTTACTATAAATAAATATTAATCTAAAAAAGTGTGACCGAAAAATGATTCTTCAAGGATGGTGGACATTAGGTTTAGGCTTAGTTGAGCTTTTAATATTTATTATTCTAATTATAGTTATATCACTGCTGATTAATGCATTATTCTTAAAAATAGCATTATCTGTTGTAAAAAGCGCAAGACACACTGATTTTGGAGAAGTCTTTGTAACTGCCTTAATTATAGCATTGGTGGGTTGGATTCCTTGTTTAGGATGTATTTTATCGTGGGTAATTATAAATTCTCGACATGAAACAGGATTTGGCATGGCAATTGTAGTTTGGATTATAGCAATATTGGTCGGATTAATTATAACGGTGCTTCTTGTTATCTTTATTATTGGAATCATTGGTATAACAGTTACAATACCATTTATTTAAAGAAATAATTTTTTTTTACTTTTCATTTTTAAGCAACTAGAAATATGATTTTAATCCACAGAATTATTTCTATTATGAATTTTAAATAAATTTGGTAAATTATTAATTTCACAATACTCAAAAAGTGCCTTAAATCCTGGACAGTTCTCCCAATCAAATGAAAATTCACACTTTTTACATGTTCTATAAAAACTATATGCGTGGTATGCATTTACTAATGATAATAAAATACCAAATATGAAAAAAAATAAAACGAAATTAATAATAAAAGGATTTGGAAAAGTAAATATCCACCAAAAAATGAATGCTCCACCAAGATTAAATAGAATCTTTTGAATCATTTTTATAATTCTTTTTCTAGCTAGTTTTAGAGGACTTAAGAGAAATGAAGCCATTAATGCTACACCGAATGAAAAGAGTACTGTTGGGTTTAAACTTACAATGGAGTTTATAAAATAGAGGATAAAAACTCCAAGAATTGCAATAGGATATCCTATAAAACATCCTATACATAATTTGTATTTTCCTAAATTAAAGACATGTTCGCTAAAACTTTCACAACTTGGATGATGAGATAATAAAATAGGTTTTAGACTTTTATAATATAACTTTAATCTTGTTAATATGCTCATTTCTTATAATAACACAATTGAATAATTTATCTTGATATGATAATTATTTATAAAATCCCTTATAGTTTACAGATAAAATCTAAATTTCAAAATTAAAATTAATGAAAAAATTTATTATAACAATAAATCCCAATCAATTTCTTTTTCAATTAATTCTAAGACTTTTTCCATTTCATCTTCTTGAATTCCAGGTTTTAACCGTTCTAAATTTCTCATTGTAGTGTAAGTATCGGAGGGACTTAATATTATTGGAATACCCTTTTTATTAGCTAATGTAATTACACTCATATCAGGTTGAATAAAACCAGTTAATATTAGTGTAGAAACATTTTGATCTAATGCAGCCATTGCTAGATCTGTTCTGTCGCCTCCTGTTATAAACGCTGCTTTTTTTACTTGTCTTAAATATTTTAGTGCTGATTGGGCATTCATTGCACCTATTAAGTAAGTTTCTACAAGATTATTTAGTCCTGTTGATGCCGGTT
This sequence comes from Candidatus Hermodarchaeota archaeon, assembly GCA_048885925.1. Classification (GTDB taxonomy): domain Archaea; phylum Asgardarchaeota; class Lokiarchaeia; order Sigyniarchaeales; family SOKP01; genus Loki-b32. The sequence goes on from JBHLLG010000007.1 coordinate 18,578, forward strand.
CGTTAATTAATTCTCCTCCTATTTGTTCCATTAACTCATTTACCCTAGGAGAAAATAATTCAATACTCTTTTCTACTATTCCTAAAACGGGAATATTATATCTACTAATGTGGTCCTTTGTAAGTTCTTTTATCCTTGCAATATACTCAAAATCAATTTTATTAAAAAGAATGCCTAAAATACTCTTTTTACGGAATTCGAAATAGTTTTTCGTGAAAAATATGTTGTCTATTGCTCGATCTGACGATTCTATTGATACATATATTAATTCGTTTATACCTAACAATTCTGCTATACTAACGTCATCAACCCCTATTCTAATGAATTTCCTAATACTAGGATTACCTTCAATAACAACATAATCAACGTCTTTAGTAATTTTAACATATGCTTTTTGTATTTTTTGTAAAAAATCTTCTTTTTTACTAGCATCAACTAGATCAACATAATAAGCATCAGGAATTGATACAGGAGATATGAAATCATATGGATGATCTGTACGATAAACTGTATTCAAAATAAAACCCACATCGGGGTCAGCTTTATTTGTAAAAGCACTTTTTGGGACACCAATAGGTTTAAAGTAAGCAAATTTTTTTCCTTCTTTTTTTAGCTTTTGTATAAAACCTATCGAAAGAAAACTCTTTCCTGCTCGTTCTTGTAATGAACATAAATAAAATGGTTTTACCATACTTTTTCCTCTTTATATTTATTTTTAATTTAATTTTTATTTTCTTATTAGTTATTTTTTATCTTTTTATTGTGATTTTAATATCTACAGCACTATATCCTTTAATGAAAGCAAGAAGCGGATTAATATCTAACTCTACAATGTCAGGGAAGTCGTTTACTAACTGTGAAAGTCTTAGCAATACGTCAATAATGGATTCAATATCAGATGCTGGTTCTCCTCTAACACCCTGAAGTAGACTATTAATTTTTGTGCTTTCAATTAATTTCTTTGCCTCTTCCTTTGTAAACTTATATGATAAAGTAAAAGCAACATCTTGAATGAAATTTGCATAAATTCCTCCACTTCCAAACATAATTAAAGGTCCAAATTGAGGGTCTCTTGACATACCTATAATTATTTCATTAACTTTTGACTCAGCTTTAAAATCGATCATTTCCTGGACTTCTACTCCATATATTTTTGCATTTTGAGGTCCATATTTTTTAGCATTATTGACAATTTGGATATATGCTTCGAAAGCACTTTGTTCAGTTTCTATATTTAAAAGAATTCCTCCAACATCGGTTTTGTGTATAATTTGTGGGCTGACAATCTTCATTACTGACTTTCCAATTTCAGATTGTAATTCCATTGCTTGCTTAGGAGTTTGTGCTAATCGTGATTTTGGAGACTTTATACCATAACAGTCAAACACTTCACTTGTTTCATAACTCAACAATACTGTTCTATTATCTATTCTAACATCATGAAAAATTTCCCTTACTCTTTCTTTATTTACCTTAAATGAAGGAATTATTAATTCATCTATGGGAGGTCGTTTCAGTAATTGCCGCCTTTTTACTAAGGTTTTTAATGAATGAGCAGCACGATCAGGAAAATTATAACATGGAATGCGATGTTGCCTTAAATATTCCTTCCCTTCTGCTATATTCTTTCCTCCAATAAAAGAACATATTAGAGGTTTGTCTTTTAAATGATTATTAAAAATATCATAGATTATTTTTGCTACTTCAAAGGGTTGGGTTTGTGCTTGAGGTGTTACGATAATTAAAGCACCGTGAGTTGTGACATCATTCATTTTTTGTCTAGAATTTAAACCAAATACAGTTTTGATTGTAAATTCATATCGATCAGGAGTTGCATCTCCAATAATATCTACCGGATTAAAAATAGCAGCTTCTAATGGTAATTTTTCTCTTAATTCATGAAGAATTGTCTCTGAAAAATTAGCAAATTTTAACTTTTCACGCTCAAATGCGTCAGTAGCAACAATTCCAGGTCCTCCAGCATTAGTTATTATTGCAAATGAATTCTCCAAAGGGACAGGCTGAAATAGAAATATCTCACCATAATCAAATAAATCTTCGATCGTTTTAGCCCTAATTACTCCACATTTTTCAAATGCTAAATCGTAAGCAATATCCGCACCAGCTAATGCTCCAGTATGACTTGAAGCCGCTCTCGCTCCAGCTTCACTTACTCCAGATTTTAATATTATTATCGGCTTTTTACGCGTTGCTTTTGGTAAAATTTCTAAAAATCGATTTCCATCTTTAATACTTTCTAAATAACATAGAATTACTTTCGTATTATTATCATTAGCAAGATATTCTATAAAATCTACGGCACCTAAATCTGCTTTATTTCCCAAACTTATATTACATGAGAATCCAAAGGCTTGGGTCATGGAATAATCCATCATCCCTGTAAGCATAGCTCCTGATTGGGAAATCATTGCGATTTCTCCTTTTTTTGGAGTTTCTGCCGCAAATGAACCATTATAGTTGAGACCTATTAAGCCTAAGCAATTTGGCCCCAATATTCTCATTTTATATTTTTTACCAATTTCTATGAGTTCTTCTTCTCGTTTAACCCCCTCCCCACCAATTTCCTTAAATCCTGCCGAAATAATAATTAATCCTTTTACACCTTTTTTCCCACATTCTTCTGCGGCAGCATTTACTAATTTACCAGGAATAACAAAAATAGCTATATCGATATCTTCCAGTACATCTAAAACATTTTTATAGCAAGGTAGATCGCATGCTTGTTCAGCTCTAGGATTTATCGGATAAATTTTACCTTTATATCCAGAGTTTATAATATTATTTAAAACGGTATTACCTACCTTTCCTTTTGTGGGACTAGCACCAATTATAGCAATACTTTTCGGATTGAAAAAAAAAGAGATATCGTTTTTTTCCATTTTTGTATTCGAATTAAGGTATTATCTACAAGTTCTATAAAAATTCTATTATTGTATTTACTTTTAAATTTTTCATTCATTAAAAATAAATCTTAAACAAATAACTTCAAAAACATAATTATTATAAAGATTTCAACTTTTCTTCTTGTATGACGAAAGCAATTATAGTAACGAATAAAGGCGAGATAAATCTAAATTTGTTTGACAATGATGCACCTATGACCGTAGCAAGTTTCAAATTTTTAGCAAATCAAGGTTTCTATAACGGTATTATATTCCATCGTGTAATTAATGACTTCATGATTCAAGTTGGTTGTCCTTTAGGTCGAGGGACAGGTGGACCGAGAGATAAAGGCATCAATTCATTTCCTTATCAAGGCCGACAAATTAGTTATCCATTTAAAGATGAATTTCAAAGTGGAAGAAAATTTAACAAGCCAGGAATATTAGCTATGGCTAACGCAGGCGCAAATACGAATGGATCTCAAATCTTCATAACTCATGTACCAACACCTTGGTTGAATAATAAACATACTATTTTTGGAGAGATATTAAGTCCTTCAGACCAAGATGTGGTTAATTCAATAATTCAAGGAGATAAAATCATTGAAATAAAAATTATCTAAAATATTAAATCCTTAATTTTATAAATTTTCTTTATTTTCACTTAAAAATCCTACTGATAAGCTATAACCAGTATTTGAATTATTGTATCTTATTTGTAATCTATGAATAATACTAAAGATTTATAGAGATAATCACCATTAATATGATAGCAACATGATTAATTTCTTTTAGATTAAATTGAGTGGTAACACAAAATTATGAGTAAGGATTTGAAAAATTTAATTAATACTGTTGAAAAAGAAGCCACCAATACAACTGAATTAGAACAAAAAATTCAATCTTTAAAAGAAGAAATAAATAGATTAAATTTTACTGTTAAAGAACAAAAGATACTAATCGAAAATTTGAAAAATCGATCATTAGGGCAAACAGAGGGACAAAATGAATTACCTAGCGAAATCCAAATCCTTAAAGACATAATTATTTCACAAAGAATAGAGCTTGATAAAAAAGATACTGATATGGAAAATTTACTCGAAAAGATTGAAGAATTAAGTTCTGGATTAGATCTTGGCAATAAAGTAAATCAAAAAATAATTAATCAGGAGCAATTACTTGATGCTCAAAAACTTAATATTCAATTATCTGAAGAAAATGAAGAATATAAAAAAGAAATTGAATTATTAAAAAACCAAATTAACGATTTAGAAATAGAGAAAAGTGGAATGGGAGATGTTGAAGAAGATGATCAACAAAATGCGGAAAATGAAGAATTAACAAATATAAAAAGACTAAACTTTCAACTAATGGAACAAAATGGATTACTTCGTTTAGAAGTAGAATCTTTAAAATCACAGATACAAGGATTTTTAGAAGACGCAAATTCAGAAGAATTGAGATTAGCTAATGAAAAAAATGATATATTATTATCAAAATTGAAAGATTATAAAACACAAATCGAAAACTTGAAAGAGCAATTGGAAATATCTAGTGAACCTGCTATAATCTCAACAGCGGATGCGTTAGAATTTACTGAAATGAGAAATCAAATAGATAATTTAAATTCTGAGCTATTAAAATTGAAGGAGGAAAATCAAGAACTTAATAATACAATAAATAATTTAAAAGCACAAATGCTACAAGTGAAAAATGAAAAAATTCAAACAATAAGTAGCATTAAAGAACTTCCAAAAAAGTATCAGTCCTCTTTTTTCGATATTATGTATTATTTACTTGAAGAGGATAAAAAACAAATTATCATAGATTTACTAATTCAAAATTTAAATAGTAAATATATTGAAACAAAAAGAACAGCGATCAAAATATTAAGTAAAATAAAAGAAAATAAAGTCTATAATGCCTTTCTTGAAGCATTAAATGATAAGAATTGGTTGATTAGATATAGTATTATTAAAGCTTTGAGTGAATTTGAAGAGAAAAGTGATGATTTAAAAGTAATATTAAACAAATTTACAAGAGATACCGATGTAGATGTTAGAGAGCTTGTATTAAAACTTTTAAGTGATATTACTGAATAATATTTAAGTTATACAAACCAATATTTTTTTTAGACGTATTAATTAAATTTAATTCTCTAAATTTAACTATATAATTATTCATAAAAGGATATTATATCATGCCTAGAAGACTATTCACACCGAATAGATGGAATTGGTCTCAAAAGGCTGAAAAATGGGTGTATGTTAGAATCAATAAAGAAGGTAAGAGAGAATATCTTTATCAAATAGAACCACCTAAAGAATTTGTCAATTTAACAATTAAAATAAAAAAACTAAATGAAAAATTATTGGAAACTGCAGATCCGGATGAAAATGTGAAGATTTTCAATGAGATTATTGAAATATCTAAAAAGATGCAAGAAATGGGGAAATCTATTTGAACTTTCAATTATTGAACAATTTCTTTTACTTTTTCTCGAGAATAGTAGTCTGCTAAATAAAGCGGTTCGGGTTGTCTATGTTCTTTCGTTGTGAGCAAACATATATTTAATGCAGTATCAATATCAACTTTATACCCTTCACTTACGAAAACAGGATTAGAAGCATCTTTTAAACAGACAGCGTATCCAAGAAGTTCATTTAAAAATCCTTTAAATTTATTAATTGGCTTTCGTGACCATACTGGTGCTTTATAACCTTTAAATTTCTCTATTCTGTTCCAATCAGAATATCCAATAAACATTTTTTTTGCAACACCAATTGTGGGAATATTTAGAGCGATACCAAGATGAATTGCTTCTCCAAATCTTCTTGGATGAATTTTTCCGTGTCCATCACATAATATTAATTCTGGAGGACTAGGAAGTTTTAAAATTGCTGCTGCTAATATTTTACATTCTCGAAATCCTAAAAATCCTGGTTTATATGGGAAATTTATCTTATCTTGAGCAAAGCAGGATATTTCAATTTTACCTTGATCTACGTCCCAAAGAATGGCACATGCAACTCCATATTCGACCTTCTTCTTATTATAATATGACACATCTACTCCGGCAATAGTTTTAATTGACTTGAAATTGTCAACTTTACTCTCTTCTCTAGTTTTGATTAATTTTTGAAATTTATTTTGAAGAGATTTAGCTTCTTCAAATGAGTAATCATCTCTTAATAACTCATACAAAATTGGCATTTTAAAACTATATTTAAATAAATCTTATGAATTATTACTTTCAATTATCCTATAATTATTCTTAATCTGATTTTTAACTTAAAAAATTAATAGCTATAAATAAAAAATTTACATTAATTAAAAAACAATTATTACAAAAAAAGGAAAAAAATAAAAAAATGAAGATCGCAGTTTCAGGGAAAGGTGGAGTAGGAAAGACATTAGTTTCTGGTATTTTAGCAAGAATGTTTGCAGCAGATGGATTTAAAGTATTAGCAATCGATAATGACTCAGCAATGAATCTTAGCTATACCTTAGGTATTGATGAAGAAATAAAAAAGCAAATTGTCCCAATTAAAGAAATGAAGTCAATGATTGGGGAAAGAACGTTTGTAAAAGGTGCTGGTCCTGGAGTATATAATATAAACCCAGAAGTTTCTGACATACCAGATAAGTTCAAGGTTTCTGGTCCGGATGGTCTACAATTATTAGTATTAGGGGGAATTGAGGAGCCAGCTACAGGATGTTTATGCCCTGAAAATGCTTTGATAAGAACTCTTTTATATAATTTGTTTGTGAAACGAGATGAAGTTATCATAGTCGATTTTGAAGCAGGTATAGAACATTTAGGCCGCGGTACGGCAAAAGGCATTGATTTAATGTTAGTTATAACTGAACCATCCCAAAAATCTTTAGATCTCTGCAAGAAAATCATTGAATTATCTAAAAAGTTAGGTGTAATCAATATTTATTTAATAGCTAATAAAATAACAGATGAGTCCCAAATTGATATTATTAATCAAAGAATAATGGATTGGGATGTTCCCCTATATCATTCGCTTCCTTTTGACCCAGAAATAGGAAAAGCTGATTTAGAAGGTATCTCTCCACTAGATTTCAATTCAAATTCAGAAGTAATTAAATCTATTAAAAATCTTTATCTTAAATTAAAGAAATTAAAACAAGAATTATTTGATATATAGATTGTAAAAACCTTCTTATTACCTAATTATATTTTAAAATAATCATTTAAAAAAGAGATTTACCAGATATGGAGAAAATAAGTCATAATATATGATAATATTAATCCAATAAAGAAATGAATACCCCAACTTTTAAAATGATAAATAACTTTTTCAGAGTGCAATACTTTATCTTTATAGCTTTCCTTCTCCTTAAATTTTATCATAATTAAATTAATAACCACTAAACCAATAACATAAATCGGTTGTAAGAAATATATTGAAATAAGAATTTGGATTGGGGGATTCCCTCCAAAAGTCATATGAATGTGACCTCCAATATTGACTAGCTCAATTAGAAATCTGAAAAGTATGTAAGAAAGGGGATACATTCCAAGAAGGATTGCAGTTTTAATGTTTTTGCGATAAATTAGAATCATAATAATTACAACTTCGATGAGAATTAACAAATTAATAATAGACCAATACTTAAAACTTGTTGGATAATAACACAGCTGTGAAATTATAAAAAGTATGTAAAGGTTAGGATAAATTAACAAAATAAGGTATCGGTTTCCTTTTTTGAGATCTTGCTTTTCTTGCATAAAAATCTATTGAAGATTTTGAATATGTTATAATTTAGAAAATTAATTTAAATCTTTTGATCTTAATTTCATTTTAATAGTTTAGATAACATCTGTAAGATCTAAATTTTGGTCTTCAGCGAGTTCTTTCCATTGGTCTATTGCTTCTAATGCTTCTTTCTCATTCATCACTTCTATAGCATAACCAGCATGAACAATAACGAACTTTCCAACCTCAGGATTTTGAATTAAAGCAATAATAACGTTTTGCTTAATCCCATCAAAATCTACTAATGCAGAATTTCCATTAATTTCTAAAATTTTTCCTGGTATAGCCAGACACATGAAAATTCTCTAAAAAAATTATCAATAAGTAATTTTTATAATCTATCCCAACAAATAAAAGTAATCTTTTTATGAAATAAACATGGTAAGTTTATTTTATCTCGTACTCTGAATGAATTGTTTTTCAGCTTCTTTTATTTTCTGCCATTTTTTCCTTTCCGAACGTAGTTTGAAAAGATCTATATCCTTATAAATCAAATCTTCCTGTTTCGCGGGTATAACTCTTTCTGTACGTTCCTTTTCTGGAGTATAAATAAGTGAATCACCATAATCTGCCACATTAGCAAAAAAAGTATATGCATAAACTGACCTCCGCGCATCAAAATGAACTGCTTTAAAATCAGCTGTAACTGGCGTAAAGGCTGGATTTAATATAATATCAACAGGGGGCTCGAAGTTTTTTAATTCAACTCTTAAATCCATATCAAGAAAATCACGACAAATCGCAATAACCATTCTTCCATACTTAGTGTTACAAACGACTATTTTTCGAGGAAGATTACTTGTTTCTATTCTTTCTTTAAATTTTTTTCCTTCTAGACTTATAATGGCAGGGATATGCTTTTCTTGTTGCCAGAGGATTCCTTCAGGACCAATAACTGAGCTAATATTATTTTTTGTTTGTATTTCGTGATTTGACCCGGGAATAATATACATTTTATATTTTTTAGCTAAATTTATTATATCCTCAAAATGAAGTTTATATTTGAGATCAATCGTCATTTCAGGAAAAAGTAAAATGTTTACCTTTGCTTGATGAGCCTTTTCGACCATTTCCTTTACTTTTGAATAGATTGCATCCACTTTATTCTCTTTGAGAGTCAATAGACCTGTAGGATTTTCATCATAAAACTCACTTAACATATCTCCGGTAGTAGAAATACCAATTTGAGCAATCCCTACTCTAAATCTATCAATTTGTTTTTCAGGTTGCCCCTTTAATAAGTCTTTATAGATCAATTTATATTTCTCTTTAATTATTTTGGTTTCTTCGACTAAATCATATTTTTGTGTATAACTCTGTACTTCACTTATTTTTGGAGATTGACTAGTTTCAATAGGACAAGCTGGAGCTATTATCCCTACAGTGGTTTTTGTTAGAGAAGGTTGTATTATCGTATTTAAAGCTGATACAATAATAGTTTTTTCTTTCAATACCATATCTAATCTTTCTAAGAGCTCTTTTTCTTTATTCTTATAACCTGCTTTTGCATAGAGCTCAGCAGCAGATTTAAGGAAGCCAGATCCCAATTCTAAAAGTTTATTTCTATGCCCAAGTTCTATTTCTTGGTCTGCACTAATTAAGTGCCAACTTGCATCAAAATATATTGATGTGGCTAATGCCCACTCGGATCCATTTTCAAATCCACCTTTGTTATAATAAGTAGCTGCTTTTCTCAGTATTATTTTAATTTGTGGATATAGTTCTGCTTTTAGTTCTATTTTTGTAGTTTCATCAAATTTACAACCAAGCTCCAAAGCTTGGCAGAATGCTGAATTACCTAAAGAAAGCATTTTTAATTTATTTTCACTAAATAGATTACTAGCTTTATCAAATAAAGATGAGGCGTTTGAATATTTTTGAAAATCATTAGAATTCTCAGCGAGTTCCATATTTTCCCAAGCTTTACAAAGATAATATACTGCTTCTAATTCTCTTCTATCCCTTTCTATTTGAAACTTTTTACATATATTTTTGAATTGCGAAGCTGCGATAGAAAATTTCTCTCCTGCGGTAAGATGTTCTCCCTTTTTTCCAAAAATTCTCGCGTTTTCAACATCTACTCTCGCATTACAATAATTAATTCTAATTTTCGCAACATTAATCAATTTTTTGATACGATCTATTTCTAATTTATCTTTAGATTTCTGCAAAACACCATCCAGAATTTTTAACGCATCAATATAAAACTTACTACTATCTATGTATTGTTGTATAGCAGCTGAATGTTCTTCTTGTTTACTTAGATGTTCTGCTTCTTCTAAGTAAATCCAAGCATAATAATAAGAAGCTTCGAAATTATAACTCGGTAAATTTCTCAGGATCTGACAAGCTTTTTCATAACAATCTCTTGCATTAATATGGTTCTCTTCTTTGTGATATATTTTAGCAGTTTCTATTAACACCCAAGAATCTGCATATGATATTTTTTCTTTAATCCTTTCCATAAGTGGTTTGTATTTAACATTTTTTAATGATTTAGAGTAAAATTTTTGTGCTTTATGGTATAACTCAGCAGAAGACTTATTATTTCCTAATCTATCTTCTATACGAGCGATATACTCATAAGTAGCGGCAGCATAAGAATAACGACCACTTCCAATAGTTTCATCAATTAAATTATAAAATATTTCTTTTGCTTGTTCTAAATATTCTAATTTTCCTGAAATTATACCAATATCTTCTAATAATAATCCTAATCGGATTTGTCCAATCAATTCTGCCGTATAAGTCTCTGGTGTATATTCTAAATATTTTCTAGAAGCTTCAGCAGCAGAAATCAACATTTTTATCTTATTTTCATCCTCGATAGCTAAATCTGCAAGAGTTTTGTATGCTCTATACATTGAAGAATAACCTGCTGCCCGAATGATTCCACCTTCATAGTTCTCGCCTATTTTTACTGCCTTTTGAGCATAATTAAACATTTTACCAGAATAATTATTTTGTTCATCTTTTAAACTGGAAAGATGTGTTAATTCTGAATAAGAATACGTTAACATTTGGAAAGTCCATGCTGAATATGGTAAATTGGGAGATATAAAACCTAGAGCTTGCTTAGCGTATTTTACACCTTGTTTAGCATAGGATTTTCTTTGAGGAATAGTAAAGAAGCTTCGTTGAGATATATTAGCATAATAAAAAACTGGTAAAAAATATGCATAAAAACCTAAAGGATGATATAATCTGGAAAAAATCTTTCCTATTTTTAACATTTCATTAACATCATTATATATTCTTTTTTGAACATAATCTACTTTTCGCTGAAAAAAAGCCCACCAGTTAAGAAAAAATATTGCTGCATTTATTATCATATTATTTTTAGCTTTTCTTGCGTAATTTAATCCTTTTTCTAGGAGGTTAATTCCCTTATTACACCAATCAATCTGCTCTATTTCATCCTTAATAAATTGAATAGCATATGCACAATACATATCCCCATAAGCATAATATATCATACAATATGCTCTATCTTCTTCAAAATCTTTAAATAAATCAAGGAGTTCTCTAATTTTATTGATTAGATTAATAATTAGATTTTTTAAATTATCATCCTTTTTAAAATTCTTATAAAAGATCTGAAAAAAAGTAGTTGGTATTAACGCATATATAATTTCACTTAAATATCTGATATTTTTTACTTCTATTACAGAATTAAAAGCTTTATCTATTAATCCTAAGAATTTTTGATATAAAAGATCATATTCAGATTCTTCAGATAGATAATGTACAAGCCAAGAGATGCAAAATAAAGCTCTACTCAGAGTTCTTGCTTTACTTTCATTGTCCCCTTTTTGGGAATATAAATCACTAGCTTCAAGGAAGGAGTTAATTGATTCTTCAAGTGAGTTCTTTATTTTTTCAATAGATTTTGGGATAAATACTTGAGCATATAATTTTTCTCCCATACATTCTAATTCTTCTTCTATAGAACCAATCTGATTAAATAATTTTATTGCTTTAGTATAGGCACTAATAGCTTTGCTACATCTATTATTTAAATCAGCTGCTGAATCTACAATTTCTGAGGCCATCATACTAACAAAACCTAATTTTTTAAAAGCAATGGCAGCCTTCTCAATCATCCTGTTTTCTATAAAACAATTTGCGATTTGTTCATAAAGGTTTGCTGCCTCTATCCAGTTAAAATTATCTTCCTCTAGTTTTGCCTTTTCTAACAGTGCTTCCTCTTGCGTATTTTCAACCATCTACTATCAGTTTCTCAAAAAAGATGTTTAATTCTTTTCTTCCCTCAATAATCAAATTAAATGTGATTAATATAAAGATATTTCTTTTTTAATTTTATATATGTTTAAGAGTGTTATAATCTCTTTCTAATTTGTAAAAATAATAATCTCATTATCAATTTCAGACTAATGTTTATGAACTCAAGAAATATCAAATTTAATATTCTTGAATCTTCTTTATGAAAGGATAGACTTATGGTTTACCGGAATAGAAAGCAATAAGGTCGGATAACCAATTAAAGATTTCTTCTTTTGAAAGATTATCAATATTAAATTTTAATCTTTCTAATTCTCTTATGATATTTTTAACATCTAATGGAACAGATCGCTGACATAACTCGAATAAAAATTCATTACTTTTTGTCACTAATGATTTTATTTCCAAATCCATGGCATCAAACATAGTTGAATTATCTAACTCATCTACCGTTTTGTTAAGATCTGCAAGGAGATTTATTAAATCAAAAAGTCTACTAGTTTCATTCCCTTTAAATGAACTATCAAATTGAAAGAAAAAACCTCTATAATCATCGATAGGAATTAACTCAGAATATTGGTTGGCTATTCGAATAACTGATTTTACATGCTTATACAAATTAGAAGGAGCCCAGGCATATAAATCAAAACTTGATTCTACCTCATTACTTCGGATGTCTAAATTAAATTGATGTTCATCTTTGAAATATCCAAAAGGAATAATAACAAAATCCAATGAATTTATATCAGTTTTAGTTAAAGCAAAGTTTAAATCACCTATAGTATAACTCTGATCAATTGAATGTCTATATAAGTCAAATTTCACTCTTTTAAAAGCTGGTTTATACATATAAAATAATAACCCTTCGAATCCTTGAAGACTAAATTCTACTGAAAAATGAATAATCCTTCTTATATTCGTTCCATTCTTAAATCTTATATTAAGAAATAAATGATAATAATTTTCAAAGTATTGGAAAAACCAAGGAGCATCTCTCTTTAAATTAAGCATGATAATATAAACTTTGTATTATTTTTGTTTTTTATTTTAAATAATCCCTTAGATAAATACAAGGATATTTTTTATTTATACAAAATTCTCAAATTTCAAAATATTAGAAAAATCTTTATTATTTAAATCTTACAATCCTAAAAACAATGTTAAAAAAAAGAAGAATAAAAAATAGCTGTATGTCGTCTAGTTCGATAATTTTTTAAGCAAATCATAGAAGAACTAACAATTAAACACAAATTTGATTAAAAGCAGATGTTAAAATTACCTTCAAAATGTTTTAGAAAAAGCTCATAATAAGTTTTTTACTCATCATGCTTTTCTTTTTTCTTTTTTTTATGAGAAGATTCAAAAAATAAAGATTTTTTCAATTTGAACTCAATCTTTCGTAATGTATCTTGTAGATCCAAAGTATCATAATCTTTCATAAGTAAATCTATCAAGCTATTCTTTAACGCTTCTAAATTATCAACTCCACATTGATAATAGACACTATCGTGATCTAGTGCTAAATTCAAAATCTCAAATAATCCGTAAAGGGCATCCCGTACTTTATCATAGTAATCCCAAGCATCCTCATCAAAATCATCGTCTGAATTACTCATAAACTCTCAATAAGAATGAATTTTGAATATCATATAAAAATTTTTAGTAAAAAATAAAAGATTTGTTGCTCATTCTCCTTTTTTTTGCAACTCGTTTTGCTATTGGATTTATTTATTTATCTAAAATTTCCACAAATTTTATAATGTAATTAAATTAACAGAGAATTCCTTCAAATATGAAAAAATTCCTCTTTTCATATTTTTTAATGAAAATTTATTACTAATTTTTAATGTTAAATAGAAAAAAAATAAAAAAAAATAAAATATTTTAAAATTTTCAGTTATTTATAAACCAAGCTTTTCTAATACGCCAGATAATCTTGTACGATGAAATTTTAATCCTAATTCATCAGGATTAAATCCCATTGCTAAAGCATATAATTCAGTTAAATATAATACTGGAATACTATATTCAGTTTCAAACATTTTGCCCAGATCTCTCTGACGAGTATCAAATTGTTGAAAACATGCAGGACAATTTACAACAATAACATCTGCTCCGGTTTTTTTAATATTATCCATTTTTTTCTTTAAGTTTGCCATTCCATGCTCCTCATAGGCATTGGTTACTGCTGCACCACAACATAGTGCTAATTCTTCATAATCTACAACTGTAGCGCCAGAAGCAGTTACCAATTCTTTTAAATTAGTTGGTCGAATCGGATCATCAGACTCCATCCATTCAGCAGGTCGCATATAATGACAACCAGGATGAACTGCTACCTTCAGACCACTTAATTGCTTTGTTATTGCATTTCTAATCTTATCCTTACCTACTTCATCTTTCAATACATCGACAAAATGTTTTACATCAATAGAACCTTTAAATTCCTTTCCAATTTTGGCTAACTCTGAATTAACCTTATCTTTCTTTAAATTATCATGCTTCAATTGATGTTGAACTCCCCTTAAAGTATTAGCACAGCCATTACACAAGGATACAATATCTTTTCCTTCAACTTCAGCAAGACAAAGATTTCGAGCCCCTATTACCAACCAAGCATCATTATCAAAACTTTTCATACCAGTTGGATCTGGACAGCAAGAGAATGGCGCTTGAGAAGTTTCTATTCCTAGCTTATCAAAAACTTTTCTTGATGCAGCTTCAATAAAAGGGATTCTATTACCAATAGTACATCCCTCAAACATTTTATATTCAGTCATTTTTAATTACCCTCGAGTTATTTTAATTTTCTATCAGTTCTAATATTCTTTAATAATGTCTGTACTTCACTTATATTCGGATCTTTAACAGCTGGTAAACCTAATTGCTCTCTTCGTCTCTCAATTGCAGGTTGCGAAGGAATTGCTTTAGCGTTTTCAAATATAGCTTTTGCTTGTGAATATATAAATTCTGGACCTTTACCTAAAGCAATACTTTGATTTTTTAGAAAAGTAAAGATTTCTGTAAGTTCAATCTTTTGAGGACATACTTCATCACATGTATCACATACAGTACACCCCCAAATCCCTAACTCGTCTCCTCCAAGGAGTAAATCTTTATATCCTAATAATGCTGCTAAGATATTGCTTCTAGGATTATATCCTGTGGTTGTATAAAAATCAGTTGTAACCGCAGTTACAGGACAATTATCAGCACATCTACTGCATTGATAACAATATTTAATTACATCAGGCCCAATGTGAAAATCCATAACTTGTTTTCTAAATTCGAAATTTGCTTCCATTTTTCTCAACTTTTTTCTTATTATTTGAATGATTTTTTTTATTTATAGGCTTTAACCCCACGCAAGGGGCAGTTATATCCAATTTAATTCATTTTTATTGGATATTCATCCTAAGCCTACATTCAATTTTCGAGAGTAAATCTCGGTGCCCTCTTCATCAACAACTGTGATGTGAGCAGCACACGATAGTCAACAGTCAAAACAGCGAACTATCATTTCTAAGAGATTTACTACACCTTCTGGTATATCACTCATTTTTTTTGTTCACTTTTTTCTATTATTTTCAATATATTTAATTTACTTAATCCATGGGTCTGGTAATTTTAAACCATCAAGCGCCTTGTCTTCAAATACTTGTTTAGCAACATGCATTAAGGTTTTTTCAATTCCAGCAATATTATGGTTGGTTGCTACTAAGAGGTTTGCTTTCTTACAGATACCATCGCTATCTGAAAAGATATGGTATAACAATAATCCTCGTGGTGCTTCCACTAGACCAACACCATCTGCTTCTCTTGGTTGAACATCTAATGTTTTGCAATCTGGGTTTACGATGTCTGGATCTTGAAGTAAGGTTGCAATCATTTCTATAGATTCAACTAATTCAATTAATCTTGCCCAGTGATATGCAAAAGTATGGTGTGAAACAGCACCTACTTTACTTCGCATTGCTTGCAATGCCTCATCGGCTAAGGGTGTTGCCATTTTATCAGCAGCATTAATCATTGCTAGTGTATTTGCCCTATATATACCTTCAGGATACCCCGCTGGTTTGTAATACATGTGAGTTGCATAAGAATGTTCTGGAATATGCTCTCCTAACGCGTCTAAATAATTTTGCGGAATATAATCAGTTTTTTCACCATTGGGGGATACAATTCTAATATCTCCTTCATAAATATCGTGGACACCATTCTTAGTCATACCTGCATAGTAAGTGGGTACTACTCCTACATTAGCTACAACATCCCAATAATCTTCTACAACCTTTAAACCAATATCTACTGTCTTTTTAGTCCATTCTACTTGGTCATTTATTTGTTTCAAGAAGAGATCACGTGCTTCTTCATCCATAGCTTTTTTCATACCACCAACTATTGCTGAAATTGGATGAACCGATTTACCACCAATCGTTGCACATAACTTTTGACCAAAATCCATCATTTTTAAGGCCATTGCACCTACATCAGGCATTTGATTTATTACATGGACAACATTCCTCAATCCTGGATCTGCCATAGGTCCGAGTAAGAAATCTGGAGCTGCTAAAGCATAAAAATGTAAGGCATGTGATGAATATTGTTTTGCATTGATTAGCAATTTTCGTAATTTTAAAGCTGGAGTAGGAATTTCAACACGCCATGCATCTTCTACTGCTTTTGTGGGTGCCAAATGATGAGGTATTGGGCAAATTCCACATATACGCGGAGTGATTCTTGGGATATGTTCGCAATATCTACCTTCTAGAAATTTTTCAAAAAATCTTGTCGAAGTAATATTGAATTGAACATTTTGTACTTTCCCATCGTCACCTAAAACCAGCCTTAACCCACCATGCCCCTCTAATCGAGTTACAGGTTCTACTTCTACTTCTTTTACCATTTTATTATACGCCTCCTTTTCTTGATGCTAAAGTAAATTTTTCAAAAGTGCCAATGTGATCTTTCACCTGCGATAGAATTTCTTCTTTGCTTAAGCTCACTTTAAAACCCTTAACTACTGTATTAGCAAATCGTTCTGCTTGATTAACACCCCACACTGTTTGACCATAACATCCAGTACAAGGGGCGTTAACTTTTACACATAAAGCACCGCAGCCAGCTCTAGTAACAGGTCCCATACAGATATAACCCTGTTCAATAAGACAATCCTCCATATTTGGAAGATCTTCATAATCTCTCTTTACTCTGGTCATTGTTGATTTACTTCCAATAATTCTTGGACATGTATCGCAAACGTTTGATATTTCTGTAAAATCCGGATTTTTGCCTAAAAAGTTTAACAACGTAGATCCAATTTCTTCCGTAGATGGGGGTAAATTAGCTAAAGGTGTCTCAGGAGATCCACGTTTTTTGATTTGTTTTAATATATCTCCTGCTAGATCAAAACCTGCCATAAGTGGTAACCCCAAAAACAAAGTTGAAAATTCCAAAATCGACTTTTTATTACCTGAACTGATTGGAGTGAGATTTTTCACCATACTACTTAATTTATCAGCTCTTGAGTCTACTGTTTTCGCTGGTCCATAACAGCCAACACATGGTTTATTATCACTTGTACACTTTAAATTACAACCTATACTTGTGATAGGACCAAAACATAAAGTACCTCTCATGAGTAAGCAATCATCTTTAATACTACAGTCATTGCAGAATGCGAGGTCATTCATTGGAAATGGTTTTTGACCTAATAAAAAGGCAACAGCACTAACAATCTGTTCTGGTTTTGGAGGACAACCTGCCATATAGACGTCTACGTTAATTACTTCATCAACATTTATAATTTTATCCTGGAATTCGGGAACATGTTGAGTTGGAACTGTAGGTGTCTCATTTGTAGCAGATTCAACTTCGATAAATTTTCTTCTTTTCAATGTTTCGATATCCCATTGGTTCGCTAATCCTGCTACATTTCCATAGGTAGCACAACTACCGAATGCAATTATCAATGCACATTTTTCTCTCATCAATTTAACATTTTCCAAATCTTGTTTAGTCCTTATTGCTCCTTCGATAAATCCTACTAAGACTGATCCAGAGGCTCTAGCTTTCAATGAATCTTCTTTAAAATCAACTACAGCTGGCCAATATACAAATTCAAGTGCTGGTAGAACAGGCAACAATCCCAAATGTGCGTTCAAGAGGGATTGGTGACAGCCCCAACAGTCACTTAGTTGCATAAAAGCTACTTTCACCATTTTTACATCAAATTTTTTTTTTATTTTTATAAATAATTAAACGCTTTTTTAAAAAAGAATTGATGTTTAAAATTATGCTTTATGTTATTAAAAAATTTCTGCTTTCTAAATATGGAGGATATATTTTAGTTTCAAAATTAAACATAAATGGAGTAAAAACAAAAAAAAAGTTCAATTTCAAATTAATTTCTTAATATAACGAGAGATTTTCAAAAATTTTATCAAGCCTTAATTAATATAATTTTAAACTCCTTTAATAGCCAATCTATAAGCTTTGGCAGAAGTTTTATTAAATAAGTAATTACAATCAATGGAATAGAGATTTATTTTGCCAAATTTTTAAATTAAGTTTGTTTAATGATATAAACTTAATTACAAAAGATTAAAAAGAACCACATCCATCACATTTTCCATCGAGAAAAGCGGCACAATCGCTACATATATTTTCACATTTTTCTTCTTGACTTTCTTGGCTGAAAAGATTAATTGGTATATACTTAGGGGTGATAAGTTCAGACACGAATATAGTGGCAGAGTGAAGTATTCCTTTTTTATTCGTAGGTCCACAGTAATTAATATATCTGTGAAGCACATCAATATTTTGGCCTATGACTCCTAATATTAAGTTATATTGACCTGTTACCTGAGCCAGTAAAAACACACGAGGGCAATTTTGATAGGCTTTAATTATATTTTGCACTTCATCATAATTACTCATTTCGATTAGTAAAAATAGAGATCTATATTGAAGTGTATTGATATTTGTATTCGCTTGAACCTTTAGAACTCCTGAATCCTCTAACTTCGAAATTCTCTTTGCAATACCTGTATGACTCATAGTTTCATCACCAGATTTATATATTACTTTTTCTAAGTTTGTCAAACTTTGACGCCCTTCTTTGAACAATTCTAATAAAATCTGTTTATCAATATTATCTAATTGCATAGTTTTCATATTAAAACTAAATATAATTAATTAGATCTTAATTACCAATTTTTAAAATTTGTCGTTTATAAAAAGTTAGCTTGATAATATTTCAAAATTTTATGTACGCTTTACATCTTTCTATTAAGATATTTTATATTAATATTTACAACTTTAATTAAATTAAACAATAAATAATTAGTTTTCATGTATATAATGCCTTATCATCATTATTGTTTTTCTAATTAATTAAGTAAATAATAGTTTACTTATTATATTTAATAAATATTAGGGGTTTTCAAACTGAAACTTTGAATAAAAAATCGTTGAAAAATGAAACTAAAAGGTAATGGAATAGTATAATTATTTGAATTCACAAAATATAATGAATCCTTTTTTATATTAACGTTTCTAATAATATAATTATGACTTTGGATCAAATTGACAAACAGATTCTTAAAACTTTATTTGAAAATGGTCGCGAAAGTTTAAGTTCTTTAAGTAAAATTGTATTAAAGTCGAATCAAGAAACAATGAGCCATGCAGGTATTGCAAAGAGAATTTCGAAGTTAGAGGATTCAGGAGTTCTAAAGGTTCAAGGAAATATAAGTGCTAAGAGCTTAAATTATTACATTGCGTTTATTTTAATTGAAATGAGAAATTATAATGAAGTACAAAAAATTATTGATGCTTATGCAGAATGTCCCAGAGTATTTTTACTTGCTCACGTAGCTGGTCAATATAACTTGATCTTTGGAGTAATAGGCCAAGATATTGATGTCTTACGCAGATATATTAATTACTGCGGACCTATGAATAAAAAAGGAATACTTCACTCTGCCACTATATTCGTGTCTGAACTTATCACCCCTAAGTATATACCAATTAAGCTTTTTAGTGGTGAAAGCAAAGAGCATAAATGTGAAAATATATGTAAAGCATGTGCTGCCTTTCTTGATGGAAAATGTAATGGATGTGGTAACTTCTAATATAGACCACAACATTGATCTTATATAAATTATATTATAATAAACGGTGTTCTGAAACTTTATTCAAAATAATGTCATATCTTGAAACTGAAAATTGAATTACTATTTAAAATCCTCACATTTCATAAAAATTAAAACGATATGCTTAATTTAATAAAAATAAAGATTTAGATTTTCGAATTTTAAATCTATTAGATGATAATAAAAAATTGTTTTAATGATGTATTTAATAAGAGACTATTTGACAGAACAAAAATTAATCTCATTACCTCCCTCGAGTAAATTTATTTTATATCTACTGAAAAGAAATGGACCGTTAACTCAAGAAGAAATTATGAAAAGATCGCTTCTACCTAGTAGGACAGTCGTTTATTCTTTAAAAAAATTATATGATCTAAATTTTATTAGAAAAAATGTTGATAAAAGAGATAAACGAATAAGATTTTATGAAATACTTATTTAACTTGTAATTTATCAGTGGAATCATGATCTCTTTATGCTTACATAACCTCTAATTCACAAAAAAATAGTTTAAAGCTCTAAAGTAAATAATTTTGCAAATCATATATCTTTTTATTCCATTAATTTCGATGAAATAATTTTACGATTTTAGTTTCAAATTGTGACAATAATTGAAAAATTATGGGAAATTGAAACAATTCATGATTACATTGTTTAAATTAACCAGATAAGGTAATACTTAAAAAAGAAGTCACCTTTTTTTAAAATTGAAACATTAATTTAAATAAAAATTAATAATCTAAAAATAAAAGGTTTATATTTTGAGAAAAACTAAAATTCTTTCACTATTGATTTTTTCAGCCTTACTTATAGGAATTATAGGTGTAGCTGTAGGTTATCAAGAATACATATATAGATGGGTTAATAACGGAGCAGGTGGAACTCATGGTGCATGCCATGATTCGACTAAGACTAAATCAAGTGTAAATGGAACTTTAGTATTGTCTATTAATGTAACAGGAGATTTATCCCCTTTACAACATTTTACCTTAGAGGTTGATGTTCTCAACTTTACAGAGGCTAATTTAGATCCTTATGCAGGTAGATTTACTTTAGGTGTACCCGGATATCGAGGTGATAACGCATTATTTACATCATCAGTAGCTCATCAAACATTGAATAGAGGAGAACAAGTAGATAGTTATGGATCCTATGATCCTTCTGATAATGATAATAAATTTGATCTAATTGCCCCTAATAAAGCTGGAACATATGATCTTTATGCAGTAGCAATAGCAGGGATGAATCAAACGGACGCATCTTTCTACAATCTTACTTACGTTGAAGATTCAATTGAAATTACTGTTACAGGCTCTACTGGTACAGGTGCAGAAACTATTTCGGGAGGAATTTTAACAATCGTTATTGGCAGCAGTGTTGCAGTAACATCTGTTTTAATATTAACAGTGAGAAAGCGAATGAAGAAAAAAGAATTGTAAATTCAAAATACTAAATAAATATTATTTTTTTTTTATAATCTTAAATTTTAAAAGTTAAAAAAAATGTCTTAAATGTGAAAAATAGCAATACTCCTTACAAACAAAAAGATTTGTCATTGTATTAAAATGTATCAGAATTATAATTATATAAAGCATTATCATGAATATCCCAAAATTGTTACAGACTAATTTCCTTTTAATTATTTCATTAACAATTTTGATGATTAATTTTTTTCTTATTTTAATCTTGACTTCCTTTAATCTCATTGTATGGGGAAGTCCTAATCGAATAGTATATATCATTTTTTTTTATCATGTTTCTGGGGCTTGGCTTGCATATTTATCATATGGTCTAAGTTTACTATTTCATATTCTCTATTTGAAGAAACGAGAAATAAACTGGAATCGGTTGGGCACCAATAGCATAATAGTTGGAGTGTTTTTTACAGCATTTACATTAATTACTGGATCTTTATGGTACAATGCTACTTCTGGAGATTATAACAATATTTACTGGCAATGGAGTGATGGTAGACAAACTATGACTTTAATATTGCTTCTTTGTTATTTAGCATATTTAATTTTTAGGAGTATGATTGAAGATAAAGAAAAAAGAGCAAAATTATCTTCAATTTTAGGTATTACTTTATTTCCTACAATACCCTTAAGTTATTTCTCGGCAATCATATTTACAAGCTTGCATCCCCTAATTAATCCAACTCCTGGAGAGCCAGGTAATATTTATTGGGACCCCGTGAAATTATTCATGTTAATTTTTAATTTGATTGGAATAACCATCTTATTTTTTTATGTTATTCAAAGATTAGGAGAATTAGATAAAGCAAAAGAAAAACTAGATAAAACTATACAAAAAAGGTTGATAGAGGAGTAATTTAAATGGCACTACAATATTTTGATCAAGATTTAATAACAATAACAATTAGTTATATTTTATTTTGGGTAGTTATTATAATTCTAATCTTATATCCTAAACTTAGAATAAGAAAAACTTTGAAAAGAATAAAAAAGTTGGAGAAAAATTTGAAGTAAGTAGATGATGAATATGAAAAAAACAAAAATTATTGCAATCACAGGAATTATTATATCAATTATTGTTATAATTACGTTGCTTACATCAACTGCACGTCCTTATCTCACAGTCTCTCAAGTTGCCTTGAACCCTTCCAAATATGACAATAAAGAGATTCAAGTTATAGGTGTTGTACAAGGATTTGCTGGAAGTAATTTTAATTTAACTGAAAATGGATATAGTATTTATATAGATATAAATAGTTTAACTCCTTCAACTGATATGGAAAATGGAATTCAAGTTGTTGTAAAAGGAACATTTAGTTCATCTCTGGTTTTAATCGCAAACCAGATTCTTACACAGTGTAGTTAGATCTTATTTAATCATACAAAAGAGCACCTGAAGTTAATGCTATAATTGAGCTCATTAGAATTATATGTGCACCAAAAAATAGTACTTCGTAATATAGATTTGATATTAATTCTCCTTCTAAAATTTTTATATTTATCGATATTATGGGAGTAATAATTGGTAGAATTAAAGGAAAAAATAAAATTGGTAAAATAAAGGATTTATTTTTAACATACATCGAAAAGGCAGAAACAAAGCTCCCACATATAGATAAATCAAATGTGGGTAATAATATTCCAAGACTTATATAAATTAATAACTGATTCGTATTAAAATTGCTAATCGATGGTGCTGATATAAAAAAACTGAAAAGAAATAAAATAATCTCAACGAAACTCAATAAGATAAAGCAAAAAAAGGTTTTACTAATAAGAATTAAGTTTGCTGATACGGGGGAAGAAATAAGTCCTCCTAATGTTCCAGAATCTTTCTCCTTTACAAAGAGTTTAGTCATAATATAAACAAGTGTAAAAAAAATTATAAGCCAGTTTTCAATAACAAAAATTTCCATAGGCATATTCTGATATTGAGTTCCGAAATTATAAACTGATGAAAATATGAAGATTGAAATTATATCAAAAAGAAAAATTGAAAATAAATCATTAATTTGTCGAAGTTCTGATTTAAGATCTTTAAATAATATTACTTTCAGCAACTTTAACTTTGATTTGAATTTTATTTTCTCATTTTTCAATAAATATTCCCCCTAAAAATATGACTTAATTTCATATTCATTTAATTCCTCACGTGAAAAGGTTTTACTGATTCTTCCTTTTTTTAAAATGATTAAATCATCACAAAGTTGTTGGAATACATCAATTTTATGAGTTGTAAGAATTATTGATATATTTTTATCATTTTTTAATTCTCTAAAAAAATTAATTAACATTTGGGTTGCATTGTAATCTAAACCCGAAAATGGCTCATCCAAGAAGAGGATTGGTGGATCATGTATTAACACTCTAATTAATTCTACTTTTTGTTTCATTCCATGAGATAAAATTCTAACAGGTTCGTTGATCCAATCTGTTAAGTTGAATTTATTGCAATAATGCTTAATTTTAGTCTCAAGATTCTTTTTCTCAAAATTCAAATGCAAATTAGCATAATATTTTAAATTTTCAAAAATAGTTAATTCTTGAAATAGAAAAGACTCATCAGTATTAATTCCAATATTTTGTTTTATAATGTCAGAATTATCCTCATAATTCATTCCATTTAGTATAATTTCACCTAATGTTGGTTTGAGCAATCCCGATAAAATCTTAATTAATGTTGTTTTACCTGCTCCATTTGCCCCCGCAATTCCAAAAATCGTATTTTCTCTAATTTTAAAAGAAATTTTTCTTAACGCAAAAAAATATCCAAATTGTTTTGCAACATTATTGCAAGTTATTATGGTGTTATTTGATATGAACATGATCTCAATTGTAAGAGCTTAAACTATTTATCTATTGACTATTAATAAGTGTTTAATTATTCAAAACTTTGTTTTAATATATTTATTAAGGTAAAAAATTATAAATTCTTAAAATGGAATAAAATAAAATTGAAAAATAATATATTGAATAGATTTTTAGGCCTCAATTATTTTTTTCGTTGGAAAAAAAGTGATAAGAATTGAAGGAATTATTCCTATTAATAGTAGTATGAATCCTGGAATGAAAAAAATATCTTGATAATTCGAATTCATTAAAAATCCAGCAAGGATTAAGGAGATCCCTGCATGAATTATTGTTTTTGAATTCAATCTGAAAAAGTATTTTACTCCCTTTTTCATATTGAAATTTTTTATCAATTTGAATAGGGATGAAAATAACGATATCAAATAAATAAATAAAACAGGATTTATCCATATGTTTGAGGTAATTACAAGTATAAACGAAAGTACTGATTGAATTGAAAATCCTATAAGTATAACTAATCCTATCCATTTAATCTCGAAATATTCCCATAAGGAGCAAAAAGTAAGCGATAACGCTAAACCAGTAGCTAATATTAATGTTGTAATTATATAATAATCTATTTCAATTAAAATAATATCTAAAGGAAGAAAATTTGAGAGGATATAGGTAAAAGGGGGAACAAATAAGCCAAAGGTACATACAAAAGCTAAACCAAACAAAAATAAATAACTAAAATAATCAAATAGTAACTTTTTATTTCGATATTCCTCCATCAAATAATCTAGGACAATATAAATAACATAAAGGGAAAAAATGATTAATATAAGACCTAAAACTACTACCCATATAACTAGCTCTGCACCTTCAGCAAACGCATGAGCCGAACTTAACCCTCCTCCCCTTGTAATCAATGTTGAAAAAACGATTGAAGAAAAAATTAAACCCACATTAATGTTAATCAATTTAGGATTTTTTTTTTTAAAAATCATAGTATGAAAGAAAGCTGTTATGAAAAACCACGGAATAAGTGAAACAGTCTCAACAGGATCCCACCCCCAATATCTACCCCAAGGAGTCAAGGCAATTTTAGCCCAATATGCACCTAATCCAATACCTAAAGAGAGAACTAACCATCCAAATTTTAACGAAAAAGTATAGAAATCCTGTTGATAGGTTCCTAATAATTTTTCTTTCCGAGTAATTGTTTCAGCAATTGTAATTGTAAAAGGAATCAAGAAAATAGCATACGCAATAAATGTAAAAAATGGATGCCATATCATAAATGGAGATATTAATAATGGATTTAACCCTAAACCATTAGGGAAATCAGGGGGTGAATTAATTTGAAATGGATTCAATGAAAATAAAACAATCAAAAATATAATTGAAATAATTATTGAAATGATAACAGAACGTATAAAAACTAAATCTTCTCTATTTTGATTCTTAAGTCTATATAAACTAATTATTATTGAATTAAAAACCATCCATGTCATAATCGAACCATCTTCTCCTGCCCAGATTGCAACAATTTTATATATTAATGAAAGTGTAGAATTGCTATAATTCATAACATATACTATTTCATAAATATTATTAAGAAAACTATACATCATTAATATAAACATAAATATTGTTAAATACACGTTAAAGAGAGAAAAGATATAATAATTTTGACGTTTAAAAACTATATAAACAAAATCAATAATCAATACGAAAATAAGAACCAATATAACATAATTACCTAAGGTTGATATGAGAAGAACTCTAAAATTATATTCAATCAGATTTAAGACTAATGGTAGAATAAAGATTAATCCTAAAATTATTCCAATGTTAATAATAATAGACTTTTTTATTGACAATTCATCAAACTTCATATTTTTCACCTAAAATGAAAGAATATAAAACTTTAAATAAAGATTTTTGAAATATTTCATGACCTAATTAAAAATTCTTTAAAGATTAAAAAAAAAGTTTAAGGAATAAATCTCTTCTTCTTCGAAGTTCTTACTATTAATACTATTCCCACAACTATAATACCGATTGTACTAGAATATATTATTAACTCATTTGTTTCTATTATTATCAAAGGATTAATGTTAGTTGATTTATCTGTAACCATAATGCTCTCAAGATAAGAATTCCAATTATTATTAATGTCCTTTGCATGAATAGTAAAGAATAATTCTCCTGTATTACTTGGAGTCCAATTAATGTATTCCCAAGTATCTCCAAGTATATTCACCATAGTATGGTTAAAACCTTCAAATTCAATGAAAACTTCACTGACACCAGAAAAATCGATAAGTTGTACTTGAATAGATACAGATTGCCCTAGAGTAATAGATTCTTCTGATTTCACCAGATTATAAAAATTTGGACCTGTCATATCTTTAATAGTAATGTTATCCTTTAATGAACCAATATTATTAATAGAATCAAATGCAAAGATCTCATAGATTTTTAGACCTGTATTATTTGAAGTCCATATATTGCTTTGCCAGGTAAATCCTCCACTGAATGTCATTGTGTAGTTAATCTCTTCAATTTCTAATAATACTAGAGTTATTGGAGAAAAATCAGTAACATCTACTTGAATTATTGGCGTATTTCCTAATTCTAATGGATCAGTAATTTCAATTAAATTTGTTAATTTTGGACCAATTGTATCGATAACAGTAAGGTTATTATTTATGGAATTATAATTCTCATTTGAATCTTTGGCGTAAATAGAATAATTTTTTATTCCAACAGATTGAGGAATCCAAGTATTATATTGCCAAATTGTACCTCCTATATTTGTCATCGTATAATTGCTCCCATCAATTTCTATAGAAACCAGTGTGATAATTGAAAAATCTGTAGCATTAATTTGAATAATTGCTGTTTGTCCTATTTCTAATGGATCATAGTTTTCGTATAAGTTTGATAACTTTGGTGCTATAGTATCGATTGTTTCAATAAATCCACTTGTACTATTCCAAATATTGGAATTATCTTTAATATAAATGGTATATGTATGCATATCGACTATACTGGGCTTCCAAGTATCATATAACCACGTATTTCCTCCAATATAAGACATTGAATGATTCACACCTTCAAATTCAATTTTAACCTGGTTAATACCTGAAAAGTCTTTAGCATCAATCGAAATCATAACTGAATTACCCAATTCGAGAGGATCACTACTTTCTGTTAAATTTTCAAAAATGGGCGGAGTTGTATCTAAAACCAATATATTATCACTAATTTGATTCCAATTATTTAAAGAATCATTCGCAAGAATTTTAAACACTTTTATTCCAGTTGAAATTGGTGTCCACGTATATTCGTATCTAATAGCTCCAACTTTCACCATTGTATGATTTATTCCTCCAATTTCGAAAAATACTTTACTTACTCCATCAGCATCTTCAATATCAACTTGAATAGTTTCGGGTTGACCTAGTTCTACGGATTCAGCACTTTTTGATAAGTTTTGAATTATTGGTCCTGATGATAGAATAACTTCAATAGAACCTATAGTCATGTTTAAATTATTGTTATTATCAATCATGTAAATAGAATAATTATAAATCCCTATAGATGCTGGCTTCCACTGAGACCATCTCCACGTATTACTTCCAATAAAAATCATAGTGTGATTAACATTATTATATTCAAGAAATACATCTTTTACTCCAGAGCCTGGCGAATCATAAACCGTAATTGTTATAGTTTCGTTATTCCCTAATGGGAGAGGATCAGCACTTTCAATTAAAAAATCATATTTTGGTGCTATTGTGTCAATTACAGTAATATCACTACTAATAGAGTTCCAATTTCCTTCGATATCATTAGCATAAATTGTATAAGATTTTAACCCCATACTTATTGGTATCCAACTATTGTATTCCCAGGTTGAACTACCAATTTTCGTCATTGTATTATTAACATTATTGAGTTCTATTAGAACGGAACTAATTCCTGATAAGTCAGAAACATTAATTTGAATAGTTTCTGTTTGACCTAGTTCTAAAGGATCAGCACTTTCAATTAAATTTGAGAATGCTGGAACTGTAGTATCAATTACATTAATATTTCCAATAATCGAATTCCAACTTCCATCAGTATCATTTGCATAAATTTTGTAACTTTTGATACCAATTGTATTTGGAGTCCAATTAAATTCATATGTATTGCTTCCAATGTTTGACATTGTATAATTATTACCTTCTAACTCAATCAAAACAGTATCGACACTCGTTTCAGCGTCTATTACATCTATTTGAAAGCTTTCTTGCCCTCCTAGTTCTAGGGGATCACTGCTCTCTAGAAGATTATTAAATTGAGGTGGTAAGTTTTGTACTTGAACATTTAGTATTAAATCTCCATGCGTAAAATATGAAGCAGAACCCCCTGCTCTGTATATTGCATCAGCGTGGAGAGTATAAGTTTGTTCAACAGAGGGAGCAGTAACTTGAAAGTTTAGAACTATAGAATTACCAGAACTATCTATGGAAACTGATTGTTGAGTTGTAACAAAAATAAAATCTTTATTATCAGCTCTGCCTGGACTACCACTTGGAAATCCTGCCTCAATATTGTTTCCCTGTGCTTCTGTAAAGCTTATTATTTGAATGCTAACTGTAAAAGTTTCGCTCGGATTGATAGTAGTTCCCGAACTTGATAAAAGCGTGATATATCCTGTGGTACTCTGTGTAATATTTCCATGACAACTACCATGACCTTCACCAGAAAAATCATTAAAATCTTCTGTTCTAGCTAAAGCAAAACCTAGAATTAAAAAAACCAGTATAATTGTGATTAAACCAGATGACATTTTTTTATTTATTCTCATGTAAATCCCCTTTTTTTAAACGTTAAACATTAAAATTCTGAATTCTAAATGGAAATGTTTTTAAACGTTTAAATAAATTCAATTTTTTTGAATTTAAATTACTCAAATATATTATATATTTGATTAAATTAAAGAAATCTAAAATAATTTATAAGATTACCTTAAACTGGTTATTTTAAACAATCGATTGATATTGTGTTTCATTTTCTGACTGTTTTTCTTTTTCAGTTTCAAATTGAAATATCCAAATCTACTTGAATTTTACTTATTTTAGTCAAGTCAAATTAAATGCTATTTTATAAGATTTTTCAACTTTTCTATTCCAAATTTTATTTTTATATATGTAGTTTTTTTAAAAAATATAATTCAAATATTGCACGAATTGTCCCTAAAAACAGCTTAACTTTTTTGTTTAGGAAACAAAATAAAAATTTCAATAATTAAAAAGCTCATTGTAGAAATTAGGTGAAATTATTGCTATAATATTTTAAAAAGGCTTTGATTTTTAAAATATATTAATCAAGTTTATAAAAGTATAAAAATATAACAAAAAGCAAAAGAATTCATAAAATATTGGATAAGAACCATGAAAAAGAAAATTCTTTTATTTTTAATTATTGTCAGCTTAATGCCAATTTTAGTAATCTCTTTCGGAACAAGTAGACCTGGTTATGGTGATACTCATGATGTTTGCCATGATACAGCGGGATATACAATTGATACTACTGCTTTAGAAGAGATTCCAGCAATCATATCATCAAATGTTATTTTTAATATTACGGCAACTGGATCTAATTTATTTGTTCAAGCAATATCTGGTGCTAAAGATAACGATCTCTTTGTAATATTACCAACAACAGATAGAATTAATGAAAGTTCTATTCATGATTTAGATCCAACTCCTAATTCAATTAAAGTTATATTTAACGTTACTACACCCTCAGAGGATGGTTATTACACAATTTTCATTATTGCAGGGAATGACGCAAGTGGACAAATAAACTTCGCTTATCAACAGATCTATATTAATGTTGGGGGAGTTACAGCACCACGCCCTGTTTTTAATATTTTTGATCATTTTGGAATGTTTCTTGGTTTACCTGCATTAATTTTTCTGACACTAGGGACGATATTAGTATTAGTAAATGAAAGTAAATTTGTTAAAGTTCATGGGATTTTAGCAGGATCTTCTTGGATTTTAACATTAATAAATGTAGTAACTCTAGTAACAAAGAATCCGGCTATCTGGGTTGCATTTCCTTTAACTACACATTGGACTCACATTTTTTTAGGAGGTTTTGGATTACTTACCGGATTATTTAGTATGTTTTTTGGAATTGCAGCAGAACGTAAACCAGCAAAAATAACGGGATATATTACATTGATTTGCTGGTGGGGAGCTTTCTTTTTTGGTTTTTTATTTATATAAAAAGGAGGGAATAAATAATTACAACTAATGCAACTAAAAAAGGACTAAATATTGAACAAAATGTAAAAAAAGCAAGGAGACAAAAATTTTTGGATTCAATTAAAAAATTTATTTCTCCTTATCATGTAAGTACTAATCCATATGAACTAGAATCTGCTTCAGCAGACCTCACATCATTACCCTCTTATCATTATAAGTTTAAGAAAAAATATCTTGCAAGTTACATTATTCGTCCAGCAGATACTGATGAACTTTCTTTGACCATAAAAAAGTGTAGAGAATTAGAGATTCCAGTTACAATTAGAGCTGCTGGTACTTCTTGCTTTTCTTCAGCTACACCTTCTAAAGGTGGTGTTATTATAGATGTGCGTAGAATAAATAAAATTCTTGAAATAGATACTAAAAAAATGACTGTCAAAGTTGGAAGTGGAATTTCTTGGTTAAATTTAATAGAAGCACTTGCAGATCATGGACTTGAACCAAAAGTTTTTCCAACAAGCTTTAAGACTTCGTGTGTTTGTGGTTTTATAGCTACTCCAGGAAAAGCAGGGATTGGGGTCTTAAAATATGGTCCAATGAAAGATTCAATTATTTCACTAACCATGGTACGCCCTGATGGTTCAATAATTAAGGTTTCAAGAGATTCAAACCAAGACGTTTCGCTGGATGATATTGTTGGAACTTATGGAATATATGGTGCTATTACAGATGTTGAATTATCAATAACTACACTTAAAACATCTTTAGAAATAATTGGTTATGGTTTTGATTCAATTAATCAAGCTTTTAACTTTTATTCAACATTAAAGGATCAACTTCCAAATGTACCGTTTTTCCTTTCTATTTCAGGTAGAGATTTTGAAAAATATTCTCATGTAAGTTTCCCTGAGCGTGAATGGTTAGTTTGGGCAGTTTTTTATGATGATCCTGAGGAAACCTCTAAAAGCATATCGGCTGTTAAAAATTTTGCTTCAAAGATGAATGCTTTCGAAGTTGAAAGTTCTTACTTAAAGGAAAAATGGCGAGATATTAGTGATGCTGAAGTATCGATAGGATTATCCGCGAGAAATTTAATATTTCAGGAATATTGGATTTCTGATGAAAGATTACAAGTTTTTATAGAACAATATATTAAACAGAAAAGACGGTACAAATTTCCTACAGCCACCTATTCTATCTCAGGAGAAAAAGGATGGACTAGAGTTAAGATTTTTGGTTTATCCGATATTAGTAAACCACGTGAATTTTTTGCTGTTAAGGCATTTTTACATGATTTATCAAAATATGCCTTTAATCAAGGTGATCGACTCTATACTATAGGAATTGTTAATACTTTCTATTTACATAAATATAAACCTGAAGAAGTGGCAAAGAGAAAACAATTAAAGGATGAATTGGATCCCCAACATTTATTCAATTCATACAGAATAATTGAAGCAAAGATGAAATTCTGGAGAATATCTTTACTATTTAATACAGCGAAATTTTTATATAAATTATTTTAAGAATTATTGTAATAATTACAAACATAAATCAAATTAATGATATTTAGAATAAAATATAATGATTAACTTTAATAAAAAATTAGAATATCTTAAATTGAAAACAATAATAGATAAGAGATAAGAATATATGAATGAAAGTGAAGAAGCATCAGATTTAAAAGATGTAATTACTTCAGGTCCTCCAGTTGCAGGATTAGTTGCTCCTTCTAGAGAAAACCTCATTAAACCCTCAACAAAGTTGAAGGATAAATACTCATATGAGCGTTGTACCCATTGTGGATATTGTCGTCATGTTTGTAAGGTGTATAATGTATCTTGGAGTGAAACGGATTATGCTGGTGGTCGTAATAGAATAATTAAAGCATTAGATCGCAAAGATGTAAAATTTGATCGTGAAGAAATCATTCCTTCTGTTTTTCGTTGTATGTTATGTGGAAATTGCCAAGAAGTTTGTCCAGTTGGAGTTGAAACTTTGAGTGTTTTTCAACACTTACGCAAACAAGTTGTTAAAAAGGGAGCTATACCCGCAAAGTTAAAAATCCTTAAAAATTCGATATTAGAAAATAACAATCCCTTCCTTGAACAACATGTAGATCGATTTAATTGGTGTGAATCATGTGAAGAAGGCGCAAGAGCATATTCACGCGCAAAAGATAAGTTTGATGCCTTAAAAGAAGAAAAACCTTATACTGTGGGTTATTTTGTCGGTTGCACTTCTTCTTACAGGAATAAAGAATTAGTTTCATCTACGAGTAAAGTTTTAGAGAAATTGGGTATTGAGTTTGTTGTTTTTCCCGATGAACAATGTTGTGGTTCAGTTTTATTTCGAACCGGATTAGAAAATGCCGCTCTTAAACTTGTAAAACATAACTATAAAATGATCCGTAAAAGTGGTGTAAAAGAAGTCGTATTTTCATGTTCTGGTTGCTTCTCGACATTTAATCTCGAATACTCACGATTAATCGATCATCAACTTGAATTTAACCTTTACCATCTTACTCAATTCGTTTTGAAAACTGTGAAAGAAAAGAATCTTAAAATTAGATATACAAAACGTTCAAAAGATGACCCATTACTTATTACATACCATGATCCCTGTCACTTAGGTAGATATTGTGGAGTTTATGAAGAACCCCGAGAACTAATAAAAATGATTGAAGGAGTAAAGCTTTTCGAGATGAAACATAACCGAAATATGTCTTGGTGTTGTGGTGCTGGAGGTGGTGTGAAAGCGCTTTATGGTGATATCGCAGTTGAGGTAGGTAGGGATAGATTAAATGAAACTCGTGCTTGTATGATACGAATTCGTGAGGATCGTCTTAAAGAAGCGTTAGAAACCAGTGCCGAGGTTCTTGTCAGTTCTTGTGTTTTTTGTAAGAATAATCTATTCGAAGTAGCAAATGAAGATAATTCTCCAATAAAAGTTATGGACATTTCTCAACTTTTAGTCGATTGTGAATTTTATTAAAAAAATTAATGAATTTATCCCAAATCGTAAGATTTTCTCAAAAATATTCGATAATTAAATCATAATTATTTATTTCCTTACGTTTTATTTATTGGTTCAAATCCAATAATGTGAGGAGAGTCAATAATTTTACCCTTTGCCCATACAACTTTGACTGTCATACCGATTTTTAAATTTTTTTTTGTTGTATTTAATATAGGCATTATAATTGGAGTATCAGACTTATCAACTTGAACCAATCCATATAATTCTTTATTATGTTTGACTTCTTTTCTTTTTATTGAACTTCCCGAATTTATATAATTTTTTAAAACGCCAGTCTCTGGTAATTCTATGAGTTCATCAGTATCTTCTAAACAATTTTGACATTTACTTTTAGGAGGAAAGTACACTTTTTTACATTTAGAACATTTAGAACCATAAATTATCTTATCATCTAATCCGCTATAGAATTCCTTTAATATATACATATTTGTAGAAGATTAAGATAAACCTAAAGTTATTTTGTTCAGAACATTAAAGACAATAAAAATATTAAAAAGTTTCGATCTTAAACTTTTATAATAATTTTTGTTTAAAGATAGGAAATCTACATGATTCTCATAGAACTTAAAAATAAATATTGTGATCTTTCTTTTCTTTATCTAGTAGCATTTTTTGTATATAAAAATAGGGAGTTTCATTTTTTTACTATTTAGAGAGATTTGCAAATTTGAATTGGGTTTTAATACAATTTCTGTTAGAGAAATTAAATAATTATTTTAAAACTTAGTTTTTCAATTGATTTAAGTTTACTAATTGATTAAGGTATATATTGAAATTTATTTCCATCTAACTTCATTTCTTGATTAGATAATAACAATTTTATTGATTTAGGAAGATAAGAAATTTTATTACCAATAAGAATTAACTTTTCAAGGAAATTCAGCAAACCAATTGAATTTGGAATCTTTTCCAATTGATTATCACTTAAATTAAAGATCCTAAGAGATGTTAATTTACCAATGTTTTCAGGCAGAATTTCTAATTTATTATGAGAAACATCTAAAAATTCAAGTGAAGAAAGTGAGCATATTGAATCTGGCAATTTTTGTATTTTATTATTATTTAAATTTAAGTATTTAAGCTTAAATAGAGATCCAATAGAATTAGGTAGTTCATCTATTTTATTCCAACCCAATTTCAGAATTTCTAGTGATTCATGCAAACCTATAAATTCAGGAAGCATTTTAAGCTTATTATCTTCTAAACTTAATATTTTGAGGGATGAGATGGAACTTATTGAGCTAGGAATTTTTTCTAAATTATTATTATCTAAGTTAAGATTTTCAAGGGAATAGAGTAATCCAATTGACCGTGGAAGATTCTTTATTTTGTTATAGTTTAAATTTAATGATTTAAGATTTTTAAGAGCTCCTATCGAGGATGGAATTTTCTGAAAAGTATTTTTGCTAGCATTAAGTTCTTTTAATGATGTAAGACGCCCAATTGATATCGGGAAATCGGATATATTATTTGTCTCTAAATTTAAATATTGGAGAGTCGAGAGGTTTCCTATTGAAGAGGGTAATTTGTATAATTTATTATAACTCAAATTTAAAGATTTTAACGCTTTAAGAGAACAAATAGATTTTGGGATAGTTTTTAAGTTGTTGTTTTTTAAATCCAAATGTTTTAAATGATCGAATGATCCTATTGATTCAGGAAGATTGCCTAGTCTACATCCTTTTAATATTAAAGAGCAAAGCGATTGGAAATATTTAATAAAATCTGTTATTACTGTTAAAGGTTCGTTTTCAATACAAATTGAAATAACTTCTCCCTTCTCTATATTATACTCGACAGAAGGGTATTTCTTTTTGAAAAAAGCCAAAGTTAAATAATTTCTTAGAATGTCTGATAATTTGGAAACTGAAAAATTTTCGAGTTTTTGATGAAATTTTAATAATTCATTAATTGATGACCTATATTTTGTATCAGATATTTTATCAATTTGAGTTATCAGAACATTCTTCGCAGTATTATTATTTAACCTTTCAAGAGCTTCTATTAATGCAATTGCATTTTTAAAGGTGAATTCATTCTTTAGAATCCATTCTACTTTGAAAAATTCTATTTTCTTTAAATATTTTAAATTTTTTATTCCTATTATATCAGAACACTCTTCTAAAGATTCCCTATCACGCCAATTAATGATTTGATTATCTACATTTGAAAAATCTAGATCAGTTATAAATCCATTTTCAATTCTATAATTTATTTTCTCAAATTTATTTTTCAATCTATTAATACTTATTAGATTGATGAGTATTTCTACAAAATTCTCAGAGGAATTTTGTATAACTAAATTTTGAGTAGATAGGGGAATAGTTTCATTAAAGATTTTTTCATTAGATAGTTTTTTTATTTCATCCAATAATATCAAGATAATTTTATAATCTCTTATTTCCTCCAAAGATTTAATTATTATAATTAGACATTCATACGAAGATTCATGTTGAAGAGCCCAAATAAATGGATTTAAGGCTTTTTTGATGAATTTATCTTTTAATACTTGAGCTGCAGAATACCGTAAATTTTGATTTGATTCAGAGATTAATATCTGTTCTAGAATTTTAAAAATTTTTGAATGTTTAAAATCGATTTTATTTAATGTATCAATACTAATTTTTCTAATTATATCATCATCGACATTTTCAATTAGAGTAATTAACAAATCTATAGTTTCAATTTTACTTGTCTTTCCATTTATGAAATTTTCATAAATTTTTCTTGGCGTTAACTCCATTTTAAAAAAATTAAGATTTATTTTAGATTATTTTTTGCTTTATCAAGATCACTTTGAATATTCTTTGATCTCCTCTCCCCAAAAAAGAAAAAATATATTTTTAAATATCATTTACTGCCAAAAACTGAACATAATCTGATTTGGTATAAATGTAAATTCAACCTTATTAATATCTTATCGCATTTCAACATTCAACAGATTAGAATAAACTTCTTTCCCGTTTTTCTTTGTAATGGAAAATTTTAAATGAGGTGTTCCTGCTAAGAGTAGTCTGAAATATTGATCAATATTTTCTTTTCCTTCAATATCGAAATCAGGTACTGATATTTTTTCCTCTTGTTCATGTTTATCTTCTACTAATGATACTTCAACCATACATTTTCAACCTTTTATTTTAAATTATATTTAAATTTATTACCTAGAATTAAGATCGAATGTATTATATATAAATTTATCTGTTTAACGTTAATATAAACAACACAATCGACTCCAGTTTCAATTTGCCACAACATTATATACAAAAGTTTAAATTTGAAAATTAAACTAGATGCAAATTATGATTTATGATAATTATTTTTGGAGATATGATCAATCCCCAACATTTTTAAGTCTTTTATAATAAATTCCGATCTTTTACATTAAAAAAATATTCCAATTCTTTATAAAATATAGGTTATTAATTAAAAAGGGTAAAATTAGATATTAAAATCAAAGTTTAAAATTAACACTGTGAATTGATTCGATTTAATTTTTTTAATCTTTGGATACATATTCTAATCACTTTTTAATTAAAAATTAGATTTTATAATTAACTCTTTTAGTTTGACTGAATATTCCCATAAAAAAGTTTTTCACCCCAAAATGCACAAATGTTAAACTTCTATTATCCTTTCCTCTTGTAATGCTTAGAAATTTTTTGAAGATTGATTTAGTTCGTATTTCCGTGTTTATATAATTGTTAATTTCTCTAAGTTCCTTTGAATAATAGTTGATTAAATTATTTTGCCAACTATTTACCCAAATAAAGCAAACGCCCCATGTTTAGGATGTTATGGTCCTCCAAGTGGAATAAAAGATCAAGGTATGAAATTCATAAATACGTTAGGATATTTATGCACGGATCTTAATTCTGATGAAATTACAATTTTTATTAAAATTCCAGCCTACTTAT
Organism: Candidatus Hermodarchaeota archaeon; assembly: GCA_048885925.1. Classification (GTDB taxonomy): domain Archaea; phylum Asgardarchaeota; class Lokiarchaeia; order Sigyniarchaeales; family SOKP01; genus Loki-b32. The sequence continues at coordinate 56,159 of JBHLLG010000007.1, forward strand.
TTAATAGATTTACACTAGCAAACAGTCTATTGAAACATAAATATTCTGATAATATCTACGGTACTTAATCATCTGATCTTTCTATTTTACATTCATAAAGTTATTTTTTATTTTATGATAAAAGAAAATAGTCTATCTCGTTAAAACAACATAAGATTCATCATTTTTAAGTCGATTAAAAAAAGTTTTATATATCCAAACACCTAAATTAAATTAATTTAAAATAATTATTAGAGATTGTTATGGTATTCAATCCACTTGGTGAAGGATTGGCTATTTTATGGGATTTTATTGCTTTATTTATCTCGCTTATTTCAGTATTAATGGTAGTACAGCTAAATGCCGTAATTCAAAAGAGTGGGAAAGTATCTACAATAGTTACAAGAAAACTGGTACACATATTTGCTGGACCTGTATTTATTTTTACTTGGTTACTTTTTACTGGAAAAATTTTTAGTCGTTATATTGCCCTAATAGTACCTATATTATTTGTTTTACAATTTATTGCAATAGGAACGGGCAAAATAAAAAATGAAAGTTTTGTTGCATCGATGTCCCGAACTGGAGATCCCAAAGAATTACTCGGGGGAACACTATACTATGCGATTATTATGGTATTTATGACAATATTATGGTTTTATGTTCCTTCAAGTAGTATTGAAAATGGGAATCCAACTGCATTGTTTATCATTGGCTGTCTTTCTGGTGGTGATGGTTTAGCGGATATTATTGGACGAAAATATGGTGGTGAAAGGAAGTTTGGAATTGGAAGAAGCGAAAAAACTCTTGCCGGTACTTTAGGAATGTTTTGTGGTTCATTTTTAGTAAGCCTAGTTTTAATTCTAATCTTTTCTTTGGAGGTTTCGAATCTAAATGTGATTTTGCTTTTAACACCATTATTAATAATCAGTTTAATTGCAACAATAGTGGAAGCATTATCACCAAAGGGTATTGACAATTGGACGATCTTTATATCAGTAATTGTCGTGATTCTTATAATCTCGATTTTCCTCCCTAAATTTTGGCCATATTCCTTTTTTAGTTTTTAAAAATAATCTATAAGTTTTACAATGAACAAAAAGATTATAGTGTTGAAGCTTGGAGGTTCTCTTTTAACAGATAAATCAATTCCCTTTAAATTAAGAGATAATATCTTAAACTCAGTAGTAAAAGAAATAAAAGAATGCATTGATTTAGGATTAATTGAAGAACTTGTAGTAATTCATGGTGTTGGTTCTTATGGACACCCTCCTGTATTAAAATATAATCTACATAAAGGATTTAAGAGTCCAAGCCAATTAATCCCTCTTTCAGAAACTCAATACATAGTTAATAATTATCGAAATATGATAGCTAAATCATTTCTAGATCTTGATATTCCTATTAACCTTATGCATGCTTCTTCAATAATCGTAGGTGAAAGTATGAAAATAACTGACTATTACTTCAAGGCTTTACGAGGATATTTATCCTTGGGAATGGTGCCACTTATCGGAGGTGATATGATGTATGATAAAAATATGGGATTTAGTGTCTGTGGAGGAGATCAATTAGCAGTTATAATTTCACGCGAAATTGGGGCAGAGTATTTAATATTCGCAACTGATGTACTTGGAATATATGATAAAGATCCAAAAGATAATCCTAATGCTTTATTACTTAAAGAAATTAATATCAATGAAATTGAACAGCTACTTGAAAGAAAAGAAGTGGTAAATAAAATCGATGCCAGTGGAGGGATGAGAGGTAAGTTGATTTCTCTTATCTCAGCGAAGGATCTGATTAAAAAAGGACTAAAAGTGTCGGTAATATCTATGATAAAGAGGGATACGCTTAAAAATTACTTACAAGAACAAGATATTAATGTAACTAAAATAGTTTTTTGATACGTACGAATTTTTATTATGATCAAGTACGGAACAGGTATAAATTTAGATTAAAGGAAAAATCTGTTTTTAAAGATTTTCTAATTTTTTATTTTTTTAAATAGATGCCGAAATCCCATGATTGGGTGAGTATATATCATGCGAGGACCGGCATATCGCATTACTTTTCGCACTTTCTCTCTCATTTTCGGATTATAACAATGAATCGGGCATTTCTCACATGTGGGTTTACTTTCACCAAAATGACAATTATCTAATCTTTTATTGGCGTATTCGAAGAGTTCTAAACAATCTAAACAAAATTCTCTTTTAGGATCATGAGTATTTTTACAATACATCCTAACCATCGTTTTTATTGTTATTCTTTCTTTATCTAAGCGACTTTTTGAAGAGTTCTTCATAGAATCAAATGATATAATTGAAAGTTTTATAATAATTTACTTAAAAAAAAATAATTTCAATATATTAGAAAAATTAATTTTATTTTAGTCTAATACTTTTAATTTATAAAATTAAGTTTAACTTAAAGTAAAGATTATTTGATAAAACATACTGCATTATCATAATAAAGCATATGGAAAATTTCAATCATAAAACATCAATAATTGAAAGAAAATACTTTTTGTTAGTACTAGCTTTAACATTTATAGTTAATTTTGATAGTACTGTTGTTATTCCTATAATATCTATTTATGCAACTAGTTTAGGTGCACCTATCATTCTTGCCTCTTTAATTGTTGGTATCTATTCGATTGTTCATATCCCCTCTAATATAATTGCGGGGAGATTTATTGACAGGATTGGAAGAAAAACTTTAATAGGGATTGGAGTAATGTTAGATGGTTTTTCAATTTTTTTGTATGCCTTAGCGAAAGAACCATACTTATTACTTTTTGCTAGAATTATCCATGGATTAGGTGGAGGTTTTGGGGGCCCAGGAACAATGGCATATCTCTCAGACGTAACACCAAAAGAAAGGAGTGGAAGGGGAATGGCTCTTTATGGGATCTCTTTCGGGATTTCGCTTCTGTTTGGATTTATGATTGGCGGAATGGGAGCACAAGCCATTGGATACAACAAATTTTTTATAATTGTTTCAATAGCTTTATTTGCTATGGCAGTCTCATCTTTATTTTTGCCTAAAGTTTATCATCCAGTTAAAGAAGAATTAAGTTTCAAGGAAGAATTAACAATTTTTAGAGAGATAATTGTTTCAAAGAAGATGATTCCTCCTTATCTAGCAATATTAGCATTAAATTTTAATTTAGGCATAATCACTGCAACTTATTCTATTTTATTAGAGAATGTTGGTTATAGTCCCGGTCAAATAGGAATAACTTTTAGTGCTTTAGTCTTTCTTTCAATATTAGTTCACTATCCTTCAGGTTCATTTGGAGATAAAATTGGTCAAAGGAAAATAATGAATGTTGGATTGATATTTGCTTCTGCAGGATTTTTAGTTTTAATGATATCAACTTCATTTCCTTTTCCTATTTTAGGAATGATTGTCTTTGGGATTGGACATGGTATGATTTTTCCAACTTCAGCGGGGATTATTAAGAATAATACAGAAGAGAAAAATTATGGGGTTGCTACAGGAACTTTTTATGCTTTAGTCGTTGCGGGAATAGCGATTGGAGCACCAATCTCAGGATTAATATTTGACTTATTAGGAGATACAGCTATGTTAGCCATGGGAATAATTGTTCCTATGTCCATAGCGATTATCCTACTTTTAATAACCAAAAGGTCTAATTAATCTTCTTAAAATCAATATATCTTTAAATAAATTTCCAATTTTAACAGAATAGTATAATTAATTTTTCAAGAAAATAAAAGCAAAAAAGATAAAAAAAGTAACATTCCAATGGAATGTTTTATTTAGATTTTAATTTAAACCGAATTAGTTAAGAATTTACGATATTGTTCTTGTAAGAATTGAGCGTTGCTTAATTTGGTTGATAATAAGACCACTTGTCAACATCAAACTTCCCGTTATTGTTGTGACTATACCACCGATAAATTGAATCTCTATAGTTTCCCAGAAGTTAATTCCATTGACTACATGTGCATCAGCTAAGAAACTCGTTCCGAGGAAAGAAACAAACGCTAACCAAAAAAAGAATATTGACATAAACATCAGCTGTTTTGCAATATTCGTTGCCATCTTACTTCCTAGCCTCTCTCTCGTTATAAAATTTTTGACAGTGTGTCTTGTATAGGGCACAACTAAAATAACTAATAGTATGATTAAAATTAGTAGGTTTATCAGAGTTCTTCCCCAATGAGGTGAACCAATACCCTCAAAAGGTTCCGTAAAATTCTTCGTATCCGCAATGAGTGCGGGAATTAATCCAAAAATAAATCCTACAGCACTAGTAGCTAAAGCTGCCCAATATGTCCATTTTTTACCAGTTAAATACATATAAATAACAAATCCCCAGACAAAACCAAATATCCATGTTATAATGTTGCTTGCTTGAAATAAAAGGAGATTATCAGCTACATAACCGAATGCCATACTATATGGCATAACATCATATCCTCCCCATGCTACACACGCGGCACCATATGCACTTAAAAGCATAACTGCTCCTGCCATTGCAAAAAAAGCTAACAATATGATACTAATACCAAATTCAAATCTTTTTATTCTCATTTTTTAACACCTTTAATTGTTTATTTTTTTATTCTCTTTTAATTTAATCAGCAAATTCAACTCCTGGAACATCAAATCTCCATCTCTGCACATATAGCCATCCAATAACAAGAAATACGACCGAAAATAACATTAAGTATGGAAATAGTCCCATTAAAATAAAAGGATCAAGTACATCAGTAATTCTAGGATCAACAACGAGTATGCGGAAGATACCAGCGAGACCTAATAGTAAACCACCTACTGCGACAAGATAGGCTGCTTTTGTAGTTTCTTTTGTTTTGATTGTAGTATATATTGGAACACCTACCATTATGACCATTGATGGAATCACCGAAAACAGAAGCAAAAGTGCGGGTACCCATGTTATTTCAATAGCATCCAATCCTAGTAAATTTAAAAATAAAGCTCCTGAGGCATGGGCTACACTTGAGAAGCCTAGGAAGACTCCCATCAGAAAAATGTACACAAAGTATAACTGATGATATTTAAATCTGCCTAATAATCTCTTATCTGAGAAAACATCGGATAACATTCCTGTAGCTATTAATCCCGGAATAAAAGAGAATAAAAATGCTACAACAGAATCAAGTAGGAGTCCATAACTTCCTGTATTTGCTACCTGATGAAATACTATCCAAGAAGCAATAAATGATAAGCCCCAATACAAATGATGTGGCTTTCTAGTATTTACAAAATCCACCAAAAGTAAAAATGCAGCTACAATAGCAATAATTATTGCAATCCAGAGTAAAACATCTGCACTTCGATATTCACCAAGGGATAAAGGATTAGCTGGGCCACTAGGGGGTTGAAGTAATCCCATATTTACTATCACATCTTTTTATATTTTTTTTTTAAAGTAGATTATACTTTGAACTAACCTTTAATTAAAAGTTTAGTTAAGAGTTATCAACGTAGTTTTCTTTATTAAAAATTCACTTTATAAAAATAAGTATTTTATTTATAAAGATCAAAGTAATAATTCACTTTTTAAAAATAAGTAATTATTTTATAAAGATCAAAAAAAATATCCAATTTAAAATGTAGTTAAACTAAAAATTCTATACGTTAAATTTAGAAATTTCTTTTGAGATCATCTCGTTTTAAGAAAAGTAGATAATTTTGTCTATGAAATTATATTTAATTTTTTCCTTAGTTATTATCTTTTTAATTTTAAGCAAAATGTATATTAATTAAAGTGTATTTTTTTTAAAAAATAGAATCTAATATAGGTATGATAAAAAATGCTTAAAAAAAGATTTATTTTTATATTATCTATTTTCTTGATTGTTAGTATCTCAACAGCTTCTATTGGCGCCAAGGCAACTAGTCCAATGCATTTAGAACTTTCATATGATGAAAATACCGATATCCTTACTGTTTCATTTATCCATGGAGTAACAGATCCAGATTATCATTATGTTAACTCTGTAACCATTAACGTCAGTGATCATATATTGCATAACTTTACAATTTCAAATTACTACTATACTAGCCAGCCAACAACAAACCTCTTTACTTATGAATATCCTGGTATTATAGCAAATGAATATGATCGCATAGAAGTAACAGCAAATTGTAATCTTCAAGGAAGCACACTAAGAGTTATGGAAGAAGTAGGTCACCCCCATGGTAAGAAAAAAGATAGTTTTGCTTCTGCCCTCATACCATCATTAATTTCTGCTTTGTTTGTATTTGGAATAATTATGTTACCTCGACTTTTCCAAAAAAGAAGAATCAATAATTATAATTTTTAAAAAAAAATAGATGTCTTTTTTTTACTTTTTCGTAAGACTATTTATTAATAAAGATTTCTAAAAATCATTTTAAGCCAATATTTTAAAAAAGGGGTCATCCTTTGAATTATAATCATAACTTATATTAATAAAAATAATATATTTAAATCAAAAATAATTTCTCGTAATAAAAAATTATTTTAAATAATTAAATGAGGTTTATTAAATGGAAATTGAAGAAAGTTCCATTACAACGGAAATAATGATGGAAACACAGACAATTGAGAGAGAAAAGAAAGAAAGCTTCAAAAAAATTCATTATAGCTTAATTATCTTTATGTTTATTCAGGTTCTTTGGCTTCTTACTTTTTCAGAACCCTTAACAGTGCTTTTTGCTCGGGGAGAACCACTGATACCAATTCTTCACGATGATATAATATCAAGAACTGCTCGTTATGTAATGATATATCATTCTTTAGCAGTACCCTTTTTAGTAGCAAATACCTTTTGGATCTTGGAATACTATGAGATTCGTAAAAAATATATACCTACCTTAAAAATTCTTCTTCTAGCAGGAGCTTACATGGTTGGAATTGCAGGATTAATTTTTGCCTATACTCGTATAAGATTATTTCATGAAATTTTCTACTTTGGGCTATTCTTAGTATTTTTAGGTGGAATTCTCTTTGTTATTTCAGCTTTTCCAATTCCTGGTAAATTTCCAGATCCTAAAACTGAGATAAGAGGATCAACATTTAATAGATTAAATTTAGAATATATGAATCTTGTAATTTTAGCTATTTGCGTTATGGTTTCAACTATTATGGCAGCACTGGGAGCTTTGGAGAATTTTACTGGTACAATATGGGGTTTAGATCGTTCTCCCGAAGCATTCTTAGCTGAAGCTATTATTAGACGCCATCCCCATGACGTTGTTGAAGATTTTATAGTCTCTCATCTTCATATACAACTTGCGCAATCAGCAGCAATGGTATTGATGGTTGCTTACCGTACAAGTAAAATGTCAGGAGCTGCTTATAAATATACATTAATTGGCAACGCAATTGGAGTTATCATATTATCTTACGGTTCATGGATTTTAAACCATTTTATTATTTGGGTTGGTGCAGGTGTATTAATTTTTTGCACGATGGCGGTTGCTGGATTTGGTTGGAAGAATATAATATCTGATAAATTAGGGGAAAAATATAAATCTTCATCTCGTGGAACAAAGATTAAGACTTTATTTAAAGATCCTGTAAATTTTACATATTATTATCTCATCTTGTTTTCACATCTATTCGTTACAATAACTGGTATCATAGTTGGTCTCCAAGTAGATGAATATTATAGGCTTCCAGAAACTATCGAATTAGAGTATGACTTCAATGTTGGTCATTGGCACGTTCTTTCTGTATTAATAGCAATGGTATTAATGCTTAAATCTATTGACTTTTTCAATGTACAAGGCCGGCAACGACAGATTCTAGGTTGGATATTTTTCTTTGGTACAACTTTAACCTTTGGAGCGGCAGATCTTTATATGATACGTCGCTTACCAGCTGAAAACACCCAGCCATGGGCAACTTTAATGTTTACAGGTATATGGTTTCTGGTGATAGGAGTAACATGGGCAATTTTTGCGATCATTAAACAAAATCGGAAAGATCGAAAAATGAAGAAATCATTACTTATCTTCGAAGAATCATTAATCTCGGCTGAAAGATAGAAAATGAGTTTTTTTTTGAGATTTTTTTTTATTTTTATTATTATTATAAATTTTTTACACGAAAAAGATTTATATTCTAATTTTAATTTCCTTGAATATTTGATTAAATAAAGATAAAAGCGATGTGGTTATAAGTATGGAAATAAGTAGCTTATTATCTATATATGGAGAAATTATCAAAGCTAAGCAAACTATTTTACTATTATATACTGCTATAATCTCATACTTCATAACTGTAGTCGAATTTCGATTAAATATTAATTGGGTAAATTTTATTTTTGTAATCTTATCATTATTTTTAGCAATATCAGGCTCGACTGCTTTGAACATGTATATTGATAGAGATATTGATGCAATCATGGAACGGACGAAAGATCGTCCCTTACCTAGTGGAAAGGTTACTCCGTCGCTAGTTCTTATTAATGGAATTGTAATGACGGTTTTAGGAGTATTTATTGCGTTTTTTCTACTTAATTTTTATGCGACTTTAGTAATTTTTTTAGGCTTTTTCTTTGATGTTATTGTCTATAGTATTTTACTAAAAAGAAGAACGAAATTTAGTATAATTTTTGGAGGTGTAGCTGGGGGTCTTCCTGCTTTAGCAGCTAGAGTCGCAATATTAGGATTAGTCGATTGGATAGGATTACTGTTTTTAATCTTTATATTAACTTGGATTCCAGTACATATTCTTACTTTAGCATTAATTCCGAAGAATTATAAAGGGTATAAAGAAGCAAAAATACCTATGTGGCCTGTTGTTAGTTCAGAAAAAGGAACCATGAGAGTTATTGCAACAGGAGCCTTTTTTAGTTCGGTATCACTCTATGAAAGTGCTCAACTTTTAGATGCTAATGGCGTTATTAGGATTATTATTGCCATATGTTGTGTATTTCTCATATATTTAACCATAAAAGACTTAATAAAACCCTCAACCAGACTTACCTTTATAATCTTCAAAGTTGCTTCACTTTATATGATTATGGGATTTTTAATGCTTTATTTAGGCGTTGTCTTTTAAAGTTAATATTTATAAAGATCCTTTTTATTAATATAAGCCATTTCTTTAATAGTAGTAAATTATTTAAATAAACACATAAATTTCAATTTAAAAATTATACAAAATAATAAAACTAAAGTAGTAATTATGACAACATTTTTCGCTGAACTGGGCTTAATGATTTCAATTGCGATGATACTAATAGCCTTATGCATAATATTAAACACTATAAAAGCAAGAGAAAAAAAAGTGAATTATATCGTTTTAACTTTAATAATTATCTTTGTAATTTTGTTTACGATATTACTTATTATTAACGGTATTGCTTGGTTTAATGATGATAGTCTTCATTTAGGATTAATTCTTGGTCTACCTGCATTGATTCTCATAACAACTGCAATGGTTCTCGTATTATATAACGAGCAGAAATTTGTTTTTTGGCATGGATTATTAGGCATCTCATCTTGGGTTGTTACATTAGTAAATGTAATTGCATTATTCTGGATGCCTGGTAATCAAGTAATTAACTATTCAGGATTAACACACTTTATGCATATTATCGGAGGTGGAGGCGGTTTAGCAGCAGGTTTTACCAACGCCTTATTCGGAACTTCTGGACAGCGAAAACTCGCTAAGTTAACTGGTTATATTACAATGGGTTGTTGGTGGGGTGCTTTTTTTTTAGGCCTCCTTCTTTTATAGAATAATTTTAAAAATTGAGGTGAAGTAAAAATGAATGTTTCTAAAATTGAAAATAAACAAGAAGTCGGAAAGATAGAATCATTTACTAAAGAAGTAGAAGAGTTCATTGCTCCCGAACACATAACTACAGATCCTTACGAAATTGAAGCTTCCTCAGCTGATCTTAGTTTGTTACCAAAATACCATTACAAATTCAAAAAAGATTATCAAGCAACTCATATTATTCGTCCTGCTAATATTGAAGAACTTTCAAAATTAATGAAAAAGTGTAATGAATATTCAATACCTGTAACTATTAGAGCTGCTGGAAGTTCATGTTATTCATCTTCAACACCCACTAAAGGAGGAGTATTAATTGACATTCGAAGGATGAATCAGGTACATGAAGTTGATGTTGAAAATATGAGGGTTAAATGCGATGCAGGTATTTCTTGGTTAGAGCTCATCGAAACTCTTCTTAATTATGGTCTAGCACCAAAATGTTATCCTACAAGCTACAAATCTTCATGTGTTGGAGGGTTTGTAGTTACATCAGGAAAAGCAGGAATCGGAGTTATAAAATATGGGATGATGAAAAATTCAATTCTCTCAATGGTTTTTATAAAACCTGATGGTTCTATCGAAAAAATTTCTAAGGATTCAAAAGGAGATTTATCAATGGATGATATTATAGGATCATTTGGTATTTTTGGTGTAGTTGCGGAAGTAGAAATGGAAATAACTACTCTTAAAACTTCGATGGAAATAACTGGTTACAGTTTTAAATCAATCGATGAAGCAATTGAATTTTATTTAACATTAAAAAATGATCTTTCAAACCAACCATTCTTCCTTTCACTTTCAGATAAAAGCTTCGAGAAATATGCCCATTGGACTTTCCCAGCAAGAAAATATTTTGTTTATGCTGTATATTACGATGATCCTGAAACAACCTCTCAAAATGTTTCGTTCGCTCAAGAAGTAGCTATAAAATTTAACGGATTTAAAGTTGAAGAATGGTATTTAAAAGAAAAATGGCAAAATATCGCTGATACAGAGGTTAATATCGGACGTCGATGTAATACTTTATTTTTCCAAGAATATTGGATAGCCAATGAAAGATTAGCCGATTTTTACAAGTTTTATGTTACGAAAACACTGAATTATGAATTTAATAAAGCCTTTTATGTGATTGCTGGAAGTGAAGGAGGAAACAGAATTAAATTGTTTGGTCTTACTGATTTAAACAATTCTCGAGAGTTTTTTGGGATTAAAGCTATTTTCCATGATATAACAATGAATACTTATAGACAAAATGATAGTCTCTATACAATAGGTGTAGTAAATACATTATATAACCTTAAATTTAATCCTAAAAGAGTGTCATATTTAAAACAACTGAAAAAAAAAGTAGATCCTGAAGACCTTGTTAACTCTTATAGGTTAATAAAAGCAAAAATGAGATGGAGTAGATTTCTTCTTCTTTTCTACATCGCTAAACTACTATACAAGACTTAATTATTAAAAAGAATAGGATGAGGTAATAAAAATGAATAGAGATAAAGTAAAAGATATTAATAAAGTAGTCACATCAGGACCACCAGGATCAGATTATTTTGCACCTGATCAAAGAAATTTGCTAAAACCAATTACTAAATATAAAGAAGCAGATACTTATGAACGATGCGTTCACTGTGGATATTGTCGGCATGTATGCAGAGTATACAATACAACGTATTCCGAAAAGGATTATGCTGGAGGCCGTAATAGAATACTTAAATCCTTATCTAAAAAAGAAATAAGATTTGATAAAGAAGGGATTATTGATTCACTTTATCGCTGCATGCTTTGTGGTAATTGTAGAGTTGTGTGTCCCATAGGAATTGATACATTAGAAGTATTTCAGACTTATCGAACGAAAGCAGTACGAAAAGGTGTAATGCCTCAAAAACTTAAGGTTTTAAGAGACTCCATTAAAGAAAATAATAATCCATTTCTCGAGAGTGGGACTGATAGATTTAAGTGGTGCAATACAGAATCGTGTACTGAAGGACATATAGCATATGAACGTGGAAAAGAATTATATAACAAAATTCTATCTGGAGAATATAAACCAGAAGATAGTAGTAATTTGGTTGGTTATTTTGTTGGGTGTACTTCTGCTTATAGAAATAATGAATTAACAGTAGCATCAAGTCGAGTTTTAGACAAACTTGGTGTAGAATTCATAGTTTTTCCCCAAGAGAAATGCTGTGGTTCGGTTTTATTCCGAACCGGGGTTGAAGATGATGCGGTTGAGTTTGTTAAATATAACGTCGATATGATCCGTGAAATGGGGATAAAGCAAATAGTATTCTCATGCGCAGGGTGTTTTTCTACATTCACTACAGAGTATCCAAGATTTATAGAGGGTAATCTTGGATTTGGTCTTAATCACTTAGTTCAATATATTCCTAAAATTGTGAAAGAAAAAAATTTAAAAATTAGATATAGAAATAGTACGAAGGACAATCCATTAAAGGTAACATACCACGATCCTTGCCACCTTGGAAGATATTGTAATATATATAGCGAACCACGAGAACTTATAAATATGATCGAAGGGATTAAATTAATTGAGATGAAACATAATAGGGATATGTCATGGTGCTGTGGAGCAGGAGGAGGGGTTAGAGCATTATATGGAGAAATATCAACTGATATAGCAAGTAATCGATTAGATGAAACAGTTGCATGTTGGGAAGATATAAATGCCGATCGTTTGAAAGAAGCATTAGAAACAAAAGCCGATGTTTTACTTAGTGCATGTGTGTTTTGTAAAAATAACTTATTTTTAGCTGCAAGTGAAGCAAATTCAGAATTACCAGTTATGGATATAACACAAATTTTAGAAGATTGCGAATTCTCTCTCTAATTTTTTTTTTCATTTTTTATATTTTTAGCTTAACTTTTTCCGAGTAAAACTATTAGATTAATACATTTGTGCCTAATATTAAATATTTTGAGGAACGGTTCTAAGAAGAAAAGTTGAGTTGATATAGCTATTGTATTAATCATTTTATAATAAAAAGTAGAAAAAAGTGATTTAAATAACTGATTCATCTTATAGATTTCTGTCTAAGAAGCCTTTAGAGGTTATTTTCTGCCAGTACTTCGGTGAAATGAAAAGGACTAAAACCACTGTGGCTAATATTGGACCGAGTAAGAATAAGGAGAATCCTTCGAATGGTGAGAATAAACCGGCAGAAAATCCAGCTACAGCCTCTAATATTGCAGCACCTAGCCCAACTTTCCGCACCCATTCACTTGGACGAAGTGCAATACCAACTGTTGCTATTCCAAAGCCAATAGAAGCGATCCAATTCAAACGTTGCATAGCTGTAAAAAGTGGCCATCCAAGGGCTACTATACGATTAGTTGCGGCAACACCGTTCATAAAGGACAGAACCCAGGCCATACCAACGATTAAACCAAGTAAAGCAGTTTTCCCTGAAAACCTTGCTATTGGTCCCATTAATAAAAAATATATAATCAGGTGTGTGAAGAATAAAGGGGGAAATAATGGTGGCTGGGCGGTAATAATTGCAGGAACTATGGGCCAGAAAGCACTCTGAATCGCAAGTACATTAGCTATTATTGCTAATGTGAAAGCTCTTTTATCATCCTGTATGAAAGCAATAGCACTCAGAAGATATAATACCCCTGCAATAATTCCAATATCTGAAATGAATGGAAAGATGAATTCTACAACTACAGCACATCCCAAACCACTAAGAGTACCTAGAGCTTCTTCACCAATTATCATAGGTTGATATGTCATTATGAAAAAAATCGGAATAAGAACAATCCCTAATATAGCTCCAATTAAACAGAGAACTACTGCTAAAATTTTGTTTTTTGTCATTTACCTAATTCCCTAATTTAAAAGTTATTCAAATATTTAATTATTTGAGTACTTGATTTTTTTACTTAAAAGTTAGCATCCGAACATGTTCGGTAATATTATTAATATCTATTAGAATGAGATATTTCTTCTTTAAATTATAATAGATTAAGTTCCAAATTTAATTTTTTTCTTGATAATTTTTCTAAGTTGTTCTGATGTCCAAGATTTTGATTTATTTAATTTATTTGCTAAAGATTCCAATGAAATTTTTCTTGGAACCTCAAAAAAACCTAAATTTATTGCTGTATTAAGTATCTTAGATTCTTTTATAGTTAATCTATTTTTTTCATTATTAAAAGAATAGGGGGCATTTCCAATTTGGAGTAATGAAAAATTAATGTTTTTTTCCTCAAAAAGTTTTAATAAATCATCAATTCGCTTTCTAGTCGAGATTACCTCCCATATTGCATATCTATCTCTTACTCTCACGGGGAAATCAATTAAAACCCCACATTTAATTACTGCGAACAATAAATAAGGATTTTTTGTTTTAATATTGATTTTCGCTCGATTTTCTTCCTTAGTTAAAATACTAAATTCAAAAACAGATGGATGTGTAGCAATTTTATTAATAACTTGTTCGATTCTATAGTAGATAATTTCAATTATAGTATTTCCAATAGATTTCTCAAAATCATAAGGTAAGAAGTTTAATATATTTAGCTCTATATCGGGAAAGTTATCAAAAATTATTGAAAACCACTTTTGTTCTGGAATTCCGATTTTAATTGTAGCTATAGTTGTTTTGGTTGTATCCATCATTATATGATAAATTTTGAATTTTAATAATTTTTCTAAATCTAAAGTATAAGAAAGTTTAATCCTTAGACTCCTAAATTGAAAAAAAATCTAAAATATTGAATATTTTAATTTCACAAATTCAGAATTAAAATTCCAATTCTTATTGTCGTTCTTTCTAAATGAACATGTTCGGTTTAATTATTATATCTAAATAGAATGCAATATTTCTTAAAGAATGATAAAAAAAATTTTGGATTTGAAATAAATTGGAAAGCCGTAAAAGAAATGGTTTAATCCTAATTATAATAGGAGTGATTTTTATTCTTATAAATGCATTTGTGGTTTATCCCTATATTAATTGTTCTTTTGCCCCTCTTACATTTTGGCTTCTAGCACTTATAGGGGGGGTAGGGGGAATATTATTATTGTTTGATGTAAAATTATTTTATTCCGATGAGGATTAAACTTTATCTAAGACTTTGGTAAAATAAGAAATTTAGTTTAGAAAACTACATCCCTTCTTTTAAAAATTTCTTTAAAATTGGCAGGAAATAATTAATTATCTTTATAATATTAAAACAAATTTCATATAATGAATCATTTTTGCATTATTAAATAAAGAATAAAATTGACTTTTAAGATGAATGTTAAAAAAAATAACTTAAAACTCATGAATTTCCTAGGTCCATTAATTAGAATTATAATTTTCCAATTATCTTTTAATAAAAAAAAAGAATCTCACGGTTTTTTCGTGAGGGAACTAAACAGTAGTTTTTGAGGTTAAAATATGATGAGTTTAAAAATAAAACAAATCTTATTGTTATTAATATATTATCTTAGTCCGATTTTGGTTTCGATAATTTATTGGTTTGAAGAACCAGAGCTATTTTCACTTGAAAGTAATACTTTATTAATGAATTTAATTCATAGAACTGGTAGCATACTAGGTATATTTTCTTTTATCTGGATGTGTTTCAACACCATTATTATTATAAAGTTAAAATTGATTGAAAAAAAATTTAGTCTAAATGGAATACTTAGATTTCATACATACATGGCTGCAATTGCTTTGTCTTTTGGAATTGCACATTACCCTATGGTACGCTTAGGAAGAACATACTCATCATTCCAGATAAGGTCAGGAACCATTGGATTTATGATTTTCGCTACTTTAATGACTTTAGCCTTCATTTTCATGAGTAATCGTTTGATTAGGTATAAAAGAATCGAGAAGTTGAGAATATTCGCATATAAAATAAAGTTCAAATATAAAGTTAATAAAATCCTTCATAACTTGATGTTGTTAGGGATTTCTATAATTTTCATCCATACACTAATAGCAAATACATCAACAAATTCATTGCTTATGAATAGTGTATATATCTTTTTCTTTACCATAACAATTATTGGTTGGATTAATCACAAGATAATCCGAATATTTCGTTTAAATTCAGATCCATACTTTTATCGTAAAGCTACTTGGGATGTTTCTGATTCAGAGATTCTCCTAAAAACAAATAAAAAGTGGGCTTTAACTTCGATTAAGCGAAATCCCTCACTTTACCCTTGTTTACAATGTGGAATATGTACAGAAAATTGTCCAATCTCTAAAGTTACAAAAGGAGATTACAATCCACGCCGGAATATTTTAAATGCACTCTTTGGTTATAAAGATGTGCTTTTAGGAGAAAAAAATTTGGTAATTTGGGGGTGTACAAGTTGTAAAACATGCGATGAAGTATGTCCTCAAAATATAAAACTAACAGAGACATTTGAATCTTTGAAGAACCAAAGTATTGCTTTAGGAAAGGGTCCAAAATTTATCATTTTGCAATCAAAAACGATCTTCGAAAATGGTAAAGCGATACCTTCACAATCAGCAATAAAGAGAAGAAGAGATCAATTGGCTCTACCTTCTATTCTACAACCTGATTTAGCAGAAATACAAACTCTATTAAAACACTTAGAAATCGATAGAAAAATGCAATCTACTAAATTATGATTTCCTTTATAATCTTAATTTTTAAGATTAATATTAAAAATTGTTTTAGTATCACCTAAACTCTTTTAATTTGTTATTCTTTCTATTTTATATGAGTGAGAAAAATGAGAACTTAAAAGTTATACGATTAGCTCATGGAGCTGGTGGAGTTCTACAAGAAGAATTAATAGAATTCATAACTAAAGATATTCCCTTTAAAAATATTAATAATGGTATTGGTGTTGAGGAATTAGATGATGGTGCTACAATTCCATTAAAAGATTATGACAAAGAGATTGTTATTACCGCTGATGGGCATACTATTTATCCAATTTTTTTCCCTGGTGGTGATTTAGGAACATTGAGTATATGTGGAACTGTCAATGATCTTATAATGATGGGTGCTGATCCATTAGCTTTAACATCAATGATAATAATAGAAGAAGGATTTGAATTCAAAAAGTTAGAAAAAATTGTTCATTCAATGAATACAATGGCACAAAAGGCAAATTTAGCCATAATTGCGGGGGATACTAAAATAATGCCCCGGGGAACCTTAAATGAAATAATTATAGCAACTTCCGGTATTGGAATAAAAGATAAAAATATAAAAGTTTTAGATAATAATCTGAAAGTTGGAGATCATATTATTTTAACTGGTACTATAGGAGATCATGGAACAGCATTGATGGCTTCCCGAGAAGGTTTAAATATATCAACAGATTTAAAATCGGATATCTCGTTATTACTTGAGATCTATGAAGCAATTAAACCTGAAATTAAAGGTAATTATATCCATGCGATGAAAGATCCTACACGTGGAGGAATAGCTGCTGCTTTAAATAATTGGGCTGAAAAATCAAATATTAGTATCTGGATTGAAGAAGAAAAAGTTCCAATTAAAAAACAAGTAATTGCTATATGTGATATGTTAGGTTTAGATCCTTATAACATTGCAAGCGAGGGGAGGGCTCTCTTATCGGTAGATCCAATCCATTCTCAAAATATATTAGATAAAATAAAATCAACTCAGATTGGAAAAGAAGCAGAAATAATTGGTGAAGTAAAAGCTGATAACCCTAAGCGAGTATTCTTAAGAACAATAGTTGGTGGCACTCGATTTATTGATATGCCTTTAGGTGAACCAATTCCTCGAATTTGCTAACAGGTGAGAATATGAATATTCCTAGTTTGGATGTTTTAAGAACCAAAGAATTTACCAATAAAATTATTAGGGCAATTAAAAAAATCGTAAAAGAAATAGGTAAATCAGTTAAGTTGATGCATGTTTGTGGTACTCATGAACATACAATTTCAAAATATGGTCTAAGAACATTATTACCTAAAGATATCGAAATATTATCAGGCCCAGGGTGCCCCGTATGTATATGCCCAGCAGCAGATATTGATAAAGCAGTGGAACTTGGAAAAAGAAATGATATGATTATAACAACTTTTGGGGATATGGTACGTGTTCCTGCCACAAATATTTCATTAGCTGAATTAAAAGCTAAAGGTGCTGATGTTCGCATAGTATATAGCCCTCACGATGCCGTTAAAATTGCTAAAGAAAATTCAAATAAAGAAATAATTTTTTTTGCTATAGGTTTTGAAACCACGGCTCCCCTAATTGGATATGAAATACAGTCCGGTCCTCCTTCAAATTTTTCAGTAATTTGTGCTCATAAGTTAATTCCAGCAGCTTTAGAATTGTTAATGAGTCAATCCCAATTAAAAATTGATGGTTTTATATCACCAGGTCATGTATCAACAATTATAGGCTTAAAACCATACGAAATTTTCTCTCAAGGATATAGAATACCTAATGTAATATCCGGCTTTGAGCCCAATGATGTATTACTTTCAATCTTAATGCTTTTAAAGCAGATTAGAGATAAAAAATATGATACGATTAATGAATATTCTAGAGTTGTAAAACCTGAAGGTAATTTAATTGCTCAAAAAATTATTGAAGACATATTTAAGCCAGTTTCATCTCCTTGGAGGGGCATAGGTCGAGTTTATGATGGAGGATTAGTAATTAGGGATAAATATGAACAGTTTGACGCTGATAAAAAGTATAATATAAAAATTAAAAAATCTCAAGACATCCCGCCTGGATGTGTATGCCATTTAATCATGGTTGGAAAACTCTATCCATATGAATGTAAGTTATTTAGAGAAGAATGTACACCAATGAACCCAATTGGACCATGTATGGTTTCTCAAGAAGGAACTTGTAGTATTTATTTTAAATATCATTTGGAAGGGGATTATTAAAAACACCAAGGAAAGCATTCATCATATTGCTTCATGTCCCACGAATCAGTAGAAGGAAAATTGCATCGATATCCCGCCTTAAAATTTTTCTTATAGTATGTTTTTACATGGTTCCCATTAATTATTTTATCATAATCTACTCTGGTTAACCTTTGAGAGATTTGATTTTCCTTAGAAAATTTAGTACTATATTCAATACTACATTTCCAAAAATTAGTATTTTCTTTCATGAATTGTACCTCATCTCCCCTATCGTCATCAATCCATGAGACAAAACAGATATCTTCTTTTCCTTCCAATGAATTTTTTAAATATTTTAATCTTGATTCGAAACCGCCTTCGCTTGAAACCCAATGGCCGTTCCAATAACTTGTAAGAACTATAATTACTCTTCCCTTTAAATCCTTCAAAATAGGCCATTTAGAATCATTTCTCGTAAAATTTTTATAAGTATATAATTTATCCGAAGAGAATGATTTCAAAATTATTTCATTAAGTTTTTTAATTCCATAATCTTCATCTGGTTTATTCTCTAAATCAATTAAATTATCTTTCAATTCTATAAAAAGAGTTATAGGAGCATGATCACCTTTTTGTTCATTAGACCAATCATTAATAACTTTAAGCCAATTTGAAAAAAATAAATCACTAGGATTCCCATCAATATTAAGAGCCGTATCATAGCTACTTTTTAAGTGATAAACTTCGAAATCACCGTTCTCATATAATTTATCACTATATATATCATATTCAAGCCCCCTTAATCCAAAGTTAAGTTGTTTTTTGATAGATTTTTCATAGGAATTATGACTTGTTTTAAAGAATGCTTCATGGTATGGGGTATCCCATTTTAGATTAAAATCTTCCATTTTTTGAGCTCTTTTTAAATTTTATTCTAATAATAACTACAAGTATTAGTACTAGGATTTTATTTTTTTTGCTAATAAAACATTAATTTTTTTTTGCTAGTTAATTATTAAATCTAACAAATTGGAATAAAAGATAAGACAAGATTTTTCTCTTGAATAATAAAAAAACATTTGAAATTAATATTTCTGGAATTGTACAAGGAGTAGGCTTTAGACCATTTCTATTTAATTTAGCAAAAAATTTTGGACTAAAAGGATATCTCCTTAATCGCGGTAATGCAGGTGTCAGATTAGTATTACAAGGAAATACAAAAAATATTGATCAATTCATCATTGATTTGAAAAAGAAAAAGCCAAGTATATCTTTTATAGAAAATATTGAAATTAAAAAATTAAATATTGAAGAGAATTATCTAAGCCTTGAAATCAAAAATAGTGAATATGGAAGAGGTATTAGTTTAACATTACCTCCAGATATATCGATTTGTGATCAATGTCTAGATGATATGAGAAATTCCCATTTAGAAAGATATTTTCAATATCCTTTTATTGCATGTGCAGAGTGTGGTCCAAGGTTCACTACAGTATCTAAACTACCATATGATAGAATAAGAACAACTATGAATGAGTTCCCTTTATGCAATAGTTGTATGAAGGAATATTCTAATTTTGATAATCGGCGATTTCATGCTCAAACGTTTGCTTGTTCTCAATGTGGTCCAAATTATGTACTTTATGATAAAAATAAGGTGATTATTCAGAAGGATTCAATAATTGGCTATATAATTGAAACTGCGAAAAGAATTAATTCCGGTGAAGTTGCTGCAGTTAAGGGTATCGGTGGAGTTCATCTCGTTTGCCGAGCAGATGATGACGATATAGTTAAGAATCTTCGCAACCGTAAAGGAGGAAGAAAATTTAAACCATTTGCATTAATGATTCCAAATTTAGAAGTTATAGAAAATAATTTCAAGATTTCTCAGAAAGAAAAAGAAATATTAACATCTTATAGACGACCTATTGTTCTTCTAGAAAGAAAAAGTAATCTCAATTCAGAAAAAATAAGTAATTTAATCGCTCCTGGACTAAATAATGTTGGAGTTATGCTACCTTATACAGGAATACATCATCTTCTTTTTAATTATATTGGAGATAAACCCCTTATTTACACAAGTGGAAATAGATCAAATGTTCCAATGGCCATAGAGAATGAAATAATTTTTGAACAATTAAAAGATTTAGCGGACATTTTTTTACTTCATAATAGGTCAATTTATCAAAGAATTGATGATAGTGTATTAAGAATCCATAATAATAGAATCAAATTAATACGAAGATCAAGAGGATATGTACCAGAATATTTACCACTTCCATTTAAGGTGGATTTACCTGGAGCCATTTCAACAGGACCTCTATTAACAACTACAGGAGCAATTCTAAGAAGAAATCGAATATTTCCAACGCAACATATAGGGAATATAACAAATTTGGAAACATATGAATTTTTAAAAGATGCTATCTTTCATATGAAAAATCTTCTACTAATAGAGGATTCTGAAATTTCCTTTATAGCTACTGATGCTCATCCAACATTTATTAGCACAAAATTAGGAAAAGATCTTTCTGGAATTTACAATTGCAAAATGTATCAAATTCAACACCATTTTGCTCATATCTTAGGATTAATGGCTGAAAATAAAATTGGAAAAGAAGAAGCTGTAGTTGGAATCAGTACGGATGGAGTTGGTTATGGTGATGATGGTAATGTCTGGGGTGGAGAAATATTATTAGTCTCTTATAATGATTATAAACGTCTTAGTCATTTAGAATATCAACCAATGATTGGAGGGGATCGTTGTACAAAATATCCCGCTCGAATGTTTATTTCTATTATTTTAAAGTCTTTGGGAGTTGAAGAGGCTTCAAAAATCCTCAAAAATTATAATTTAGAGAAAGATTTAGAATATGGAAAGGTTGAATTAAATACAATTATTTCCCAATTTGAAAGAACTAAAAATCAATTACCTTCTGAAAATACTCCATTAACAAGTTCTACTGGTAGAATTTTCGATACAGTTTCTTATATGTTGGGAGTGTCAAATCTTAAAACATATAGGGGTGAACCTGCAATGAGACTTGAAGGATTAGCTTCTCAAGGAAATCCAAATAACGTACCATTATCAATAACCTCTTTTAAAAAAGATGGGATCTACATAATTGATACGTCCCAGTTAATTCTTGACATTTTATCTTTATTAAAAAGAAATAAAAATAAAAAAGCAGATATTGCTGCAAAGTTTCAAGTTGAACTGGCTAATATTTTTGCAGAAATAGCATTGAGCATCGCTAGAGAAAATGATATTACAAAAATTGGTTTAAGTGGAGGAGTTGCATATAATTATTCCTTTTCAAATGCGATTAAAATAAAAGTAAATCAAGCGGGATTTACATTTCTTGAACATGAATTTGTGCCTCCTGGTGATGCAGGTATAAGTATTGGTCAATTAATTGGAGGTTTATTTAAATTTCTAAATGAATTTTAATTTTTATTTTAAAAGCTAGAGTACTTTTGTTGAAAATATTTACAAGTCAGTAATTTATTGATTTGTTGATAATAATAGCTTATTAATTAACAATATTATTCAGTTTAAATAATAATATTTTAAAAAAAAAACTAATTTTTTGTTATAATTATGGGTGGTCTCTTCGGAGTTTTCTCAAAGGAAAAGGATTGTTTAAAGGATCTTTATTATGGAACAGATTATCATTCTCATTTAGGAACTAGAAGAGGTGGATTAGCTGTAAAGAATGCGGGGGGATTTCAACGCTATATTAAAGATATTACCACATCTCAATTCAGGTCAAAATTCGAGAAAGATATTAAAAAAATGCATGGAAATAAGGGTATTGGTGTGATAAGTGATTATGATGATCAACCTCTGATAATTAATTCACACTTAGGTGTATTTGCATTAACTACTGTTGGAAGAATTAACAATTTAGAAGATTTAGCTATGGAGGCTCTTAAAAACGGAAATCACTTTTCAGAAATGCATGGAGGGGATATAAATCCTACAGAAATGATAGCAACTATTATCTGTCAAGGTTCGACATTTGAAGAAGGAATTCAGAAAGTTCAAGATATAATTGATGGTTCATGTACCATGCTGATCTTAACAGAAGAGGGTATTTATGCTGCCAGAGATAAATATGGAAGAACACCTCTCATTATAGGAAAAAAACCTAATTCTTATGCCGTAACGATGGAAACATGTGCATTTCCAAATCTTGGATATGAAATAATTAAATATCTGGGACCCGCTGAAGTAATTTTTATTAAAGAAAATGGTCTTGAGCAGAAAATTGCACCTAGTAATCGAATGCAGATATGTGGTTTCTTATGGGTATATTATGGATATCCTGCATCTAATTATGAAGGTATAAACGTTGAAACTGTACGTTACAAATGTGGTTCTTATTTAGCAAAAAATGATGATGTCAAAATAGATCTTATAGCAGGTATACCAGATTCAGGAACAGGACATGGTTTAGGTTATGCAAGTGAAGCAAAAATCCCATTTTCACGACCATTTGTAAAATACACTCCAACATGGCCTCGGAGTTTTATGCCTCAAGATCAATCCGTTAGAGATGAAGTCGCGAAGATGAAACTCATTCCTATAAAAGAACTAATCAAGGATAAATGTTTGCTTTTCTGTGAAGATTCTATAGTAAGAGGAACACAATTAAGAAAAACGATTCGAAGATTATATGATTTTGGAGCGAAAGAAGTTCATATGCGACCTGCTTGCCCTCCATTAGTTTATAGTTGCAAATTTCTTAATTTTTCTCGTTCTCGTTCTGAATTAGATTTAGCAGGACGATGGGCGATTAAAGAATTAGAAGGAAATAATATTGACGATCCTATTGAATATACTAATCCTGATTCCGAAAAATTCAAAATGATGGTTGAAGTAATACGAAAAAAATTACATTTAACCTCTTTAAAATATCAGAGACTTGAAAGTTTAGTTAAAGCCATTGGGTTACCGAAGGAAAAAATATGTACTTATTGTTGGGATGGCACTCAAATGACTTAAAATCAATTAGATTCTGCTCTTAACTATTGATTTTTCCAATTCAGCTAACTTTTTCACTGATTTTAATTGATATTCACCGGTTAAACATGCTAAGCATAGCTGGTTTTCATTCTTTTTAAGAGCGGTTATTAAATCTTCAACGCGTTGATACAATAAAGTATCAGCTCCTACTTTTTTTCTAATCTCTTCTAAATAATTTTCACCATATATATTTTGAAATCTTCCAGCAATTAATTCATCTTTTGTGGGAAAATCTATTCCCATATAACATGGACTGATGATAGGTGGGCAACTAACACGTAAATGAACGCGCTTAGCTCCACCTCTTTCTTTTAATAATGACACAATTTGTTGAGTAGTAGTTCCACGTACAATAGAATCATCTAACAATATAACATCTTTTCCTTCAACACTACTTTTAATTGGATTCAATTTTTCTTTGACAGCTGCTTTACGGCGATCTTGACCAGGAATGATAAAAGTTCTCCAAATGTAGCGGTTTTTCATTAAGCCTTCTACATATGGCAATCCTGCCTCATTTGCATAACCTACAGCTACACTTCTTCCTGAATCTGGCACTGGTACTATTATTGCATTTTCTTTTATCTCAGGATCTTTTAAAATAGGATCTTTCTTAGCTAAATTCATGCCAAGCCTTAATCTTGCTTCCGCGACAGATACGCCATCAATAATCGAATCAGGGCGTGAAAAATATACAAATTCAAATTGGCATAGAGCGGATCTATTAGATTTAATTAGCATTTCAGAATGAATATCCTTTTGATGGCTCAAATGAACAATTTCTCCAGGTTTAACATCTCTTAAGAAATTGCCACCAACAGCATCAATCGCACATGATTCTGATGATACAAAATAAAGATTTCTTTCTTCTGATTTTAACTCCCCAATACATAAAGGTTTAAATCCTAAAGGATCCCTCATAGCATAAATATCGCCATCAGCAGTCATTAAAATTAATGAATAGGAGCCATCTAATAATTTACTTGCTAGCTTTAATACTTCTGGCCAATCTTCAGTACCTAATGCAATAGATCCTATTAATTGTGCGATTACTTCTGTATCAGTATCAGTAATAAAAACACGACCCATATCATCCATATTTCTCTTAACTTCGTCGAAATTAGCAATGGTTCCATTAAATGCCATGGAAAATTCAACTTCATTGTTTTTAAAGTGAAATGGTTGAATATAATTAGAAGACTTATATCCAATAGCACCAGTAGTGGCGTATCTATTATGTCCAATACCTACATTGCCCCAATATTGTGATATAATTTCATTTTTTAATACTTTTGATACTAATCCACTTTTTTTATATGTAAATATTTTTCCTCCAGTCTTTAAAAGTGAGATCCCCGTAGATTCTTGTCCCCGATGTTGTAATGCAATTAATCCTTGATATAAAAGTTTTGAAACAGAAAAACCTAAATCATCACATGTAACACCAAAAATAGCGCAATTTTCGCGAGGTTTTTCTCTCATTTTTTTGTTTATTTTTTGTCTGAACATAATTTTGTTTTATTTGGGAGAATCAGTTTAATTATCTTCAATTAATTTAAATCATATATACTTTTTATTTATTAGTTTAATAGAATATTAAATATTTCTATAAAATAAGTGTCTAAAATAAGCAATAATTCAAAATATCTTGCTATAACTATTTTAATAGGTGGAAAAAGTACTCGCTTTGGAAATGATAAGGGTCTTTTTGAGTTGAATGGTAAGCCATTAATTTCATATCAACTTGAAACTTTGAGTCAAGGCAATTTTGATATTTTTTTAGTTGCTCATTCTACTAAACAAGTTCAAAATTACATTAATAATATTGAAATCAATAAAATTTTAGCTTTTGTTATTGATGAATTTGGTATTCTATTTGATTCAACACTTAGAACTCCGTTATTAGGCTTATATTCTGGATTTAGAGAATTAAATAAATTGGGATATGAAAAATCATTTGTTATACCATGTGATTTGCCGCTTATTCAATTTAATGTTGTAAAATTTATGATTGAACAATCCTATGGTTTTGATTGTTGTATTCCATGTTGGAAAAATGGCCTTTTAGAACCTCTTTTTACGGTCTATCCCATAGAAGAGACAATAACTTCTGCTGAAGAGAATTTTAATAAAAAAGACTATAAATTAGTACATTTATTGAAAGATAAATGGAAAATTAATTACATCTCAATTGAGAAATCAATTATACCATTAGATAAAGATTTAATTTCATTTATTAATGTAAATGAACAATCAGATTTAGAAAAAATTCAAAAAAAAAAATAATTTTAAAAAAATAATTTAACAATTTTTTTAGATTAGAAGCCTTCAGGACCCATAATTCCACCGATTAAACCCAAAACTCCACCACCAGCAAGAAGAATTGAACCAAGTGATATTGAGCCAAAACCAAGTGGTATATCAAACGGTATTATTCCTTCAACTAATGGATCGGCTAAAAAGAATAATAAAGAAAGTCCAAGATCATCACCTAAATCTAGTTCAAAACCAGGAATTAAAATTAGAAGCACAGCAAGAAAAAGAGCAAATATCGCACCAATAATAGCAAGTGCACGTACCTTAACACCTATTAGGATAAAAACTCCAGAAATTACACTAACAATGTAAACAATAGTTAAAATTATAGCTATAACATCGCCAGCTTCAAATATATCCATGAGATTAATAAAAATACCTATACCATAACCAGTGTATGTAACAGTTAAAATCTCAAAAGAATAGAAGGAAAATAATATTGTTGCAACTAATGCTACAATTCCTCCAATGATGCATAAAATTTTTCCAGCTCCCATAAATTTCCACTTTTCTTATTTTTTTATATTTTTTTATTATAAATAGAACTTTTCACATATATAATATTAAGCAAATTTGGTAAAAAATTATTATGTGAGTAATGATATTATGAAAATCGAATATTAATATCAAAAATATGTATATAATATAGATTGATTACTACTTTTACAGATTTTTTTCTTTAACTTATTTAAAATATTTAATAAAGTAATTGATAATAGAAATCAATGCTGAATAATTATTTCTTTTGCCATATGTTGAATCTTGACCAAAAATTTATACTATTTTGAAAGATTTGTCAAAAAAACTACAAGTAACGAATTTATCGCCTTGTTTTTTACACTAATTTCTTGACTAATATGAATTAACTTCTAATTTTTATTGATTTTTAATATACCAATCATGGCATCATATCTATTTTCGACGATCTATCAGATTATCTAAATATACTGCTTTAGATGCATTATATTGAAAATATGGAAAGCTTTATTAATGATTAAATTGAATTAAATATCATAAAAGGAGTTATCCATAATTATAGTTTAAAATTGGAGAATAACTTTTATATAATTTAAATTATAGAGAAAAAAGGTTATAATTATGAAAGCGGGAAAAATTCTAGCAATAATTGGTGCTATAGTAGCAATAGTTAGTGTGGGTCTTAGCTTTGTCTTACCAACAATATTTGGTTGGTATAGAATAGAATTATCTGCTATAGGAATAAGTGCTGGAATCTATTTTACTGGAATCGGATCTGTTGCTACTACAGGAGGGATCGGAGGAATCTCTGGATTTGCTACTTTAGAATTAATTGGGGGTATCTTGTTAATAATAGGTGGGATTATATGTATTGTTGGTGTTATTAAAGAATCAAAAGCTGCTGGAATTGTTGGAGGGGTTTTGATACTTTTAGCTCCTTTGATCTTGATAATAGATCTTCTAACTGGTTTTGGTGATTTTGCTGATCTAATCCAAACATTAGGCGGTCCATCCAATGCTAGCGTATTTTGGGGTAGTTTTACAATAACAGGACCCCCTGATGTAATTATGTCTTGGGGTATATGGATCGGTTCTTTCTTGGCATTAGGAGGAGGAGCTTTAGGTATAATAGGGGGAGCTATAGTTTAATTTAAAAATTAACTCTTTTTTTTTTTAAGATTAATCAAAGAATCTCTTAATTAATTATCTAAATAGTGATTAACGTTCAATTATTAGTTCTTTTACTATATGCTGAATGACGGTTAATAATTCATGCATCTTGAAAGGTTTATCAAGAAAAGCGCAAGCACCGATCGATAAAGCTTCTTTCTTTACTGTAATATCAGCACTAGCGAAAATGATTTTCTCATTTTGATTAAGTTTTAATATTTCGATCATAGCAGCAAGTCCATTCTTTATTGGCATTCGATGATCCATAAGAATTATATCTGGCTTTATTTTGAAATTTCTATACTTGTCAACAGCATCGTTACCATTTATTGCTGTATCTAATATCTCAAAACCAGCTTCCTTTAATATTAACGCATAAAGCCTCTGAAGTGACTGATCATCATCAACAATGAAAATTGTAGCCATTTAAAATTTCTCTCAGAACTAATAATCTAGCAAAAATTATAATTAACTTCTTTCTAACAACCCTTAAACAATATGTATTGTATTAATTAAAATGTAACAAAAAAAAACTATTATTTAAGTTTAAACATAAAAATAAGAACTGCTTTAAACTTATATAATCTCTAAAAAGAAAATATTTAACTATCTTAAAAGATATAATAAATCTTTATAAAAATAATAAATTCTTTAGAATATTGAATATTGGATTTATTCTGAAAATTATTGATTACAAATAAGTATAAGTTCATATAGAAAACAAGGGAATGTAGCAATGAATGATTTAATAATAAAAAATGGCTTAGTATATGACCCATTAAATAATATCGATGGTGAAAAGAAAGAAATTCATATAAAAGATGGTATTATTACAGAGAAAGTAAATAGTGAAGCTAAAGTCATAGATGCTTCTGGAATGATCGTAATGCCGGGAGGAGTTGATATCCATTCTCATATAGCAGGAACTAAAGTTAATTTAGGACGTTCGTTTCGACCAGATGATAAACTCGAGGAATTCAATGAAAAAAGGACTAAAATAACGCGTAGCGGAACCGGGTGGTCTGTACCCTCGACTTGGGTGACAGGTTATCGTTATGCTAGATTAGGATATACCACTGTCGTAGAACCCGCAATGCCATTATTAAAAGCTCGTCATACTCATGAAGAGTTTTTAGTTACTCCTATTATCGATAAAGCAGCTTTTCCATTGTTCGGAAATAATTGGTTTGTTCTAGAATTCGTTAAAAACAAAGAATTTGATAAATTGGCTGCCTATATTGCATGGATCTTAAAAGTAACAAAAGGATATGCTGTTAAGGTTGTGAATCCAGGTGGTGTTGAGAATTGGGCATGGGGGAAAAATGTTGATAGCCTAGATTCTACAGTTTTTCATTTCGAAGTTACTCCAAGAGAAATCTTAGAAAATTTAGCAAAAGTTAGCGAATCTCTTGGATTGCCTCACACGATTCACGTTCATGCCAACAATCTTGGACATCCTGGAAATAAAAAGCATACGATTGAAACATTTCAAGCGTTAGAAAAAATCAAGGCGAAAAAAGGACGAAATTCGAATATACATTTAACTCATTGCCAATTCAACAGCTATAATGGCACAAATTGGGGTGATTTTGAATCTGGAGCTGCTGATATCGCTGAATATTTAAATTCACATAAACATGTCACCATAGATGCTGGTCAAGTAGTTTTTGGTAAAAGCGCAACCACCACCATGACTGCGGACGGACCTTGGGTTGAAAGCGAATATCTCGCTTAAACAAGAAAGTTCGCTCTGCATCATATTGGTGGTACAAGTGAGTGGGGAGTTCGTCCTGGGATAAAATGGATAAACGGGCAAGTGGAAGGTGAATCTGGCTCAGGGATCGTCCCATATTTCTTTTCACCAAAAGTGGCTGTTAATGCTATACAATGGGCAATCGGCTTAGAGTTAATGCTGTTAACGAAGAATCCGTGGCAGGTCTTCATGACAACCGATCATCCTAATGGAGGGCCCTTTACAAGTTATCCACAAATTGTCCGTTGGCTTATGGATAAGAAATCGAGGGATGATGTCCTTCTAAATCAATGTTCCAAGAAAGCATCGGAGAAATCACAGTTAAAGGATATCGATCGCGAGCTCACATTGAACGAGATTTGTATTGCTACAAGGGCAGGCACAGCAAAATGTTTAGGAATGACAGATCGCGGTCATTTAGGCGTTGGGGCAATTGGAGATGTTGCGATTTATAATTTGGATCCAAACAACATGGATGGACACACAATAGAAAAAGCCTTTTCCTTAGCCACTTACACTATAAAAGACGGTCAAATTGTAGTCAAAGATGGCGAAATTACAGCAACACCGATGGGCACAACTTTATGTGCTGAAGGAAAAGTTAAAGATAGTACCATGGAAGCAATGCTTGAAGTAGTCAAAACACATTGGCGTGATCACTACAGCATTAATTTTAATAACTATGATATCGGTAACTATTATACTCCAAAACTGAAAATTATGAATGGTACATAATTTTAATACCTGGATGAAATTGGTGAAATATAACTTTATTAATATTTTTTAAATAATAACCTAAGAAGTTCAAGATTTAAATACTCCAAAAGTAAAAATAATAAAAGATCAAAATTTTATTAGAACCAATTTGTTTTCCTTTAATTATTTTATCCAATAAAACTATTATTGTTTATCCAAGATCTTTTTGGAAATTCTTTTGAACTAATGTTGTTAAAAAAGAGAGAGTTAAATATTAAAAATCTTATACTATACAGCTACAAACTCAATCGTTAG
Source organism: Candidatus Hermodarchaeota archaeon (assembly GCA_048885925.1). Classification (GTDB taxonomy): domain Archaea; phylum Asgardarchaeota; class Lokiarchaeia; order Sigyniarchaeales; family SOKP01; genus Loki-b32. The sequence continues at coordinate 86,515 of JBHLLG010000007.1, forward strand.
TTGATTATATAAATCGTTGCTAGGAACTGAAAAGTCATCAGCAGAATCTCCATTAATTTCTATATAATTTGTACCATTACTATATACAAATGCAGATGAATCAATAGAATGGTAAAAGCTGTCAATAATTGTTGCTGTCTCATAAAAATCAAGAAAACATTCGGTAACACCATCTTTTAAAATTCTTACCCTATAACTACTAGAAGGACTGATACCCGCGAGTAGTATAGAGAGGTGAATTCGATACCAACCAGACTTTAATAAAGTAATACGAGTATTACTGTTTGAAAC
>JBHLLG010000008.1:0-86206 GCA_048885925.1 Candidatus Hermodarchaeota archaeon
AACAGAAGTGCTCCAAAAACTCAAGCAGCTCTTTTGGAGGCTATGGCTGAGCGACAGGTAACTATTGAAGGTCAAACTCTGGCACTTGATAAGCCATTTATTGTTCTTGCAACTGAGAACCCTGTAGAAATGGAGGGTACTTATCCTTTACCAGAGGCACAAGTTGATCGCTTTTTATTTAAACTCTGGCTTGATTATCCAGAACAAGATGAAGAAGTAGAAATTATGAGAAGGCAGATTTCAGGAGAATCTCCTTCTGTCGAAGCTATAACTAATGGTGAAGAAATTCTTGCAGCTCAAAAGATCGTGAATTTGGTGTATATTGATGATCGAATTTTAAAATATATCAGAGATCTTGTTTTGAAGACTCGTAATCATCCTCAAATTGCTCTTGGATGTGGACCTAGAGCTTCACTCACTTTAATGAAATGCGCAAAAGCAAGAGCAGCTATACTTGGACGAAATTATGTGACTCCTGATGATGTGCGTGCTTTAATTGTTCCTGCACTAAATCATCGAATTCTATTAAAACCAGAAGCAGAACTGGAAGGTCTTGATACAAAAGCGGTGTTAAAATCAATAGTTGAAGATATCCCAATTCCAATTTAAAAAATTCAATTTTTTAATTGGTAGTAAATTTAAATCATAATATAAAATGTAAATGTTTAAAAGACAACGGTGTTAAAATATTTTAGGAGGAAAAGGAAGAACTTTAGTTTTATTTGCAGTATTTTTTCTTACTGCTGGATTTGCATTTGAAAATTATTTCTTACTTTATTTTGGGATTTTATTATTATTTAGTACAATTATTAGTTTACCTGTATTCTATTATAAGATGAATGCAGAAGAATTACGAGTCCATAGAGAACTTGAAAAGGAAAAAGTATTTAAAGATGATTTCGTTCACGTAAAAGTCGTAATTGAAAATATAGGACGAAATAGCTTTGATTTTATCGAAATACGGGATAATTACAATCCACAACTTTTTAGATTAATTTTAGGTGAAAATTTTATTTCTACTCGGATCGGACCTAAAGCAACAATTAAATTCTCGTATGTTCTTGAACCTAAAGTAAGGGGTGAATATGCACTAGGACCTTTATCAATTATTGTTAAGGATAGATTAGGATTTAACTCAATAGAAAGAATTGTTCCAGATAGTATTACTGATATTTTAATTTATCCTCCATATGAAGATATTAAGAGGATTGAAATACTAGGTTCTAAGCGTTCATTACAGCTTAATTATGGTATACAACGATCAAAGCAAAAAGGACTTGGTTCAGAATTTTATGGAATGAGAAAATATGTTTTTGGAGATCAGTTTCGATTGATTGATTGGAAAGCAAGTGCTCGCTCGCAAACCTTAATTGTAAAAGAATACGAGAGTGAAAGAGATGTAACCGTTATGATTTTAGTAGATTCTTCAGATACTATGGCAGGAGGTGCTATTGAAAACACAAAATTCGAATACTCAATAAGAGCTTGTATGCTTTTAACAAAAGTTGCCTTAACAAGAAGAGATAATGTTGGGGTATTCACATTTTCAGATAAGAAAAATCTTAATTTCTTAAAACCTGATAGTGGTGAGGATCATTTTTATCAGGTTTTAGATTTTGTTGCCCGGATTAAACCACAAGGAAAGTGTAAAATTAATGAAGCAATGGAGCATTTTACAAGACGTTTTCAAAAACGAAGCTTAATTTTCATTATTTCCGATTTAGAAGCAAATCCTAAAGATATTACTCAAGCTATTAAAAAATTAGTTCCTTTCAATCACACAATCATTGTTATTAACCCATTTAGTCCTTGGTTTGAAATTCATGAAATTGATTTATCTTCAACGGATAAAGCCTTAGCGGAAGCTATTAGTGAAGAAATGATGGAACATATTTTGCTCATAAAACAAGATCTAAGGAATCTGGGCATTAATATAATAACTTGTGGACCCGATGATATGATGAACCAAGTTTTAAGTAATTATATGGAAGCAAAGAAAAAGGGGAAGGCGTATTAAAAAATGACTCGTTATTATTTATTAACTTTAAAAATTATCAATCTTGTAATATTTTCTTTTATATATATTACATTTTTAGTGTCAATTTTTGATTTTGATGCGGTAATCACTACTGCTGATAATGAATTAGTGATAATTGCTTTTTTTAAAGCGGTTAAAAATGTTTTTTCATATATAATCTATGGTGTCAGTTTACTTATCGCTTTGGGATGCGCGGTCGCAACTGCTGGTGTATATAGCAGCTCAATGACTCGATTTATTGAAGTTTTTTTTAGAAACTATTTGAGTAAGTGGTTTTCAATTCCTCAGCCTAGCCTAAAAGATATTCCTTCTTTAATGTTAAATGAAGTAGAAGTGCTTTTTAATGATCTATACTTATTCATTTTTCAAATTTTATTTGTGATATCAGTTATATATGCAATTAGGGCATTTTTTAAACCTGATCCAAAAAATTCAATAATAGCTATTGGGTCAATCATTCTCATGATTATTGTCCCTTTAATGGTGGTTGGATTAAGAGATATGTTGAACTTATTTGGATTACATTTTACTTACTTAGATGAAATGGCTAATCCGCTCAATTCTCAACTATTTGACATACCTATTGATAATTTCTTTCTTTTTATTGTAAGTCCAGTTATATTATTTAGTATAAATTCTTATATTTTTTTAGAAATTGCATTCCAAATAAATTATGCAGATACTGTTACTAAACCATCATTAGAGAGAAGCGATAGATTAGAAGCCCAATTGAATGTTTTAGCACGGGAATCACACTATATTACTGCTAATATTGATAAGATAAAAGAAGAAGCTAAAGAGAGAATGCGAGAAATTGAATCAGAACAGAAAGAAGGATTAGCTATTGGAAAGTTCTTTGCAAAAACAACTAAAAGATTTTCATATGTAAAAGAAATGATTGAACGGAGAAAATTAGAGGAAGAAGAAAAAAAATTGGTTACCGCAGCATCTAAGACAAGAAGACTTGGTAGATACATAGATCGCCTTTTTCGGGAAGATACAGAATCTAGAAGTACATTAACAGCAAGTTCATCAGCACCAAGAGCTAGAAATTTAGTAACTTCAACTGTTATTAATTTCACTTATCGTCTTGGTTTACTTTTAATTATAAGTTATGTAATAATACACCCTGAATGGTTTTTAGATAGAGTAATCCAATTACCTGACTCAATTACTGAAAGTGTTGTATTGTATTCTCCCGAAGTTATAATAATTATATTATTACCAATCATGTTAATCTTTCCCGTAATTTCAAAACTAATTTCATTTATTAAACATCGAAATTTAATAATTCGATTACAACAAGAAGGGCGTATTAAGGAACTTCTAACATCGGTTGGGGATTATGTTAAAAAAGAAGAACCTGAAATACCATCAGATAAAAAAGTCGAGGAAGTAGTAGCCGAATCTGCTTAATTTTTAATTTATTGATTTTTATAAATTCATTAAAAATCGAGCTAATTCTCTTTTCTTCTTTAAATTAGACATTAGTGTATCATAACAATAAGTTTTAATTCCTAATTCTTCAATTTTAGGTTTTAGATCAATGTCTTTATTATCAATAATAAAATTTCCTAAAAATTCTTTATATAGATTTGCAACTCCTAAACACGAAATTTCTAACCCTTTAGATTTCATCATTTTATCTGCTGGACCTTTAACAGCGGCTCCTTGTACTATTGGGCTTATTCCAATAACTCTATTTTTTACTTCTGAAAGTGCATTTTTTATTCCTTTTACGTTAAGAATAGTTCCTATAGAAACAATAGGATTAGAGGGGCAAATAATAATTTTTCTAGCTTTCTGTATATATTCTATAACACCTTCAACTGGTACTGCCTTTTCAATTCCTTTAAATTCAATATTTAAGATATCTGGTTGACACTGATATTTTATAAAATATTCTTCAAAATGCATGGATTTTAAAGGGGTTTTTATATATGTTTCAACCGGCTCATTACACATAGGAATAAGATGAGATTTTACACCTAAACTTTGACATATCATATTTGTGATTTCTGCTTTATTAAAACCTCGCCTAAATAAATCTGTACGATAAATATGAGTAGCTAAATCTTTGTCACCAATATTAAACCATCCAGTATCATAAAATTTCTTCAAAATATTTAAACAATTAAAAGATTCTTCAATAAATCCCCAGCCTTTTTCTTTATCGACTAAATTAGCTAATGTATATGTAATTATATCTAAATCAGGACAAATTTTAAGCCCAAACAATTCAATATCATCACCTGTATTTACAATGATTTTTAGTAATTCTGGCTCTACAATATTTACTAATCCTTCAATTAATTTAGCAGCACCAATTCCACCTGCTAATATGACATAAAAATTCTCTTGCATAATATATTTACCTTAGAGTGTTGGCTCGAATATTACTTCTTGCAAATTTTTACGATTTGGAGGCTTTATACTTTCAATAGGATATCCCACTGTGAAAAAAGCCATTGGGATGTAAGATTCAGGAAGATTCAAACATTCTTTAATAATACTTTCAGCAAAAAGTGGAGCACAATACCAACATGCTGCTAATTTCTTCATTTCAAAACTAATGAGTAAATAAGTTGCTGAACTACTGATACTTTGAACCCCCATTAAGAATTCTTTTTCTGCTCTTTCATCATCCGAATATTCATTAAAATCTGATATATTTAAGCATAGCAATATTAAAATTGGTGCTTCTAGAAAATTATTTCTAGATTTTTCAACTTTAGATCGAATGAATTCTTTAGATTTTCCATCTTTTAATAAATCAAATCTTAATTTTTCATTCATTCTATCTATTAAACTTTCACGTAGCTTATCTCTCTTTAAGATTATATATCGCCAAAATTGCCCATTATGCGCACTTGGAGCCCATCTCGCTAACTCAATGCATTCTTCAATAATTTTTTTTTCCACGCTTTTAGTAGCAAAACGAGTTTTATAGCTTCTGCGATTTTTTAGAACTTTTTTTACGATACTTTCTTCATTTGCTAAAAATAAATCAATTTCTTTATTTCTTAAAATTGATTTAATAGTTGACTTTTCATTCAATTCAAAATTATAACCTCTTATTAATACAATCGGAATACCTTCATCTGATTCACCCATAACTAATTGTGCTGCTGCTGCAAGACTATCCACCTGACCAACAATAGTCGTTTTGAGTTCATATCCAAATAGATCTTTTTTGCCTCTTAAATCTAAAATGGGATTTATTCCTGAAACTCCTATAGCAGTTCCAATGGCTCCTAATCTAAAAGCTCTACCAAATGAATCAGAGATGATTATAGCAATTTCTTTTTTAGTTTTATTTTTCAAGCATATTCTTATTTTCTCAGCATCATTATCTGGGTTTTCAGGTAATAAGGAAACAATTCCTTCACCTTCAACATTAGATTTATCTATTCCAGCATTAGCACAAATAAAACCATGTTTTGTTTCAGTTATTAATACATGTTCTTCTTTTATAATATCCCTGGATTCATCCAAAATCGCTTGTATTAGTTGAGGATTTTTTTCTGGTAATGCATTAACTACCATTTTCGGATTAATTGATCTGTATAATTGAAGTGCTCTCTCAGTTGGTTCGATCACATTCAAATTTCTTATTCTTCCATTGCTTTTTGAAATGATTGTTTGGGCAATAACAATAATATCTCCATCTTCTAATAGTAATCTATTTCTATCCAAAGCACTAATTATAATTTCAGGGATGTTATCTCCCTTTTTAATCAATGGAATTCCTTTTAATCCAATAATTTTAATTTCATTTTTCATGGTAATTCAATTTTTAATATTATTATATCTTTTAATATCTGATTTTGAACTTTCAGCTATTTCTTCAAACTTATTAGGGATAGCACAACATGCTGAAAAAAATTTAAATTGGATTTTAGAATTGTAGTTTTTTAACCATTTTAAAGTATCTTTAGATGGAATTTCAATTCTGTTTATACCTGCTTTAATAGCTAATTTCTCAATCTCAATTTTTATTTTTCCACGAGGTCTCATACACCCTAATGAAAGCTCTGTATTAGGAAAAGCAAATCTTAAAATTGCAATTACTTTTGCTATATCTTCTGGTTTTGGTAATTCAAATTTAGTCTTAGATTCTTTAGGAGGAATTAGTGCAATGATAACAATTAGGGAAGGATCAATTTTAGTTTCTTTTATGAATTTAATCGTTTCTAATTCCTTATTGAGCTTTCCATAGTTTAGACCAATACAAATATGAGGAACAATGTTTAATTTGTATTTCTTTAATAAATCTATTGCTCTTTTATATTCAATTAATCCAATATCTAAATGATAAATATCTTGAATAACTTCCTCATCCATATTTATATCAAATGATACTATATCAACCTTAGCATCAGCAAGTTTCTTTGCAGTCTCTTCATTTAATAATCCAGTGTGTGTATTTATTATTAAATTTGTTTCCCTCTTCACTTTTTTAATGGTATCTAAAAAAGTCAATAAAGGAACTGAACCATCTAACTTGCTTCCACCTGATATTAGTGCTCCAACTCCATCTTTTTTATAAAGATCGATTAAAAATTTTTCTAGATCTTGATTTTCTAAAATAGGTTTCATTCCTTTCAAATATTTTTTATTACAATGTTCACAATCTAACGAACATTTAGTACCAGTTATACTAATTGCTGGAAATCTCTTTGTAGGATTATATATTTTCAAAATATTGCCAAAGTTTCTATGGGTGATTTCTTGGGCTAGATTAAAGAAATGATCTAATTCATCGTGTTCTAATTTTAAAATTTCAGAAAAATCTAACCATGAGAGGGAATTATATTTAACTTTATCTAATAAAGTTTGAGTATTAGTCATATTTTTTTAACCAATTCAAATTTGAATATTTCTCGTTTACCAATCTGTTTGCTAACTCTTTTTCATTCTCAGAGTAAAAACCATCTTCAAAAATAACACCTAGTACATTTTCAAATCCATTTTTTAGAGAAGATATTAACTTTGCTTCTTGATATTTTTCTATATAATTTTTGATACCTATACACTTTGTTCGAACAGACTTGACCATTCTAGTTTTTCCTACATTTTTAGGGATTTTCAATATAGAATACATTAATTCAGGATCTAAATCTAATAAAATAGTACCATGTTGGAGTAGATAACCCCTCTTCCTAACTTGTGCATTCCCCGAAAACTTTTTTCCATTTAATAGAATAGCAGGGCAATGAATAACATCTTTCTCTGGTTCTAATCCAAAAATTGTTAATCCTCTAATTATTCCCTGGGTGATAATCTCAAATTGCTCTAATACGGTTTTAGCATCTAAATTCTCAAGATATTTTATAGGACATACAATTGAGTATGTAATTTCTCTAAATTCATCATGAAAAACAGCACCTCCACCAGTAATACGTCGTACTATATTAAATCCTTGTTCCTCAGCGAATTGAATATCAATTTCGTCCAATAAACTTTGATTTCTCCCAATACTTGCAGTAGATGGCTTCCATTTATAAAATCTTAGTGTATTTGGAGATTTCCCTTCTATTGCCATTCTTAAGATAGCTTCATCTAAAGCCATATTCCAATAACCGTTTCTAACTTCTAAAGGTAAAAATCTCCATATATTCATTTTTTCCTAATTAGGTGTTAATTTACAAAATATTTCAATAATTCACTTATTTCTATTTTTTCTTTTTCTGTTAATTCTCTTGGATAGTTATAAATAGGACCAGATGGTTTAGATGTATAAAAAGGACGATTACATCCAGGGCATCCAGAAGTTAAGAAGGCATCTGTATCATTGATAATCATATTTAATGTATTTCTACTAATATTGATATTGATTATTTCTCCTTTATTATTAAATGTAAAATCTTTTGATTTTATTTTATTGTTTATGATAAGAAATCTTCCTAATTGTAATTTTCGAAAACTTTTAAGAATAGGAGGTTGCAGGTTTTCAAACTTTGTGCCTTCTATTGGAGTAAATGCGAAAAACGAAATAAGAATTTTTAAATTATGCAATTTTTGGATAATTTCGATAACTTCTTTTTCTGTTTCCTCAAATCCAATTATTATATGAGTACTCACAAATCCAGGCGAGAAAATTTTAATAGCTTCCTTTAACTTCTGAAAATGTTCTTCCCATCTATAAGGACCTCCAACATAACTACCTTTAATCTTATCAAAAATTTCAGAAGTGGCACCGTCTAAGGCAATTCCTACTCTTTGGACACCTATATTCTTTAATTCCCTCAATTTATCTTCCGACATAGGTGGGATAGCAACAGATATCGGGATATCAGTATAATTTCTAATCTCATTTATTATTTCTATTAAATCCCTAAAATTTTCTGGATAATTTAATGTTTGAATACAGATTCGTTTGAATTTTTTTGAATAGTGTATAATTTTTAACCTTGTCAGAAAATCTTTAAACGGAAAAGTTGGCCAAGTAACTCGCGAAAGTTTTTCTATAGAACTTTTTGATGATCTGGCTTGAGGACAAAAACCACAATTCGCTAAACAATGTCCCTCCTTAAATGTCATAACATAGCACGTAGTAGGGGGATTTTTGAATTGAGGTAATGACCCGAGACCCAAAACAGAAGCACTTCCAACAGATACTCTTAACTTTTCTATTGTCACTAATCTCACTAGTAAATTAATTAAATTAAGTTTTATTGCTTCATTTGATAAATTTTGAAAATTCTATTTAATAAATTGATTTTAGGGAATTCTAAAAGGTATTAATTAGATAGATCTTAACAAAAAAAATTTATTGAATTAATTATTAAAATATTAAATATTGTATTTATCCTCTAATACACAAAACGAGTCAAAATTCTATGGTTGAATATAATGCTCAGAAAATAGAAAAGAAATGGCAAGAAAAGTGGGAAAAGGATAAAATTTTTGAAACTAAAGAAGATCCAAATAAAAGTAAGTATTATGTACTAGAAATGTATCCTTATCCCTCATCAGCCCTTCATATGGGTCATCTTCGTAATTATTCTATCGGTGATTCATATGCGAGATATAAAAGGATGATGGGTTTTAATGTGCTATATCCAATGGGATATGACTCATTTGGATTACCCGCGGAAAATGCTGCAATAGATCATGGAGCTAATCCTGAGGAATGGACTAACTCGAATATAAAAGCAATTATTAGTCAGCAAAAACGTTTAGGACTTTCTTACGATTGGACTCGCCTTATATACAGCCATTCTATTAACTACTACAAATGGGATCAATGGTTATTTCTTAAATTTTTTGAAAAAGGGCTTGCCTATAGAGAAAATAGCTATGTAAATTGGTGTTCTAAGTGTAGCACAGTTTTAGCAAATGAACAAGTATTAGGAGGAAGATGTTGGCGCTGTAGCGAAGTAGTAGAACAAAGATTCTTAACACAATGGTTTTTAAGAATAAGAGCATATGCAGAAGAGTTACTTGATGGTTTGAGTTTTCTAGATTGGCCAGAAAAGGTTAAAACTATGCAACAAAATTGGATTGGTCGCTCTGAAGGAAGTATTATTCAATTTCCTATTAAAGGTGAAAAAAGAACTATAGACATTTTTACTACAAGACCTGATACTCTTTTTGGTGCTACTTTTATGGTTTTTGCCCCAGAACACCCCTGGGTTAGAGAATGGATAAAAGGAACTGAATATGAGTTTGAATTTGAGGAATTATATGATGAAGTGATGAAACAAAATAGATTTGAAAGAACTGATATTGAAATAGAGAAGAAAGGCTTGTTTATTGGCAAATATGCAATAAATCCTATAACAAATGAAGAAATTCCAATTTACATTAGTAATTTTGTGATATATGAATATGGTGCTGGAGCAGTTATGGCGGTTCCTGCTCATGATCAACGAGATTTTGAATTTGCTAAAAAATTTAATATTCCGATCAGGATTGTAATACAACCATTTAGTTTTGAATTAAAATTGGAAAATATGACTAGAGCTTATGAAGGGAATGGCATATTAATTAATTCGGGAGAATTTAATGATATGGAAAGCAGCTCTGCTATCAATGCAATTACTAAAAAATTAGAAGAGATGGGAATGGGTAAAAAAACAATAAATTATAAATTGAGGGATTGGTTAATTTCTCGCCAACGCTATTGGGGTTGCCCAATTCCAATAATTTATTGTGATAAATGTGGAATAGTTCCAGTTCCTTATGAAGATTTGCCAGTAATATTACCTAAAGATGTTAAATTCACAGGTAAAGGAAATCCCTTAGAGACAAGTGATAATTTTATAAATACTACATGTCCTATATGTGGGAATTTGAGTAAACGTGAAACAGATACAATGGATACTTTTGTAGATAGTGCTTGGTACTTTTTACGTTTTGCTGATCCCTTTTCAAAAGAATTACCCTATAGAAAAAAAATTGTCGATTATTGGATGAATGTTGATCAATACATTGGTGGTATTGAACATGCTATATTACATTTACTTTATGCAAGATTCTTCACTAAAGTTTCAAGAGATCTTGATCTTCATACAAATGATGAACCATTCCAACGTCTTTTGACACAAGGAATGATAAATAAAATTCATCCATATTGTACAACATGTTCAACATTTGCGGTTAAAACAGAAATGAACAATGAAAACTGTAATAGATGCGGCACAAAATATATATTAAAAAGTGTGAAAATGAGTAAAAGTCTGGGTAATACAGTAGATCCATCTGGAATAATGAAAAATTATGGAGCAGACGCCGCAAGATTTTTTATTTTATTCGGTGCCAGTCCAGAATCAGGATTAGAATGGTCAGATGAAGGTGTAGATTTTGCTTTCAGATTTATAAAAAATATATTTCACTTGTTAACTGAAACTCCTGAGGCTGTACGAAAATCATCTAATGTTCAAGATACCTTCATTAAATATTACTTAAACAGAACTATTAAAGATGTAAGTGAAAATATGGAAAAACTAGAGATAAGGACTGCTGTCAATAGTATTATTCAGTTTACTTCAGAATTAAGTAAGTATAAAAGTGATAATGTTAAAAAAGAAATTTTTGAAGAATGTCAGGAAAAATTAACCAAATTACTCCATCCTATAGCACCTCATGTAACCGAGGAAATTTGGGAAATAATTGGCAAAAAAAGGTATATAAGTTTAACTTCATGGCCTACTTATGATAATAAATTACTCACAGAAGAATATGAATTCAAATGGAAATTATTAAATAATATTTTAGAAGACATTGGCAATATAAAATTAGCAATGAAAAAAAAATCGTTGGAGAATATTTCAATAATTATTGCCGATGATTGGAAATTAAAATTCTATAATCAACTTATGAAATTATTAGAAAACACTAAAAATCAAGGTGAAATAATGAAAAATCTAACTCAAGATAATGATTTTAAAAGACATGGAAAACTCATCAATCAATTTATTACCAAAATTTTAAAGAATATTGGAAAATATTCAAAGTTTACAATGATTTCTGAAGCTGAATTTGAATTTTTCAAACAAATTAAACCAATTATCGAAAAGAAATTTCAATCGAAGGTAACAATTATTCTTGAAAAGAATTCAACGGAAAAAAAAGCAGGTCAAGCTCTCCCTGGAAGGCCAGCGATCATTATTTCTTAGATTATATCTTCTATTAAAAATAAATCATATTATTTTCAAGTATCAATTTATTCACTGTTTATTAACTTAAGATTAAATAAAATATTATAAATTTGAATACTTTAAATTTGTTAGAAAATGCGTTTAATTAAATTCTAAACATAAAATTATAATTCTTAATTATATGACTATTTACGAAATTAGCATTATCTCTACTACTGGATTTCCATATTTTAATTCATTGATTAAATCTATCCCAGAAGGTGTAAAACTATTTTTAAGATTCTTTGATTTTTCAGAAAATGTTGCTATTGCTCAAGATCATTTAGATTTAGAATCAAAATTCGATCTTACTGCAGGATTGATTTCTGCTCTATTTGAATTTGCGAGAAATATTGACAAAAAAATAGAATTATTACAATTTAAACCTAAAAAAGAAAAAAATTTCATAAAAGTTAATGAGGAAAAAATTAAAAATTTCGGAGATGTGTTAATAACCGTTCAGACTGAATCATTTTTGCTTCACAAATCAGTTAAAGAAAAGATAAGACTAATCTATAATAATTATATCAATTCTAAACTTCCTCTTGATGCTGCAGAAAATATTTATGAAAATGATGAAAATAAAATAATAGATATTTTAACAGACTTAAAAGCTAAAGAAAAACTCTCAAAGCATAAAAATGAACTCAAACATATGGCTAACGATTTTTTAAATGAAATGAAAGATTATGGTTTATGGGGTATATGCATATCTTCATTTGACCTATCTCCTATTATTTCGTTTGGAAAAAAATATTCATTAGAAAATGTATATGATATTTTAAGGCATATAGGATATATTCCTGAGATACCTCCATTGGAATGGATTTATAGGCAATCATTCTTTTCTAATGAATCGATTCAAGTTTGTATCATAAAATCAGATGTGGGACCAACGGTTGAAGATATCTTATTCGAACCCTACTTCTATTTACTATTTGCAGATCCTCAGAGTTATTTTGGGGAGTTTCCTTCAAAGCTTACTTCTGCTTTCAATAAGATTCTAAGTTAAATTATATAATATACAAAAAAATGGAATTAATTATTTAAATACTAAAATAAAACTAAAAAGAAAAAGAAATTATTTGATTATTTTATCAGCAGCAGTTATTATTTGATATAAAGAATTTGCTTGAAGTGAAGCACCTCCAACTAAACCACCATCGATATTCTCCTTTTTAAATAAATCTCCTGCATTATCAGGGTTAATAGATCCTCCATATTGTATCCTTATATAGTTAGCAGTATCTTTATCGAACTTTTGAATTATAAGATCTCGAATAAAAATATGAATTTCTTCCGCTTGCTCTGGAGTAGCAGTTTTTCCAGTTCCTATCGCCCAAATAGGTTCATATGCGATAGTAGTTTTCATTATCTGCTCTTTTGTAAGATTTTTAAATGTTAAGTTCATTTGATATTCAATAATTTCTTTTGTTTTTCCTGCTACTCTTTCCTCTAAATGCTCTCCAATACATACAATGGGTTTTAAATCCCAAGACAAGGCTTTTATAAGTTTTTTATTAATTAAAGTATCCGGTTCATTAAATATGTCTCTTCTTTCACTATGACCAAGAATTATATATTCTACACCAATTTCTTTTAAAAATTTAGGTGAAATCTCGCCTGTATATGCTCCTTTATCTTCACAATACATATTTTGTGCTCCTAATTTGATGTTGGTATTCTTTAAAATCTCATATACATTAGTTAGAGCTGTAAAAGGAGGTGCAATCATCATATCAACTTTTTTTATTCTCTCAACAAGGGGAATAAATTTATCTAACATCTCTTTTGATTCATTAGGACTCCCCCTGTTCATCTTCCAATTCCCCCCTATTATGAGTTTTCTCAATTTACATAACCTCAACAATATCATAAATGTGAAATAATTAAATTTTTAGTATAATACTATTATAGAATAAGTCCATAAAATTGTAATGAAAATTAATAGAAATGATTAAATATAAAAGATTAATTAAAACAAAATTATTCTATTTTTGGCAGTTTTTGTGATAATTTTGTTGCTTCTAATAATTTCTGTACTTCATTTGTGTCAGGAGCTATTATTCCTGGTAATCCTAACTGAGTTCGTCTCCTTTCTATCGCAGGTTGCATCGGTATAGCTTTTCCATGCTCTAAAACAGTTGAGGCTTGACCTGTGTAATGATTTGGGGCTTCTCCACGCTCAACACTCATATTTTTTAGAATTGTAAAGATCTCTGTAAGTTCAACCTTCTGAGGGCAAACTTCATCACATGTATCACACACAGTGCACCCCCAAATATTAAAAGTATTTTCTGGACCAAATATTTTTTCTTTTAATCCCAATAATGCATCGAGTATTAATCTTCTTGGATTATACCTACCTTCAGTAACTTGTGCTACAGGACACGCACCACTACAAGTTGCACATTGATAACAATATGCAAGTGTAGTACCAATATCATTACCTAGAATTTGGTTTCTGAAATTAAAATCTATAGTTGCCATTTGAAGTGATCGGTTTATCTTTATAATATATATATTGTATAACTTATTGTTAATTTTAAAATTATTTCTTTTGATTTTAAGTATTTCAAGAGATATTAATTTTATAATCAAATGTTTTTATATCAAGTTTTATTAAACCTTTTTTATTGACTAATTGAAATTAATAAAAGTAATTAAATATTTATTCTCACAATAATATTAAAAAAGAATACTCTAAAGTAAATAATTTAAAATTGAAATGGTATGACAAATATAGAAGAACTTAAAGAGTTTAGTCTCGAAATTTCTGAGGATATGAAAGAAGGGAAAGTAATTGTAGATATTTATACAACATGGTGTGGACCTTGTCGAAATTTTAGTCCTATTTTAGAAAAATTAAGTCAGGAAGGATTAATAAAATTATTAAAAGAAGATCTCGAAAAAAATCGACCTCTCGGTGAAAAATTTGGAATAACATCAATACCCACTTTACTCTTGTTTAAAAATGGTAAAATGATAAATCACCCTATAGAATGTGAAGGTTATCTTTATGCAAGAAATGGAATAATGGTCGGGAGCACTAGTGAGCGAATTATGCGAGAAATTATTGAAAAAATGTAAATAAATTATTTTTATTGAAAAAAAAATTCTTTTTCCAAAATTCTTTTTTCTTTAAATTGGTTATGTCTGGATTAAGAAATATAGATTGTAAATTTTTACTCTATAAAAATTTGAATTTCATACAAATAATCGATGAATTGAAATAAAAATTTTTTATTTAATGAATTTTTTTCAATATTTAATTTAATCTCAGATTTCAAAATAGAAATATGAAATTTACTAGGAAAGAATTAATAGAGACGGATGCAACAATGAATCAAATGAGAAATGCCGTCTATATATTAGTAAGATTAATGGAAAAAAATGGAATAAAAGAACTAAAAGAAAATTTTAGAAAAATGGGAAGAAATATTGCAAGAACTTACATTAACTATTGGAAACCTATAGAAGTCATTACACTTAAGAATTTGAAGGATGTTATAACAACAATATACCAAAAAGTATTAAACAGTACTGTTTCCATAGAAATCAACGAATTAGAAAAAGAAATTAATATACAAGATTACAAATGTGCGCTATGTAAGTATCATCATGATGATTTAGAAATTGCTGGATGTGAAATACTATTAGGAATGATATCTGAATTTATTCTTCTTATTAATCAGAAATCTTATAATTCATCATCAATTTTCTTAGAACCACATATAATTAAGGAATCCAGAGCTTTTGGCGATAAATCTTGTATTCAAACATTTAAATATAAAACTGGGACGGAGGGATAGATCTGGGGGCATTTCAGTGGTTAATGAAGAAAATTACTAAAGTATTTGGAAGAACTACTAACGCTTTATTTTATACACTTCTTTATAGAGAACTACTCAATGAAGTTAATAATATTACTAATAATGAAGAGGATAGCCTTATTATTCTAAGGGAAATTGGAAAAAAAGCAGCAATAGAATCATGTGAACGTCATTCAAGTATATTCAAATTTATGCCTGGAAATCCTAAAAAAGTTTTAGATTATTTCGAAATTCTATGGGTTGTTGTTTTTGGAAGGGAATTAGAGGAATATAGTTATGAAGAGATTCCTAAAGAAGGCTCAAAATTTAATGATTACGTTTTAAAAATCAAGAAATGTCCTGTTTGTGCTGGTTATGGTTCTGATAGTGAAGATACTTTTAAATTTGATAAATTAAAAAATAAGGAAACAGAAGGATTAGCTTGTGGTCTTTGTGGAATGTTGGAAACTGTTGCTAATTATATTTTAAAAATTAAAAGAAATGACTACAGAATTCAAATATTTGAGCAAGAATGCATTGCTAAAGGTGGAGATTCTCTACAATTTATTTGCAAAATCCACGATTATAAAGAATGGAAAGAACTGATGGACTCAAAAATTAGAAAGAAATCAGTATTAAGTACTTATTTTAAAGAGACAATGGTAGAAGAAGAGATAGTTCAAGAAACCAAACTTGATATTGTAGATAAGCTTCAAGATGTTATTTCAATTGACAAATTAGAAGAATATCTTGATGAACCATTAGAAGTTATAAAAGAAAAAGTTTCTGACTTTATTAGAGATAAGATGAACATGGAATCCCAACATTTCTTCGACTATTTTAGAAATTATGAAGACGATATGATTAGAATTATCGGATATTTAGGAATTCATCTTTTGAATGAATATGGTGGCTTACTAGGAAAATCTCTTAAGAATGAATGGTTTGCAAAAATTTTTGGATATCTGTTTAAACAATTAAAAGAGATGACATTATTATTTATCCCACTTGATGTTATTCGAGATTATAATGAATTATTGGTAAATTTTCTAGAAGGTATCGCACCACCAGAAATGGTTGATAATGTTAAAAGATTTACAGGCAAAAACACTATAACCTATTTTTTTGAAGGGGCTCAAATTGCCTTGGAAAATCTAGGTATTAATTTTTATGAATTGAAGGAAAATGTTTGGGAAGAACTGAAAACAGAACGTGAAAATGGGTTGATATCCTCTGAAACATCTGCTATTGAAAGAACTCGAGAGAAAGTGCCTCAGATTATTAACATCCTTCAACAATTTCTAATGATAATCAGCGATATACTTACCTTACCTGTCAGAGTTTTAATATCAGAATCTCATTATGGATTAAAAACAGCCATCAACTCTGTTGTATCGGAAGAAGAAGGCTTATACGGCTCGATAAAAGAAAGATTTGATACAATCTTTGATCAGATTCAAGAAATAAGGAAATAATATTATTTCTCTCAATCTTTTCTCTAATTAAGTTATTAAATTGCTTCTATTTTTTCCTTCTTGATTCCTTCATTGATATAGATTTCATAAAACCAATCTACAATGTATTGAAAGAAAAATCGTTCACGAAGCACATCATAATGCGATTTACCTTTCAAGCTTGTTAATTTTGCGATGTCCTCAGATTTAATTTTATTTTCTACTACTAAATTCATTCTTGTAATAAATTGATCCTTTAATTGAATCCTTCTAAGAATGATAGAAATAGCTGCTGAAATCTTATTAATTAAACTATGAAGCTCAGATTTATGATTATACTGAATTTCATCAACTTGTTTAAGAAAAGATTTGACCTTTTTTAATATTGGTTCTTTTTTATAATAATTAATTAATTCATTTTGATTGAGAATTGCTGATAGATGTTTTAGAATACTGGTCTTGACTTGCTCATCAATTCTATAATTATTCAATTCTTTTTCTAATTCAATTAAAAACTTTCTTTTTAAATATTGTTTATACTTAATGATAATCGCCATAGATTCTCTTTGGTCTGAACATATTTCAATCACCTCCCCTTTTGGAGTAGAATATGTAAAACCTAATCCTTGCGGTCCTAAACCTCCAAGTAGAACCATTGAAAGACTATAAAAATTATAATTTTTCTCCATTAATATTTTATTTAAATTTTTTATGATGTTGTTCGGTGAAACAAAATGTTTTTTAATCACATACTGCTTATGTTCCTCTTCTGTGTAATTATAAAACATACTATAATCGTGAGTCATATTAAATTCGATAAATCCTTTTTCCTTAGTATTTAATAATTCTTCTTTCTTTAACTGCTCTTCACTATAGGGATAATTTTTTTTAAAAATTTTTATAAATTTGGCAATAGAGCCTAAATTTCTAATAATTAGACCATAAATCGTGTATTCGTCAAAAAAAACATTTTTTATATAATATACTAATTTATCTCGATCGGGAAAAAAGGAAATTGGACTTTTAATAAAATAATTGTACAAATCTTTGGGCATTACATCATAAATATATAATATAAATGAATTCGATACTTTTCCAAATAAATCATTTAAATTTGCTAAAAATAAAGTGTCTTTCTTGAGATTTCTGATTTTTTTTTTTTCTAAAATGCTTATATCTTTTTCTAATAAATTGTATTTCACACAAAATTTTAAAATTTTAATAATTTCTCCTAATGCTGAAATTTGATATCCATTAGCTACTCTATCTATACAGTTTAAAAACAATTTTGAAATGATATTAAAACGATTTGGTACTTTTTTAATATCGATAAAAATGTCGAAATCAACTGATGCATTAAATAACAATTCAAAAGTTTTGAATTGTCCCGCTTTAAGACATTTCCTAAGTTTTTCGTAATATGAATTCTCAAATACCTTTTTGTTTTTTATCTTTAATAATTCAGTTTTAAACTCGATAAAAAGTTGATTTTTTTTCATAACGTGGTTATCAATTCAAAGGAAATTTTAAAAATCAAAACGATGTACAAAAAAACCTATACAAGTAAATTAAATTAATCTAATAATTCCGCTATTCTATTCGATACACTTTGAATGTTTAAAAAAACCATACCAAGTGAAGCCTCAGATTTTGCTAAGGTACATAAAATTGCATTGGAACCCGCTTTTGATAAAATTATTATTCCATCAACGCCCTCAATGAGAATCCGTTTCAGATCTCCACGAGCGAGTTCTTCCACAGCGCGTTCAGATACACTAAGAATTGCTGCACTCATAGCACTTACTATTCCATCATTAACATCTCTCGATAGAACAGAACAAATAGGAAGACCTTGCACACTTACTATTGCGGAGCCTTGAATATCAGAGTTAACGGCTTCCATTCGCCTTAAAAGGTCAATGAGTTCACTGATGTTTTCACTCAAAGATTTATCAACTTGAATAAATAGTAGGTTAATGATCTAATAAGATAATAATATTATAATGTTATTTTTATTTTTAATTTTAATCTAAATTTAATTTTAACTTTATTAATAAAGTTAATACATATTTAAAAAATATTTTTATCAAAAACCGTATTAGTAATTTTAATGACTGAGAATCAAAATTTGGAAACTAACACTAAAAAAGAAAAAACTAAAGAAGAATCTGAGGAAGAAGAAGAAGAACTAAAAAATGAATCGCTTAAAAAAGCGGGAAAAATTGCTCAAGATGTAAAAAATTATATAAGGCCTAAAATCAAAATAGGAGCGAATGTATTAGATTTAATAACCGAAGCTGAAGCAAAAATTGAAGATTTAGGTGGACTTTGTGCTTTTCCCGTCAATTTATGCATAAACAATATTGCAGCGCATTATACATCTCCTATAAAAGATGATGGGTTAGAAATTAATGAGGGAGATTTGGTTAAATTCGATTTAGGAGTTCACTTAAATGGATATATTGTTGATACCGCTTTTACTGTCAATTTTAATAATGATAAATCTCTTGAAAATATCATTCAAGCAACTGAAGTCGCTCTTGATGCCGCAATAATGATGGTTAAACCAAAAATGAATACTAGAAATATTGGTAAAAAAATTGAAGAAATTGTCAAAGGTTTTAATTATAACCCAATTAGAGAACTTGGAGGCCATCAAATTGAAAGGTGGACTGTCCATGGAAAAAAGCAGATACCTGAATTAGGATCCCAAGGAGGAGATGATATCGAAATTGGTGATGTTTTTTCTATTGAGATATTTGCAAGTACTGGAGAAGGATCTGTTCATAATACTCAATATTCATACATTTATGAGGTTAATCCCTATGCAGGCAGAGTACCTTTACGTAGAAAGACTTCTAAACAAATTCTTGGCTATATTAATAAAAAATATAAAACATTACCCTTTGCAGAGAGATGGTTAGCAAAAAAATTTAGATTAGGAATAGCCTTTGGACTTCAAGAGTTAGTACAACAAGGAAAATTGCATGCACATTATGTTTTAGCGGAAAAAAAAGGTATATATGTTGCCCAATCAGAAGACACCATTATAATAACTGAAGATGGATATGAAAAATTAACTTAAAACAATTAGGGAATTAAATTCAAACGAAATAACTCGCTTAATCATGGATAAACCAAAAATTTGCCTTGTTTCTCTTACAATTGCCCCTGACACTCAGGATGGAGCAGCAAAATTTTTTAGTGGTATTTATAATTATTTAAAAACGAAAGGTTATGATGTAAGATTAATCACAGGTAAATGGAATATTGCTCTTTCAGATCCAGATATTTTTCAAGTAAAAATAATAAGAAGGCGTTTTTTTTGGTTCCCTCAATTTAATTTGCATGCAGTAAAGTATCTAAAACAGCATAATTTTGATATTTTACATGGGAATAGCCCTAAAGGAGTTTTGCCTATCATATTAGCAAATCATAAACGATTTATTTCTACCATTCATGATTTAGGCCCATTCGAGACACAATTTACTAGGATTCCTATCGAAAAATTTTTAATCAAATACGCGGTTCAGAAATCAACATACATTACAACCTGTTCTGACTCTATTAAAAAGGAAATTAAATTTTTTATGCCCAAAGTAAATATTAATAAAATTTTCAATCTATATTCCGCAATTGAGGATAAATATCAACCATTTCCTAAAGAAGCGAAAGAGTTAAAAGAAAAACTTGGCATTAAAGGACCAGTTATTTTGTATATAGGCCGTATTGCGAAATATAAAGG
The DNA here is from genome assembly GCA_048885925.1 of Candidatus Hermodarchaeota archaeon. Lineage (GTDB taxonomy): Archaea > Asgardarchaeota > Lokiarchaeia > Sigyniarchaeales > SOKP01 > Loki-b32. The sequence goes on from JBHLLG010000008.1 coordinate 20,694, forward strand.
CGTAAGTGATATTATAAAGGCTTATAAAATAGCAAGAAAAGAAATTCATGATCTAAATTTGGTCATGGGAGGCAAACCTGATTTTTTTATGGAACAAATTTACCAAGAATGGAAAAGAAAATACAAGGATATCTATTTTGTAGGTTTTATTCCTGAAAAAGAAATTCCTACGTATTATTCAATGGGAGATATTTTTGTGACATATTCTTATGCTTCAGAAGGTTTTGGCTTAACTCCAATTGAAGCTATTGCTTGCGGAACTCCTGTTATTTGTTCATCATTAGGTGCTTATAAAGAAGTTTTAAACAATAATGCAATTTTTGTTCCCCCGAAGAATCCTCAACAATTAGCTAAAGAAATTGTAAATTTATTAAAAGATGATAATAAAAGGAAAACTCTAATAGGGAAAGCTCAAGATTTTATAAAGATGTATACTTGGGATTCAGTTGGAAAGAAACTTGAAGTTGTATATCAGAAAATGCTTGAAAATCTTTAAACATTTTTAAGATTTGCTTTTACAAAGTTAAAACAAATATCAATTGGATTCTCAAATTGGCTGATTTTTTCTTTAAATGAACTTATTTTGAATCGATCTGGAGAGGGACCTTGATTAAGGAGATTTATAGCTCTTTCAATTAAATATTTTGAATTTTTTATATGCTCGAGAGGAAATCCATTTTCTTTTAAAAATTTCTCTTGAGGTGCTGACTCTCCTGGAAAGAATTCTATACTTGGAACATTCAATAAACTTGATTCCCGGACTATGGTTCCACCTCCGCTAATTATTAATGCTCCATAAAAGCATAGATCAACTATATTTGGCAAATATTGAACAACTTTAATATTTTTTTCTTTCTTATAATCTTTGAGTTTATGTAACAGAAATTCTTCTTGTTTTTGGGATCGAACAAGAAGGAAATATTTATAGTTTGGAAATTCTTTAAAGATCGAAGGAAAAAACTCAATTATTTTAGTCTCTTCTGGCTTGATTTTATCAATTAAATAAGAAGCATGAGTTGGTTCAGATCTTATTATCAAGAATTCTCCTCTCTCTAAACCAAATTTATCCAAGATTTTAGGATTAGGAATGTATTCTGAAAGCCAAGCAATCTCATCAAGACCATTGTAACTAACAATTTTTTCTGGATCAGCATAAAGTTGTATGTACCATTCTTTAGGAATACATTCGGGGGTAATAATATTATTTATAAATGGATGTATTAATTTACATACTGGGATATTGCGAGGTTCATCATTAAATCCTATTGAAGGAATTTGTAATCCATAAGCGATTCTTGTCCCTTCTATTGATAAAAATGTAACAAAATAATCTGGTGAAAACCTAACAACTAGAGGAAATAAATGTTTTAAACGATTTATATACGTTTTCAATTTATTTTCTAATCTTCCGCCACCATGTGTTCCAATTTGTTTATAATTTACTTGAAAATCGTCTAAAATTTTATAAGTTGAATCATAATCTCTAGCAGTTATTAAAAGTTCAGTCTGTTCATTTTCAAACCTTTTTATTAAAGAATTAAACATTATGGCAGTTTTAGGCTGTTCAATGTCAATCCAAATCCTTTTACCAGATAAACTCATATTAAATAGTGAAAAGAGATTATAATTAAATTCTTTATTATGAATTAAAATATAGTTTCTAGAAATATTGAAAGTTTATAGTATTTTCTTAAAATTATAAATTATTTACTCCTTACAAATACATGGATTTGATTCACATTTAATACAAATGTTTGGATACTTACTTGATAAAGCATATTCAAGATTAATGTCTAATAAATTAGCTAATGAACTTGTCCAGGCGATTACATCAGCCAATTCCTCCGAAACATGTTTTTTATCAATTTTTTCGCATCTTAAAACCTGTGCTAATTCTCCAATTTCTTCTATTAACCATAGGAAGGTACCCCTTATACCTCTATTTTTATCTCGAAGCAAATAAAGATCTTTAATTAAATCTTGAAATTCAGAGATTTTCATGGAGATTAACCTATTAAAATATAATTAAGATTAATAATATTATGCTCAACCGGGAGCAAAAAGCCATTCAAAAACACCAACGTGAGCTAATACTACTATTAGGATTAAGGCAACGGACAAAAGAATAGTGCTTATAGGTCCTATTTTCATTCCAATTGAACTATCTTGGAAGAATCTCATTAATCCTGCTCCAGCTAATGGCATAGGTGCACTTCCACTTCTTCTTTTTTTTCGTCTTGATTGAGCTCGAGAACTTGACATACCTAAGAGCAACTTAAAATTATGTAAAAATTATTTATTAAATTAATTACTAAAAACATATAAAACTTTATCTTGAATTATAAAAAAAAATATCATAAATCTTTATATTCTTTATTAATTATTCTTAGATAATTTAAGGAATTAATTATGGTAGCATGATAAAAAGAGAAAAATTATTGCGGGTATTCATCGGACTTCTATTAATTATATTAGTATTATCATTCATAGGGGATAATTTAACACTAAAAAATACAAGCTATAACAAAAATAATGATTTAAATTTATCTTCTAGCTTAGAAGGAATTGAAAATGTAGTAATTACAAGAGTTGTAAGACAAGTTAATATAAGTGGTTATGGTACTTTAATATTTGAAGATACATTAGATGTTAAAAATTTAAACAACAATCCAATTTCTTCAATTTTTATTTGTCTGCCGTCATATGATTATGAAGATCTTACTTTTTTTCAAGCAAAAGGAATAAACCAAAATACGTTATTAGCAGAACGTACCAATATGAAAATGAATGATTTTGAAATGATAATTGTTTATTTTGATTCCCCATTATTGCCGCATCAAACAAAAACTATTTTATTTAAGTACATATACAAGGACGTTTTAAGTTATTATACAATAGATAAACAATACGTAGGGTTTTTAATGAATGTTTTTCCACTTTTACCCTATAAATTAGACGGAGAAATTACAACAAACATTAAAATCCCTGAAGGAGCTGAGGATGTAATTAATGATTGGGGCCAATATCTTCCCGAAGCTTACAGGATAGTCTTTAGATTTGATTATATTAAATTTGAAATTGGAGCTTTTTATGTAAGTCCTTTCTTGGAGAATTTAGGTGACAGAAAAATAGTTCAAATATCTTTTTCTGACAATATACGAACGAATATAGAAATGAATGAAATAAATCGTGAAATATTCATCTCTCCTTGGGGAATATTAAGGATTAGAGAAGAATTTTCTGTACATAATTTAGGAGAAATAGATGCCTATACTCTCTCATTACGAGTACCCAAAGATGCAAGGAATATCTACATATCTGATTTTTTAGGAGAAATCCAAGGAATTTCATTTTTAGATATCGAAATATTCAACTATAAAAGAGCGGATATTGAATTAATGGAAAATCGTGTAAGGTTAACACCTAATTCAACTTATAGTTTTAATGTGGAATATTATTTACCATTTGAAAAATATATTTCCATGAATTGGTTCCAACAATCAATTCAAATTGATTTATTAACAACTACCTTTGAGTATTTAGGAAGAGATCAAACGACTAAAATAATAATTGAAGGGTGTTATACCATTAGTTCAATTACTGATCCTCCAGATGCAATTCAAAAGTCTAAAGGGACTACAATAATCATATATAGAGCAGACATTGTTAATCCAACCGAGACTAAAGTAATACAATTAACGTTTACTCTTGATATTTTTGAATTAATTCTGAGGCCTATTACCTTTATTTTAATTATATCTGTAATCGCCTCTATCTTTGTATTACTTATTAAAACGAGAAAAAAGGAGCGTGATATCACTATTTTAGAAACAAAATTTATACCTGTTAATGAAATCAGAGAATTTTGCTCACTGACAGAAGAAAAAAATGCTTTAATCTTGGAAATTAGACAAGCGGAAGAAGATTCAAAACGTAAAAAAATGGCAAAAAAGAAATATAAAAATATCCTTGACAAAAATACTGCCAAAATCGAAGAGATACAAAAGGAAGTGATGTCATTCAAAAAAGCTTTGATAGAAGCCGGTGAAACGTTTGAAAGTGTCATAAAAAGGTTAGATGTTCTAGATGCAGAAAGGTTAAGTATTCAAGATAGTTTATCACTCTTAGAATCTAGATATAAAAGAGGTAGATTACCCTCAAGAGCGGCTTACATTAAATTATCAAATGATTTCAAAAAAAGAAGGAAAAAAATAGATAGAACTATTGATAGATACATTCAGCAATTAAGGAGTTATCTATTGTAAAATCTATTTGTGTGTATAATTTTATGAAACCATGGCTTTTTGATTTATTGGCTTGCCCTATAGATAAATATTTTCCTCTAAAATTATACATTTTTTCTTTTGAGAATAAACCAGAAGAAATTCAATCTATTATTAATATTTATAAAAACAGAGATATCAATTATATTAAAAGTGAAGAAATGGTTAATATTTCTCAAGAAAATAACGAATTTTTCATAAAAGATAACATAATTATCGAAAAAACTAATCTTAACTCCTATCTTGAGCTAGTAATTTCGAGCATAGATGAATTTGAAAATATTTTTGATAAATCTAATAATCCCATTAGTGAAAAATGTATTAAAATTATGAAATCTGATATTAAATCAAAAATTAAAGGTTTTTCTCCAATATCTGATTTAAATAATTTTGAAAAGATCTTACCTGAATTATTTTTTATAAATAAAATCAAATTAGAAATTGAAATCGAAGCTGGAATACTGGTTTGTCCTAAATGTAAACGCTGGTATCCTATTATTGAAACCATCCCACAAATGTTACCTGATAAATATCGTGATGAAAAAAATGAAATTGAATTTCTAAAAAAGCATAAAAATTTATTAGATGAAAAATTCTTTAATCAAGATCTTAAACCATTTAGGATTTAAAAATAACTCTATAAAGATCTCATAGATTCATCCTAAATTTAACCTATAAGCCCGGTGGTGTAGATTAATACATTTTTTTTTGTATTAAGCAAAATGGCCAAGCATTTGGGGCTTTGAACCCCGCGACTATACTCCTCCCTGTAAGGTGTATAGCGAACACGGTTCGAATCCGTGCCGGGCTATTCAATTAATAAATTAAATTTAAAAAATAAAAGCTTTAATAAATCACATATTTTAGTTTTTATCTTTAAATTAGTTAATTGAATTAGATTTCTTAAAAAAAAATTAAAAAATTTCAATGAAATATCTCTCAGACCTAAATTGGAGTATTTTGGAAATTTTCTTTTTAATCATCATATTCATTATTGGATTTTTGGTCACCTACATTATTCTCCCTTACATAATAAAATTCATGAAAAGAAAAGGATACGTAGGTATTGATATACATAAAAATTCTAAACCTGAAATTTCTGAATCTGGTGGACTTGCAATAGTAATAGGTTTTACATTTTGTTCTTTTTTTTTAATTTTATTTTTTCCCGCTTTTTTTAACGAAATAATAGTTTTTCTTTTAACAGTTTTGCTAACTGGGCTTATAGGATTTATTGATGACCGTAAAAAATTACGTTCACGATATAAAATAGCTTTATCAATATTTTCTGGTGGAATTATATTTTTAGCAAATATATATGGAATTATAAACATATCATCTCCAACAATTCCTTTTCTGTATCAGACTAGATTGACAATTATATATCCATTTTTAATTCCAATAATAGTAGCAGTCTTTGCTAATACAGTGAATATGTTAGAAGGATATAATGGTGAAGGATCAGGAACTTGTTTGATTGCAGTTTGTTTTTTATTTGTTTGTGGCATATTGTGGAATTCTGCTGAAGCAATAATTTTTACAGTTCCAGTAATAGCTGTTTTAATTCCTTTTTACTTATTTAATAAGTATCCTGCAAAAACTTTTCCAGGTGATATTGGAACTTTAAGTATGGGAGTAATGATTGCATGTATTATGCTATTTGGATCATTAGAAGTAGCTACATTTTGTGCATTTTTAATCCATATTTTAAATAGTTTTTATTATATATATTCTGTGAAAGGATTTTTTGAAAGTAGTGATATTAGAGAAACTAAAGAGGACATCATTTTATTAGAAGATGATCAGATAAAAGCATCAGATCAGAAAGATGCTGTATTAACCTTACCTAGATTAATACTAGCTAAAGGACCCTTAAAAGAATCAAAATTGGTGAAAAATTTTTATGCTATCTCCTTAATATGTGGCTTTTTTTCGATACTCTCTATCTTATTAATACAATTCACATTGGGAATTTTTAATATTTACATCTTAATAATACCTTTCATTATTTTTTTAGCCCCTACAATTTTAATTTTATATAAATTCCCCAGAATCAGAGGTATAATTCTTTTAATGATAATATTACTAATTTCTCTTTTATTATTCTTATTATTTATTAAATCTGTAATAATGCCTATTCCATTTCCTGATATTGACCTTAAAGTAATTCAAATCCCCGTTAATCTATTAATTTCATTAATTTTAGTAATCCCTATCTTATTACTTTGGTATCTAATTACTATAAAATATTTCTGGACAGAAATAAATAAAATGAAAAAATTTGAAGCTAGACATAAAACTTTAACTTAACAACTAATAATCTATATTAAAAAAATGTAGGATAATAAAAGGTATTCTCTTTGAAAAAAATCATTAGATATTTTCTTTTAATTACATATCTTTTCTGCTCTATTGGACTTTTTTTTATATTAAATACATTAATTTTTGATTTTAAGTTAGCAACGCTTCTAATTGATTGGACATTTTTAATATCTCTTCTTTTATATTGTTTAACTATTGAAGAATTTTATCATTGGGTTAAAAATGGCAAAAGAAGTGAAATGAGTGATATTGTGGCTATAACATTTTTCTTTTTTCTTATATTTTTCTTTTCAAAAGATTTTTTAACATCAATAATGGGTTCTTTTTCAATATATTTATGGATAGGGATTTTTGAACTGAAAGATTATCCCGTTTTGAATAAAATTTTAATCATCTCTTTAATAACTTATAACGTTATTTTTATAGCAGGACTTTTTTCATTTTACCTTGAAGATCCATTTTTTATAAACACAAGTTTTGCTTTTTCTTTTTGGATAATTCTTCTTCTTGGATTCATGCTATTCGGGAGAAAGTATATTATTATTTGGCGATTTATGAGTCCTGAATATTTAACCTTATTTTTATATATTATTGCTTGGTTAGCTGTGGTCTTCATTAACCAATATACTCCTTTTACTTTTATTGTAGATAAAAATTTTGGCTCTCCGGGATATTCAATTCTCGATTTTTTTATGAATATTTACTTTATCTTAATAATTGTCAATTGGATAACATATTTTTTATCAGGTTTTATTTTGGATAAATTACTGGGAATTAAGAGAGTTAAAGATGAAAATTTATTAAATATCACATATAAAATAAAAAGTGATATTGGAATCAAAAGTAAAGTGAAATTAGGTTTTGGAAAATATCCAATCTTAAATGCTATGGCTTATGGTTCTTTTTTTGATAAAAGAATTGCCGTAATAGCTGAAGATATAGATACTATTCCTGAAGATGAGTTAAAAGGGATTATTGCTCATGAATTGGCACATACCAAAGGAAGACACACGCTTATTTTAACTTTAATCACCTCTGCTGATCTTTTTATAAGAATGCTCTTTGGAATTCCTGCTACTTTTTATGATTATACCTTTGGAAATCCTCGGATTCCAATGATAAGTTTTATACTTTTAAATATCATAATTTACATCTTTCTTTTTATATTTGTTAGAGTTTTAGAAGGAAGAGCGGATTTAATAGTAAAGAAAGTAGGATATGCTAACGAACTGGCCAAAGCACTCTATAACTTAGAAAGCTTTTATGCATCCGGACGCGAAATTGGATTAAATACTATGCTTTTATGTGATGAAAAAATAACAAAAGACAATCAATTATTAGATTATATAAGCACAGCTTTTTATTTAAATCATTCAATGATAAAACCATCTAAAGCATCACTTTTAGCCAATTTAATTAATTCACACCCTCCCAGTTATTATAGAATTGCTGCAATTTTAGGTAATGAATTGAAACCTAGTAAAGAAGCTATCCTTCCTTTTATTTGTTTAAAGAAATCTAAACAAAAAAAATATGCAGGAAAATTTAAAGATGCACGAGAAAAATTCAAAATTATTGCAAATCAAAAATTTAAAGAATTATTTAATGTAAATGATATTTCTTTTTTAATGAATCAATTGAAAAGAAAAGATTTATATCAATTTGACATTCAAAAAACTTTTTTATTTAAAAATTTAATTACAAATGAAGTTATTAATGGTAAGTTGAAGGATGTTCAATTTATTGACGATATCACAGATCCTGATCAACTCATTGTTATAAATTTAAAAAATTCTCATATACATTATTTAAATTCATCTTTATATTCACGTGTTCAATATGACCTTAATGAACAATACTTTTTGAATAAAAAAATTCCATTAATTTTGAAAGAAATTTATTTGGATGACAATAATAAAAAGGGATATTATTATTTCAAAGATAAAAATAATAATGATATTAAAAAACCTATTATTAAAACAAAATTACCAAATTCTCTTTCGGTTATTAAAAATTTCAAAGAACATGAAATATTTTTTAAAATTAAAGGAAATCTAAAAATTTTAACATGTAAAAAAATAATTCCAGCCAATAATTTAAAAGATTTTAAATTGGAGCTTGTTGATAATGAAAAAGATGATGAAAGAATAATAATATATTCTCTTAACGAGCTAATAATTCGACCGAAAAAAATTTATGTGGCAATAAGTAAAAGTGATATTTTTCGAGAATCTGAAATAAATGTAATAAATTGGCTTTCTAAGAGATACCTAAAATCATTTATTTATCTCAAAAAACCTGTAAATAATTTAGAAATTGGATATATTCAGGGTATAGATTTCATTTCACAGGAATTTAAGAAAAAATCTATCAACCAAATGAATATAAATGAGTATTTCATAAGTGTGCACAATATTTTTGGTAGGAAAATAAGAATTCCTTACAATAAGTTAGAATTAATAAGTTTTGAATACTATGGTGCGATGATTCAACTAAAAGCATCGACTAGCTTTTCAAGTCGCTTAGGATATAAGATATTAAAAAGGTCAAAACCAGATAGAGTAATTATAACTTGAAAAAATTTAATAAAAATGTCTTTTTCAATAAATTTATTATGCCTAGCAAAATTAAAAGTATTTTTCATCTTTTAAGAATTCGGCAATATTATAAAAATGTCATGATTTTTGCTGGAATATTTTTTAGTCAAAGATTATTTGAAATATCACTTTATTATAATTTAATAATTGGTTTTATCTTACTATGTTGTGCTTCTTCAATTAATTATATAATAAATGATATACGAGATATTGAAAAAGATAAAAACCATCCAGAAAAAATCAGAAAGAGACCTCTTGCTTCTGGTGAACTTTCGGTTTTTTTTGCAATTATAATTTTACTAATTTTAACGTTTGTAATTATATTTTGCTTGATTTTTATAATTCCAAATATTGTATTAATCTTTATGATCTGTTTTGTAATCCTTACCGGTCAGCTTTATAATCACCTTTTTAAAAATTATGCTTTTATAGATATTTTAGTTTTATCAACAGGATATTTATGGAGAGCATTAGCTGGATGTGCTATAATTAATGAATACGTTTCCGCTTGGCTCCTCTTAGCAATTTTTGAGATTGCTTTATTTTTAAGTATTGCTAAAAGAAAGGGAGATTTAAATTTGCTAGGAATAGAAAAAGCAATTGAGCATAAGAAAGTTTATGACCAATACTCTATTAGAATATTAGATCAATTTCATGTATTAATAGCAAGTTCTCTTTTTGTAACCTATTCAATTTATTTGATTCTTAAATTTAATCTCGATATACCAGGAAGTGATAATTTACATAAATATATCGTTATTTTTACGATACCAATTTTACTCTATATCATCATGAGATTTATGTATCTAACTTCATCTAAACCTGAGATTGCTCGCCATGCAGAAAAAGCTTTTTTTGATAAAGGGTTGATGATTGCCATCCTTTTTTTATTAGCAATTCTATTTTCTACCTTTTATTTTGAAGAAATTGTCGAAATCCTAAATTTGTAGCTTATTTTTCCCATTTTTCTCCCATTTCACTCTGTTTTATTAAATTTTAATTGAAATTTTAATAAAGATTTTTAATTAGAATCTTTATAAAAATGACAGATTTAATTACTTAATAAATCTACTTCGAGAAAAAATATAAACCATAGAAAATTTGAAAATTTAGCACGCTTGAAAAGATCTTTATTAATGTACTTTAATTTCAAAAAATATTAAAAAAAAAAAGATAAAACTTATAAGTTTATGAATTTAAAACATAACTTAACTAAAAAATCTAATAAAAATAAAATTAAATTTTATATGTGATAATGATATGGAAAGAAAAACTTTAGCGATAGGAATAATTGTAATTGTCGCAATTGCAGGAGGCGCTATTGGTGCTGTAGTATATTTCATGACAGCTGCACCAGGCGCAGGTGAAATAACTGTTTCTGCTGGTCAGATGTATCTTCCCTTTACCATTGATCCACAGGATGGTTGGGACAGCGCTTCTAATAATGTCATGATTAATATTGTAGAAGGGTTGTTTATGTATGATTATTCTGATCCCGCTTTACCAAAAATACCTATGCTTGCTGCAGGTTTTGGTACTTGGGATGTAACTAATACAGAATATACCGTTAATCTCAAAACGGGCGTTAAATTCCATGATGGTGCTGATTTTGACGCAGATGCCGTTGTATTTACTTTTGATAGAATGGAATGGTTGTATAACTTTACTGGGCTTAATACAGGATACGTCCCAGACGTATATGAGTTATATGAATTCCCAGATTATACTCCAATCATAGATGATGTTGTTAAAGTCGATGCCGACACCGTAAGATTTGAATTGAGTGCCCCTTTTGCCCCATTCGAGGATTTATTATGTTATGTTGCTTCATCAATATTATCACCCGACTATTATAATATAACAGGTGGTATTGTTGAACTTGATGGTGATATCGTTGGAACTGGTCCTTTTGTATACGATTCCTACGAGGAGGATGTTGAAGTCGTTATGCATGCTTTTGCCAATTATCATAGGGGCAAGGCCCAAATTGATAACTTAATCTATGTGGGAATTATTACAGCAACCGCTAGAAATGCAGCTTTATTATCCGGTGATATTCAATACTTATATTCTCCTATGGATGAGATGTGGGAGATCTTCAATTTAACTGCTGGCATTACTCTATGGGCAGAAAGAAGATCCTCAGGTGTTCAATACTTAGCAATGAATAATGTGCAGATAGATAGAGATTGGAGAGAAGTAATTTCTTATGCTTTTGATTATGACTATCTTATTGATGAAATAAGATATGGTCATGCCTCCAGATTGGATTCTCCTATTGGATACGGTATCAAGTACTACAATGGCACGCATCCAAAAGCTGTTTATAACCTTACCCATGCAAGATTAAAAATGCAATCAATGGGTTATGGAGGAGGCTTTAATGTAAGCGAAGATGATCAGTGGCTCCTACAAGCAGCCACTTCTCCATTTAGATCCCTTAACTACTCTTATAATATCGGTAATGAAATTCGAGAAGCGGTGTTCACGATGTTAATTGACAATCTCGCAAAGGTTGGAATTAGAGTAACGGATGCTGGGAGCACTTGGAGTATTGTACTCCAAAAAATCTATGAGTTAGGAGGTTATACCAGGAATCATTTGCAGCTATTATTTGTTGGGTGGGGTGCTGATTATAACGATCCCATGAACTTTATTAATCCATTGTTCACCAATAGATCCGTAGCTTCTAACGGTTGTCAATATAACGGGTATACAGAAGCAACAGCTGCGGGTAGAGACCCACTTCTCCTCAACGATAACGTCCAGCTTTTAATGGAAACGGCTTTATCAACACCTGACGGACCTGTAAGAGAAGCAATGTATGATAGAATGCAAGAGCTTTTACTTGAGGATATGCCCTGGTGTTTTGCTTATTCCGGTCAAGGACCAGCCTGGGCTCACGACTCTAACTTAATGGACATCCCATATAATGTTATGGGCAATTTGTATTTCTATCCTGTACATTATGCGTAAATAACATCATTGAAAAAATAAATTATTAAATCCTATTTTTTTCTTTTTTAATATTTTTCATGTTTTTCTTAAGGAAATTATGAACTTTCTCAATCTGTAAAATTATTATCGTGCAAATAGTAAAATGCATAAGTAAAATTCTATTTTGATCTATTTACAACAATAGTTTTTAAGATTTAATTGGTATGTGTTTTAATGAAAATTATACGAATTAAATTATGAAGAATCGATGTCATGACTTTTTTAAAGATTAATTAATTAAAATTATACTTTTGGATAACAGAAATGATTTTTCTATATTTTATTTGAAAAAATCCAGAAATAGCTAAATCTTGATCTTATGCATAACAAACCATTTCAATACTCAAAATTCAAAATAGAGAGATATTAAATAGAATAAATTCTTAGAAAAAATTTATTCGGAATAAAAGTTGAAGGTTAAAATCGGTATTCTATATTTAAAAAAGTTTTAAAAAAATTAAGATTTAATATGGAATTATATTAAAAAATTAGAACATCAAATAAGATAATCTCAATAAAAAAGTAAAGAATAATCTCATAAAACCTCTATTATGCTGTAAAATTTAAAGTCACACAGTTAATATTTTTATATATATTTAAAAGACTGTTTATATGGATGAGTTCAATGTCCCGTTAATTTAACAATATTATTATTCAATAGAATACTTTATAAAGGATCACTCTAGATATTGTTATTAATTGTCTCCCAAAAACTTTTAAATTACAAGAAATTGGTTTATATAGGGTATTATGAAACTTAAAATTGAATTAAGTAGGCAAGGTAATCTAATTTTAGCAATATTATTGATTCATTTTGTATTTTTTGGATATATATGTAATATCTTTGAAAAAGCAGCCGGGGAAAGATTGTTATATTTGCATAAAATTTTATTCGATCCAGATGCATTTTTAGCACCATTATTTCTTTTTGCTATAGTATTTTTTATGGTCTTTCGAGAAAAATTCTTCGAATATGGAATTAGAAATAGTATTTGGCTTACTCCCATTGTTATTGGACAATCATGGGTATGGATGTGGTTTATCGTTGGATTTGATATTACTCTAATTGGTGAATTTTTTACCCATCTTGACGGTTATATTACGATTTTTACGATCTTAGGTTTAAACCTGTTATCTGGGATTTTGGGAGCAATAACTAGACAAAAGTACGAAGAATACCTTCAAGAAATTAAAAAAATCTAAAATTACATTGGAGAGAAGATAAATTATGAGTATGATTAAATACATCATCAGAAGGACCCTGCAATTATTACCTGTATTGTTTGGTGCAATTACATTAACTTTTATTCTTTCAAGATTGTTGCCAGGAGATCCCGTTTTAGCTCATCTTGGTAGGGTTTTTACACAAGAACAGTATGATTATCAGTTGAGATTACTGGGTCTTGATAGACCAATTTTGGAGCAATATTTTCTTTACTTGGGGCGGTTATTTACTGGTGATTGGGGAGTATCCAGTCAATATAGAGGTATCCCAGTATGGGATATTGTTACAGAACGGTTTTTTAGAACTTTTGATATCGCGTTATTCTCAGTTATCATCGCATCTATCTTAGGGATTAAGACGGGTGTAATTTCAGCAACCCACCGAAATAAGGCTAAAGATACCTTCTTACGGGGATTTGCTCTGGTTGGAGTTTCTATTCCCGTATTTTGGATGGGAATGTTGTTTCAATACCTTCTCACTTGGCAAATCAAGCTGTTTCCAGCAATTGGCTACAAGACTTCAGGTATAGGAGATCCTCCCAGTATTACTAATTTCAGAATAATTGATTGTCTCTTATCAGGAAATATCCATATGCTTATAGATTATATCGAGCATTTAATTTTACCAGTATTATGTTTAACAATTATAACACTGGCATCTATCACGAGACAAACCCGGTCGAGTATGCTCGAAGTCTTGGAACAGGATTATGTAAGAACTGCTAGGGCAAAAGGATGTAAGGAAAAGGATGTAATCAATACACATGCACGAAAAAATGCGCTCATACCAACAATGACGATTATAGGATTAAACTTTGGAGGTTTATTAGGGGGTGCTGTTCTTACGGAATCTACTTTTAATTTGCATGGAATGGGGGAGTTGTTAATCATTGCCATTACGAATGTCGATTATTGGATATTAAATGGAATTGTATTTATAACAACGCTTGTTTTTATCATTATAAATTTAGGGATTGATGTCCTGTATGGAATTATTGACCCACGAATAAGGTATTAATTAATAATTAAAATAGATAAAATGAGATATGTGAAAAAGTTATGAAACAAACAAAAGAACAAGAATATAAAGTAGAATTAGAACTAGAAGAAAGAAAAGAACAAGGTATTATAATTAGTACTCTCTCATGGATTATCCATAATCTGAAATTTCTTTTTATACCGGGTTATAGGCTAGAAGAATTATCTATTCGGGAATTTGAATATGAAAAAACGATAAGTAAAAGAAAGTTTATACGACGATTAAAATCTCCATTAACCATATTAGGAATTTTAATTGTTTTTACGATCTCAACTTTTGCCGTGTTCCCGGAATGGCTTTCTCAATATACATTTGAACAAGCTAATGGTGTATTTTATGGTGCATGGCAGCCTGCCTCCTCAGGACACCCCCTCGGTACCACGGATTTTGGACGCGACATTTTAGCACGGCTCATTTATGGGGCAAGAGCTTCTTTGACAATTGCTTTACCGTCTATTGCTTTTAGTGTGGTTATTGGTGTTATCTTTGGAGTTATTTCCGGATATTACGGAGGATGGGTCGATTCATTAATAATGAGAATTATGGATATCTTCCTTGCGTTTCCGGGTTTGATCCTTGCTCTTGTATTTGTCGCAATTTGGGGCCCAAGGATGGAATATATAATGCTAGCTTTTGGAATTCTTGGTGTGCCCTATTATTCACGATTAATTCGAGGAGTTGTATTGCAAGCGCGAGAATTACCTTATATTGAAGCCGCAAGAACATCGGGATCAGGAAATTGGAGAATAATGTTTAGACATATCCTTCCAAATACTATACAACCTATTATTATTTCTCTTACATTTAATATTGGTGGGATCATTTTGAGTTTAGCGGGTCTTGCCTTCTTGGGTTATAGTGATATCAGATTAATTGAATGGGGAAATGATATAAATGATGCACGGCTCCATTTATATGATGCTCCCTGGGCAGCGCTCTGGCCTGGTTTTATGATCCTAATTGCTGTACTTGGTTTCATGTTAGTTGGTGATGGATTAAGGGATGCGTTAGATCCGAGATTGAAAAATTTATAAAAATATTTTTTTTTAACTATATTTTTTAACTATATATAATTATTACTATTAGTGGAAAGAAGAAAATGAATCTCGCTGAAAAAGAGAAAGTTATGAATCAAAACAATTCAAATAACCAAACGGACGCAAGCAAAATGAGTTCTTCAGGAATACTGCTTGAGATTAAAAACCTAAAAACAAATTTTTTTACAGAAGAAGGCGTAGTTAAAGCAGTAGATGGAATTTCATTTAATTTGTATGAAGATGAAGTTCTTGGTCTTGTTGGTGAAACTGGATGTGGAAAATCTGTTACTGCTTTATCTATTTTACGTCTAGTAAGAGCACCAGGAAAAATTGTTGATGGAATTATTAAATTTAATGGTATCAATTTGTTGGATTTATCTAAAGAACAAATGAGAGAATATCGTGGTAACAATATTACGATGATTTTTCAAGATCCTTTGAATTCTCTTAATCCTGTTCTTCAAGTTGGAAGACAAGTGTCAGAAGTCTTCTTATTGCACCAAAAAGACAGGCTTACACAGATTAGAGAAGAACGCCTTTTGGAAAGAGAAAAAATGATTGAAGAATTAAAACAATTAGAGTTAGATTTTAAAGAGAAAAAGGCAAGTCTTACAGAAGAAGAAAAGGAAAATTTTCAACAAAATCTAAAAGAACGTAAAGAAAAAATACCAGGGAAACCAACTTTAAAAAGAATAGCTTTAGAATTGTCCGAGGATATCATTAAGGAAGTAGGAATTGCCGATGCTAAAGGCATCTTAAAGAGGTATCCACATGAACTAAGTGGTGGTATGAGACAACGTGTGATGATTTCAATGGCACTCTCTTGCAATCCCCAACTTTTAATTTGTGATGAGCCAACAACGGCTTTAGATGTAACTATCCAAGCTCAAATTCTTGATCTAATAAAAGTTTTAAAGCGGAAGTTTAGAACATCTGTTCTCATGATTACACATGATTTAGGAATTATTGCTGAATTGTGTGATAGAGTAGCTGTTATGTATAGTGGAAATATTGTAGAATATGCAACAGCAGAAGAACTATTTAAAAAACCTCGTCACCCCTATACTATTGGACTTATTGGGGCAATTCCTAGTATTGAAAAGAAAAATCAAGAATTACAAACAATCCGGGGAATGGTACCAAATTTAATTTATCCTCCATCTGGTTGTAGATTTCACCCGAGATGTGATGAACGTTTGGAAATTTGTGATAAGGTGAAACCTAGATTTATAGAAATTGAAAATAAATATTTTATAGCATGTCATTTATTTGATAAAAAGTATAAAGATTCTCCAAAATATCAATGGAAAAAATCTGAGAAAGAAACTACGCTTTTTGTATAAAATTGGAAAATATATTTATTTAATAAAAAGAAAAATCAAGTAGAAATAAAAAATATAGGTATAAAAAACATGATGAAATCTGAGAAAAAGAATCGAGTTGTTCTTAGAGTAAAAAATCTTAAGACATACTACCCTATTTTAGGTGGGCTCTTTAGACGCACAATTGGATATGTTAAAGCGGTAGATGGAGTTACTTTTAATCTCTATAAGCAAGAAACACTTGGTCTAGTTGGAGAAAGTGGATGTGGTAAAACTTCAATTGGAAACACAATTTTAAATATTGTTCCAGCTACTTCAGGAGAAATTACATATGAAAATAGAGTTATTGTTAGTGGAAGCGATCAGAAAAAAGAAAGAATACTACATCTAAGAAATGAAAGTAGTTTTAAGCATATTATATTTATACCAATTTATCGCTTTCTGAGTGGGCTAATTAATTACTTAAAACCAGGTATTAAGAAAATTTATCGAATTACCCGGGATTATCTCGCAAGAAAATATCCATCATTAAAAAATATGTTCATTGAAATAACATCCATATTTAAACAAAATTATCGTAATTACTTAAAAATTGAACGTCCTTATAATAAAGATTTACATAAAAAGATTCAAGTTGTATTTCAAGATCCTGATGCTTCTTTAAATCCTCGATGGAGAGTGGTTAACATAATCGGTGAACCTCTTCGAATTTTGGTAAAAATGAGAAAAAGAAAAAACATTCGTAAACGCGTTCTGGAAGTTTTAGAAACAGTTTCAATGAAATTGGAACATTTAGATCGATATCCACATGAATTCTCTGGCGGTCAAAAACAAAGAATTGTAATAGCTAGAGCTCTTGCATGTAATCCTGAAATAATTATTTTAGATGAACCAACTTCCGCTCTCGATGTATCAGTTCAAGCCCAGATTTTGAATTTATTAAAAAAACTTCAAAAAAAATTTAATTTGTCTTTTCTATTTATTACCCATGATCTAAGTGTAATACAACATATAGCAGATAGAATTGCAGTAATGTATCTTGGTAAATTTGTAGAGACTGGAACCATTGAAGAAGTTTTTTACAATCCAACACATCCATATACTAAGGCACTGTTATCAGCTCGACCTACATTCGATCCGAGCTCAAAACGAAGTAGAATAATATTAAAAGGCGATGTACCAAGTCCGATAAATCCTCCAATAGGGTGTCCTTTTAATCCTAGATGTCAAGAAAAAGATAAACACGTTGGATGTGGTATTGACCAACCAAGAAAAATACATCTTGGGGGAGAACACTACATGTATTGCTTACCGTTAAAAGAAGAAAAACCCTCATATGAAGGAAGAGAATTTATCTCGGATACTTGGCAAACTTAATTATTCACAATATTTTTGATTTAACTTTTTCTTTTTACATTCGCATTATTAATTCTAGCAAATAAGATATCTCGAAGATTTAATCTTTTTCTATTTTATTAGCTATAGTTATATTCAATAGCTAAAAAATTCTATCGCCTTAAGAACATTAGTATAAAATTCACAGAATCGGATTATCTTGACTAAATTTAAATTTCTAATAAAGATTTATTAAATATAGGAGAATAAAATAAGTGTGAGGTTTAAATTGAGAATTACGTATTTTTTGATGAAGAGATTTATCCTGATAAACATAAAAGAAATTCAGTCTTTAAACTTAAAGAATGGAATTATTCTAGATCTTTGGGCTTCTAATATCTATAATAGGTTTAGATCTAAAAAAAATTGTATAACAACAAAATGTTCTTTTTATATATTACAATAATCTTGATATATTATATTAAATTTAGAGAATTAAATTAGGACAACTTTAATAATAAAAAGCAATAGGATGGATATTTCAGATTTAAAATTACATAATAATAAAGAGACAATAGGACATATAAATTATTTAGTTTTTGAGCGTATAGCAGGAACAAAAGGAGAATCTAAAGCAATCAACTACATTCAAAAAGAATTAAATAAAGAAAATATAGAAAATAAAGTTGAATCCTTTAATTGGTCTAGTACGATTAATATTTTAGTAAAATCTATAATTATTTTCGTATTTGGTACATCTGTTCTTTATGAGATATTTATCTGGTTGAAAATTTTATGGTTTATGATTATTCTTGATTTAACTTTTATTGTAATAACATATATTCTTTTCATAAATTTTCATGACATGACCCGGTTAATTTTAATTGGTAGAGCCAAAAAATCCAAAAACATCATAACTAATATCTCAGCAGTGGAAAAAAAAAAAAACCGCCCTGCCATTATTTTTACTGCTCATTATGATTCCTTATCTTCAAATTATCCATATAATGTAAAAAGATATTATTATCTAATAGTAATAATTATTGGTTTTTCCTATATTACTTCCACACTGATTTTTTCCATTTGGACAGTTCTAACATATTTTTCCGACAATTTTGTTACTGAATTATATACTTTATTATTGGATAAATCAATCGATTTTTCCTATGTGTCATTTTTATTTTTGCTTATTTCGAGTGCTATACTTCTATACAATAGGGAACGAAATCAATCGCTTGGTTCAATTGATAACGCTAGTGGTATTTCAATCCTAATTGAGCTCGCGAAAATTTTAAACAAAGATCCTCCCAAAAATATAGATATTCTATTCTTATGGTGCGGAGCTGAAGAATGGGGTTTATGGGGGTCTAAACAATTCTGTCTAATGCATTTTGACGAATTGAATGAGGAATATGATCTTGATAAATCTTATAACATCAATATTGATATGGTAGGGACGAATATCGGATTAATAAATAAAACGGGTTTATTTAAGAAAAGAAAAGGAAATGAAAAATTGATTAATGTTATAGAAACTTCAGCAAAAAGATTAAATATACCTTTAGATAAGCAGAATTTAACTATCGAACCAAGAAGCGATCACAATTCATTTCGATCATTTGCTAAAAAAGAAAAAAAAAAAATGCAGGTTTGTTGTTTTCTATCAAATAAAGATTCAAAATTCATTCATACATCGCGAGACACTCCAAATAAATGCTCATCCAAAAACCTTAATGGTTGTTTAGCTATTTGTTATAATACGATTAAAAGTTTAGATTTACAATCATAATTAAAAGAAAAAAATTTAGAATCTCTAGTATTTAATTTTAGAATTGTTAATTAGATATTTTTAATAATCTTCCATTTAACTCGTTTATTTTTTAGTCTATAACCCTAATTTAAACTATTTGTAAATCTTAGTTACACAAAGGTAATGTTTTGAATTTTAAATATATGGAACTGAAATAACTTAAATTGAAAAATAATATTAAGAGGCTTTATCTATAATCATTTTTTTATTACTTGAAAAACTGTAAATAATAGGACTACCAAACCATAGGAACACGATAATCTGGAAAGATAGCTTGGTAAATTGCTAAAAAAGCTATTAAAATCACTATTAATAATATAATAAGAATTATTAATCCTTTAATATCGCTTGGAGAAAATCGAACTTTTGTTTTAACTTTATATTTAGGTGTTGCTATTTTTTGAATAAGCCACTTTTTATAAGATTTTGTTGGTTTACCATCCTTTAATGGATTTTCACCTGATGAATTTTTAAAATATTCTTGAATTTCAGCTGTATTTACGGCATCACATGCCTTTTTAATTAATATTCTATTGCTAATAAAATCAAAACTTGAAAAACAAATAACTATAATAGGTATGGATATATACCAATAAAATACTACAAACAATACAAAACGAATCACATAATAATAATAAAATGTAGCTAAAGCGATTAAAAAAATCATTACAGCAATAAAGATAAAACATTTAACATCTTCCTTATTTGGTAAAGGTATGTGATTTAGCATTTTCTGAAATTTCGATTTTTAAATGATTTATATTTAATAATTTTTTATTTAATTATTTATTTTTTTATTTTAAAGAATAAAAAGTTAATCAGTAAAAATACTAATTTTCCCGATATTATGAATTTAATAAACCAATAAAATTTATTGTCAGCATTCAACAGATATTTATGTTATTTATTTAATGTAATCTTTATTGAGGAAAATAATAAATAACATATTAAATACGATTGCCTTGTCTATCTAACGAGACTCAGGATTATTAGTAAGATTTACATTAGATTTCGTTTAAAAATCAACCTTTTTTTTCTTCTGGATGTAAATTTATTTGATCTTAACAAAATATTGAAAAATTGTAGTTGATATAATTAATAAGGTGAAATCACAACTAGAATTGCAGATTGGTATTTTTTTATGAAATAAATACAGCCTGCACTAAACTTCCTATTATATAAGTAGTTTTAGCAATAAACTCCATTCTTTTTATTATTAAAAGGTTATTTATCTCAAATTTGGTAAAGAAAAAAATTTTAAAGAAAAGGTTATCTTATAGTTTCAAGAAATTAAAATATTATGCGATGATGATAAAAAATTCTCAAGTATATGCAATTAAAACCTCTCCAAAAACAGTCTTTACTGACTACAAAAGACTAATGCATTTGGCAAATTATGAGAAATTTTACAAAAAAGAAAATAAAACTATTATTAAGTTAAATCTAAGTTGGTCAAAGTTTTTTCCTGCATGTTCTAGCCCTCCATGGCAAGTGGAAGGAGTGCTAAAAACTATGATTGAGGATGGTTTTAACCCTAAAAGGCTTTTTACAGCTGAAAATAGAACTGTGGTAACTAATATAGAAAAAGGATTAAGAGGAAATAAATGGGGACCGATTCTCAGCAAATATAAAGTTTGGTTTGTTCCTTTAACTAAAATCCCTTTTATTCCTTATGAATCTTTAAGGTCAAAATTTCTTACATTAAAGAATAAAAAATTATTTGTATTAGATTCTAAAATATTTCCAGAAGGTTTTTTTATCCCAAAGTTTTATGTTGGAAAACCAATCATACATCTCCCTACAATGAAAACCCATGGTCATACTGGAGCTATTGGAGGCTCACTTAAAAAGACTAATGAAGAAATGAAACATGGGGGCATAACTTGTGCTATGAAAAATGCTTTTGGAGGGCTTTTAACAAAAAGAAGACATTTCTCACATCAATATATGTCTGAAGTATTAGTTGATTTACTAATTATACAAAAGCAAATTCACCCCAGTATATTAGCTATTGTAGATGGTACTGTTTGTGGCGACGGCGCTGGTCCAAGAACAATGGTACCTCGTATTAAAAATTATATTCTTGCGGGTTACGACCAAGTTGCTGTTGATACGGTTGTTGCTAAAATGATGGGTTTTGAACCTTTAAAATTACCTTCAATAAACATAGCTCACGATGAAGGTTTGGGATGTGGAGATTTCAACCAAATTGAAATCCTTGGTGAAGATATTCCTAATATTAATTGGAATTTTAAAGTTAAGCGAAGTCTAGTAATTTGGGGTGATCAAATGGTACGAAAAGGTTTTCTACAATTTCTCTATCCTTTGTTTAGAAATGAATTATTCTTCTTAGGACCAACCTTTGCTTCCATGATTTATCATGATATGATATGGTACCCAACTATTGGTAAACGAAGAATTAAGAAATTTTTTCAAACTGAATGGGGCAAATTGTTTTTAAGTTACCCTAAAAATTAATGCCTCAATTTTTATTAATTCTACATAAAAAACTTTATATTAACATATCTCTAATTAATTCTTTATAATCCAGATCAAAACTAGACTTTTTCAATTTTAAATGAAGAAAAAATTCTTTAGATCCTTTCTTTTCTAACTGGGTTGATTTTGTTATCCCATAGATAAAAAAATCATTATGCTTAAGCCATTGAATTAATTCAATAAGAATTTTAGAAAGTTGGTTAGAATTATTTATTCTTCTAAATTTTTCCTGGGTATGAAAATCTATTTCGAAAAGGGGTTTTACTAATGCAAGAATATCACCTTCTTTTCTCAATAAATTTTTCACATTAGGTAAAACTTCTCTTAATGATGTAAATGTTATATCTATTGTACATAAATCCACTAATTCATCGATTGGTAATGAATTACGAGCATCAACACCCGATATTGGTATAATTTTATCCTGCAATGTTTCATTTAGTAATGAAGTATGGAGTAAATTAGTAGCTGTGTCAATTGCATATACTTTTAAAGCTCCCTTCTTTATTAAGCAATCTGTAAAACCTCCCACAGAAGCTCCAATATCTACACAAACCTTCTTCTTAACATCAATTGAAAAATCCTCTATTGCTTTTTCTAATTTTATTCCCCCACGGCCAACATAAGGAAACTCTTTTAATAAGCGGATTTCGATAAATTTTTCAAATCTCTTGCTCGGTTTCGAAATAATTTTACTATTGACAAATATATAACCATTTCTTATTAGCCATTGTGCTTTAGTTCTACTCTCGGCCAATCCTCGTTCTACTAATAGAATATCAATCCTTTCTTTCATTTAATATTAATTTTTCTCTATTTTTTAACATCTCTTCAATTCTACTTGTTAAACCTAAACTTAATCTACTAATTTGTACTTTTACTGACGCTTTAGCGCCCCATTTTTTATAAATAGCTCGAAATAATAAACCTAAAAAGATAAACGTACCTATAGCTGAGAACCAAATAGTTATTAAGTTTAACTGTTTTAAAAATAAAAAATATAAAATATTATGAGAAAGATAAATAGTGAGAGAATAATAAGAATAATAAAACAAAAATTTATAGCTTTTTTTTGTATCAGTTATTATAAATTCTTCAAATATTAATAAAATTGAAAATAATAGAATATCTATTCCTAGTGAATAAATTATCCAAGAGAGACTTATTCTATCTGTAAAATTGGGAAATTTAAGCAGGATCCCCACAATTATTAAAGATATTCCTGTTATTATGGTAGGAATAATGAAATTGTTTTTTAGGATTTTTTTATTATTTATATGATTTTTTTGTATATACGCATCGTATAAAAGATCTCCTATAACTGTTCCAAATAAAAAAAATGGAAAAAATACCAATATGGGATCTTGGTTAATATCATGATATATAAAATGATAAATAACTCCTAAAATGTTCATATCTCCCTTAAAAGGTGATAGAATTATTATTAGGAATTCATGGAGCAAAATAATCCCTATTCCAATAAATACTCTAAAAATTTTTGAAGTTCTTAAAAGAGGCCATGCTATAAATAAGGATACTGCGGCAGTTAATAAAACAAACCATGTCCAAATGTATGAAGGATTGAATAATGTTATTGCTGTTGGAATATTGTAAAATATTGCAATGATGAAAATAAAAAGTGTCCGAAAAAAGTAAGCATTCTTTATCATTCTAGAATTATAATCTTCAGAAATCTTTGCTTTTAAGAGATTTCTCCTATGAGATATCATAGTGCTTATACCAGAAATAAATAAAAACCCAGAAGCTCCAATTGGATCTAATATCCTTACTGTGATACTATGTAAAAACATAAATTCGCTTTTCACCCACCAGGCAATTACATGATTTAAAACCATCCAACTCATGCATAAACCACGGAAAATGTCAATACTTTTTAATCTTAGGTTTTTCATAGCAAATACTAATTCAGTTTTCTATATTAAAATCTCCTAATTTATAATTAAAATCTTTTATGAAAAGCGTTATACAAAAAAGTTAATCCTTTTTTTATTAAACCTATATTAGATTATTTTGTTTATATTGCCCTATTATTTGACTAGATTTTGTAAGAGAAATTTCATCATTTATCAATCTATCAACAATATCTCTTAATTTAATTTTTAAATCATTAAATTCTTCAGTATCTTCTCCAGTTTTCCTAAAACTCTTTGATTTTTGGAATATATGTTGTTTTAATATTTCATAGTAATTATTTTGGTTAATTTTTATTCCATTTCTTAATGCTAGAATTAATGCAGCTGTTTCATGTTTCGTTTTAAATCTTTTCTTTTTTGTTAGGTTTTTCATTTTTGATGATTTTGATTCATCTATTAAACTAATATCTAGGTTACCTCTATTTTTGTAAGTTACATATAATTCCTCGATCAATTCTTTTATTATTTGTAAAACACCACTTCCGAATTTAAATTCCAACATTATTAAATTTGGATTATTCTTTTGAAAGCATTCTACTTTATCTTTTACATATTTGATGAATTCTCTTTTGTCATATATAGTATGCGAAAGTAAGAAAAAATCGTCTAAAAAAATTACGATTCCTATCTGTTTCGTGCCAGGATCTATAGAAAATAGTAATTTTGAAAAAAATTTCTTATAATCGATTTTATATGCAGCTAACACTTGTAAAATATAGTGTTCAAAATTCTCCTCATAAGAATATGAAAGAATTCTTAAATTGTCATAAGAATTTGTAAAATTGAGAACATCTTCTGAAGTTGTCAATATTAAAGAACTTAGTTTGGGGAATTTTTCTCTTATATTTAAAATTTCAAACTTAATATTTAATCGAATCAGTTCTTTATTTAATCTATAAAAGAAATTTAAATTCTCTGTACTAATATATAAAGTTTTATTTCTCAAATTATAATTATAAATATTAGATAAAATTAATAACTTTTAATTGAATGAAATTTCCAATCTTAGAAATAAATAAACATTTTGCTTCAATAAATACAATACAGGGAATATTTTCGGTATTTGGTGATTTTGGTGTTGGTAAAACTACATTTGCGCTACAAATAGCCACTGAATCTGCAAAAATAGGTAAAAACGTTATATATATTTATACTAAACATAATTTCCCAGCTGAAAAAATTCTTTTACACAATTATAATTCTAAAGAGATTTTAAATAATATCATTTTTATTCAGACAACACACTTTGATGAATTAAATAAAATTATTTTTAATCTTGAATTTTTAATTTTAAATCATATAAATAAAAGAAAAATTAATTATAATTTAATTGTTGTAGATTCAATTACTAATTTATATCAATTAGAATTAAATAAGACTAATAAACAGAAAAATTATGAGTCTAATTATAAATTAAATCAAATGCTAGCAAATTTAACCTATTTAAATGAAGCTTATGATATTGAGATCTTGATAATTAATGAAATTAGTAGAAAAAACATTAATAATGAAATAATTGAGCTTCAAACTGGAGGAAAAGTTATGGAATATTGGGTAAATTATCAATTAAAAATTGCTAGAACTAAAAAGTTAAATGAAAGAAAGCTAATTTTAACCGCATATCCTGAACAGAATACAACTAATTTTTTATCTATTATAAGAAAGAAAGGATTTGAATAAGAGAGATTTTCTTACGAAATTGGTATCCAAATTTATTTCTTATCTTTAAACTTATTTTATTTAGGACAATGAAAAAAAAGAAACTAACACAAATCACAGAAAGTTCAACGAAAATCTTTCTTTATGCAAATGACAATGGATTGCCTCCTTCAAAGGCTATGAATGTATTTTATAACAAAAGAATGGAACTTAATCGTGATATCTCAAATTTAGCTATTAATGCTTATGTAAATCTACATAAACCTGATGATCTACTAATTATTGATTCAATGGCCGCATCAGGAATAGGGTCTATTAGAATGTTAAAAGAGTGTCAAAAAATTGCTAATATTGTTATTAATGATATCAATCCCGAGGCAGTTAAACTTATTAAAAAGAATTTAAAATTAAATCGTATTAACAAAACCTCAAATCAAATAAAAATTACAAATAAAGATGCAAATGCTCTTTTTTCTGAAATTACTGATAAGGGGTTAATACTTTCATCTGGGAAAAAAAAAAAGCCAAATGTTATATCAATTGATCCATTTGGAACTCCAAATCTTTACATAGATTCTGCTTTTAAAACAATTCAGAAAAGTAATGCTCTGGTATGTATAACTGCCACGGATACAGCAGTTCTATTTGGAGTACGATCAAAAGCATGTATGAGGAAATATCTCTCTAAACCTCTCCGTAATGAGTACAGTAAAGAAATAGGTGCACGAATTTTAGTACAATTCATTGCACGAATAGCAGCTATTAATAAAGTAGGAATCATTCCATTATTAACATTTTATTCAGGACACTTTATTAGGGTCTTCTGTTTAACATTTAAGAATAAACAAAGGATTTCAAAATTTTTAAAAAAAAACGGATACATTATACACTGCAAAAATTGTGGTTATCGCTCATCACATGGAGATAATATTTTACATTTACCCCTAGAATGCCCTATGTGTGGAAATAAGAAATCTCTCGATTATGCCGGCCCTCTATGGGCTGATAAAATCCACGATATTAATTTCATTAATGAAATACTTCTATTAAATGAAAAATCTAAATTTTTAAATAAAAATAGAATAAGCAAAATCTTAACTTTTGCGAGGCAAGAAATTGATATGCCCATTTCATATTATAATATCCATAAACTCAGTCAAAACTTAAAACTTTCATCAATTCCAAAAATTTCAAATCTTATAAATATACTTAAAGAAAAAGGATATAAATCTTCAAGGACTCATTTTGATTTTTTAGCTATAAAAACTGATATGGATTTAGAAACTCTAAAAAATACTTTAATTGATACAAAAAAATAGTTCTTTTAATAAACATGTCAAAAAAAAATGAAATGCATAAAAGAGATTATTATTATAAAAAAGCAAAGAAAGAAGGTTACCGAGCAAGATCAGCATATAAATTATTAGATATTCAAAACAAGTTTAATATTTTTAAGAGAGCTTTTTATATCTTAGATTTGGGATGTGCGCCAGGTTCTTGGCTACAAGTTGCTAAAAAATATGGAGAAGAAAATTTAGAAAGATATAAAGATCAATATTATCACCGGAATCACTATAAGATCATGGGTATAGATATGAAAAAAATCAGCCCTATTGAAAATATTAATTTTATAAAGTTAGATATTACTAATCCACAGTTACAAAAAGAAATAAGTAATTATTTTAATAGTGATTTAGATTTAATATTATCAGATGCATCAATTAATAAAATTGGAAACAAATTTGCTGATCATTTAAACCAATTAAAGCTTTGTTATTTAATACTTGAAATATCCAAAAGAAATTTAAAACGTAATGGGAATTTAGTTATTAAAATCTTCCAAGGTACTGATTTTAATAAATTCAAGAATGAAATATTGTCATTATTTAGGATTGTGAAATCATATAAACCAAAATCATCTAAAAAAAGGAGTAATGAAATTTACTTAATTGGCTTACAAAAGAAATAATTAAATATCCTGTAAACGTGCCTCAATCTCATCAAAATTTATATTATATTCTTCTCCTTTTGAAGTGACTTGAATCCATTCCGTTAACCATGGACAATGTTTTGGATTAAATTGATCTAAATTAGTATCATTACATTTATCTCGAAATGGACAAATAAAGCAGGGTTGTCGAGAAAACATATTCCAAATAAAATCTTTTCTGCTTTCATCGATTTTAAGCTCTTTTACTTTACTATCTATTTCATCAATAGCAAAAATATGTTTTGTCCATGATGCATCAACTAATTCTCGTTTCATTTTTATTTTCGATTGTAATTCTAGTAATTCAAGTATTTCTTCTAATTCAATTCTTTTCTTATTACTTTTTTCTATAAGATCATTAAAAAATATATCTTTTTCACGATTTATAATATTCAAAATGAATTTTTCATCTTTTCTTAATGTTCGGTTAAATTCTTTCTTCTTCTCTTCTATTCTTTCAATTCTTCTTTCAACAGTAGATTTTTCTTCAGTGGGACCTTCCACACGTTCTTTTATTTTACATTTATGACGAGATAAATAGGCAAAACCTTTACCACAGTAAGGACAAACTTCTTTTTTTTTTTTTGCCATTTTATTAGCTTTATAAATTTATTTTAATTGGTTCATCTAAAATTAAATAATCATAAGAGTTATGATATATTCTTTATGAATAGTTAAAAATTAAATTTTCCTTTTTTTAAGAATTTATATCTTTAATAGCTAAATTTATATTAATAATTTTAAATGATATTTAAACCTAAAAATCATTATTAACTAATAATGAGAATTAATGAAATATTAGAAATTGATAAAGGGCAAATAATTAAAATTTATAATGTTTTAAGTAAATCAGAGTCCCTTGAAAGTTCTCTAGCAATTTTAACTTCAGGAGCAAAAAATTTTGATGAAGTTCTAGGTGGAGGTTTTTATAGAGGTAAGAAATATTTAATTTTTGGAGCGAATAATACAGGTAAAACACAGCTGTGTCATCAATTATGTGTTCAAGCCTACATTCAATTTTCTAAGTTTTCTGAAAAACCAAAAAGAAGTAAATATTTAGTCTATTATTTTGACACAGAAAATACTTTCCGACCTGAGAGATTAAAGGAAATAATGAGATCATCTCGTTTAAAATCTCACCTAATATTGAAAAACACTTTAATATCAAAAATTATGAGTAATTCTGCTTTTCTGCTTTCATTAAAAAATCTTGAGACCGTCTTAGAAAAAGATCAACTTAACATATTAATTATAGACACTATAAATAATTATTTTAATTCTGAAAAAGATATTTCTTCTTATAAAACTAAGGAATTATTTTTTAGGATTTTAAAGAAAATTAATTCACTCACATTAGATTATAATTTAATTACAATAGCTACCGCGCAAGTATCTTCGAATTTTAGTGATGATACATTAATACCATTTTCACCAATAGGCAATCAATTACTAAATCAATTTTTTTCAGAATATATTTATTTGGATTATAAAAGTCAAGAACAGAGATATATTCACCTTGTAAATTCTTATAGTCTTCCTGAAAAAAGAATACTCTACAAAATAACCTCCTCAGGAATAGTAGATTTTAAATATTAAAGAATTTCAAAAAAGTTTCTATTGAAAGGTTTGGAAAATCTCTAGTTTTACACTCAGAATTTACTAAGCATATTTTATTATCTATTTTATCACTTATCCATCTTATTAGTTTAATAGCATATTGAAGCTTTTTTAATTTTATAGGACTTGCTTTTTGATTGTGTATGAGATCTAATTTTGAATATTTACCAATAATAGTTCCAAAGTCCATTCCGATAAGAAATAATTTATGAAATGGTTGTAAAAGGGTGCGTAAGAAATAGAGGATTCGATCTCCATCCGTAAATCCTCCTGGATTTAATACATTCCGAGTTGGTTCAATTTGGGTAGTTCCTATAATATTTTCAAATTTAATTATCTCATTTTTAAACAGATTCAGCTTCTCTCTATTATCACCGTGAGCATGAACAACATTAAACCTTGCATATTTAAATTCATTTTTAGTAATTCCATCTAAGTCTGTAAATATAGCATCAATTTGAACTCGTTTTTTTCTTAACAGCGTTGATGCACCATCGGCAGTTAAATTAATAAAATTTTTAAAAAAATTCACCCCCTTTCGTTTTAAAATTATATTAAATGTTTTTTCCAAAGAAGGACCACATCCATAAATTAAGATCATTGGTTTTAAAGAAATAATTTCCTTAAATTGACTTAAAACGGTTTCTAGATTCCATTTTTGACTTTTTTTTTTAAAAAAAATTTGAGATAAGTAATCTCGAGATTCACATTCTTTTATAAAGTCGAATTTAAAATCCTCTAATATTTGAGAGTACCAATCCTTAAATTCATAATAGAAATTTATTTGATCGCTTAGTTTTAAATTCATAATTTCAAAAAATCTACTTCAAAAAATCAATAATAAAATTTTAAATTCTTACCTTAATTAATAAAAACATATTATTTAATTCAATATTATTATAATTCATAAATTAATAAAAAAAGAGTAAGATAAAAATGACTAAATGGTTTACTAAAACACATCAATGGTTTGATGATGCGACAAAAATGGTTGGAATTACACCATATGCCGCAGAACAACTCGGAGAGATTAGTTTTGTCGATGTTGAGGGTCTTGAAGATGCTGAACTTAACCAAGTAAAAATGGATGGAGATGAACCATCGAGTGATCCAATAGATTGTACTGTTGAATCAAGTAAAGCTGTTGGTGATATTTATTCACCAGTAAGTGGAAAAGTAATTGAAATTAATTCGGATTTGATGGATGAGCCAGAAAAAATTAATGAAAATGCTTTTGCGGCTTGGCTTTTTAAGATTGAACCTTCAAATTGGGATGCCGAAAAAGGTAATTTATTAGACGAAGCATCCTATAATGCATTTGTTGGAAAATAGATTTAAAAATTAATTAAAATATATTTTTCAAATCTCTTTTTATTTTTTTCTTATTGCAATTTTATTCTATCCAATTTGAATAATACAATCTTAACAGAAATATTTAGAATAGGTTAATAAAATTAAATATTATAATCTCAATTATAGTAAACATATAAAATGGATTATAATAAAAAAATTGCTTTAAAAAGTAATCATCGCTGTAGTTTCACATTTAACATATACTGAAGCAAGAAGAAAGTTGTAATAATCATTATAACTCCAATTAATAAAATCCAAACTGCCATTTTTTTATTATATACATATTTAGATGCTTGATATAATAGTATAAATCCTGTTGAGCAGAAGAAAATTAATATTGAAGCTACAATGCCCTCTATAATATAACTTTCATTAATATCAACAAAAATAAATACGGGATCTCCCTCAGAAGTTGCCCCAAGTGCAGGAGGTTCTCTAACTATAAAATAAACCACCCCTGTTTGAAGAATAAATAATATTATTAAAATAGCTATTACACTTAAAGATCTTGAAGGCATTGGAAAGGAAATTCTTGGAAGTTTGAATTTGGGAAAATTAATCTTGGGTTTCCTTATAGATTTCCCGAACAGCCAAGGGGTTCTACTTCTAATTTTTTCTATTATTGTTTCAGAACCAATAATTTCCTCTTTATCTAACTTTTCTTTCATAACTATTCGCTTTCAAGTAAGCTATAGAATAATTATTAACATAAATTTATTAAGTTTTTCAAATAGTTTTCAACAAAATCTTTAATTGCAACTTAAGTTTTTTAATAAAGCAATTATAAATTTCCAAACTTTTTCAACAGATTTAATAAGCAAACGCTCATCTGGAGAGTGGGCTGCTTCATTTATAGGACCAATTGCTATCATATCCATTTGTGGAAACTTTTTTTTCAATATTCCACACTCTAACCCAGCATGAATAGCTTTGACTACTATTTTTTCATTAAAAAGATCTTCATAAGTTTCATCGCATTTCGCTAAAAGATTTGATTCAAAATTTGGTGTCCATCCTGGATAATCACTATCTATCTTGAAATTAAAATCTAAATTACTCAAATCGAAAAGTGCTTTCACGTTCTCCCAAATTACAGTCTTAAAATATTCACTTAAACTTCTTTGACTTATTTTAATTTCAATATCAGAATCTCTAGTCTTTATTGTACCTAAATTGGTAGAATTAAATACTAAACCTTTTATCTGAGGGTGCATCGAGAGAGGTCCAAAAGGTATTAAATAAATAATATTTAATATTCTATCTTGAAATTTATTTGAAAAAACTTTTTTATTAGAATAATTTTCTAATTTCTTAATTGAAATTTCTAAATTTGGTTCAATTCCTTCAAAAATTACTTTAATATTTCTACTTTGAGTTTCAATAAAGTTCTTAATCTCAGAAAATTTATCTTTTTCTATATATAATATTGAAGTAGCTTCTCTAGGTATTGCATTAGTTTTATTTCCCCCATCTATTGAGCAAAATTGAATTTTGAACTTTTTGTTTAACTTCCATAGAATCTGACTGATAATCTTTAGAGCGTTACCTCTCCCTAAATTAATATCTACTCCCGAATGGCCTCCTAATAATCCCGATATAAATATTTTTATTGGAATATATGTTTCCTCAACCTTTATCTTCTCTATTTTAACTTCATAAATGGTTACAATTCCTCCTGCACATCCAATAGTTACTGCATTATCCTCTTCAGCATCAATATTTATCAGAAAATCTCCGCCTGTAAAATCCTCCTTAATTTCAAATGCACCTCTTAATCCTTGTTCTTCATTTACAGTGAAAAGTAAATCTAAACTTAAAGAATCAATATCTATTTCTCCCTTATGGATTTTTTTCATTAAGGTTAAAAGATAACTAATTCCAACACCATTGTCAGCACCGAGCGTTGTACCATCAGCAGTAAGCCATTTCTCACCATTTAAATTCTTAATCATTAATTTTAGTGGATCTTTGGAAAAATCATGGGTTACAGCTTCATTTTTTTCACAAACCATATCCATATGACACTGTAACACTCCTTTTAGATAGGGAAGTGATTTCACTGGAATTTTTATTAAAAGATTTCCAGCTTTATCAACTTTAGTAACATAACCCAAATCATCTGCTTCTTTCTTTATAAAGGACCTAATTTTTTCTTCATGTTCGGAACACCGAGGTATTTTGGAAATTTTTTCAAAATATTCCCAAAATTCAATAGGTTCTCCTAATTCTTTTAAGTTAAACAATTTTATCTATTCTCGTTAAAATATATATATTAATTCATTTATAATAATTATAAAATAACAAAAAATTCCTTATAACTTTATTTAAAGGCTGATGGAATGAGTTGGAAAGATCTTTATTCAGAAGTAAAGAAACGTAAAATGGAAGCATTGAATAAAAAAGATGTGGTACAAGCCGTCGAAAAACACGGAAAAATTTTAGCTATTAATGGAAGATATGAAAAACCCAAAAAAGTAATTGAACATATGTACGCATCATTGAAAAAAGTTATTAAAGAAACTGATATTATGAAAGAAGATATATCTGAATATGATGTAGTTCTTATTGGATGTCCGGGTAGTGATCTTCCATATGCTTCTCATCCAAAAATTAGAGATTTTGTAATGAATGGTGGATGGTTAATAACAACAGATTGGGCTTTAAAAAGTATTATTGAAAATATTTTTCCGGGTTTTATTCGTTGGAATCAAGCAAAAACTGCTGATGCTGTTGTTGCTTGTCAAATTATTGAACCAAATCATCCCTTTTTAGAAGGAGTAATAAGTGAAATTCAACAAAACAAATGGCAAAAAAAATCAGTTAAAAATACAAAAAAAACTGAATTTCGTTGGTGGTTAGAAACACGTTCTTTTCCAATACAAATTATAAATCCTCAAGCTGTTCGTGTATTAATTAGTTCATGGGAAATTCAAAATAAGTGGGGAGAATCACCTGTACTTATAGAATTCGATTATGGAAAAAAGGGTGGGCGAGTAATTCATATGATTAGCCACACACATTTACAAAAAGGTGGAACTAAAGGTAAATATGCTTCAGCTCTAATACTAACTAATATTTTAGATGAGAAAGTATCTCTAAAAATGGGTATCTCAAAAAAATCAACCCCCAGTTATGTTTCTGATTTTCAAACACCTCAAACTCAACATCAATCTTATCAAACTCCCTTAGAAGACCAATGGATATCTCCAAATCAACAGACAGAATATTTAACGCCAACAATTGGGAATAATAAATTAACACAAACCTCTCAAATAATTGAAATAGACGTTAATAATCCTGATTTTTCATTTGCTAACAAATGCATTTACTGTAACTATGATTTCACTGAATATAAGGGAAAAATATTTGTTTGTGAAGCCTGCAATACTCCATATCATGAACATTGTATAAATATACAAATTAATGAAGGAATTTGCAAAAATTGTAATAGAATATTATTATGGTAATACTATCAATATAAAAATATAAAAAATAAAAAAAAGAATAGTATACTTTAGATTTCTTTGGATTTAATTCTCAATGATCTCTATTGCCTCTTCTGGACATTGAGTTTCACATGCCCTACAACCAACACAATCTTCTCTGTTTTCTTCTATAACATTTACTTTACCTCCCTCAGGTTCATCAAAGCATTCAGAAGGGCATACTTCATAGCATGTACCACAACCAGTGCATGCATCTAGATCTATCTTTATATCAAAGGACATTTTTTTAACTCCATTATGTTCTTATTTCAAAATTTTTGATTATTTTATAATAATCTTATTTTTGATAATAAAATAAAAAATTTAAATTTCGTTTTTATTAAGAAAACATATCAATAATTTCTTAACTATTAAATCTAAAAAGAATATTAATCGCAACCTATCATCTTCAAAATGAAATTAAGAAAATTTTGGAAATACAAATACAGCGGATCAATCTATGGGATTGAGATAGCTGATATAAATGGTAATGGTAAGGAAGAAATTATTGCATATTCTAAAACAGGAGTTCTTATTGTTATTTCACAAAATGGAAAATTGTTATATCATAGGATAATTTCTAAAAATTCACCAATTTGGCATTCTAAGATATACGATATTGATAATGATGGGAAAAATGAGTTAATATTAGGTGGAATGGATGGAATTTTAAGAATTTTTAAATGTGATTTAAAATATAATTTAAAATCTTTGTGGAATCATAAATTTGATTCTTCTATTAGTGGAATTCTTATAGATGATATAAATAATGATAATATCGATGAATTAATCGTATTTTCACTTGATAAATCTTTAAGAGTATTAAATCCTTTAAACGGTGATTTAATATGGGGTCAAGTTTTTGAAGATGGCATAGGAGATGCGATTATCTTTATAGATACAAAGAATAATAGTAAAAAGGAAATAATTGCTTGTGGAAATGACGGTACAATAAGATGTTTTGATGGGATAGATGGAAGCTTATTATGGTTTAAAACTTTTTCTAATAAAGTCAGGTGCGTTTCATTTCTAAATTCTGTTAAAGGTATTGTATTATTAGTAGGAGGGGATGATAAAGTATTACATATCCTAGATAAAGCAACACAGAAAGAGTTTAAAATAATTAAATTCAAGGATTTCGTTTGGAAATGTATATCATATCCAAAGTGCGTTTTCAATAATGCAATTATAAGTTCTTATTCATTTGATTATTTTAAAAATTTAATAGCTATTGAAAAAGTAAAATTCACTTCAAAAATTATATGCTTAAATGAAATTTTTGAGGTTAAATGGGAATTAAAAGGCTATAATTGCGAGTTTATAAAAATTATTAAGTTTCAAGAAAAATTATTCATATTACTCGGGACTACTAAAGGTGAACTACTCATTGTCGATCCTGAAATAGGAAAAATTTTATTTAAAATACAACATGATTCATGTATAAATATGATTCAATTCCTTGAGGAACAAAGGATTATTATTAATTGCTATGATGATGGGAGCATCTATGCATATAATCTAGAAGATTTTTGATTTAAGAAGACTCTTTATAAAATTAAAAAGCTCTAATATAAAAAAGTTAAATGTAATTGTAGATTACCTTTAAAATTAAAAAAAAATAAAATATTTATTTTTTAGCTTTTTACTCACTTTCCTCGGCTTCCTCAGCAGCTAATTCCTCCTCAAGTTCTTCAAGAGGAACAGGTGCTGGCGTAGTTAACATGCTGTAGCCAATCCAAATTGCAATAATTGAGATAAGCAAAACTAGAAGCCACATAGGCGCAACTACAAATAATCTCCAATCAAGCCAATCAATTCCAAAGAAATTCAACCAACTATCCCAATCTGGGTTATCCCATATAGTGTCAAATAAAAGATCAATAAGTGAACCCATTGTATAAACAATAGCAATTAATATACCAACGATCATTACAATTGCGCCAATAACTTTATCCTTAGCCATTTTGATAACCATTTAGAATTTGTTTTTTTATTTAATAATATTAGTTCTGCATAAAGTTAAGCGTGTAATTTGTGCTTAATATAATTTTTAAAAAATGATTCAATTAAAACCATTCGATCAAGACTATAGGATCGTAAATAAAATATTATGATGATCCACATATAAACTATATAGAATTATATGAAAAATATCAATAATCAAGATTAAGTACCAGATTTATGTCTAAGGAAAATGATTATGTACTAATAATTGGATCAAGCAATATTGATTTGAATGTCTATTCCAAACGTTTTCCAAATCCCGGTGAAACTGTCACAGGAGGAGTTTTTAAACAATTTTTGGGGGGAAAAGGAGCTAATCAATCTGTTGCCTCAATAAGGTCTGGCGCTAAAACGATTTTTATTGGAAAGATTGGAATGGATCTTTTTGGTGATCAGATGATTTCTCAATTAACTAAAGAAGGAATTAACATGAATAACGTTATAAGAGATCCTGAAGAACATAGTGGTGTAGCGTTAATTTTGATTGATGAAAATGGTGAAAATATGATAAGTGTAGCTCCTGGAGCAAATTTTAAAATGACTCCTCAAGAAATAAGATCTGTCAGCAATATAATAAAAAAGGCTAAATCTTTAGTTGTTCAAATGGAAATTCCTATAGAAACAATTAGGGAGATTTTTAGAATCGCTTCTGATGGTAATGTGATCAAAATTTTAAATCCCGCCCCATTGAAAAGCATACCTATTGAAATTTTAAAAATGGTTGACATTATTGTCCCAAATGAAGGTGAGCTTTATAGATTGCACTCATTTTTTGATTTTAAGGAATTAAATAAGGAAGGCACTCAAAAAATTATTCAAGCTGCAAAAAATATTTCAAATTTAGGGATAAGATATATTATTACTACATTGGGAAGTAAAGGATGTTTAATTTATGATGGAATAGAAGATAAGTCATTCGAAATACCTGCACCTAAAGTTAAAGCTATAGATACTGTAGGTGCAGGTGATTGTTTTATTGGAGTATTAGCAAGTATGTTAAGTAAAGGTGAAAATATTTTAAGTGCTGTTAAATTTGCTACTGTAGCAGCGTCAATTGCAGTTACTAGAAAAGGAGCTCAAGAATCAATGCCATATCTCTATGAAATTGAAAATAGATTAAAAGTGTTAAATTTATACGAAAAATAAAGAAAGTGAGTAAAATAGTAAAAGAAACTATTCCCGCTAAAAGAAGTACTCATTTACGAAAAACAAATTCTCATGAATTACGAATTCAAATAAATAAAAGTACTCTTGATGATATTTTCATTATAAATGGAACCTCTTTTATCACTAAAAATATTTCTAATTCAGATTTAATAATTGAACCAAATACTTACTATATGGTAATCAACCTTGGAAAGGAATCAGTAGAACTCCATTATAATCAGGATATTTCAAACCATAAAATAATATATAATCCATATAAGTACGAATTTGCAAAGAAAGTCAACTTTGAACCAGAATTATTTAAAAATTTGTATCATGTTCCCCAAGGGTATATTGATACGCTACCAAAATGGTACAGTTTTAAATTTACATATCCAGATTATAATTTAATATTTATCCGTCCAGAATTTGGACTTTCAATTCAAATTCATAAATATAGGAATGAATCCTGGGAAGTTTTAGAGGGTAATCCTATAATAATCAGTAAGGATAAAGTTTTTTATTTTGTTGAGAATAAAACAACGTTTAAAAATCCTATTAATACTTACCATTCTATTATTAATCCTAATAAAGCAGAAAATAAGTTTGTAATTATAAAAGAAAAATGGGATGGAAAATTCAATGAGAATGATATAGAACGGATTTTTAACCCAAATCATTATAATTAATTCTTTTTTATTCATGAAATAAGTAGACAAAAAGAACCTTTTTTTTTAAAATATTATGAAGAGAGAGCTTCTCTTCAAAATTACATCTAACACTTATAAGTTTTATTATTTTTGCTAACTTAACCTAAAAGTTAAAATTTAATATAATACTACAAACCTTACCGTGATATATTATATAACAAAAAAAATTATAGAATAAAGTTAATGGAATAAGTAGATTGGTTAAAAAATGGCTCCAAATGAACGTGATGATAAAGAAGAGTTAGAAGAGTCAGATCAAAAGTTTGATAATGATTCAGAAGAAGATCTAGATTCGGATGAACAACCAGAAACTGATTTAGAGGATGAATTGAAAGAAGAATTAGAAGAAAAGGATATAGATACTGAATCAGAGTTAGATCGACTACGATTCAAGTATAGGGGTTATACCTTAGAGGAACTAAGAAAAATGAATATGGACCAATTTATACAGCTATTACCAGCAAGAGCAAGACGTTCTCTGAAGCGTGGATTACCACCGAGACAAAAGAAGCTTCTTGAAAGGTTAAGAAGAGCATATAGAGCAAAGAAAAGAGGAAAAGATTTGCTCACTCGAACCCATGTAAGGGATATGATAATATTTCCTGAAATGGTTGGTTTAAAAATTGGAGTATACAATGGAAAAGAATATGTTACAGTTGATATTAAGCCAGATATGATAGCTCATTATCTAGGAGAATTTTCTCTCACAAGAAAAAGAGTTCAACATGGATCTCCTGGGATTGGAGCCACAAGAAGTTCCAAATATGTTCCATTGAAATAAAGAAAAATAAAAAAAGTTGATAAAAATTGCCTACTTGGGGATATTCATTTACAGAAGGAAAATACGATGCTGATAGATTAGCAAAAGCATCAGGTCGTGATATTAGAGTTAAACCAAAGCATGCAAGAGAAATTTGTTCTGTAATAAAGGGAATGAAAGTTGATCAGGCAAAAGTATTTTTAGAAAAAGTTATTCGCCTTGAACAATCAGTACCTTTCAGACGAGCCAAAAAAAAGACTGCCCATAAACATGATTTAAAACAATTTAAATGGTATGCAGGAAGATATCCTCGAAAAACAGCAGCTAGGATCTATGAAATTCTCACATCGGTAGAATCAAATGCAGAATATAAAGGTTTAGATATCGACCTTTGCAGAATTATCCATGCTGCCACACATAGGGGAAGAATAATAAAAAGATATATGTCTCGAGCTAGAGGCAGAAGCACATCAAAATTTAAATATCTTTCACACATCGAAATCATAATTTATGAATTCCCAAGTTAGGTAAATATTTGATAAAATCAAGATAATTAATATTAAAAGATTGAGAAAAATGAGTCCTCTTGTGAAAAATTTTATTGAACAAGGAATTAAATTGATGCAAATAAATGAATATTTACGTTCAGAGTTAGTTCGAGCAGGGTTTGCTGGTGTTGAGTTACAACGCACCCCATTAGGCGTAAGAATTACATTAAAAACTTCGCGTCCGGGTTTAGTGATTGGAAAAGGTGGGAAGAGAATTCAGGAGATAACAGATGTACTTCAAGATAGATTTGGTTTGGAAATGCCTCAAATTGAAGTTGAAGAGGTCGCTGAGCCAGATTTAGATGCCCAAATTATGGCAGAAAGACTTGCATATTCACTAGACAGAGGAAGACACTATAGAAGAGCAGGATATTATATTCTTAGAAAAGTAATGGACGCTGGAGCACGTGGAGTTGAAATTATTATATCTGGAAAAGTTACTTCACAAAGAGCTAGAACACAAATCTTTCGCGCCGGTACTATGTCTAAAAGTGGTCAACCTGCCCAAGAAGGCGTGGATAAGGGTGTTGCTCAATGTATACAGAAATCAGGAGTATTAGGAATAATAGTAAAAATAATGCGAGCCGATACAAAAATGGGAGATGATATTAATATTAAGGAGGATCTTCTAACTAAGGCACAGGCACAGGCAGTTGCAAAATTAGCGAAAACACTAGTAGATTATGTGATTGAAGAAGAAGAAGGAGTTTTAAGTGAAGAAGATAAAAAATTGCTTGATGAAGTGAATGAAGAAGAAATTTCTGAAATTTCATTAACTTCTGAAGTTAAAGATGAAAAAAAAGGAAAAAAATAATTTGATTATAATAAAATTGTGATAAGTTATGGATATAATAACGGCTGAAAAAATTCGAGAAATGGATGATCGAGAAAGACAAAGAGTTTTAGTTAGTTTAAGAGAGGAATTAATGATGCTTTATTCAATGCAAACAGGTGGCGGACTTTCTGACAATCCTGCAAAAGCTAAATTATTACGTAAACAAATAGCAAGAATATTAACTGTTATGAATGAAGAAAGATGATGATCGATCCTAAATATTTAATATATCATGACCTCATAGGTTTTGATACTTATGCTAAACCCTTATCAATGTCTTTAAGTACGAAATTCGTGAATATCGGTGTTGTAATTGATGAAACACGAAATATGTTAATTACTGAGAAGGATAATAAAATTAAGCGCTATATTAAGAAGAATTATATTTTTAGGTTTAAAATACCAAATTATGAAGATAATGAAGAGGATTATTATTTAGAAGTTAACGGAATCAGGATTATTGGACTTCCTATAAATAGATTGAGAAGCCTAAAGAAGAAGAGGTGGTTAAAAAAATGAGTAGAAATATTGGGATCCCCGGAGTGGTTCCTCCTAAGACCAAACCCGAAGATTGTAAAGATCAGTCTTGTCCATTTCATGGAAATACAAAAATTAGAGGAAAAATCACTAAAGGGGTTGTTGTAAGTAAAAAGTCAAGAAATACTGTAATAATAAGACGAGATTATGTTCAATTTGTTAAAAAATATCAAAGATATGAGCGTCGAAATACCCGACTTGCCTGTCATTTACCCGATTGTTTAAACAATGAGATTTTGGTTGGAGATTTGGTAAGAGTTGGAGAATCACGAAAAATATCTAAAATGAAAGCATTTATAGTATTAGAGAAAATTGCAAGTGGGGTGATATAAGTGGGAACAAGAAGAAAATTAGGAAGAAAAACATATGTTAAACCCCGTACTAGCTATGGATTATGTAATGGTTCTAGAATAAATATTGCAGACAATTCTGGAGCAAAAATTGCCAAAATCATAAATGTGGATGGTTTTAAGACGAGGTTAAGAAGATTACCAAAAGCAACTGTTGGAAGTGTATGTACGGTTACAATAAAAAAGGGTAAACCAGAATTGCGAGGGAATATAGTAAAAGCAGTTATTGTTAGGCAAAAAATGATATACAGGCGACTAGATGGAACAAGACTTTGCTTCGAAGATAATGCTGGTGTATTAGTAACAAAAGAAGGTGATGCAAAAGCAACCGAAATAAGAGGTCCAATTGCACGAGAAGCAGCTGAAATGTTTCCAAGACTCGCATCAATTTCGTCTTTGATAATATAAAAGAGGGATCTAAAATGAAAATTAAATCAAAACAACCAAGTAAACAAAGAAAAGCTCTCTACACCTACAGAAATCATCAACGCTCAAAATTACTTAGTACACGGGTAGCTGATTTTCTACGTGATGAATATGGAATTAAAAGACTTCCTCTTAGAGTAGGTGATCATGCAAGAATAACACGAGGAGAATTTTCTGATTTTGAAGGAGAGGTTATTGAAGTTACCAAAAACCAACGAGCTAAAATTAAAGAAGCTCAATTTGATAAAACAGATGGAACACAATTCCATCCAGCAATTCATATTTCAAATTTAGTAATTACAAAATTCGCAAAAGAAAAAAAGATGGATCCATGGCGAGCAAATATGATTGAGAGAAAGGCTTTATTTGGCTTTTACGAAGAAGGATTAAAAGCTCCAAAGAAAGAAAAAGAGGAGGATAAATAAGAAATGACTCGACATGGGGCTCAAAAAAGGTTGAAAAGACTTAATACTTCAGCGTTTTTACAGATAAAAAGGAAGCATGGAATTTTTTTTGTTAAACCATCTCCTGGGCCGCATTCCAATAGATTTTGCTTACCACTTCTACACATCGTAAGAGATCTACTCAAAATCGTTGATAATCATAGAGAAGCAAAAAAAATAATTGGTTTAGGTTATATCAAGGTTGATGGTAAAACTATTACTGATGAGTCATTTCCAGTAGGATTGATGGACGTAGTTTCAATAGAAAAAATGAATAAACACTATAGAATCCTTCCAGATTCTCATCATGGCTTAATCTTACATGAAAT
The DNA here is from genome assembly GCA_048885925.1 of Candidatus Hermodarchaeota archaeon. Taxonomy (GTDB): domain Archaea; phylum Asgardarchaeota; class Lokiarchaeia; order Sigyniarchaeales; family SOKP01; genus Loki-b32. The sequence goes on from JBHLLG010000008.1 coordinate 63,285, forward strand.
TACGGAACAAGAAAGTACATTCAAATTGTGCAGGATAACCAATAAAAAAACTCTAAAAGGAGGTCATATTCAGTTAAACCTACATGATGGACGAAATATCTTAATTAGAGTTCAAGATCCAAAAAATCCAAAAGAGGATATATATAAACGAATGGATGTATTAAAGATTTCAATTCCAGAACAAGAAATTAATAAAATATTAAAATTTAAAGAAAACAATATGGCAATCATCATGTCTGGAAAAAATATAGGACAAATTGGTAAGATTATTAGTATTTTAAAAAGATTTGGCCCCAAAGCAAGTACAGTCTCCATTCAACATGATGGTGATCATACAGAAACTCTCTATGATTATACATTTATTATAGGAGAAGAAAATTCTGAAATAGATTTACCAAAAATTAAAAGTGTATAATTAAAAAATAAAAATTTTGTGATTAAAGAATGTCATCCAAAACTAAAATAAATAAACTAGATACCCTAACAAAAGAATTTGAAGAAAAATGGAAAAATCCAATGAAACGTCCATTTTTAGAAAAATTAACATTAAATATAGGAGTTGGAGCGGGAGGGGAGGAATTAGAAAAAGCAGTTACAGTCTTAGAAACAATAACAAATCAAAAAGCAATTAAAACACTATCTAAGAAAAATGTGAAGGAATTTAATTTAAGAAAAGGGCGTCCAATTGGGGCTAAAGTGACTATAAGAGGTCAAAATGCGGAAAAACTTCTCAAAAGATTATTAATTGTAAATAACAACAAAATCTTAGTAAGAAGTTTTGATGATTATGGAAATTTTGGTTTTGGAATAACAGAACATATTTCTATTCCAGGTATTGAATATGATAATACAATAGGTATATGGGGTTTAGACTGCATTGGTAGAGTAATAAGACCTGGAATGCGAGTAAAATTTAGGAGGAATAAACATACAAAAATTCCAAAATATCATTATGTTTCACGTGAGGAAACCCAATATTTTTTGATACAGACATTTGGAGTTGAGATTGTTAAAAAATTAGATTTAGAGTTCTTTTAAAGATTAAGGTGAAAAAAGATACCACAAGGTAAACATTATGGGAAGGGAGTACGCGAATGTAGGCGTTGCCATACTCATAGAGGCGTAATCCGGCGATATGGACTATATATTTGTAGAAGATGTTTCTATGAAATTGGTAAAGATATTGGATTTAAAAGATTTGAATAAGTATTAATAAAAAATATAGAAAAAGGTGAAAAGATACGACAAATACAATAGCAGATGCATGTTGTGCTCTTAAAAATGCAGAAAGAGCACGTAAAAAAGAAGTAATAATTAGCCCTGCTTCTAAAATTCTACAACAGATATTTAGAATCTTTCAAAAACATGCCTATATCGGAGAATTCGAAAGATATGATGATGGACGTCAAGGAAAATTTAAAATTGCTTTATTAGGAAAGATAAATGAATGTGCGGGTTTATTAAAGCTGAACTACAAGGTTACGCAATTTGAAATGTTAGAAAGAAAATTATTACCTGCACCTGGTTTAGGTATAATTATATTCACAACTAATCAAGGTATAATGACAATGAGAGAAGCAGAAGAAAAGGGAATAGGTGGAAATACTTTGTGTTATATCTATTAATTCAACCATGAGGTAAACATAAAATGGTAAAAATTGCGTTCTTTAAGGAAGAATTAGAAATCCCTAAGGGTGTTGAAGTTAAATTGGAAGGTGGGCATCATATTAGGGTGAAAGGCCCAAAAGGAGATATTTTAAAAGACTTTTCTCACGTAAGAGGGATAAAAGTCTCTATTGAAGGAAATAAAATTATTTTTTCGACAAATTTCCCTAAGGGTGCAACTTTAGCTTTAATTAAAACAGTTGTTAGTATTATCAATAATTTAATTATTGGGGTTCAAACCAATTATAAATATGTCTCGAAAATCTGTTATTCACATTTTCCATGTAATTGTGAAGTGAAACCAGATAAACAAATGATTCAAATTGTAAATTTCTTAGGGGAAAAAGCACCAAGGAAAGCAAATTATCCAGAAAATGTGAAAGTGGAGATACAGGGAGATGATATATATTTTATTGGACCCGATAAAGAATCATTAGGACAAGCAGCCGCTAATGTTCAAAAAGCATGTCGTATCCGTAAAAAGGATCCACGAGTTTTTCAAGATGGAGTTTATCTATATAAAAGAATGCTTGGAGATGAAATCCTCTGGGAAATAAAGTGAGGGAAGTATCATGGAAAAAAAAAGATTGTTAAAAATAAGAAAGGAAATAAGTAAGAAAAGACCTTCATTTAGGAGAGTAGAATCCTGGAGATATAAAAGAGTAAAAGATTCATGGAGAAAACCTATTGGGATTGATTCAGCAACTCGAAAAAAAGAAAAATCTGGGGTTAAATCGCCTACAGTTGGTTATAGAGGCCCTAAAAAAGTAAGAGGGATACATCCATCTGGATATGAAGAAGTGAGAATTACTAATTTAAAAGATTTATCTAATTTAAATAAAAAAAAGCATGCTATAAAAATTTCAGCTAGATTAGGTGCTAAAAAGCGTATTGCGGTTATTGATTACTGCCAAAAAAGAGGTTTTAAAATATTGAACCTAGGAATTTCACAAAAAGAACTTGAACGGTTAGAAACAATAGTAAAAGCACCAATTTCTGATGAGGAAAGTGAGGAATTTCTTGATGTTGATAATTTAGAAGATTCTCTTGATTTAGAGGACTGAGTTTAGAAATCAAAAGAGGAGATAATAAATGAATTTAAAACCACAAAGAAGGATGGCTGCAGAAATTCTTAAATGTGGAGAAAATCGAGTTTATTTCGATCCATACTTAATAGAAGATATTTCTTTAGCAATTACAAGAGAAGATGTTCGCAATTTAATAAAACAAGGGGTAATTCAAAAAAAATACAAAGAAGGAATTTCAAAATATAGAAAAAACCTAACCCATGAAAGGAAGAAAAAGGGAAGAGCGAGAGGATTAGGAAAAAGAAAAGGTAAAAAGTATGCTAGAACACCAAAGAAAAGAGCATGGATAAGAAAAATTCGCCCAATTAGAAAAGAATTGAAAAAACTTAGAGATCGAAAGTTAATTACAGCAACTAATTATCGGAAATTATATAAAAATGCTAAAGGTGGAATGTTTCATAGTGTTGCACAATTGAATAGGTATATTAAGGAAAAAGATTTAATTAGGAGAGGGAGAGGTCGCTAAAAATGGCAAAAGGTCCAAGATATAGAAGATCTTTTCGAAGAAGACATGATGGTAAAACTAATTACCAAAAAAGATCAAAATTACTAAAATCAAGAAGAATAAGATTAGTGCTAAGAGCTTCAAATAATCATATGAGAGTTCAAGTTATTCAATCTAAATTAGGAGGAGATAAGGTTTTAGTTTCTGCCTTTTCTAAGGAATTAACCTCAAAATATGGTTGGACTGCTAATACTGGTAATATTCCAGCAGCTTATTTAACTGGTTATTTAGCTGGATTAAGGGCAAAAGCTAAAAAAATAAATGAAGCTATCTTTGATTTAAGCATATTTTATCACAAAAATCGAGTACTTGCTGGATGTAAAGGATTAATAGATGCAGGTCTCAATATTCCTTATCGTGAAGAATTTTTTCCAGAAGGATTAAATGATAGAATCAAAGGTGCTCATATTGAAGATTATGCCAAAACTTTAAAATCAAATGAACCAGAAAAATATGAAAAAATATTTTCCAGTTATATAAATATTAAAAAAATTAATCCATTGAAGTTTGGTCAAATTTTTTCAAATTCATTAAAAATTATTGAGACTAAAGCTTAAGAACGTGATATAAAATGAGTCGTTTAAGAAGTATTGATGAAGAATGGGTCCCAAAAACAAAATTAGGTGAACTTGTTCAACAGGGCCTTATGACATTGGAAAAGATATTTCAAAACAATTTAGTTGTAAAGGAAAAAGAAATTGTAGATGTTCTATTACCACAATTACGTGAAGATGTTATATCTATAAAAATGATCCAAAAGATGAGCGCTAGTGGGCAAAGAAGTAGATTTAAGGCAGTAGTAATTATAGGCGCTGATGGTTTCCTTGGTGTTGGAGCATCTAAAAGTAAAGAGGTTGGACCTGCTATTAGGAAAGCAATTGACAAGGCTAAACTTTCTGTTATTCCAATTCTTAGAGGATGTGGAAGTAAAGAATGTGGGTGTGGGGGTACTCATAGTATTCCTTTTAAAGTTCAAGGTAAATGCGGTTCAGTTAAAATCAAATTAATCCCGGCTCCTGCTGGTGTTGGATTAGCATGTGCAGACAAAGTAAAACAAGTGCTAAAACTATGCGGCATTGAAGATATATGGAGCAAAACCTATGGTGATACAAGAACAAGTGAAAATCTTGTAAAGGCAACTATTGATGCTCTCAAGCATGCACATAAATATAACTTTAATTTATGAAAAAGAGTGGTGTTTAAATGGCTATGGCAAAAAAAAACCCAAAGGTAAAGGAGTCAGAATTTCAACCAAAGCTTTATTTTGCAATTCGAATAAGGGGCGCTCCTGGGATGAAAGGTAAAATATCAGATACGTTGAAGATGCTTAAAATGCATAAAGTAAATCATGGTGTACTTATATGGGGTATTCCTTCATATAAAGGCATGTTAGTAAAATGTAAAGATTATATTGCTTATGGAGAAATTGATGAAAAAACATTAATCAGATTACTAAGAGTGAGAGGAAAAGTCGAAGGTAATCATACTCTAACAGAAGAACATATTAAAAATTTAACTAATTATAAAAATTTTAGAGAATTAGCTAAAGCCCTATTGAACGGTGAAATTCAGTATCGTGAAAAAGATATATATAAAATTAAACCAGTTTTTCGATTACATCCCCCCAGAAAAGGACATCGAGGGACATTAAAGAAACATTTCAATGAGGGAGGAACACTGGGTCATGTTGGAATTTATATAAATGAATTAATTCACAAAATGTTATAATAATAAGGTGAGTGATAATTACAAGAAAATTTCCTAAGAAAGTCCGAAAAATGCGAGGCAGTCGTACACATGGCTATGGTAGAGTAGGTCAACATAGAAAAACGGGACAAAGAGCTGGAAGAGGAAAAACTACTCAATGGAAAAAAAGCATGTATAGTTATTATTTAAAGCAGAAAGAACTTGGATTTCCTGATCCTGATTGGGATTTGGGAAAAAAAGGCTTTAAAAGACCTCAAGATATTAACAGAATCTATCAAGTTAATACTATAAATATTAAAGATTTAGACCATAAAATCGAGAAATTTGTTATCAATAAAAGAGCAACTAAATCTGGAAATAAATATAACATTAATTTGAATGAGCTTAACATTCAGAAATTATTAGGTAGAGGAGAAGCCAATAAAGCGATTAATGTTATTGTTAATAAAGCTTCTAAAAAAGCAATTGAAAAAATTGAAGCTGCTGGTGGTAAAATTACTTTATTAACTTAAATAGAACAATAAAAAATTGATTCTATATACTCATTTTATACTATTTATCTTAATTGAAAATAATTATTAAAGATTATAAGATGGAAGAAGAATCCTTAAATGAAAATAAAACCAATTACAACAATGAAGATCGAAAAAAGAGAAATATCTGTTTATTAATTTGCGTAATTATACTTTTAGTGATGATGATACCATCTACAATAGCATTCTTAGCTATTTTCTAAACTTTTTTTCTTTTAATAGAGCATCTTGTTTATTAATTGGATTAAGCCTGGTAATATAAAAATAAATTCAAGTGTATTTCCAATAATATGTATGCCAGTAAAAACAATTCCTGTGAGAAAATAAGGAATAAATTCATTTAAAGTACCTAAGAAAGACAGAACGTGAATTAATGAAGCGATAATTTGAAAATTTGAAGTAATTAATGCCCCAATTATGCCAAATAAAACCATAACAGGAATATTGTAGAAATCTCCATTTAATGTAAATAAATTTTTCTTTTCTATAAGATTACGTGTTAAAGCTCCCAATAATCCAGTTATAGAATAATGAGTCAATTGGAATGCCAAAAGTGGTAAAGGAGAAGAACCAAAAGGATTAAAATAACAAAAGATGAAAGAACTTAAGAACCCAACTATCATCCCATCTCTTTTCCCTAAAATAAAACCAGATAAAAAAATCATTAGAGTAAATAATTCTATGTTGGGTACGTATGCTAATAAATACCCCAAAACTATCGCTAATGCTGTGAAAGTACTTATTAAAGCAATTCGAAAGGATCTTTGTTCTAACCATACTGAATGATTCACTCGCTCTTGCTTTGTGTCGGTAATTCCCCTTGTTTCATTAGGTTTTTCTACTTCTGATTTTAACCCCAATATAATCTCAGTTTAAATTTCTTTTTAATATGTTAATTAGTAAGGAACGAAAGAATTTAAATATATAGGTTAAGTTTCCCATAGCACTCCGGGCTTCTACTCTTCAAAAAATAAGATTAGGAGGAGTGATTTTTTTCTCTAAAAATTAATTAAGAAAGTAAATTTTTTTCGAGAATTTTGTTAGGATTTATTAAACTTTATTTCTTGTTCTCCCTCTCCCCGAGTTAAAGCACTCATTTGACTTAAAGAAGCCAAGTGTTTTAATCCTTTAACTTTGATTTTTCGAGCAAGAACTTTTCTCCGTATATCTTTGCCTGAGAGTGTTCCATCACCAATTTCTTTAAATATTTGCCTTGTAGTTTTCATATAACTATCCCACCCTAGCTTTTCTTTCTTCACATTTTCTTTAGGTACATTTTTTACACTTCTCACAGATATAGTTCCTTTATCAACTTCAATTAAGGCAGCATTTTCGGCATCTGTTGGATTTAAAAGTATTTTGATACACTCTTCCTTAAACTGCTCCTTGAACTTTTCATTTGTATTTAATAATTCATATCTTTCTTTAATTGCTTTAACAAATTCACTTAATTCTTCAATACTTAGATCTGGTTCTGACATAATTCCTAAACTTTAGTTTTGGATTTGATTTTATGTGCTAAAATTAATTATTATCCCCTAATATTTAAATTTTTGACATTTTTATCAAATTCTATTAATTCAATAGAACAAAAGAATATTATCAATTTTGAATAACTTTTGGAATAAGAGTTCTAAAATGAAAGTGAATTATCTACTCTAAAATACTTCTTTAAATTAAAAATATCCGCTTCTATTGATTTCGACTTTTTATTATATACTTCATTTGGATAATTTCTTAAGGAAAATTCAGCTAATTGGAAAAGAATTCTATTCAAATTTTCTCCTTTTTGGGTTAAAGAATATTCTATCGTTACTGGAGTCGTGGACTTAATTGTCTTTTTAATAATATTTGACTTTTGTAATTCTTTTAAACGCAAAGATAGCATTTTTGTACTAAGTTGAGGATTAGATTCTAAAAATTCGGTAAATCGCGTTTTACCTTTAAATAAATCTCTAATTATTTGTATTGACCATTTCTTTCCAATAATATTTAGAGTTGCTTCTATAGGACAATTTTTCATATTCTCTAAATCTTCAAATACTTCCATTTTCCTCACATCATTACCAGTAAGTAACTTATTAATTTAAATAAAATAAAAGTTTGTTACTTTATATCATTTTGTTACTTAAATAAATTTACTATTAAAAACATCAATGAAATAAACAAATAATTAATTAGGTAATTAGAGATGGAACATATTATTCTGGTTAAAGAAGAAATTAATTGTGATGTCAATACTGCATTTTCAATGTTTACAAAAAACGAACTTTTAGAGAATTGGCTAACAATAAAAGCTGATGTAGATCCTAAACTTGGAGGTAAATATGAACTCTTTTGGGTACCTGAACATCCAGAAAATGATAGTACAATTGGTTGTAAAATTACTGGAATTGAGAAAAATAAATTTATTTCATTTGATTGGAAAGGCCCAGCAGAGTTTAAATCTTTTATGAATTTTGCTGATCCTTTAACACACGTAATTATATTTTTTTCTCATAACAATAATAACCCAAAGAAAACAATTATCCATTTATTCCATACAGGGTGGAGAAAGGATTTAAATTGGCAAAAAGCTCGTGAATATTTTGAAAAAGCTTGGTTAAAGGCATTACAAGGTTTAAAAGAAAAAATCAAACAGAAGGAACTAATTTAATAAATAAGTAACATAAATTTTTTTTATTTATTCAATAATTTCAATTTCTTCTCTTTGTAGAGGAACCTGCTCTCTTTCAAATCGTTTCATAGTAATAGCGTCATTTGGACATGTCACAGCACATAATCCACATCCCATGCATTTATTTGTATCAATTTTAGCTAAATCTTCAATTTTAATGGCATGAAACTTACATCGAGTAATACATGTTTCACATCCTTCACATAGATCCTCATCAATTAAAGCAATATAATTTGCTTTCCCAATAGCTCTAGGATAATTAAATTTGGTTAAACCAGTTAATAAAGCACAACAGCATTCGCAACACGCACAAATTAACCTACAGTTTATCCCTACATTATCAGTAGAATGAACAAGACCTATTTCTGAAGCGTTTTTCGTAAGCTCCCTTGCCTCTTCCTTTGTAATTTCCCTAATGATAGGATCTCCTTGCATTAATGCAGATTTTGCAAAAGCACCTAGTAAGATACATGTATGGATTGGGTATTTATCTCTGCATTTTCTAGTTCCATTAATTTCTTGTCTATTACGACAAGGGCATGGAATTACGGCAAAATCATTATTTTGTTCGATAATACTATAAACTTCTTCAATAGGTACAATTTCATCTTGAGGTTCAATTTTTTCGCTAACTGTTAATATTCTATTTCGTGGAGTTCCATCTGCTGTAGATTCCCATTTTTTATAATATCTTTCATCATAAAAAAATTTTAAACCTAAATGAGCAAATTTTTTAGCATTTTCTCCATTATAATTTGCTTTTAAAAAGAAAGGGCCATCCCAAATGATTAAAGGACTAGGAAGGGAATATGCTTTTCCTAAATTTACTATAAATCCTTTTTCAGTTAAATATTTTAACTTTTCAATAAGTTGATTTTTATCAATGTTCAGTTTTTTGGCAAATTTGACAATCGACATCATCTTGGGAAAAAAATTCAGCACTTGTATTATTTCAGCTATCTCTGGATTGTACATCATACTTAATTACTCCAAATATGTCTGAGTGGGTTCCCCATTCTCATCAGTAGGAACAGAATACCATTCATACTTTAATCTTCTAGCAAGGTTCAACAAATTTTTTCTATGTTCCTCAGATTCAATCATTTTTCATTTCATTCAAAATAAATTGCAGTATTTGTTATTATCGACTTCTAAATTTATATAATTTGTTGTAAAAAGTAATTGTTAAATTTCCTTTATTTTGAAAAAGGAATATTTAGCAAGAATATAATTACTTATTAAATTTAAACCTCTTATGCATCAGAAGGCAAATATATAGCTATTTTACAAACATCTCCTCCATTCAAAACGGATTCTAACACTTCAACTTCTACTGGTTTTTGTAATATCTCTTCCCAAATACCCTTATAAAAACCAGCTCCACAATAGCAATATGTTGGAGATATTTTTACTCCTGGACTTTTTAAAACATCTCTTATTCTAGGACAATGACAATAATGTGCCTTTTTCTTTTCTTGATCTGATTCCTCCATATATTCTACAAGAAATCCACTTTTTGGTATTTTCGTAGCAATAATTTTATTCTTTTTTTTAATTCCAGCTAAGCCCCAACCTCTTTTTACAATAAAATTAAAATATTCCTCATTTAATTTCAAATCATTTTTTAAGAAATTTTTGAATTTTTCCTGAAGCATTTGGTGAACTAAGTCAAGATTTTTTGTTTCTTCATATTTTTTCTTAATTTCTTGTAATTCAGTTTTAGGATATTGGCATGCACATCCTGTCATAATTTTAATGCGTTTTTCTTCATTAATGAGTGAATCAAGTCTTTCCATTGCTTCCTTAGACCAACTAAATTTAATATCTACATTTGTTTTATCATTGAAGTTTTCACTCCCAGTTAAAACTTTATTCTTAATATCTTGTCTAACAATTTCATCTAGGCATTTTGAGAATTTATTTAACCAATACTTCTCGAAATCAAATTCTTCAGACATTTTATCATTTCCACTTATAATGATGTTTAATCAAATAAGTTTGACTTTAATAATCAAATTTCTACCGTATTAATAAATTTATTAGTAGTACCCCTAACTTGTCAAATTATCAAGATTAACTATATATTTAAATTGATCAACTTAAGAATTTAATCTGGTTTTTTGCTAATCCTAAATTATTAGAAGGTACTGAACATGAATCCCTTTGAGATTATAACTATAGAACTGGTAAAAAAGTTTATTTAACTAACTATACGACTTTTCTAAACTTAATTTTTATATCTTCTCTAGATTCAATATTATAAGAGAAAAAGACCAGAACTCATAGACCAAGTTTCCATATCTTTAAATAGATTGTTTCCTTAATAAAATTATATTTGGATAATATGGTAACTTATCCTATTTATTAACAATAAATAAAATTTAGCAATAGAAAATAATACTAAAATTATGAAAGATCTAAAAAAATTAACCTATTTCATCATTTCTTTAACAATTATACACCTCATATATCTGAGTTCAGTCCCTATTGTTAAAGCTGAAGATGGAATTTCAAATTCATATTATCAAAATCTCAATTTCAATAGGATTTATGTTTACGAAGTTTCTCAATTTGGTGATCCTACAGGATGGTACAATTTTACATTTGATCTTGAAGGTTTTTGGAAAACAAATCCAGGAGGTCAAATTAGGATTAATCTAACAGGATTTTATAATAAGGATGTAAACGATTGGGGGAATGTATTTGATGATCCAATACCTTGGTATGATATTGAAATTTTAGAGAACAATTTTGGTATTCTTAATATGAATTTTTCTTTAAATAATAGATCCAATAGCGAAGTTTCAAATGCACTAACTCTTGGATATAATAGTTTTCAGCCGGGTTTTTTAATACCAAACAAAAATTTTACAAATATGAAGAAACTAGCATCGAATCAAGCAAATCCAGAAGATTCTTTTGTTATAGGAGAGGCTAATGTTGAAGAAACTTACAATTTCTTATATATTGGTTTTGATCAAATAGGTGGAGATCAAAACACCGATTTGATATACGATAAGAGGACAGGATTGTTAGTTTGGGCAAAAACAAGTGTTTTCGGATACTTTCTTGAAATTAAATCATTAAACTTCACAATTGAAGAAAGTCTTATTTATAATGTCCTTCAATTTAATGAAGCAACATCATGGTATAATTTAACAGGAGGTTTTGAGGGAAATTGGGAAACGAATTGCGGAGGCCAAATTATTGTTAACCTTAAAGGATATTACAATAAAGATCCAAATGATTGGGGTAATATAATAGATGATCCAATTCCTTGGTTTGATATAGAAATAAAAGAAAATATCTCGGGGATTTTGAAAACAAATTTTACGATAGCAAATAGATCAAATAGTGAGTTAGGTTGGACATTTATATTGGGATATAATGGTTTTCAATCTGGTTTTCTTATACAAATTATAGATAATTTGACAAGAGTAAAAAAATTGGCTTTGCAAGAAGCATCTGGATTTGCTAATGGATTAGTTTCTATAGAAGAAACACAATTAACTATTAAAATAACATTTGATCAAATTGATGGAGATCAAAAAACTTATATGATTTATGAAAAACGTACCGGATTATTACTTTGGGCTAATAGTTCTGTTTCGAATTATTACCTTGAAATGGTAATTGATGATTATCTCCCATGGGTGTCTATAAAAGATGATTCTGGTAAACCAAATAACAGTTTTTTGATGTTCTTACCGTATATAATTATTACGGCAATAAGTATAACTTTAATGTCCACATCTCTAATTATTTCGAAATATTACTCAAAATTCAAGAAATTTAACAAATATATATTGGTTGCTATATTAGCTATTGCTAGTTTTACTTCTTTCTTTGTATTTACCTTCAGTATAGAAGTTGGTGAAGTGAATGAACCCTTAAAAGAAGTTCAAGACATTACTTTAATAATCGATTATGGAAATGGAACAATAGAAACTTGGGAAAATTTTGAATTAACTGATTTCAATACTACTGCTTTTGACGCATTAAATAAATGGTGCGATATTGAATTCACTGATTATGGCGATATGGGACTTATAGTAGAAAGTATTAATAATATAAAAGGAAATTGGCTTTATTCGGTTAATGATGAATCTCCAGGTGTATCAGCTCAAAAATACAATTTGAAAAATGGAGATATAATCAAATGGACTTTTCACTAAAAGACAAACTTCTTTTTTTATTTTCTCTAAAGAAAAGTATATAATCAGAATAGAGGTAAAAAAATTAGTACTTTATATCTTTAGTTTCAATTTTTTTTAAAACAGGTTCCATTTCTTTGAAGGCTTTCCTAATTTTATGGAAATAGTATCCTAATTTATACCCTTTTTTACAATTTGTAAATAGCATGAAATTGTTATCAGCAGATCCGACTAAAATAATTGTATATCCTTTAGTTCCTCGAATAACAATATCTCTTAATTCACCTTGCTCTAACCCTCGGCTAATTTTTTCACCTAATGAAATTAATGTAGCAGGGCTAGCACTATAAATATCCCATACAACATCTGCAGTTTCAGAACTCGCAATTCTTAATCCCGTTTTTGAAACTACGGCAGTTCCTTCTAGGTCAGTGGATGCTTCTAACTTTTCTAAATTGCGCATTAATTCATCTAAGATGTCCTGACTTATTGCAATTTCAGTATCCTTCGCTTTTTCCAATTTTCACACCTTTATTAAGTTAATATAAATTTTTGAAAATTTAAATGTTTTTTACATAAAAACTTCTTAATTCTTTTAGAAAAACGGGATCTCCTTTTTTAATCACTTTTTCTTTATTTTCAATTCCAATAATTACAGAACCTTTAGTACCAAATGTATCTAAAACATTTGTAAATGGAGGTTTTAGTTTTTTTCCAACAATCTTTTTAGCACCACTAAAACTTTGTGCTAAACCTGTACATACGATTCCTTGAGGATGAGCTGGATTCTTAATAATCCCTTTCTTAATTTTATATTTATAAAACAGTGGAGGTTCTTTCCATATTTTTAATAACTCTGCTGAGCCTAAAATTCTTAAACTAGTTGGAGGTAGATCTAATCGGCTTAATAACATTGTCTTATTTCTTTTATTTATCAAAATTTTCTCCTTGAAAAAAATAACAGCTTTAAATCCTCTTTCTTTATTTGAAACTGTCGTTTGAATTCTTCTTTCATCAAAATCATAGTAAGGGTAAATTTTTCCAGTAGTAGTGAACATTCCAATCGTAATATGAATTTGAGTACCAAAACTAGTTTTTGGTTTGAATAATTTATTATTATTTACCTTTACTTCAATTATATCACAAAATTCAAAGGCATTAGGGTTGTTGGTAGCATAACAACCTCGAAAAATTTTTTTTAATTCTATACCTTTTATATTAATCCCAACTCTATCTCCTGCTTTAGCAGAATCAACATTTTGGTGAAAAATTTGAATGCCCTTAACTCTACCAGATGTTTTTATAGGTAATATTTCTAAAGTTTGATTTGTATTTAATGTTCCATTTAAAATAGTACCTGTCAATATTACTCCTACACCTTTTATTGAGAAGTGGTGATCGATAGGAATTATAATATCTCCTTTAGTATTTCTTTCAATCTTTAAAGATTTAATTGTTTCTAATATTCCATTTTTTAAATTTTCAAAACCAATTTTATTTTTTGCACTAACAGCAAAAATCGGTACATTCTGTCCAAAGGATGTTGAACTAAAAAACTCTCTTGTTTTCTGTATCTCATCCTCAATATTTCCAGAAAAGAGATCAATTTTATTGAGAATTACAGTAATCTTATCAATATTAAGGGATTCAATCATAATAAGATGTTCTCCTGTTTGAACTTGAGGGCCTTTATTAATATCAATGACTATTAAAGCACAATCGATAATTTCTACTGATGAAGCACTTATTTTAATTAGATCAGCATGACCCGGACCATCTACCAAAGTGATTAAATATTTGTCAAGAATAAAACTGGTAAAGCCTAAATCTATAGTTATTCCTCGTTCCTTGCTTTGCGGATGGGCATCAATTCCTGCCGTAGAAATTATTTCACTAAGCACTTCTGCTATTGCTGTCTTCCCAGAGTCGATATGTCCGAATAATCCGATGTGTATAGGGATTCTCTTTTCAATTTCCATCTTTAATTACTGTAAAAATGAACTAAATTTATAGATTGCTATTCAATATAAAATAAGTAATCGTATTATGTTGAATTTCAAAAATCGGACTCCTTTACATTTAAATAGAATTCTAATTAAATTTGACAAAATTTAAAATTATAATTATAAATCAGATTTTTTGATGTTTCGATGAAGCAAATGCAAGAAGGAATACAAATGACAACTACAAAAATAAGATTCCTCTATTTGGACAAATTAAGGATCTTTTTGACGATTTTAGTGATTTTACACCATGCTACAATCGCATATGGTGGAAGTGGTGGTTGGGCAATAAGAGAAATGCCGTCAGATTCCATCAGTCCCATCATATTTACCTTGTTTAATGCTATTAATCAATCATTCTTTATGTCCACCTTTTTTCTGCTGGCAGGGTATTTCACTCCTCGATCCTATGAAGAAAAGGGACCACTCAAATTTCTCAAATATCGGTTGATCCGTTTAGGAATTCCTTTGATTTTGTTAATCCTTATAATCCGACCGATTAATCTATATATCTTACTGAATTTTGCGGTAGATAGCTCGGAGAGTTGGTCTTTTCTGGAAGTTCTGCAATACCAATATACAAACTTTACTCTCAATTTCGGGCATCTTTGGTTTTTATTAGTTTTATTGATTTTTGCAGGAGTTTATGTAGTATTCCGAGTATTTACAGATCGATGTTTCCCACAAAAATCTATTCATATATTTCGAGATAAACTTCCTCCTAGTAGGGTAATAATTCTCTCTATTGGTCTTCTATCATTTCTAAATTTCTTGGTTCGGCTATTTTTTCCGGTAGATGAGTGGTACTTTTTTGTTCAATTCGCCCATATTATTCATTATACATTTTCCTTTTACTGTGGCGTATTAGCTTATAGGGGAGATTGGTTTAGCCGGATATCTAGTTCACATGCCCGAAAGTGGGGGATCATATCTCTTATTATGATTATTCTTGCGCCGATCTTTTTATTGTTAGGAGGGGTGTTAGAAAATCGAAATTATGACGTTTTTAAAGGAGGATTTACATGGCAATCTCTAACATATACCATCTGGGAATCAATTCTTTTGATAGGGATTCCAATCTGGCTTATATATATGTTTCGAGAACAAGTTACTCACCATGAGCGGGTAGTTAAAGCTTTAGGTGCTAATGTGTTTACAGTCTATATAATACACCAACCAATCCTTATTGCTTTCAATGTAGCTTTCTTATCAATAGCCATCCCAACTGTATTGAAATTTATTCTTGTCTCTCTAATAACTGTTCCTCTTTGTTTCATTTTAAGTCATTTCTTCTTTCGCAAAATTTCTTATGCAAAACACGTCCTCGGCTAGTATCAATTATATCTGAAAGATTTTATTTTATTTCATTTAATATAAATAAAAATTTTAAATAATTTAGGAGATTTCAAAAATCGGACTCCTAAATTTTAATTATATTTTTAATTTAAAATATCATATAATCATTATATTAATATATCGTCAAATGTGGAGTTTATGCCGAAATTTTGTGTATATTGTGGAAATCCTGTAAAAGAATCGGATAAATATTGTATCATATGTGGTAAACCATTGATCACGAACATCACAAAACCAGAGAAGAAACCTGAAATCGAGCAACTAATAAGAAAGGAAGAAGCTAAAAAAGTTGATAAAGAAGTTGAAAAAGTAAAATCAGAAGAAGAACCAGGAAAGGAAACTTTTGAAGAGGAAGAGGAAGAAAAATACTTGATGAAATTTAAAAAACCAAAAGAAAAGAAAGATATAAAACCTCTTCCTGAAGATGTAAAAGAACAGATGGTTTATTATATTGAATTTAATGATATTCAACTAAATAAAGATCTACTTCTTGAGAAATTAAATGATCTTTCAAAATCTACGAAGGATGAAAGATATGAATATGATCTAGATTTTAAAAAAGAAGTTAATATAAAATTAGAAGCAATTAAAACTCTAATAAGTGAATTGAAAGAAAGAGAAAATATAATTAAACAGAATTTAAAAGAACCATTTATAGTTCAAAGAATACAAGATGATATTGATGAAAAAATATTTCAGCTCAAAAATTTAACAAGGGAATATAAGTTACATAAAGTTGATAAAGAAACCTTTGAAAAATTGAGAGATAAATACAAAGAACAAAAAAGCGATTTTGAAGAAGAAAGAGAGAACCTTATAGAAGGAATGAAATTATGGATTCAAGAATTAAAATTAGAAAAAGCAGAATTATCAAGTGAAAGAAAACTAAATAAGGGTAGATATCATGCCAAAGAAATAACTGAAGATGAGTTTAATGAAAAAGATAAAGAATTTGACCTAAGATTGAAAAAAATTGACATTAAAATTGATACATTAGAAAAATTAACAAAATAAGATTAATAGTTAAAATATTTTTATTAAGTAATATTTATAATAACGATATTTATGAGAAATAAATTAATTGCAGTTATAATTTTGCTTTTAGGCTTATCACTTTTAACTATAGGATTGATTGAAGGTCAATTTAATTTAATCAATTTTATTTATGAGAAAATGGCAATCATTCCTTAATCTTCCCATTTTCCTTTTTTAATTGCAATTGAATCATTTAAAAATCCCTTTTTTTGAAATATCTTTTCTTGGGACTTTCTGAACTTATTTGATTGATTATAATGTTTTTTACATAAATATATTTTATGTTGTGTGTTTTCAATAAATATTAAACCTGCTTTTTCTACATATCTTTTCCAAGAGTTTTCTGATAGAGATCGAATAGCAATTTCCTTACACTCTTTAATCGAACATTTTCTAGATTTAACCGATCCGCCTAAATCACGACTATCTCTAAGTTCTTTCGGAAGTTTCATAATTAGATACTTGCTAAAAACTTTATTAGGATACAATATTATGATTTTTAAATAATTATTCTCTTAAAATTTTTGCTAAAACTGATGAATATCTTAAACTTAATTTTTAACGAAGACTTCATAAAAAAAAAACTATTTCCTTGCGATTCACCTTTAAGAATTTCTATAAAGGATAGGTTTTTTACTAGTGCAGCAGTTCTTTTTTCAATCATTCCGTATGATAATAAACCATATGAATTAATATTAATTCATCGCTCAGAAAGAGGTTTGAGACATAGGGGTGAAATTTCTTTCCCAGGAGGAAAATTTGATTCCCGATTCGATAATTCTTTGGAGGATACAGCTTTAAGAGAAACAGAAGAAGAAATTGGTGTACCTCGTGAAAAAATTAAAATTTTTGGATGTTTAGATGATTTTCCTACCATGACACAGTATATAATTACCCCTTTCTTAGGAATTATTGATAAAAATCAAGTTCTTGTAAAAGATGAGAGAGAAGTCCAAAGAATTCTTAAGATACCAGTTGATTTTTTTACCAGTAGAAAAAATTTTAAAGAACAAGCTATTGATATTGAAAAAAAAAAATTCCCCGTTTTTTATTTCAATTATTATGATAAAAATAATGGGCAAGAATATACCATTTGGGGAGCAACAGCATACATGATAACTAGTTTTATAGAAAAGGTTTATGAACTGAACATGTCCCAATTGGGATTAAAACGCTTTAAACTTGAAAAAATCAAACAAATTAAAGAATACATTAAATATAGAAATCAAATCACTAGAAAATTCTAAAACTCTAAATAATGAATTTTACAAATTTTATTTTCAGTAGAGACCTAATAGAAAATAAATTAATGGATTTTAAATCACCAGATAGAATTTCTATGGAACACGAAAAGTTTGTAAATTCTGCAGTTTTTGTTCTAATAATTCCTTATAAAGTTAAACCATATGACTTAATATTAATACGTCGTACGAAAAGAGAAAATGATAAACATTCAGGGGAAATTTCGTTCCCAGGAGGTAAATATGATCCTACCCTTGATTCGAGTTATTTAGACACAGCGAAAAGAGAATTAAAGGAAGAATTAGGAATTGAACTCTTGAATGAAAATATTTTAGGATGCATTGATGATCACTTAACGCCAAAAGGATTTATAATAACACCATTTGTTGCTTTTATACAACAAGACCAACAAATGATAAAGCAGGATGCAGAAGTAAAAAAGATATTAAAAATCCCTATTACATTTTTTATAAATAAAGAGAATTATAAAGAGAGAACTTATACGCTTAAAGGTGATACTGTTAGCGTTGGGAAATACAATTATAAATCACCTCAAAATGGTAAAAGATATGTTATTTTTGGAGCAACTAGCCATATTATTGTAAATTTTATCGAAAGAGTCTACAATATTATATTAAAAACAGCAGGCTGTAGAAGGATAAATTGTGAAGATATTGAAAATAAGATAATAAAATAATTTACTTTTTATTTAATTTTAACTAACTTAGAGATATAATCTGGGCAATTTCTGCAATTTGGAATTTTACATAAAAATTGTATTTTCGGAAGCATACAAGATTGCCAAAAAGGACACTCAATCAGGTGAAAATCAATTTTAAATTCGGTTCTACTACTCATATTATTTTAAGTTTTTAATTATTATTGAAAACCAATAACAACTACATCTTAATAAAAAAAAAAGCGGTCTAAATTTAGTAAAACATCCTCTAAATTACTTTTAATTAAAAAAGATGGCTTATTAATATCTGTAGTATCAATACATAAATATACTACTAAAATAGTATAAAATTATTATTTTATAACTATTAATAATAAAATTCATTTATAATACTAATTTTAACTTTTTAATTGAAAAAGTAAAAAAGAGAATATAATTTGAAGTATCGAAAAATGGGATCCCTTGATTGGGAGGTGTCTGCTCTTGGATTTGGTGCTATGCGATTACCTGTGGATGAAAACTCTAAGATCAATGAAAAAGAAGCGATTAAAATGATCAGATATGCAATAGATAATGGTGTAAATTACATAGATACAGCTTACCCTTATCATAATGGAGAAAGTGAAATCTTATTAGGAAAGGCGCTAAAAGAAGGCTATAGAGAAAAAATTCATCTAGCTACAAAACTACCAATGTGGCTAGTGAAGAAAAGAGATGATTTTGATAAATTCCTTAAAGAACAGATTGAAAGATTACAAACTAATCCTGATCTATATTTATTTCATGGATTAAACAAAGATCGATTGGAAAAAGTCAAAAAATTCGACTTGATTGAGAAAATGGAACAAGCAAAGTCTAAGAGTTTATTTAAATATATAGGATTTTCCTTTCATGATACTTATGAAGTGTTTAAAGAGATAATTGATTATTATAATTGGGACTGTTGTCAAATCCAATTTAATTATCTCGATATAAAATATCAAGCCGGTACAAAGGGACTAAAATATGCGGGAAGTAAGAATATTGCAATAATAATTATGGAACCCTTGCGAGGTGGAAAATTAGCTATTCCAGAGAAAAAACTAGATGAAAAACCTGAGTTCAAGGAAATTCTTAATAAATCAAATATTAGGAGAACTATGGCAGACTGGGGTTTGCAATTTGTTTGGAATCATCCTGAAGTTTCAGTAGTATTAAGCGGAATGAGTACAATGCAACATGTTAAAGAAAATATAGAATCAGCAAGTAATTCAAAAGCTAATAGTTTAACCAAAGATGATTTAAAGATTATTTCTGAATTACGTGAAAAGTATAAAACTTATGATCTTGTACCTTGTACTGATTGTAGGTATTGTTTGCCCTGTCCTAATGGTGTCTCTATTCCATGGATTTTTAGATTATTAAATGAGTTAAGATATTGGGGTGAAGTATTTAAAAAAAGACTTTTATTTTTCTATGATCGGATGGCTAAAACACAAGAGGATTTAGAAAGAAGGCTTTCTGAGGGAGAAGAGGTAGATGGAGCGGCATGCTTGTGTATTCAATGTGAAGATTGCCTTGAAAAGTGCCCTCAACATATAAATATTCCTGAGATTATGGAGAAAGTTAACATTATTTTTGAAGAAGGCAAAAATGTTTCAGATCTTTTTTAATTCAATATCTTCATCGAATAATTATACCATTATTTATAACCAAAAACTTATTTTAAAAAGATAAATAATTTGAATTGACGTTTAAGTTGAATTCAAAGGTTTAAAATGAAGGCTCTTGACGGTTAGAATCTTACATCATTAGAGATTAAGATAACTAAAGTGGTCTCTGACGCTGGGCTTCAAACCCAGTTATCCTGCGGAGGGGTAGGGGTTCGATTCCCCTCGAGAGCCGCCATTTTAAAACTTCTAGTGATCTTTATGGTTGATTTTAATAGAATTGTTGATTTTTTTAAAAATTTAAACATTCCAGAAAATATGCTAAATAGAGGACAAATTGTTTTAAATGAATTTATAAATCCAATAAAAATCTTATTTGAACAAAGAAGTGTTCCAAAAGAGCCTTGGACTGATGAGCAAATCGATTATCTTTTAAAAACTCTTTCAAATATGGATACAGATAAAGATATAAATGCTGCGAGAGTGGGCGAAAGAGAAGCAAGAATTGCCTCAAAATTACAATTAAAAACATCAGCAGGATTCTGCCATGGTGTGGGAAGAAGTGGTTTCTTAACAGCCCCTCAACCAAAAGCTCCTGGAGCCTCAATTTTATACGAACTTTCAAACTATTTAGCTCGAGATATTTTGAGAAATTTTGGATTACCAAACATTAAAGATGCAATTGTAGTCCCATTATGTACTGGAATGTCCTTATCTTTAACATTAAGTGCTCTAAAACCAGCTCAAAGTGAACAAAATATAAATTCTAAAAGAACAGTATTAGTTCCTCAAATTGATCATAAATCAATACTGAAATCCATTGAATTAATAGGTTGTAAAAAAAAAATCATAAGAGGGAAGATTTTTGGAGATGCGGTTAGAATTCCAGTTGAGGATATAATAGATAGTTTAGACGATAATTGTTTTGCTGTTGTTTCAATAACAAGCTTTTTTCCACCTCGCGAAAATGACAACATAAAAGAAATTAGTAAATTTGCGAAAGAAAAAGATCTTGTCCATATTATTATTAATGCTTATGGTGTCCAATCTCCAGAATGGATGAAATTAATTCGATCAGCCATAGATGCTGGTAGAGTCGATGCTATCATTCAATCAACAGACAAAAATTTTCTTACTCCTGTTGGTGGAGCTATAATCGCATCACCCATTAAAGTAAATATAACAAAGATCAGCCAAGCTTATGCTGGACGTGCCTCAGCTACACCGATAGTAAATTTCTTAATTTCAGTACTTTCACTTGGGATTAATGGGTATCAAAAATTAATTGAAGAACAACAAAAAAATAGAAAATTACTTGAACAAAAACTTAGAGAAGTTGTTAAAAATATTAATGAACAAATTCTTGACATTTTTAATCCTGTTGCTGTAGCGTTATCTTTAAGAAACTTAACAGAAGAACAACTTTATGCTCTCGGAGGTGCATTATACAATTTAAGGGTTACTGGACCAAGAGTTTATAATCCTAAAGAGAAATCATTTGGTACATGTTGTTCAAATTACTCAACTCCTTATATTATTATGAATGCTGCTATTGGTGCAAAAGAAAGAGACATTTTAACTGCTGTAGAGAGGTTTGAAAAAGCATATAGACAAGTAGTAAAATAATAAAAATTACAAAAAATTTAAAGTTCTATCTAACAGAAATAAAAATAAATAAAAACTAGAAGTTCTATATTTTAATAAAAATTATTCAAATACATTAAAATCGTTAGAGAGGATTTCATAATGGAAAACCGGCTATTAAACCAGTTTAATAATGTTATTACGTCACAATGGCCCTTTAAACAGATAGAAGAACCATATGGACCTTTAATACCTCGTGAATTATTTGAACTGGCTTATCACACATGTAATTCTGTGACAATGAGAAACATTTATATTAAATTATCTTCAAGTGAAGAGCAGGGTGGATCTAAAGCAATTTTGTACTCAAATAGCAAGAAATTTATTTCAATAGAAGCCCTTGATGATACTCTGAAAATTACTAAATATTTTAGTGAAGGAACCACTGGTGATAAAGTAACAACTGAAATCCAACCTACTCTAAAAAAAAGAAAAGAAATTTTTGCAAAGAAAGACACAGAAATAAAGAATCAGATTTTAAAAAATATTTTAGTAGAAAGAAAACTTGATGAGTGCGCAAATTTAGTTATGTTAAAAGGTATAAACCGAAAAATTTATTTTGCTATCGGAGATGCTCGCGAATCTGCGGCTGTTGTTCCACTATTTATGGAAGCGGAAGGAGCTAGTTTAGTACAATTAGCTTTAAATAAATGGATGGAAACAGCTCAAAGGCTCGAACAAGAACAAACTTTTCCTGAAAATCTTATCCCAGGTATTCTTAAAAATCTTACTCAGATTAAAAGATGGCTCCTTGATTTGATTAGTTCAAATTTAGATAAATAGATGATCATTTGTATTTTTTCAATTCTTTTACTACATGTAAGATATTATCCCCATATATCGGGAAATATTTTTGAGATATATACAAAAAAACGTAAAATGGATGTTTCACGATCAAAAAAATTAATGTATGGGCCATCGGGGATTTGAACCCCGGATCTCAGGTTTTTACTTTCTCGGACAATTCTATTAAGTGTATGTCCGA
>JBHLLG010000009.1:0-80050 GCA_048885925.1 Candidatus Hermodarchaeota archaeon
CTATCCTATAGCAGATAAAAACCATTTTTTTTATCCCTTTTATTGAAAAACTTTTCCAAGCCTATTCAACTATGAAACATTATCCTCAGTTTCCCGAGGTTATTTTTCTCTATAGGGTAAGTTGATCATGTGTTACTGAGCAGTTTGCTATGGGAAGTTTGGGTATCCCATTCAACTTGCATGGCTTATTCTCACCCAAATAGCAGTCGGGTCCGGCAGGATCAACCGGAATTAATTTTTTTGAAGCTTGTTACAAGAACTTAAATCAATTTTTTGAGATATATCTCATCACACTTAGGGTTTCTTAATCACACTTTCTTCAGTTATAATTATTTCTTATATAACTACATTTTTTTTATCGCATCTTTGACTCAACTCTTCATTTAACGGATATTTACCGTAATCAAAGCTTACGCCGGTAAAGATACGATTTGCTAATATATAAAAAAGGAACAAAGTATTTTAAATTTTTGTGTTTTTCTGGTTTATTTCAAGTTTTAATTAATAAATTATCGTAGTTTAAAAATCTCTATTAAAATAAAAAGATATCATTTCAAGAACAGAATATAATGTTTAAAATGCATCTAAAAGATAAAATTGGAATACATTTGGACCAAATAAAGCAACTTAAAGGCGTAGAGAATGCTGTTCTAACTCAGCGAGATGGTAATCCTATTCAAGCTACCGGCGTATGGTTTTCTAAAGATGAAATTTTCAATGTAAGTTCTGCAACAAGTGCTATATTTAATGTAGGGATTCATTTACATCCAAAAGATTTAAAATACATTTTAATAGAGGGTAAAAAAGCAAAAATATTAATTGCTCCATTAAATAGTCCGGTACATGAATCCTTAAATAAAATACTACAAACTCAGGGGATTTTAGATTATAATCATGAATATTTTATCGCAATTACAGCTCAGCCAAATATCAATTTAGGAGGTATTTTTTTACAAACGAATGAATGTTTAAAAAAAATTAAAACAACTCTAATAACATCGGGAGAATGTTTTAAACCACCTCTAATTCAGTTTAATAATCAAAAAATTCAAAGAATCATCGAAGGTTTTAATATTAAAGAAACAGAGAACTTTGATCTGCATTTATCTTCATTTTCGATCAGTTTTTCTGAGACGATATCATTAGAATTAAGGAAAGTTCTAAGTAATATCTCTTTAACGATTCCTGATTTAAAATATGCATTTATTACAATTGAGGGCGGTTTTATTGCATCTCAAATTTTAAAAAAAGTTGAAATCGATTCTGAAAAATTAGATAAAATCTCAGCAATGAGTTATTCACTTTTTCAGACAGCCAATAGATGTGCTTGGTTATTAAAAAAAATGCAAGCTGAAAGAATTTTACTTGATTGTAAAGATTCCTTCCAGTTTATTGATGGATTAGGAAAAGCTATTTTTAGTACAGAAATTGGTAAACTTAGACAAAAATTAGGATTAATAAGATTAATACTTCCGCAATTTTCAAAAAAAATTAATAACCTTATTAAAGAAGCATCAGAAGTTCAAGACCATCGAATATTTGATATTAAAAGAATGCTAGGAGAGTTAATAATAAAGTAATTGGGTGAAATTATGAATTTCTTTGATTTTTTAGATAAATTAAAGCGAAATTATAATTCAATAATTCTTTATTGTCTATTAGATAGAATTCCAATTGTTATATTGGGAGATGATTCAGATTATATTGATAACATTTTAATCGAACTTTCTGAACTTGTTCATTTTCGTAAAGATTATATCTTTTATACTGATTTTATCTCAAAAATTGAGTATGAAAATCTTATTTCAAATGAAGAAATAGATTATAATTATCAACGGGCGCATATTAGATGCCCTTGTAATGTTTCTTTCAAGGCATTAAATCAATTTGATAAAATTCAATCATGGCTTATTGGATTAAAAAACTCAGAGGAAAAAGAGCAATTAAATTATATCAAAAATCTGATTAAAAAAAAAGCAAATGAGATTCTATATATTATAATTACTCCTAAAGATATTTACATAGATTTAGAAGGAGTAAATATAAAATCAATAGATTTAACATTTGAACAAAATATTTTCAAAAAAATTTCTCAAGATACTGAAAAATCCATTGCAAAGATGAAGAGAGTATTATCAGATAAAATAACTACCAATAAACTTGATAAAGATTTAGTAAAAACATTGTTAGATTTTGATCAAGAAAAAAGCGAATTAAAAAAGAATATTTTTAAAAGAGAAATTCAAAATTTCTATTCTGGTTCAAAAAGAGCATTTTTTATTTTCTCTAGATTACAATTATTAAATAATTTAGAAGTTCAAACAAGTATTGGAAGTAAAACGCTCCTAGAAACAATAGATTATGAAGAAGCATCAATAGAAAGAATAATTTCTTTTATAAAAAAAGAATGGGGTGAAAATTATTCAGATTTAATTGAAGATGGTAAAAAAGCATTCATTGGTGATAAATTAGTTTCACTTTGGGGTTAAAAAAATTATGATTTTTAATTATGAAAATAAAACTTTACAAATTAAAATAGTATATTATGGACCTGCGATGTCCGGAAAAACAACATCTATAAAAGCTCTCTTTTCTTATTTTAAAAAAGAAAATAAAGTAAAATCAATTGATAGCTCAGTAGGACGTACATTATTTTTTGATTTTGGCGTTTTAGAATTCAAGGGAACCGTATGGGGTGTAAAATTTTTGATTTATTCCGCAACGGGTCAAGATTTTTATGCTAGCACTCGACCAGCAACCTTAAATGGAGTAGATGGAATAATTTTTGTTGTTGATTCTCAAATCGAATGTTTACAGTATAATATTAGATCTTGGAATGAATTAAAAACATTATTTGGTCAGGAATTTTATAATATTCCAATTGTGATTTCATTTAATAAGTGTGATCTATTAGAATTAGAATCTTTAGAGAAAAAGGAATTTTTATCATATATAGAATTTAATAGATTTAAAAGCATAACATTAGAAAGAACAGTAGCTATAAGGGGAGAAGGTGTATTAAATTCATTTAATCAATTAATTAAATTTTTATTTCCACAAATGAACATTAATTTAAGTGTAACTTACTAATTTTTATTGTTATTCTTCTTCTCAACTTTCACATACATATTTTTTGATATTCTTTTTATATATCCCTGTAAATAAAATTGTTTAAGTAAATTTCTGACTTTTCTAACTTCTAAAGCATCAATTCTTAAAATGCTCATTAGTTGAAATATTGAAAATTGTCTTGGTAAATTATTTTTTATATTGCTATATAAGCCCATTATTAATTCACGTTATTTAATTTAAATTTAATCAAAAAAATGAAGATGAATTTTTATACTTTTTTTAAAATATTAAAAAGTTATAAAGCGGAGTTTAGGTTTTTGTAATCCTCAAAGTAACTATAACTTATCATCCCTACTTAGAGTAGATCATTATTGTTTAGTTTTTCTCATCGAATTTTTACAACCTTAATGAACTCCTTATATATTTATGAATAAAAATTTAGTTTAAGATTTAATTAACAAAAAACTAAAATCATATATAATTTTAAAAGATTATTCGAAAGCCATAAAAAACTTAAAATTCGCGAAAATCTTTGAAATTATCTCCAATTGGGGCCTCTCCATCACCATATATTTGATATAATCCTGTTCTTCTAGCACATTCCGAAAAACTACGATAAACGTTTTTTCTTTGCTCATATAAAGCACAAGATCTATAGATTATAGGATTCCAAATATATAATTTATGATCAGGCTCATACAAAAGTTTTTCATCTTTTAATACTTGTTTAAAATCTTCTTCCCCTATTACTTCCGTAAGATCTTGTTTATTAAGCATGATTATAAGGGGAATCTCTTTTATCAATTTGCCTCTAGTAACATTCTTCAATTCTTTTAAAGATTCTATATTATCTTCAAAGAATTGAGTTTGCGAATCAACAGTAAATATAACTCCATCAGTTCCCTTGAAAATTTTTTTTCTTAAAGGAGAAAACCTTCTTTGACCAGCAACAGTATAAACATGGTAAAATACTTTTCCTCTACTCTTTTGTTTTGTTGATTGAAATATTCCTCTATCGAAATAAAGGGTCGATCCACTAGCCATTGAGATTTTTGTTAGATTTCCTGTAGGTTCAATATCTTTTTCATTTTCTTTTGTATATCTATATAAGGTGTCTACTATAGTTGTTTTTCCCGATCCCGCCATACCCCAATAGAGGATTTTTATATATACCTTATGATCTGCTGTAAATCGAACCATTGAAAAAATTACCTTGGAGATTGAATTATGAATTAAAAAAAACTACTTATTTGAATAAGACTTGTAAGGAACTTGCTATTAACAAAATATTGTATTAATTTTTATTAAAATATATTAATACTTATTATTATAATTTAGTATTTATAATACCTTTTTGATATTTTAACTTAATGTTTAAACCATTATTTCAAAAATTAAAAATCACTTTTGTTAAAACAAATAAGTAATTATTTTAATTCTATAAAAGTCTCTCCTAATCGAATTTTGTAATTACACCATAAAATCAGTTGTTTATAACCTTCACCAAAATAACCTTCTCTAATTATCAAATTAATGATATCAGAGTACATGATTTCTCTTTTTCCTTTTAAAATTTTATATAATTTATTAATGATCTTTTTTAATATTTCAATATTACTAAAGGGAATTTCTTTTATATTTTCTCTACTAATAGAAGTGGGATTCATTTTCATAATAATTAATTTTTGTTTAAAATTTCATATTTGAGATTGATATATTTCTAAAATGAACATTTTAAATTCATATTTTTTTTACTTTTACTCCTCTATCCCACTTTCCCTAGGGTATGTTTTTCTATTCTAGAATCAAGAAGCTTCTATTTCCAATATCATTCTTCTACAAAACTAAAATATTGATGGAGAGAAATTTAAAATTCAAATTTTTAAAAAAGTTTTTATAAATGGACAGAATTAACGATATGATAGAAGATCCTAAAAATTGTCCTGAATGTGGAGGAAATATAGTACTTAACAGCTTTGAGAAAATCTGCAGTAAATGTGGATTAGTAATTACTAAATTTTATAGAGAAACAGCCTTCATGTTTAATCGTTTAAAAAGTATGAATAGCTCGAGTAAACAATATGTTGCTCTAGGAGATAGAACTGATTTCATTGGAGGTTTAGGTTCATTTATTGATTATGAAAAATCTAAATATCTAAAAGATAAAAGTGGAAAACTTTTACCTCCAAATGAACAAAAATTATTTAGGAGATTGAAAAAAAATTATGCTCAATTTCTCAGAATTAAAGATCATGAGACCGAATATAGAGTTTTTAATATTTTAAATAAAATTTCATTATATCTTAACCTCAACAAAAATATTCGTAATAATGCTGCTTATTATTATAAAAAAGTAATTAAAAATGAAGAAAAAATCATCAATAACATTTCCCTAATAGCTTTTTGTATCTTTTATGCCGCGAGGAAAGAATTTCATAATGCTCCTATTACGATTAATGAGATTTCGAATGGATTTCAAAATTTCGGGCACCGTGTGAATCCAAGGTTGATTTTAAGAGACGGTATAAAATATAAGCACCATTTAAGCAATGAATCTGCACCTCATAAGAGTGAAGATTATCTTGTAAGATTAATAGATGAAATCATGAATCAAAGGAAATTAGAAGAACGATTAATAAAAAAAGGAATAAAATGGTCTAAAAATGAATTCCAAAATAAATTGATAATACAATGTCATGATGTTTTAAAAAAGTTACCTCTATGGCAAAGAGGTGGGAGAAATCCATTCATTTTGACTGGAGCGATTATTTATTTGGCAGATAAATTGATAGCTAAACAAAATAATCAAAAAGCAGTCTTAACTCAGAAAATTATATCTGAAGCAACTAAAATTGCTGAATATTCTATCAGAGATCATTATGTAAATCTTTTAAAACCTATTTTTATGAAACAGTGGAAAAAGTAAGAATATGAAAAAATCGTTATAAAATGTTGTAATGAAGTTATAACACATTAAATTTTTTAAATAGAATGAATTTATTATTATTATCAGAATAATTAATTGACTAGTTCATTATTTTCTGCTTCTGTAGTGTAGTTCGGTCAATCTAACCTTTTTTCTATAAAATTTGGTTAGGATTAAGCATTTGAGGCTCTCACCCTCGAGACCCGGGTTCAAATCCCGGCAGAAGCATTGATAAATTTATATTAAATATTATTCAAAACTTAATTTCAATGAACAAAAGATTAAAATGAAATCTAGAAAAATTCTATTTCATTATATTAATTATTTCTCTAAAGGAAGTTTATTAAGAATGTCAAAACAAGATGTTAAAATATTTATATGGGTTTTAATAAGCGAAATTTGAGTTTCCTTTCTTAATTTTTGCGTAATAAATTGAATTTTTTCTAATAAGACATCTTTTAATAATGATAATACTTCATTTTGACCTTTTGTAATTTGGTCTTCATTATACTTTAATTTTGATTTTTTAATTTTATTATCTTGAGGATAAGAATTGTCTTCAATTATAACTTCTCTATTACAAGTTGGACAGAAGGTATTTCCATTTTTATTTCGAAAAATTGGATTATTACAAACAGGACAAGCTAAATTTAACATTGTATTTCCAGATCTAAGAAGATCTGCCATTTTTTTTATGTTTTCGTTAATTTTTATCCCTGGTCGTTCTAAATTAAATTATTTATTTTACTAAATAAATATTTCTTATAATAGTTTATTCCTTTTCCTTAATTTTTAATAAGTTTACAATATATCCTGAGATTCTATTTCTCAAGTGCTTTGAATCTACTTCAAGATATTTATCCAATAATTTTTTATTTTTTTCAAAATCGGTTGTAAACACATTTGGGTATCTATTTATTAATTCTTTTGAAACATTTTTAATTAAAATAGTTCGAACTTTTCCCATTTCTATTACAAATTTTATTCATTTCTTATTTTGAAATTAAATATTTGGTAAAATAAATTTTTTTGGAATTATCGAGGTTTTTATACATAAAATTAGAGATATTTAGTGTGAAAAAAAAATATCTTCTTATTTTTCCATTACTAATCTTAATGAATCTTTTAAGTGTAATCCATTTTGCTAACGGATTTTACTGTAATTTAAATTTCCTAAATACTAATAAAATTGAATATTTTATTGATGAAGGAATTAAAATTAATGCTTCCTGGCAATTAGACTATAATATTAATAATGAAATCGCGTATGTTCAAGTTCAATTGTTTGATGAATTTGACAGATGTGTCTGGAATTCTTCTGAATATGATGAAATCGGGATTTTTGTAAAAAATTGGACTTTGGAATTAGAAAATTTAACATATAATTTTAATAATAATTCTTTCTTCCTCTCTATAAAATTTTTCAGTTTCTATTTTCAAATTGATACAACTAATACAATTTGTACTTTTTTAGATACAATTAAAATTATGATAATTAAAAGAGAACCTTTATGTCAATTAACTGGATATAGAGACCACATAGAATACGGGGAAAGCTTACAAATTAAAGCAAAATTTTATGATGAATTATCAGAAAATAATATAAATTTTATCAATCAAACAATAGAATTTCTAACAACATTTAATAGTTTAATAATATATCAGTACAATCGAACTGTGAATGAATCGGGAATGGTTATTTTATATATTTCTTCTTTTTTACATTTAAAGATAGGACAAAATTTTATGATTTTTACACTTAGAAATAATAAAATATATAATGATTCAAGATTTATTTACGGAATTTTTGTCGAGAAAAATCCTATCTATATTGATATTTTACAGTTTACAAATGTATTAAAAGAAAAAGAAGATTTAGAATTAAAATTGCGTTATTATTATTATTTCAATCAAAATCAAACATATCTTGCAGATTATTTGATTATTATTAAGATTTTTCACATAAGTTCTTTAATTTTTATTCAAGAATTTAAAACAGACAAGTTTGGGAATTTATCAGTCATAATTCCTCAAAAAGATTTTAACTTTAATCCAAAAATAGAGGAATTGACTATAAAAATAATTTTCAACGGGACTTCTTATATTGGAAATAAAACTTTATTATTTAACCTTATTATAAATCAAGACACAATTATAAATATAAAAAAATCATTTCAAGTAAATTTCTTTGTTTTCTTATCGATATTGATTATAATAATAATTTTTATCATGATAGCTATAAATAACAATAGAAATAAATATGAAAAACTATTATCCGATTTAGTGATAAGATATTAAATGTAGTATGAAAAATTATTATATTATTCAACAAAATAAAATAATATAACTAATTTTCAATTAATTAATAACCAGTATATAAATCTTTAAAATTTTTGTTAGATGAGCTTATTACATTCATAAATTTAAAGAATTAATAATATTTACTATTAAGAAATCGATTGAATCTTTAAATAATATTATAATAAAAAATTAATACTCTGTACTTTATTATAAGCTATTGTTTTCTTAAATCACCATAAAATCCCTTTTAATAAATAAAATAATTATGGAATATTTTGAAGAACTATTGAAAAGACCCTCGATTTTCAAGAATGAAAGCAAACTCGATATAAACTTTGTTCCTAATAAATTACCACATCGCGATAAAGAACTTTCATTATTGTCTCAACTTTTTTTAGGATTAATCACTAATCCGAATTCCATCTCAAGAAAAATATTAATAACTGGAAAAACAGGAATAGGAAAAACAGTAACTGTAAAATTATTTGGAGAATTATTGGAACAGGCTTCAGAAAAAAGGAATATAAATATAAAATATATCCATATTAATTGTAGAAAAGAAAGGACTAGTTATAAAGTTTTAATAACAATTATTCAATTATTAAATAAACAATTTCCAAAAAGAGGATATTCTTTACAAGATTTATTAGATATTCTTATTGAACTTCTTAATCAACAGAATTTACACCTTTTAATCGCATTGGATGAATTAAGTTATTTGATAAACAATCGAGAAGATTTAGTTTACTTATTAACTCGGATTAATGATGATTCCATAAAGGATGACCAGAGAATATCTATTATTGGAATTGTAAGAGATCTTTCATGTCTAAATAATTTAGATAATAGTACTTTGAGTACATTGCAAAGAAATATAATTCAATTTAATAAATATTCTAAAGATCAAATTTTTGATATTTTAAAGTATCGGATAGATATAAGTCTTAAAGAAAAGGTATTATCTGACAAAATTATTGAAATGATCTCAGATATCACATTTGATTCTGGTGATATTAGATACGGTTTAAATATTTTATGGAGAGCTTGCAAAATCGCTGAAAGTAAAAGTCTAAAATATGTATCTCTTGAATGTATTAGACTTGCGAATCAAGATTTACTTCCATTTTCTGCTTTAGATACTTTAGAAGATATGACATCTCAAAAATTACTCTTTTTACTAGCTATTATAAGAGCTTTAGATGAGAGTGATAAAAGCAAAATTTCATTTACAAAAGCCCTAGGAATTTATTATATTATATGTGAAAATATGAGATTAAATCCTAGATCTCATTCTCAAATTTGGAATTATCTGCAGGAATTTAAAAGAGAAAGTATAGTAAAGATCCAAATCATGAGCAAAGGAATAAAAGGAAGAAAAATTTTTATCGAAATTCCTGATTTAAGTTTATCTAACTTGGAAAAGAAAATTGTAGAAACATTAGGTTCAAAAGGAATTAGAATATGAATGTTAATAAAATTAAAAAGAAAAATTTGATTGAAGATTTATTTACATCAAGAGCTAGAGTTAAGATCTTGAAAACTCTTGCATTAAATGAAGAATTAACAATTTCATTAATCATTAGCAAAACAAAATTAAATTATTCCTGTGTTGTAAAACACTTAAATTATCTTAAAATGATTAATTTAATTCAAGAAAAGAAATTTGGTCGAATAAAAATTTTTAGATTTAAATTGGAAAACATGAAAGCAAGAAGTTTTAGAAATTTTGTTGAACTTTGGGAAGGTGGTTTTTAAGAATAATGTTTTTAATAAACTTCTATTTTATTATCATAGTATTTTCTGCTTGTTTATATTATGATTTGAGATTTCGTAAAATTCCTAATAGATTATTTAAAATTATTTTTGGAATAAGTTTTCTAATTAATATAGTTGAAGGCATATTATGGTATGAAATTTTATTCATTCTAGTTTTTATAAAATTTTTTTTTTTATTCTTATTTTTCTACTTTTATTCATGCTATTTAATTTGAAAGTGATTGGAGGGAGTGATGCTAAATTAACTATTTTAATCTTTTTAGTACATTCTATAAAACATCTAAATCTTTATTTTATTACTAATTTTTTTTTATTATTTTCGGTATTTTTTATATTAGTTTTTGTCGTAAACTTTATTTTAAATAATAATTTTAAGAACAATTGTTCATTTACTATTCTATTTAATTCAAATTTAAAATCTTCATTCTTTTTTAAATTCTATACTAAATTCTTTTGTAATTTTTCTAATATATTAAAATTGAAAGGAATTGAAGACGAAAAATATCAAATTAAATCCTACTTTTTAGTTTTTAATTACCGCAAGGAATCAATACAAATATTAATCCAATTTCGTCCTCCCCTCATCATACTAATTATTTTTGCATACTTTTTTTGTTATTTATTAAATATTGCTTTCAAATGAAACAAAATGGAATTAATTTTAAATTTAAGAATTTTTATTAGATTAATGAAAATTAATTATTTTTTTTAGTGTGAACAATACAATATGGAGATTGAAAAAACTAGAGAAACTTCTTGGAAAATACAACTTAAAAACAAAAATGAAAGTATTGAAATAACTTCTGTTGAAATTAGTGGTGAAATCCGGATTCTTAAATTAAGTCTAGAAAAGAGTAATAATTCTGTAAAAGTTGAGATGAATAAAGAAGAATTTTTTAACTTTCTTTCTTTAATATCCGCTTTTAAAGATGTTGTTATTGGAGAAGAATCTATTATAATAACTGAGGATATAAATTTAATTGAAGATGAATCTAATAATATACAAGAAATTCCTACTTTAAATGATAATTTATATCGAGGTAGTTCCAGCTCAATTGAAAATAATCAAAAAAATAATGAAAACGAGGAATTGAATCCCGAAGAATGGGATCCTTGGTGAAAATTATAAATTATTTTGTTTGTTCTATTCTAAATTCACAAAAATCCAAATTTAAATTTTCTAAACTGCATTGAGATTCTGAAACATTAACTTTATAAAGAGCGAACTCTCCAATTCCAGTTAATAATCCATTTAAAAAATAGCAAAAGTATTTTGATTTATTTTCTAAATCTGATGAGATATTATGGAATAGATTTATAATAATTACATCTTCATTAATCTGTTTTGGAACAAATCTACCCCATCCCTGATTACTCAAGATATTACAACTTTGATTTATTAAATCTTCTAATGTTTTTGGCTTTAGATTTTCATCCCAATTTTGTATTAATACCCAACCTGCTTTCTTACCAAGCCAAACTAACAAAGATTTTACTCCCTCCCCATAAATTGATGACAGTATATCTATTATTTGAGGAGGAAAAAATACAAATCGATCATTATAGAGATAATACTTACCTTTGTTAAATTTAAGTCCTTTTAATTTTAAATTTCTCATAATTATAATCAGCTTTTTTTCTTATATAATATTTTCTAACAGTTCTAATGTTTAAAGAAGTCAATTTTTTATTAATAATGTTGAAATTATATGAAATAATAATATGAGGTCTTTAAATAATTCATATATGATCTAGATTGAGAGATGTTAGAGCTAGGTATAATATTATTTGAGATTTTACTATTAATTAGTATCTTCATATTAATCTTTTCATATTCTGTGATTTCTGTAAATTTGATTATAACGTTTATTTCTATTTTAGTTTTTCTATCCCTATTAATTCCTTTTTATTTAGTATTAGAAAGACTAAAAATCTTAGTATATATTAATAATCTAGAAAGTATAAATTTTTTTAAATTCATAATTCTTTATTCTAATCTAATAAACATTTTTATAGGGATATTTTTATTCATCGAATTGATTTCTCTTTTTATATTTTCATAGTGAGATAAACTTAAATAAAAATTGTAGTATTTAAAAATGATAGAATAAATGAGAGTAAAAAAATAAAGTTGCAAATCAATATTATTTGAAATTTATTTTGACAATTAATAATTTTTAAAAAGTAATTAGAGGTTATTGAAATACTTGATATGAATATTATAAAAATAACAATTATATGAGAAAGATTAATTAGATTGGTTAAATCCTCAAAAATAATAGGGTTATTTGAATAAATATTTCTTGTTATTAATATAAAGAAGGGAAACATTCCAGAGATAGCACCTATTAATATTGGCAAAAAAAATAAAAAAAAGAAGATTTTAAATTTCTCACCCTTAATAATTATAGAGAGGTCCTTTTCTAAGTTTTGATGTTTTTGAATTATATTTAAAATGTCAATGATTTTTTCTGAAGAATAATAAGCATTTTCCTTTACAAACTTTTCAATAGCATCTAAAATTATATTATAACGTAGAGATTTTAATTCAAGTTTTAGATATTGTACCATCTCCTTAAAGGAACAGATAAAATTTAAAAGCTGAGATATTTGATTTTTCAATGGTTCATTAAGCAAAACAAACAGAGTTTTATTTTGGGTATAAGATTTGAGGAAAGCTTTTTCGGGAGATATATTGTTTTTTAAATTTATTGCGAAATTATTTAAAAACATGAAAAATTCATTAAATTTTTTTTTTTCTATTTTTGACTGTCCACTTAAAATTCCAATCATAAAAGAATTTTTCTTTATGAATTTCTTAAATAAAATATTTAAAAAATAAAGAAAAAATGGAATTAAAAAGAGTAACAGGATTAAGTTTATAATCTGAAATAAAATTAAAAAGCATAATCCTATAGGGAAAAATACACCAATGAAAAAGAATATACTAATTTTTGATTGAATTTCTCTTAAATAGATTTTAAACTTTTTTTCTAATGCACTATTTTCATTATCTTCCAACTTATAAATAGTGTTAAAATTTTTAATTAATAAATTTTTAATATATTGATTGAAATCGTTTGAAGGGGTTATTAAATTCAATAATACGTCTTCGGGTTTAGCTCCGGCTTGAATTTTATTTAAAATTTTTTTAAAATTTCCTAAGATGGGTAGTTTGTATTTTTTTAATAATTTTATAAAGTATATACAATAATCAGATTTATCCTCTAACGTATTTTGGATTAAGGAAAAATCTATCTTAATTATAGGGAGCATCGTATTAATTATTGATCCTTTTTTTTTAATATCATAATAGAGGATTAAATTAAACCTATATGAAATAAGGAAAGATAAAATTATAGAATACAATGTTATAATTAGAATATTGAAAGCAATAAAAGCTATTGAAAGCAATATTAAACTACTAAATGAAAATAAAAATACAAAAAAACTAGCTTTATTAACATCTTCCTCTTGAATGTTATAAATATTTTTGTATAAGTACAAATATCTTTCATTTAATCGCTTAAATTTCAATTGAGGCAGTTTTCTTTTATTAAATTTCACACAAAAATTAAGATATTTTTCAAGAGATTTCATATAATTAAATTGTTAATTTAAGTTTGATAGATTGACTTTAATTAAAGTTGAAAAATAAGAGATATTAAGAAGATATATTTGTGGTAAAATTTCATGGAAATTAGAACTTAATAAGGGTACCTTATATTCAATAATTTTTACACAAATCTTTTTTTCGATTAAAAATTCATATTTAATGTTATAATGGCTAATGCTGATGTTTAAATTGTTAGGATATTCTATAGATTTAAGATATATATCATTTGGGTTTTTTATAATATAATTAACGCCTAGGTCAACCTGTTCAATAAATATAAGGTAATGTTGTACATTATTTTTCTCATTTTCATTAAATTCTGATATTCTTCCTAAAAATGGAAATAGAATAGAAGTAAAAATAGTTAAAGTAAAAATTCCAAATCCAATTAATAATGATTTTTCTATTAGATTTGTCATAACATTAAATATAAATTTAAAAATTTAAACTTCGATTCTTTTTCCATCTAATCCAGAATTCTTTTAAAAGATCAATAGATCTTAAAGAATAAAAAGATACTTTGTGAAAGAAATCAATTAATTCATTATTCTGCATTTCCTTTATCCTCAAATGAAATTCAAATATTTCTTTATATATTTCAATAAATCTCGAAAACTTTTCATCCGATAGATCTTCATATTTTTTTAAATCTAAGATTATATTTGTTCCACTAAGAGGTTGAGTTAATATCCATTTTTCTGTTTCTGGATTATATTCAAATATTGAATTAAATTGTAAATTTTTAGAATTTTGAGCCTTACAAATTTCAAATATTCCAACTATTTTTCGATTATTAGAAATTTTTTTCATTAAAATAATAAGATCTAAATCATTTAGACATGATTGATTTATCTTAAAATGATAAATAAAGCGATTTATTAGTGATTCAATGGTTTTTGAGTGAATTGTTTGAAATCCCCGTAATCCAGCAGCTAAGCAGTGAAATAAAGCTTCTGCTTCTTCTTTTGTTAAAATTTCTCCCAAATAAATAAGATCAGGTGTTCTATGCAAAAGAGTTTTAATTTGATTACTTTTTGAATATCTTTCAATTAGAGATTCCTCAGAAGGATCTACCATATATTTTAATTGATGTTTACCATATTCATACTGATTTAATGATTCAGTTATATCTTCAACATAAATCTTTCGAAATTCTTTTGGGGTCAAAAAATCTAAGGCATTAATTAGAGTTGTTTTTCCTGTATCTGTTTCACCTGTAACTGTTATATTTTTTCTACGAAGGATACTAAAATATAAAAATGCAGCGATTGATGGATCTAACGTTCTTTTTTTCAATAGATCTTGAATAGTTAGAACATTTTTGTTTAATTTTCGTATATCTAAAGCAAAATTGTTTATTTGAATAGGTTCAATATCAATTGCGAATCTACAATAAAAATATTTATTTTTAATCACAAATTTAATAGTTGGATTTGTAAAATCAAGTCTTTTCCCGCTGTATAGCCTAAATAAAGTTTTTACACGTTCAATCTGCTTGGAATTTAAATTTAAACCTGTTCTACAACGACCAAATTTCTGGTGATTTATATAAATTTCATCTTTAGGTGAATCTAAAAATATTTCTTCAACAAAATCATCAATTAATAATGGAAATAGCTTATCTAAATTTAACTTCTTTATTGCTGTTATTAAAGCTATTTTTTTTTTTACATCTATAGGGAATTTATATTTAGAGTTTAGTATTTTTAGGGCTTCTTTTTTATACATACTTATTAATTTTTCTATAGGATAAATTTGATCCAATTCCACTAGTTCAATATTTTGATAAATATCTTGAATAATATTTTTAAAATAATCCTGTTCTTGTTTTTCTTTGTAGAATAAACTCACAACATACATTCTTTCAATTTCGTAAGGAATTTCATACACTTTCACTGTGAAAACTGAATACTTTCCAGTTTCATAGTTTGTTAATAATTTTTTATTATTGTTTAAATTTGTATTTTGAATTTCGTGAGAATTTTTGGTCGTTAAAGAGTTTTTTAAAAAGAAATATCTATAAAAATCGTTCTTTTTAATATCAAATTCGTCATTGGTATCAAAATTTTTAAATCTTTGAATAATTTTTAAATTATCAAGAACTTGAAGTATAGAGTTTTCAGATATTTCTATGAGGTCTTGGCAATTAATACAAGCAGGATTTAATATCTGTTTTTTCTTTCGAATTGATAGTCTCTTTTTTATAATATTATAGACAAGGATTGGATCCAAATAATCAATATCTTTTATTTGATATTGAGTAGAAAAATTGGAAGCAATTTTACATCTAAATTCTTTGTAATTACATTTTTGATTTCTTATTTTACATATTTTATCGTTTAAATTTTTAATCTTTTTCTTATTTTTAAAATAATCCAAAATTAAATCAAACTGTTTTGGCCAAATTAAAACGTCATTCCATAATATAGAGATATAATTAAATTTTCGATTTTTATAATTATATATGGTTTTAAAGAAACAAGTTGTACATTTGTC
The DNA here is from genome assembly GCA_048885925.1 of Candidatus Hermodarchaeota archaeon. Taxonomy (GTDB): domain Archaea; phylum Asgardarchaeota; class Lokiarchaeia; order Sigyniarchaeales; family SOKP01; genus Loki-b32. The sequence goes on from JBHLLG010000009.1 coordinate 16,188, forward strand.
GGATATAAATAAGGTTTTATCTTCTTTTGGGCAGTTATAACAATCTATAATTAAAATAATATCCTTATTTCCATCTAACTTTTCTTTTTCTTTAAAATATACTGGATTGTTTAAAACCATTTAAACCTTTTTTGATAAAGATAGATTTAAATTACCCATTTTTATTCTTGAAGGACTGTTAAGAAATAAAAATTTTAATGAAAAAATTTATTTATTTTAAAAAATTCATTTCCAAAAGTTAATGTGATAAATTATGGGTCATCGTAAAAGACATGCGCCTAGACACGGTTCATTAGCATTTCTACCTAGAAAGAGAGCTGCACAAATAAAAGGTCGAGTAAGACATTGGTTAGATAGTTCTGATGAGATAAATTTTCTTGGTTTTGCTGGGTTTAAAGCGGGCATGACTCATATTACATACATAGAGGACCAAAGAGACAGTCCGTATTTTGGAAAAGAACTAATGAAACCAGTATCTGTAATTGAAGTTCCCCCATTAATCCTCATTGGAGTGAGAGTATATAATAACGATGAATATGGAAGATTTATTGTTGGAGAACTCTACACTAATGAATTTAACAAATTTATATTAAGGAAAATTAATATTCCAAATTTAGAAAATCAGGATTCTGAGAATATAAAAAAAGAAATTTTAAAAAAGTTAAATAGCAAAAGTGAGATTAGAGGTGTTTTTCAAACACAGCCATATAAAACATCTTTACCAAGAAAAAAGCCTAATATCATTGAAATTAAGATTAATTCAATTAAACAACCCAAAAAAGAATTTGAATTTGCTTACAATAATTTAGGAAAAGAAATTAGAGCAAGAGATGTTTTAAAAGACGGAGAGTTAATAGATGTAATCGCCGTTACTAAAGGAAAAGGATTTGAAGGTCCGGTCAAAAGATTTGGAGTTAAGATTCTTACTCGCAAAAATAGTAAGATCCGAAGAGCTGTTGCATGTATAGGTCCTTGGCATCCAGCTAGAGTTCTTTATACTGTTCCACGTCCAGGTCAATTAGGTTTTCATCAAAGGACAGAATATCATAAAAGAGTAATGTTAATCGGTGAGAATGAGGAGGAAATTAACCCAAAAGGAGGATTTATAAAATATGGGAAAATTAAAGGCGATTATATACTTATTTTAGGTTCTATTCCAGGTCCTAAGAAAAGATTAATCAGAATAAGAAAAACAATTAGACCTGTAAGATCTTTTATTACAAGTACTCCTGAGATTACATTTATCAGTCGAGAAAGCCAACAACAAAAATAATTACTAAAACTAAGTGATATTATGGAAAAAATAAATGTATATAATCTAGAAGGGAAAAAAAAAGGACTTATTGATAAACCAAAAATATTCGAGATAAACCCCAGATTAGATATGATTCAAATTGCACAATCAATTCATCAAAGCAAAAATAAACAAGTACAAGGAAGAGATAAAAGAGCAGGTTTAAGAAATACCGCTGAAAGTTGGGGAACTGGACATGGATTGTCACGAGCGCCAAGAATTAAAGGTGGAGGTTTTATAACTGCCCGAAATGTTGGAAGAGTACCTTTTGCTAAAGGAGGAAGAATAACACATCCTATCAAAAATGAAAAAAAAATTAAAAAAAAAATCAATACAGGGATGAATAAGTTATCAATAATCTCTGCCATAGCTGCTTCTGGAAATAGATATTTCGTTCAAAAAAGAGGGCATAAGATCAACGATATTCCTGAAATTCCATTAGTTATTGATGATAAGATTCAAACTATCAAAAAAACATCAAAAATGTATTCGATATTGTGCAATATGGGATTAAAGGAAGATTTAATTAAGATTAAAGATTACAGAAAAATTAAAGCAGGTAAAGGTAAATCAAGAGGACGAAAATACAAAATTAAAAAGGGAGTTTTAATTGTGATTAAAGATGATTTTGGAATAATTAATGCCACAAGAAATATTCCTGGAACTGATGTAATTAAGGTTCAAAATCTATCTATTAATGATTTAGCACCAGGGGGTGCATCAGGTAGATTAATTATTTGGTCCCAATCTGCCTTCAATGAGTTAAATAATTATAAGGTGTTAGTATAGATGGAAAAAATTTATAAAATTATTAAGAAGCCTTTAATTACTGAAAAAACTTTTGATTTAATTGAAAAAGAAAATAAATTAGTATTTATTGTTGACAGAAAAGCTAATAAAAGTCAAATAAAAAAAGCAGTTGAGAAATTACATAATGTAAGAGTAAAAAAAGTTAATACTATGATTACCCCACAAGGAAATAAAAAAGCTTTTGTCAAATTACATCCAGAATTTTCTGCTCAAGACATCGCTATTGATTTAGGTATATTTTAATTATTGAATATTTTTAAAATCTTCATAATTAATTTTCTGAACTTCTTCTAGGTTAATTATTTTTACGTTTTTTATCAATTTTATTTGCGTTGTATCTAAAAGACTTTCATATCCTAAATTATTTAATAATAAAATGTATATGAAATATTTAGGATAGTATTTTTCAATAATTCCTTGAATGAAATTAGAGTCTAGATTAGGTAATGTTAAAAATAAGCAATTTTGTTCAATCAATAATAAATTCTTACTTAGTCTTAGATATTTAATTTGATGATTGGTTAAATTGTATTCAATTGAGTCATTTATATCGGATATATCTACTAGATGATCTAACATTTCAGTAGAAAATAAAGAATAATAATCATTTAATAGAAAAAAACTATCATTTATTCCGATCCTCCAAATAAAATTTAAAAATTCCTTTAATTGCATATTATACCTTTTTATTAATTCACAGTGAAAAAAAGTGTTTACAATTTCCTCTATTTTTTTTAATGGTAAAGTTGTTTTCCATATCTCGACAAAATAACAAGAAAATTTAATATTTTCATTACTATTTTTAGTAAAATGAAATATTAAGAATCCCTTCCTTCCGAGATCATTAATTAATTTTAGAAAATTAGATATAAAAGTAGTTTTCTTTTTAATAAAATTTAAATTAATTTCGTAGAAATCAAAACCAATAGATTTTTTTTCACTAGAAATTATGAAAGATAATAAATCTTTCATAATTGAGGTATTGGAATTAATATCTTCAAAAATATTTGTTAAGAAATGTTCTTCTAAAACTTTTCCCTTTAAAAATTTATGATAATTTCCAATTTCGCCCAATTTTTGCTGAACAAGATTAAAAGTCTTGATAATTCCTTCTTTATTAGAATCTTCAAAATTTAAAATAAAAAGATTTTTTCCAGTTCCTAATTGGATAGAATAATGTTGAATTAAATTCTTTCTTAAAAATTTATTTAAAAGAGTCAAGTTTAAATTTACATCTTTAGATATTAATAACGCAAATGCAACTATTCTATTGTATTTGCTTATACTTTTATAATAAATTAAATGATTTTCAACTAAATATGAAAATAGTTTATATTTACCTTTTTTAACCATTTCAAAAATATTTCTGATAACATTTATAAAAACTTAAATATTTTATTTTTATCAAATCATAAAGGGGATTTAAAGATTTAAATTTATTAAGAAAGCAAAGATCTTAAATCTCTAAAGCTTTTTAGTGTTTAAAAATAATAAATTTTATCAGCTTTTTTAAATCCTAATAAGAAGAATTTTTGATTTTATAATAGTTTTCAAATCTTAAAGATTTATTTAAAATAAAACTTAAAATTCCATCTATTTTATAATTAATTAAATTTTAATGCGGGTAATTAAATTGTTAAACTCTATCAAAAATTTTTTTTTAAATTTAAATCCTGGTATAATAATTCAAGCTCCATCAAGAATAAACTTAATAAATCCTTTAGATGCTGTTGAGGGTGATTTCTGGATGCCTTCTGTTGCGATTAATGGTAAAATAAATCCACTTTGTGCATTTTTTTATATTAAAGAAATTGATCAAGAGAGCAGGTTAAAAGTATATAAATTGAAGAATTTATCAAATAAATATGTCATTGAAATAGATTCTGAAGATCAACTTCCAAAAAACCAAAAAGAAATCAGAAAAAAAATAAGAGGAGAAAATAAACTAGTTTATGCCAGTATAAATAGATTCTTAGAAATGAGTTCCTATTTTAAAGAAAAATATTTAAAGACTAATATTGAAATAGGTTTAATTTCAACAATCCCATTACAAAGTGGTTTAGGTGGAAGTGCTGCCATAATAATTGCTATACTCTATGGCTTTGCAAAATTTTTCAATATTTATAATAATCTAACTATTCTTAATCAAAATGAATTTCCAATAAATAGAGATATAATCGCAGAGATGGCTACTAAGATCGAGGATAGTGATTTAAAAATTACAGCAGGTTATGGTGATCGCTATGTAATTAGCAGAGGAGGATTAAGCTTTTGTTCTTATTACGGGAAACTTTATCATAAAGACATTTCAAAAGAACCTTTAGCAATTTATGATAGAATTGATGATGTTTATGAATTAGATGACATACCTATAATTATTTGTTATTCAGGAGTATTTCATGAAAGTGGTAACATTCATGGAAAATTAAGACACCATTATTTACAAAAGGATCAAATTCTTTTAGAAAGTTATAAAGAATTAGCAGAATTAGCATGGAAATCGAGATTTGCGATAATGCGCCGTGATTGGGAGTTATTAGGAAAATATTTTAAAGCAAATACAAAAATAATGAACAAAGTTATGAAACACGTAGGATTTAAGCATGGAATTGGATTAGCAAATAATATTTTAATAAAAATTATAGAAGACCATCCTGAAGTCTATGCTGCAAAATTGACTGGTGCAGGTGGGGGAGGTTCTGTTTTTGCTTTAGTTAATCCAAATAAAATAGATGATATTTTAAATTATTGGAAAAATAAATTAATTGAACTTATTGATGATGAAGATACGTTCTTTACGAAATTTCCATTAGCCACGATTGAAATAATAACCAAATTTAAAAAAGCTCAATTTTTTCAAATTAATATTGATAAAAAGGGTGTGAAAACATTATAATTCATATATAATTATATTAACTAAAATAATTGGAGATTTAATGTGAGTAAATTCGAAAGATATAAAACAAAAACTGATATCTATATTTATCCTCATAAACATTGTAAAAAGTGTGGAGAAATGATATCTGAAGCTTTTAGCTATTGCCCTGAGTGTTATAAAACTTTAAAAGAAAAGAAAAAAAGAAGATTTTTTAGAAAAAAAAATAAAGAGCTAAAAAGTTCAACTTAAAAAATTAGATGTTAAGTCTTTCTAACAACCAATTTTTCTCTAATAAGGACAAAAATGGTCCTAAACGGGGACCACTTTTTTTGCCCAAAATAAGCTGATAGATCGCTTCAAATAATTTTCTTGGAGGTAATTCTATATCATTTTTTGCAATTGAGAAAATATGATTTTGAACAGAATCAGCTTCTAACTCTTCTGTTTTGTTTATATATTCTCTTAATAGATGTATTCCTTCAATTTGTTTATCATTCATCTGTTTTACAATATTTTTATCTACGTCATTGGGAATAGTAAATAATTCTACTTTATTTAAAATTTCTCTCTTAATTTTAGAATCCTTTTCCTTCTCTAATATTATTCTAACTTCCTCTAACCAATTACTTGTCTGGGTAAGAAGCTTTTCGAATTCTTGAAATTTAATTATATGGCTAAAGTGATGGTTTTCCATATAGGTTTTAGCTTTTTCATAAAGCTTATCTAGACTTAAAATATTTTGAACTTGCGCCAGAAACGCTAAGAGTTTTAATGGTAATTTATTTAATTTTGTTTTAGTAATATCGCTTATCTGGGTTAATGGGAAAATATAATTAACAAATTTACTTTCTTCATAATCTTCTACTTGTTCTAAATTATAATAAATATTTTCCATTTTTTCATAATAATCGTAATATTGAGGAATCTCTTCAATTCTAAAGGTAATATGTTTCATTGGATTCGTCCTTAAAATAATTGTTCTATATATCCTTGGATCTGCAATTTCTAAATATTTCTTTGGTGTAAAAATATGTCCTTTAGAAGTTCCCATATCTTGATCTCCTAATCTCAACCATTCATAAGGGACTTTAACTGGTCCCTCATAATCATAAACTTTTTGACATAATTCAATTCCGGTATCATATGCCCCTCCTTTAACACTATGGTCTTTACCTGCTGGTTCACATGTAGTTTTATAAAGAGCCCATTTAGCAGGCCAATCTACTCGCCAGTTGAGTTTTAATCTCCCACTCCAAATAGAGATCTTTCCAGAGTACCCACAAGTTTTACACTCATATGAGACGGCTTCTTCATTTTGAAAATATTCTTTAATTCTATTTGGTTTTATAGATCCATCTTTATCTCGATGTTGAATTCTATCACATTTCTCACAAATCGCCATTACTGGTTGCCAATATTTCTGCATATGTATGAATTCTTCCTTATCTTCTTCTTTTAAAGTAGGAAGTATATATTTTCTTAAGATTTTTTTAATTTTATGAGTATTTTCAAGAGCTATTTTTATTTGTTCTTGCATACTTTTAGTTTTATATAACTCATGAGACCAAATTATTTTAGTTTTAATTCCAAAATCTGGAAATGTACTAATTAATTCATTACCAAAATGATTAGCATAACTCTCACAATTGCAATCTTTATATGGGCATGGAATCATTGCAAATGGCTTTCCTATATGCTCATTTTGAAAATTTATTGGTATATATGAAGGAAATCGTTTGGCTGCATCTAAACTATCAAAGAACAATAAGTTATTAACAATTTTATCATCTTTTTCAAAGATTCTTCTTAGTGCATCACAAATTATTATCTCTCTTAGTATTCCTAAATGGATATGACCTGATGGAGTTTTACCTGTCGATAATGTTATTACTTGAGGTTTACGTGAATAAATTTCTTCTATAATTTCTTCAATCCAATGAATTGGAAAATCTTCATTCAATTTTTATTCACGATGCAGCTTATTGGTTAAAAATTGGATTTTTTATTACAAAAACTTTTCTATTATGTACAATAGTATATTTAACGACAGTATATTATAAATGATCATTTTTAATTTTAAATAATGGTAAGTTAAGTAATGAGGATTGCTGTATTAAATAAGGATTTTTGTAAACCAGAAAAATGTAGTCCCTTTGGAGAAAAACCATGTATAAAATATTGTCCTAGAGTTCGAACTGGTGATAAAACAATAGTTCTAAGCCCTGATAAGAAATATGTTATAATCACAGAAAGCTTATGCTCCGGAGAAGGTATCTGTATTAAAAAGTGTCCTTTTAATGCAATAAATATTGTAAATCTACCAGATCCATTAGAAAGTCAAATATCTTATAGATATGGTAAAGATCAATTCTCTTTGTTTCGAATGGCTATACCCAAAAAAGGAAAAGTTCTTGGAATCATAGGACAAAACGGAATTGGAAAAAGTACATTATTAAAATTGCTTTCAAATGAATTACATGTAAATTTTGGTAAATTTGATGATGAAACTCCTAATTGGAAAGAAATAATTGAGCATTTTAAAGGCTCTGAACTTCACCAATATTTCAGTGATTTGAAAGAAGACAAAGTAAAAGTTGTCCATAAACCTCAAAACATTACTATGATTCCTAAGTTTGTTTCTGGAAAAGTCTTTGATCTTTTAAATAAAAATGATGAAGAAAAAAGACTTGATGAAATTTCTCAGAAAATTAATCTTGGGGAGATTTTAGAAAGAGAAATTTCAGTTTTATCAGGAGGAGAACTGCAAAGAGTGGCTATAGCGGCTGCTTACCTTAAAGATGGAGACATTTACTTATTTGATGAACCAAGTTCCTACTTAGATGTAAGTGAAAGAATAAATATGGCAAAATTAATTCGAACGTTATCCGAAAAAAACAAAACCATAATAGTTGTTGAACATGATTTAGCTATTTTAGATTATTTAAGTGATTATGTTTCAATTTTATACGGACAGCCTGGTGTTTATGGAATAGTATCTCATCCTCAAGGTGTTAGAGTGGGTATAAATATTTATTTAAATGGATATATAAAAGATGAAAATGTAAGATTTAGAGAAGTTCCTGTTATATTCCACGAACGTCCACCACAAGAGTCATTATTTGATGCTGGGGATATTGTATTTTCTTATGAGGATATAGGTATTTCCTTAGGAAGTTTTCATTTAACAGCCTTAGGGAGTGAAATCCATGCCGGTGAAATTATTGGAATATTAGGACCTAATGGGATAGGTAAAACTACATTTATAAATTCTATTGCAAATACTTTAAGTAGTGAAATTAATGGTTCTATAAATGAATTTAAAATAGAGGATGAAGTAACAAGGGAAAAGTTAAAAGTTGCTATAAAACCACAATATATTAAAATCGAAGATGATGATCATGTATCTGATCTCATTACAAAGATTAAATTAGCTCCACATCTTAGTCAATCTTATAAAAAAAGACTTATTTATAACTTAAATTTAGAAAGTATAAAAGAGAGACGTTTTTCTGAATTAAGTGGAGGGGAATTGCAACGAATCGCAATTGCTAAATGTCTTTCAACTGAAGCTGATATTTATTTATTAGATGAGCCTTCAGCATTCTTGGACGTTGAAATGAGGTTACAAGTTGCTCAGTTGCTAAGAAAGTCCATTGAAGAATTAAAAAAATCTGGTTTTGTAGTAGAACATGATATTATTACACAAGATTTTATAGCAGATTCAATTTTAGTATTCAAAGGTATTCCAGGAGTAGAAGGTACTGCTTTACCCCCCCAAAATTTAAGAGATGGTTTTAATACCTTTCTTAAGATTATGGGAATTACATTTAGGAGAGATTCAACAACAAAAAGACCCCGGGTGAATAAATTAGGGAGCAATAAAGACGTTTATCAGAAAAAAATAAATGAATATTATTATATTCCGAAATATAAGAATTAAATTGTAATTAGATTCCTATGATTTTATTGTTATAAATTTCTTTATTATACTCCTTTTTTTCAACTGGAAAAATTATTTCAAAATTAAAGTAGAATTCAAGAATCAAAATTATTTAATTTTTAATAAAATAATTTAAATATTTTCTAAATTAAAGTAACTGGGCCTTATTCTAAATATTATAAGTTATTGACTTTTAACTTACTTCTAAAGATAGTTTACAGTCGAAATTCAAGTGTATATCCTAATATTAATAATTTCTTAACATTAATTTTAGAAATCTTATAATTATATAAAATAAAAAAAATTAATTTTTTAATTTTTAATTTTCCAAAAAACAAGTGGACGTCCTCTTTTCCCGTCATTACGAGAAAATTTTTCAATTACTTTTCTTTTTTGAAGTTTAACTAAATTATCATATATAGTGGTTCTAGGAGACTTTAATTCTTTTACTAGATCTCTACGAGTTAAGGGTCCAATTGCCTTTAAAGTTTTAATTAAATTAAATTGAATTGGAGATTGATATTCATTAAAATCAGAAAGATTTTCAATTGATGTTTTATTTCCCATAATTTATTCCTCCATTATTTTAAAAAAATTTTAACACGACAATTTTTCGACTTTTTAATTTTTTAAGTGAAAAATTTTATCCTCATAATTTAATAAGTTCAAAATTATATTTAAATGATGTTTATTTATGCATTATTATCATCAATTAGCATAAAATTTAAAAGAATTAATTTTCCTTTAGATTATATAGAATGACTAGTTTTTAAAAAATGACGGAAACAACAAGAACAACAGTTACCTTAAATAAGAGTTATATGAAATTAATTGAAGAATTGGTTGATGTTTTTGGAGCGACAAAAGCGCAAGTGATTAGTAATATTGTTGAATATTTTTTTAACGATAATAAAAATGATCCTTTATTGGAGAAATTACGAGCAAGGAAAAGGAAAGAAAAATTACCTGATAAATCTGAACTTAATAGTAGGATTCAAAAATATTTGAAAATTTCTGATAAAATACCTTTTGATGTATTCATTGATCATTTAAATTTAGATTCTGATTTTGTAATTAATCATCTTGATGAATGGGGAGAAAAATACAACTTTAAGGTTATTGATAATAAGATTGTTAAAATTAAATAAAGACTATATTTTAGTAGTTTTTCCAAAGGTTATTTGAATACTTGAAGAAAGTCATTTGATAATCCTACGGTCCAATCTAACATTGAGCTTACTACCCCAATAATGATGAAAAAGATAAATAACGCAAAACCAATTAATAAAGCATATTCTACAAGATTCCCACCAAATTCATCTGAAAAGAATTCCCTCGTTTTAGAAAAAAATTTTTTAAGAATTTTTTTTAAATTCATTGCTAATTTTATTTATAATTTAAATATTTAAACTAAACTTTTTGTAATGAAAAAAATTTTTAAAAACTTAAATCTAAGATTTTAGGAGCTTAAAGGCTTCATCAAGATCTTCTTCCGAAGCTTGCGTTCTGGGTATTTTAATTCTAAATTTATCATCTTCAATATTTCTTGGTATAATATGAACATGAAAATGTTGAATTACTTGGCCAGCAGCTTCAAAATTGTTTTGAAGAATATTGTATCCATCAATTTTTAATTTTTCATGGATTTTTGTTGCTAAAAATTTTACTACTTTATACAATTCAGTAAGGTCATACTCAGGTATATCTTCTAAATTTGAATAATGATTTTTAGGTATAACAATTACGTGGCCTTTAGAAATTGGCGATATGTCTAAAAAAGCAAGATTTAAATTATTCTCAAAAATTATTTTTGAAGGAATTTCTTTAAATGTTATTTTACAAAAAATACAATTTTCGTATTTCATTTTTTTCCCTCTTTATATTTTAAGATGTTTTCAATTTAATTTAACATTTGACTCAAAATTAAAAAATCTTTACTCAGTTTCATCATATTAGAATATTCAAATTTTCCATCTTAAACCCTTTATAAGGTGTTTATAATGTTTCTTCATGAGATAAAAACTATTTTAACAAAAAAGTTATGTCCCAAGGTATTTAAATTGAATTCTGAAATATACGGATTACATTATGACCAAGGTAGAACAAATAAATTAATAAAAAAAGTGATGTTAACAATAGATTTAAGTTTAGAAGCAATCCATTTTGCGATAATCCACAAAATAAATCTAATAATCTCTCATCATAGCTTAATAAATAATCCCATAAAAAATTTCGAGAAAAATATAATAAATAAATTATCTTTACTCTCCAAATACCCTATTTCGATATTTATATTAAATTCGTCATTAATTGCTGCAGAAGGAGGAATTTCAGATACAATAGCGAATGCTCTTTATCTAAAAGTAGAAAAAGCTTTTGAAATTAAAACTAAATTCGAATTAAAGATCCCAATTGGTAGAATTTGTTTACCATTAAAATATTTAAATAAAAATAATCCCTTTACTTTAGAACATTTAATACAAAGGATAAAAACGAATTTAGATTTAAATTATGTTTCATATGTAGGAGAACTCACCAATCTTATAAAAAGAATATGTATTGTTGGAGGAGACATATTAAAAACAAAATATATCAATAAAGCTATAAATATGGGATGTGATTGTTTTATCTCATGTAAATTGGATTATTATAGTGCAATTTTAGCTAGGGATTTAGGGATTAATTTAATAGAAGTATCTCACTATAAAACCGAAATATTAGCGATGAAAAAATTAAATAATATTTTGAGTTTAGAATTCCCTGAAATCGAGTTTTTATTATTTGAATCAAAGGACCCGTTTAAAACTTATATGTAAGTTTAATAAAAGTTTAAATTTTTTAAGATATAATTGAATTTAAAAACTATTTTTTTAAATAATCTAATTAAAATACCCGATAGAAAAAGCATGCCGCTGTTAGAATATAATGGTAAAAAACCACAAATAAGCCCAAATAGTTATGTATCGCCAATGGCAACATTAATAGGAGATATAAAGGTTAATGATAATGCAATAATTTGGCCAGGATCTATTATTCGCGCTGAAAATTCACCAATTAATATAGGTGAATATACAACAATCTTTGATGGAGTAATGATGTTTACACGTTCACAAAAAAGTTCAATAAATATAGGAAGATTTTGTATTATTGAATCGGGGGTAACTCTTTTGGGATGCTTTTTAGAGGATTATGTCCAAGTTAAAGAAGGATCATTACTATATGAAGAAGCATCAATAGGTGAAGGTGTGATTATTCTTAATAATAGCCAAGTTCCCCCAGGTTTAACAATTCCAGCAAGAACAGTTGTGAGAGGAATTCCAGTGGAACCTGTAAGAGAGCAAACCCGTAATGATATGCTTAAACAGAAAGAAAAAGCAGAAAATTATTCTCATCTTTTCATTAAAATCAAAGAATTATTGCCAAATGCTCAAAGTTATTTATTAACTTTACCAGATTTCATCAAATTAATATTAAAAGAAAAAGATTAAAAAAAATTATTAAATTTTTAACTTTATACCATAATATTTAACATCTTCACAAGTTCTTTATATCTCGAACGAAGAGTTACCTCAGTTACTCCTACTAAATTAGCAATTTCTTTTTGTGAAATTTTTTTATCCTTCTTTTTGCATACTAGATATAATGCTCCCGCACACAAACCTTTAGGATCTTTCCCACTGGTAGAAAATTGAGATGTAAATGATTGCAAAATCTTTATTGTTGTATTTTCTGCATCAGCATCTAATTCCAATTCTGCTATAAATCTTGGAATAAGAGAAATAGGATCAGTAGAAGGTGCTTTTAAATTTAATTCTCGTATTAAAGTTCTATAACATCTTCTTACATTTTTGGCACTAATAGATGTCTGCTCTAAAATCTCTTGTAAAGTTCTGGGAATTTTTCTTTCTCTACAAGCAAAATATAAACAAGCAGCGACCATTCCATTAATAGACCTGCCACGGAGTAATTTTTTTTTAAATGCTTCTATATATAATCTTATTGCGGTCTTTTTAACATGATTTGGTAAATTTAAATTACTACCAATTCGCTTTAATTCAGTAGTAGCAATTAACATATTTCTCTTGTCCCAAGTCATGCGTGAATTCCATTTAGCCGCTCTTTTCAAATCAGGACTCTTGATACTAGATTTATCTATAATTGTGCTTAAACCCATATCTGGTAATAAAATTGAAATTGGAGATCCCGTCCTCTCCCTACTTTCTTTTTCTTGTTTTGTAAAAGCTCTTTTACCACTATGAGAAATATCAACTATTCGCTCATTTATAACTAAACCACACTGACCACAAACATTTTCTCCTTTCTCATGAAGTAAAATAACCTTGCCTCCACATTCGGGACATAAATTCGAAAAATTACTTAAATCGGATTCAACTTCCATAATCTTAACCCTATTTTATTTTAAAAATTATAAATATTCCAATTATCTTACTAATCAATTTTTCAAAACAGATTTTAACCCGTGTACCGAAGAAAATATTGTTATTAATATTGAATAAATCTAATATGACTGAAAATCTAATATATTCTTTGATGCAAATAATATAAATATAAATATATTATATAAATGTTTCGCTCAAAATGTGATTATATGTAGTGAGTAGAACAATCATTTTTAAAAATTTAATCATCATAGAAAAAACGGAAGACAAGTGTTAAATCCAAATAAAATCGCTCCAATCACGCCTGAGATTAAATATGTAAGAGCCTTACTTGGATTAGTTATCAAACGATTATTATTGATAAGGTACCATAAACTCAATAATATATTTAATATTGATATTAATGAACCAAACGAAAAACAATAATATATCGTTTTTTCATGTGGAAATTGGGAAGCATTAATCTCTTTTATTCCATTCAAATAAAAAGGATCAATTCCATTAAATGATATGAAATTATAAATTAGTCTATCCGGGAGAGGATCTAATATCCAGATTAAAAAGTATGTAATATAATTAAATAAAATTCCAAAACCTAAAACAATATAAGAACATCCTAAGATTAATCGTGTTTTCATTAAAAAATCTTCTTCTTTTTCAATGTTAGAAGTATTAGATCGACGATAAATCCCTCTTAATCTTAATAGTGTTAAGATTCCAATAGATAAAATTATAAAAACAAAAATATATTTCAAAAATTTACATAAAATTATAAAAAAATCATTAAAAGCAATACACCAATTTTCTAAACCGCTAATTATATCCTTAAATAGATCATCTGCAGATAAAAGCGTCCTACTATCTAGACCAAAAAAACCCATACTACAATAATATTTAATAATGTGTATTTAAAGTCTACAAAATCTTATATCTGTTTAAGAGATTTTTTCACATTCTTCATTAATAATCTTCATTGTAGCGTTAAAATCCTGCCACCAATCTTGTCCCTGTTGAGCTACTAGCATTGGATCTAGTTTTCGTGTGTCCAAGCATCTTATCTCTTCTTTTTGGGCTTTAATTTTACCTTTCCATATCTGAGAAATAATATTTGTCAAATTAATTTTTACTTTCTTCACTAATTCCTCATATGGTACAGATACATCTTCAGTTTTTTGTAACCTTTGAAGCTGATCAAATTTTACCTTTTCTTTTGCCCTATTTAAATCACCACAGCTGATTTTAATAGAAAAAGGGTCATCTTTGCCGAATTTACAAAACTTTTGAATCTCACATAAAGAACAATAACTTTCAAAACTGATTGTGTAATCCTCAAGACCGATGATAGAATAATTTAAAATTTTTGGCATTTGTCTAATTATGTTCTTTAATTATAGAATGTACTTTCAAAACTAAAATATTTTAGGTTGTCCACTTTCATTGATTTTATATTCTTCAATTAAATTTTTGTACATTATTGAAAGTAGTTTTGTCATTGGCTTAAAAGGCGAAATTGTTGCCATACATTGGATAATAATCATTTTTGAATTAATAATCTAAATGTATACAAAAATCATAGGTGGGACAACTGAAAATTATCATGATAAGATTTTTAAAACTTCATATTTAGACTTCGAAAAAAATTCAATAAAAGCAAGGGATATATAAAATCTTTAAAATTTTACTTATTTCTAAAGAATTAGGCCCTTCTCTCTAATATAATTTTTGTTTTCTTTAAATAACTATTATTTAAATAGATATTATCTTATGTTTAAATCGAAGAGACTTAAATCTAAAACCTATTATAATCTGAACTTTATTTCTTATGTATGTATTTATTTAGTATATTCATCCATTTTTGTTTTTCTTAATAATTATTTTCCAATTCTTTTTTTTGACGTATTACATATTAATAGATCCATATTGGCATTAATGCAATTTCTTGCTTATTCTATTTTATTATTGCGTCCCGCTTTTGCGGCGATAACTGATAAATATCGAATTAAAGGATATCAGCGGAAATATTATATCATATTTTCAGGATATTCAGTAACTCTAATATACATCTTTATTGGACTTACTTTTAGCAATATCTTGATTTTCGGAGTATTGTTAATATTAATTTATCTTTCAAGCACTATGTTAGATGTGTCTACAAAATCATTAGTTATCGATATTTCACCGACAAATGAAATTAAGAAACGTCATCTTTTTTTTATGTTTGTTGGGGAAGCTTTAGGAAAGTTTTTCCCTTTCTTTCTATTTTTTCTTTTAATCAGTGATATCTATTCAATAAGTTCTTGGGAGACTTTAATTATCTATAGTTATCTTCTTCTAATACCATTGGTAAGTATTTTACCATTTATCACTGAGAATAATCAAAAAAAACCTCAAACTATTGGAAGCTCAGAAAATTTTAATATTTCTGGGAATAATAATTTAGATTTTTCTCCAAGATCTAAAATTACAATCATTTTACTTTGCATTTTTGTATTTTTTGCGTTCAGCGATGCAATTTTCATTTATCCTTTCTTTCCGTTTATATTAAGTAAATTTGGACTCGAGAATTTTAACCTTTTCAATTTTTTTTTAATTTTCTACTTCCTTATAAGTATAACAAGTAGTGCAATAGGAAGTTTTATTATTAGAAGAATAAAACCTAAAAAAATTATATTCATTTTAATTCCAGTAATTGGAATTATATATTCCTTATACAATATTGTCCCCTTTACTTTTTTTACTATATTATATTTTATTGGATGTTCTTTAGGAACAATTTGTAATCTTAATATTTCAGTTTATATAATGAAATATAAAAAGGAAAAAAAATCAATGTATTTTCACTTGATTGCATCATTCAGACATCTATCAACCTTCATTTTTCTTCCTTTAGGAACTTTACTCTCTAATTTCGTTACTACAGAATATCTAATTATCATTGGAGCGATTTTATTAAATCTATCACTGATACCTTTAATATATATAAAACTCTGATATTATTGGTATTAAAAAAAGACTAAGGAAAAATTATATGTTGTTTCCAGCTTTCAGGAATAAATGAATAATAATCAACATCCCTATTTTTATACATATAGCTAATTTTAAAATATCCTTCTCTTAAAATTTTGAAATCGCCCTTATCGTAAAATGGTGTTTTATTTTTTATTTGATGCTGTACAAATTCTTTTAACCATTCATAATTAAGTCTTAAAGATGTAAGAAAATCTAAATTTTTACTCGGTCTTACAATCTTGTTATAGACTCGATGATTTGCTAGAGGTTTTCTCCACCAATTTTTATAATATATTTTGCCTCCAAACTTTTTCTCACAGTCATTATAAATAATGGATCCTGGGAGTGCTTTATAATGTAAAATACTTAAAATAATTTTGTATCTTTCACTTAAACCCTTTCCATTAAATCTCTTTTCTAAGAAAAATCTTTGATTATCTTTTATAACTTCTTTCGTTTCACTAGGAAGGCCTATAATTAAGTTAACCCATATAATCAAATTAATTTCATTTGAATATCTGATGAGATTCTCTACTTTCCTTATATATGTTTCAAAATGTCTGTCATTCTTAGAACTAATTTTATTTATATTTTTTAACATTGGAATTGAGGCAGATTCAAAACCAAGATGAGGTTGGATGTTAAACTTTTTGTAGTGAAGTAGGTCTTCTTTTGTGCATATATTAACTCTATCATAAATTGATATAGTGTAGGGAAAACCCCCTTCCTCGTTTATAAACTTTCTAAACTTTTCATAGAATTCATTACGAAGCCTTCTTTTTGGGAAGAAAACTGGATCACTAATCATAATTGCCTTAGTTTCTAACCATTTAGTATCTCTAATTATCCTTAATTCTTCAATACACTTATCTATCGATTTAAACCGGACCCGTTTATGATAAGGTAACTCTCTTCCAGTAGCAGGAGGGCAAATCTTACAGTGAAACATACAGTTCCGTCCAAAGTCAATATTCAATCGTCTACCCTTCAATTTATCTTTATATCGTTTTAGAAGGCTAAGATCAATAATAGGCAACTCATCAAGTGAAGGAAACATTTTTCCTTGAATTATTTCTAAGTCTTCTTTTCTATTTGTCCTTTCTGTTGATTCAATATTCATAAGGTGCTTAATTAACTCAAAAAACGCGATTTCACCCTCCCCGGTTATCAAATATTCAAAGATTTTTTTAATTTTTGGAAAAGTTTCATAAATAAAGCTTGGGAATTTATCTGATTGAAAATCTTCAGGAATAATGGTGGGATGATATCCTCCAACTATGATTTTAATATACGGATTTATATAAGACTTTATTAGGCACGCTATTATTACTGAATTTAAATATTCATATGAAGAATAACAAGAAATCGCAATGATACTAAAAGGGAACGCTTTATAAAGTTTTAATAAAAACACTTTTGCCTCCTCTAAATAAGGAGCTAAATCTTTAAAACTAAAAGGTGGTAATTCCTCGAGTCGTAAATCAACATAGATTTCCTCAATCTCCCCTGATAATTCCTCTTTTCTAGAATTTAAATAATTAGAAATTCTTAAAAAATAGGTATAGATTGCATTATGTCCTTTGAAATCTCCTACTTCTTGTGGGAATAGATAAATAATTCTAAATTTTTCTTTTTTTTGAGATAGTTTTTCCATATACAACCTCCGTTATTAGTTTGGTTTAATTTAGATTTTTTTTGTTGTATATTATTTTCTATAATTCCTTTTTTAAACAACTAAGATTTCTAAAATTAGGTTCATTTTTTTAAAATCTATTAGTTTACTAAATTTTAAAAAACAATTAAGAGTGATAATATGAAAATTCCAGAGAAAAAAGCAATTATAACTTTATTATCTGCTATCTTTTTTATTATTTCAAATATTTAAAGAAAAGAGGTAAAATATAAGAATCCTATTTGGATTCTAAAACAAGTTAAGCATTTGGTTCTCCAGATAAAGGCACTTTTTATCAACCTCCTCACCGTTATTTACGTTGAGTAACTTTATATCGTCATTTTGATATTTAAAGTGAACGAAAAAAAATTATAATTTTATACGGAAAATTATAAAAATCTCCCCTATAAAAATAAAAACTATTAAGATCAATTAAACTTAAGAAATTTGATTATGTGGGTAATTTAAAATTAAAAATATCTATTTAGATTTACATCGAAATACTAAAACCGATTATTTTAAAAGAATTTTATTTTTTCACATAACAATTATATGATAAAATTATCATAAGCTTATATAAAAAATAAAAAATATCTAATAATTAGGTAAAGAAAATTTGATTTTCTTATATGTCTGGGTATTTTGATTACAAAGGTCTAGAAGAATTATCCAAAGGAAAAGGATTAACACAAATTCAGTATGTTTTTAACATTCTTATTTCTGAATTGGCAGATCATCTTAAATTAGAACCTATATACCAAAACATATTAATAGAATTAATTGAAAATGAAAATTTCTCAAAAGGAGAAAACCTCTCTATCCTTGATTTTGGCGTTAGAAGAGTTGTTCAAAATAATAATTTAATAATAAAAATAAATCTTATCAATACAAAATGGTTTGCGTTTCTTTTGCTTAGAGAGGCATATTATTCATTTATTCCTATTGATGTCAGTGAACTTGTTAAAATTTGCATCAACCAAATTATAGAAAATGACCTCAAGAGAATACCAAGATATTTAGAATGGAAAAAACTGATAAGAAAATCTTTGTTGGACAGACAATTTCTTCACTCTCAGTTTGACAAACTACAAAAGTTTTTTAAAATTGAAGCGAATGAACCCTTAGAGAGTGCAATACAATTTTTTTTTAGAGAAATAAGAGAAAACATATCATTAAGTCAGGATGGAAATTTAGATCACTTCTATGATTTAATTTTTGAAAAATATACCTACCAAACCTCCCGAACGTTATTTAATTCAGAGATTATAGAAACAGTAAGACTACTTGCAAAACTGTTTTATGAAAATAAATTATACCTTCATTTATCCGATTATCAAGATTTATTTAAGAAATCAAAGGAAAATCAACAGATTAACTCTGATTTAAGTTTGAGAAAATTTATTGAAAGTTTACAATGGATTAACAAATGTTCTTCAATTGCGCCGTCTTATGATATATTTTATAATCTTCTTGATTTAAATGTAATTTTAGCTGTAATTTATTTTAATCCTCTTTTAGAGAAGAATAAAATTAGATTGATATTAGAAGAATGGCCTTTTTACCTCTCCTTAAAATTTTCAGAAAATAGTTTCAAGGCAGAGATATCTTTGATTTTCATAATTCCTAAGCTATACTTTAAAGATTTATTGACTTATTTAAATATCTTGGAAGAATCTGGATATATAATTAAAGTGGATTTATACCATTATTTTAAAAAAAAATCACTTATTAATCTAAATTATTTTACAGAATTATCAAATATAAAGAAAGTTATTGATCCATCTAATATTCAATATGAGAAGAAATATGAAATTGAAACAAATATTAACTGGGATCCAACTATTTCAAGTTCGATACCCCTTTCTCTTTTCGAATTTAAAATAATTGACCGTGTAAAAAATCTATCAGTTGTAGGTTTAACTTTTGATAAAAGAATAGAAACATTGAATGCAATTAAGGAAGATATTGAAAATGAGTTAAGTAAAAATAGAATCTTTAATCAAAAGTTTAAAAAATATTTCGATAAAATCCTAAATTCAAATAAATTAAAACAACAGTTTTTAAAATTTTTAGAAAAAAATAAGAACAAAGGATTTTTCTATACATATTATCAACTAAGTCATATTCTTGATTATATAAATTTA
Source organism: Candidatus Hermodarchaeota archaeon (assembly GCA_048885925.1). Classification (GTDB taxonomy): domain Archaea; phylum Asgardarchaeota; class Lokiarchaeia; order Sigyniarchaeales; family SOKP01; genus Loki-b32. Next base: position 36,335 of record JBHLLG010000009.1, read on the forward strand.
ATTAGAGATATCTTACACAAGCACCCTGACATTACGAATAAATATCAACTCCAGATGTTACTAAACACATCCTTAATTTCTAATAATATCGAAGAATATCAATTGATTCGCAATAAAGATGTTAAAAATACAATAATTCGGGAATTACTTCCTCTACGTTTTCGATCTATAAAAACATTTAGAGAAGAAGTGGAAAAAGTTCAATCCTTCTACAATGTGTTAGATGTATGTTATAACTTTAAAATTTTACATTTATACAAAATTAAAAAAATTATAAATGAACCCTCGTTAGCTAAAAAAATTCATCAAAAAAGAGTGAAAAGATATTATGATATATTTAAATCCTTAAGGTCATATAAAATAACAAATGAGAAAATTGAATCTACAATCGAAGCTTTTTTAAAACATGAGCCTCCTCTATTGAAACCATTCTTAATAAATACGATATTAACTAGTACCTTTGCAAAATATTATATAGAACTAATATTAAAAGAAAAACCTGATGTCAATAAAGGGCTCACAAAGTTGAGATCAATATTTCCAAAAATTTTTATTTCTAGAATAACTGAAGCAGCTACTAATAGAATTTTAATTTATGTTTCAACCTATTTTTTAAACATAAATGAAAAAAGATTATTTTTTTCTATTTTATATTCTTTTTTTGGAGATTCAATTATTTCAATTAAACGCTATTTTTGGAGAGGTGTTACCCGATTACACAAGCATGAACTAGGAGATTTTTATGATTTTAAGGAAAAACGATTTTTTTATTCAGAAGATTTTTTTAAACAACTTTTAATCTATACTCAAAAAATCTTCGGTGAAAAACTAGAATGGCCTAAATATCCATTGAATAAAAATGTAATGGGACTCTTTTGGCCAAACAAACAAAATATTGATACATTAATAATGACTGTAAAGAATAGAATATCATATGAGGACTCAACTATTAATTTAAGGGAATTATTTGAACTTTCTAATTTCTATAAAAATTTAGAAACCCATTTAATTGATCAATCAAAGTTTCTAAATATTAAAACGAAACAATTCTTCAAGAGATATGTAAAATCAATAAAATTTATTCCAGCGTTACAACAATTTGGCTTTTCGCAGTATTATTTATATTTTCGTCCTTTTTTATATAAATCTTCAACTTTTGAAATTGATTTCAGAATTTTCTTTATAAATTCATTCCAAAATATTAAATACCCTGCTTGTATTGAACCAAATCCTGCAATTTTTATCGAATATATCTTTCCCTTCAGAAATCCTAATAAAACTTATTTGAACTGGCTCACAAAATCGAAAAAAAATGTTTCTGAGTACTGTTTATTCTATAAAAAGAAAATATATGAGATAATCCACTTTAATCGCAATTTAACGAAAGAAGGTTGGAGTTACTCTTCTCTTAGTTTTAAATCTTTCATGCAAAATGTTTTATTCAATCCAATCTATGATCCAAAGATTACTGGACTAAGAGAATTTGATCTTAGTGAGATCCTCGAATCAAATATTTTAGGATATGATACAAAAGAGTATCAAGCATTAACTAATATTTACAATACTCAATCACTTGACATTAAATCGTATTTAGGAACAAGAAATTACACCATTATTAACAATATTACTGAACTCCTTAACAATAAATTAATTTTCCCTTACATATCTTTAAAAAATTTAGATTTCCAAGATAAGATCTCAATTATTTTGCCTGAGACTAAACAAGAGTTTAATGAAAAAATAATAAAGATATTTAGTTTTTTTAACATGAGTCGAATATATGAAATTGAGGGAGAATTTTTTATATATGGTTTTGAAAAAGAAAAAAGCTTCGAAAATGGGTTACTTATTGAGATTTGGTTCCCAAAATGTGAATTAGATGAATTTTTTAATGTATTTGATTTACTTTTTCAATACTTTGAGATTAATCATTATATAGTTTTAACCGATTTAGTTAACGGAAAGACATTATTAAAATCGGTCTATGGAAACTTAGATTTTTTAAAAGAATATAATCCTTTATTGAACCTTAAATGGAATGATAATGATAAGATATGGATGAACCATAAACTATTTAATGAAAAATTCGAGCCTATTTACCCAAATTTGATTAGTAAAGAAAAAAAATAAGTTTAGAACTGTTAAATTAAACTGAAAACTATATTTTATTCTTAAATAAAAAATTTTAAATTGTGATAATAAAATTTAAACGATATTTTAGATATTTTAATAAGTATAAAGCATTAAATATATAAAGATTGGACCTATAGCCTAGCCTGGATAGGGCGTCGGACTTCTAATCCGAAAGTCGCAGGTTCGAATCCTGCTAGGTCCGCTCTTATTTCGAAGCTTTTATTTTTAAATCAACAACAACTAATTCAGATTTTGGCGAATAATGTTTTACAATTTTCGAATTATCAATAGACTTAATATCCCAATTAAGATGAGTTAATTCTCTCTCAAGCTTTTTTATAGATTTTTCTAAAGGATTTGGTTTTTCGGAGAATTGATAAAAATGTAAATTCCCGCCTGATTCTTTCATTAAGAAACAAGCAATATCAATATAATTAATTGATTCTTCGGGTAAATTCATGATGATCCTGCTTGCTTTATTATATAATAATTTTCCTAATTGGTTTTTAGCCTCAAGAAGTTTTTTAACATCAATATTTTCTGGGAAAATCTCTCCCTTTAACTTATTTAATTTAATGTTTTCTTTCAGATATTCATAGGCATTAGAATTAGTATCAAAAGCATAAATTTTGATATTCTTTTTTTTCGCAATTTGAATTGAAAAAGTCCCAACTCCTGCAAAAAGATCAATTATTAATTCATTATCCTTTATCTCACTTGAGGCAATCCTATGGCGTTCAAAGACTAATCTTGGAGAGAAATATGTATTCTTAACATTAAGCTTAAAAACACAATCATTTTCTTTATATATTGTTTCAGGCTTATCTTCACCAAATAGAAGACTTAATTCTCGTAAGCGATATTTTCCCTTAATTTGACTTTTTTTCTCATAGACAGTTTTAATATTCTTGTTTATTATTGAAATAGCTTCAGCAATCTTTTCTTTATAATTATTGGATTTTTCTTTATTAATACTTTGAAATTTATCAAATTCAATCAATGCGATATGTCCAATGATGTCATATGATTTTGGAATTAAGTTTGAATATCTTTCTGGGAGTTTATCTTCTAAAGCTTCTTGAAGAGTTTTGTATTTATAATTTTCATTGTAAACACCTTCTCTAGAGATTAGTTCAAAATTAATTTTTCTATCTACTAGTGAAGTTACTCTATTGATTAGAGATTGCTCATTAATAATTGGAAATAGTATATTGTCATTCTCATATAAAATTTTAAATTTATGGTTAATAAATCGAGTATTTTTTAGCCTATTCTTTAAGAAATTAATGAAAGCTTGTCCATCTGCTTTTTTAAACTTAATATATAATATCTCAGCTTGGCTATTATTTCCCATTTCTCTCATTTGTTTCGAATATGATTGATAATTTTTTTCCTGGATTTTTTAGTTTTTCGATTAGTTCACGACTTATTTCATTTGATGATTTATTACAATTTACTAAAACTGTTCTATCACAGATAAAATTACTTTTGCGAAAAACCATATCTTTTTTATTCAATAATCTTAAATCTTTACTTCCAAATCCAAAAAAAGAATCTTGGAGATCTTCTAATTTTAAAGTAATTTTTATTTTATTTCCATCTTTTATTTTTTGTTTCAAATTCTCATTTAAATCAAAACAAGCTTTTGAAGCATTAATTCCTATAATACAGTTTCCTGTCTCAGTTAAACTTTTTTCTTTTGTAATTTCTACTGTAGTACTATGCGTACACAGAATGTTTTCATGTCCATAAGCAGTAATCTTTTCTAATATCACCATATACTTTATTCATCTCTAAAAAATAATAATAAGTCGTTTAATTTAGTAAAAGTAGAATAATTTGATTGAAATTTAGATTTTAAAATAGAATCTAATCCAAAAATCGGATTTGTAAAATTAAATTCTACAAGCTCATTAAATTGATTTATATATTTTTCTGGAATTAACACTCCACATTTATAATATTTTTCATAATTATGAATTATGAAAACACTTGACTTCTTTACTGAGCTCATATAAAGTTCATCATTCTCTTCTAAGGCTGTTATAGATTCAAATTGCCCCATTGGATACGTACTTATTAATTCAAGTGGAACTATTCCAAAATATAAAGAATTAAATACAATATGTATGCTTTCACGAGGGATTAATATATTTTTATTTAACTCTTCAAGCCAATTTTGGATCATTGGAGAATTTTCAGCTCTAGTATCTAATTCTGGTAAAATTATTAAAAATCTTACTTCTGTTGGAATACGATAATTCGTGTTAATCCTTTTCTCGTATCTGTTAATCAAAGGTCTATAGGTATCTTCATAAGAAACTAATAATCTCCCATGTTTCTTATAGATTTTTTCATAGAATTCAAAAGTTGGAGCTTCTTTCTTTAAGATACGTAGTGCTTTAACTAGATTTGGATGTGATCTTATTCGTTGATTAACTAGTTCCCACAAATTCCCCTCTCTTATCGCTTGCCTAATTGTTTTTAATTCAGAAAAAGAGAGATATAAGTTATGTTCTGCTAAAAGTTTAATTTGCAAATCCTTTTCAAAATTCTTTAATTCGGTTGGATTATATGTAGTACATATCGGACAATGGCATGGAAATTCCTCTAATTCCTCAAGATCTTTAGTACCACTTGAAAGTGTGAAATACCGGTTTTCTTTAGCATAGAGAATATAAGCTGCTGAATCCATTAAATCACATCCAAACGCGGTAGCTAAGGAAAAAAATTGAGGTAGTCCTAAACCAAACATATGGATAGGTTTATTAGGATTAATGTTTTTTTTTACAGTTAATAATATATCGAGAGCTAATTCAAATCGATAATCTAAAAAGGCTTTAACAAGCCCTCCTATCGCATAGATAGCAAAATCTAAATTACTCATTTCAATTGCGCTTCTTTTTAATAAATCTTTATATTTTCCTCCGTGAACAGGTCCAAACCAGTTGCATTTTTTATTTTTACGTCTTTGAATATTATCTTTAGCTCTTTTAATCGTTTCATTAACTTTCATTTCAGCTTTTTCATAAGAATCTTCAAGTTGAACTGGTATATCTAAAATAACCGGGAAATCTGAATCGATCTCTTCTTGGAATCTTTCAATATCAATAGGATTAATACCCAATTCTTTATCATTATACATATATTGTTGAAAAGCACCGCTATCAGTAGCGACCAATCCATTAAAATTTAAAAATTCATGAATTCCCTTCTCTAAGACGATTTCTCTTTTATTCTGATTCTGAAAAATGATGTAAGCATTTGTAAAAACAGCTTGAGCACCTAATTTTTTCAAATCTATCATAGGTAGCAAATTCTTATAAGGATGCACAACAGGAAACAAGTTTGGTGTAATCATTTCTTTTCCATTAACAATAATCGTTCCAATTCGCCCTAATGCATCCACATCTATTATCTCATATTTCAATTGAAAAAGTCACCAATTTTATCCTTCTTGAATAATTCCTCCAGCCAATCAATCTTTCCTAATGATAGATCTTCATCTATTTCAGTCTTATTAATAATCTTTAGAATTTTTTCTGAAATTTCAGTAGGAGAAGTCTTACTTGTATCAATTTCATATATTGGAATATCTAAACTTTTCTGAAATAAGAAGTTCGCACAATTTCCCAAAATTTCACTTTGAACATTCTCAATTACTTTTTCTTTAGAATAATTTCGTTGGTCTAATCTTTTCATTAACTCATAAGGATCACATCTTAATACAATAGCAACATCAATAAATTCATTAGGTATTATATCAGCAAAATGACCTTCAATTAAAATAATTTGCTCATTTGATTGTTTGAAATTTTTAATTAAACTAATAACATATTGAAGTAATTTTTCTGTATTAATAACCTTAGTATTTCTTTTCTTATCGTATTTAACTATATAATTTTCCGAAATTGCTAATTGGTTTAATGATATTACCTTGCCGTTAATCATATTTGATAGAATATTAGAGACCGTAGTTTTTCCAGTTCCCGGGGTCCCAGAAATTACAATTATTTTCATCTATACTTTATAATAAAGATTTTAAGTTATAAAATTAATGGAATAGAAGTATCTTCCATAACAATATAAAAAAGTAATGGGAAAGGGGGGCTTTGAACCCCCGACCTCACGGTTATCAGCCGTGCGCTATACCAGGCTAAGCCACTCTCCCTTAAAGAGAACCTTTATAATTACGTAAAAAATTATTTTAAAAAACGTTAATTAACGAATAAATTTAATAAATAGTATTTAAAAAATTTTTTGACCAAAAAAATAATAAAATATGGTTATTTTTAATTCATATTAATTCATAAATTCGGATCTAAAATGAAGTCTGGATATAGCTACATAAAAGAAACGTTTGAGAAACATGAAAAAGGATATCAAACACCACGATGGTATCGTGGAATAGAATATAGAAAAGGTAAATCAATTCAAAGAGTAGAAAAACCACTCAATATTCATCGAGCAAGAACATTAGGCTATAAGGCAAAGCAAGGATATATTATTGTTCGAGCAAGAATAAGGAAGGGTGGAATGCATAAAATTCGTCCAAAACGGGGAAGAAAACCAAGGGCAATGGGGGTTTCTAAGTATACTACTGGAAAGAATCTTCAATGGATTGCTGAGGAACGTGTTCAAAGAAAGTATCCAAACATGCAAGTACTAAATTCATATAAAATCTATTCTGACGGGAAACATTGGTATTATGAAGTTATCTTAGTTGATCCAAATCATCCAGTAATTAAATCAGATCCAAAAATAAATTGGATTTCTGAACCCCAACATACTAAAAGAGTAACTCGTGGTCTTACATCTGCCGGAAAAAGAGCTCGTGGTCTTCATAAGAAAGGGTGGGGATCAGAAAAAACACGACCAAGTATTAGGGCTAATAAAGGTCGGGGAAAATAATGAGATTATCTCTTTTAAGAACTTGAAATAGAGTTTCAATTTTTATTTATTTTCTACAAGGTATTTACTGAAACAGTCATTCCGCCATCTAAAATGATATTATGGCCTGTTATATAATCTGACGCCGGTGAAGCCAAAAATAAAGCAACATCAGCAACCTGTTTTGGTTCCCCAATTCGATCTAACGGAAGTTTAATATTTCTTTTTTTCATAAATTCTCGAATAAATTCAGGATTGTTCTTGTACATTGGTGTTAAAAATAAACCTGGGCTAATCGCATTCACAGTAATATTACTGGATCCGAGTTCCAGAGCCCAAAGTTTTGTAAAACTAATGAGCGCTGCCTTACTTACACTATATATCCCAATATATGGATTAGCGCCGACTTCTGTACCTGCGCATGATGCTATATTAATAATTTTTCCTGCTATGGGTTTGAAATCTTGTTTACTCATTTTTCTATAAAAAGCTTTTGTGACATTCCAAGCACCTTTAACATTTACATTTATAATTTTATCAAAATCTTCTTCTTTTGTAACAAGTGAAAATGTACTCATTCTAATACCTGCATTATTAACCAATACAAAAATATTATCAAACTTTTCAAAAACTTCTTTTCTCATCTTTTTAACTTGATCAAAATTAGAAATATCTGCTTGAGCTAATAATATCTCTACGTTATAGGATTTTAAAATAATATCGCGAGTTTCTTCAATGTTTTTAATATTAATATCATTTAATACCAAATTCGCATCTTTACTAGCAAAAGCAATAGCCATTTCACGACCAAACCCACTCCCTGCCCCCGTGACAAGGGCTACTTTTCCCTCTAAAAAATTTCCGTTCAGAAAATTTGTCACCTCCAAAAAAATATACATTAAATCATAATTATTTACTAAATAAACCTTTATTTTTCTTATAGAGACCAAGTAATTTCATTGCAGGAGGGGTTTCGAATTCGATATCTACATCAAGAACTGCTGTTTTTTTAGAGTCGATGGCTCGCTGTAAGGCAGGTTTAATATTTTCTGGTTTTTTTATTTTTTCAGTATAGCATCCAAACCCTTTTGCAATTTCAGCATAATTGATCGGTGGAAAGTCAACATCACAATATCTTCCTTCGACATTATTTTTTTGAAAACTTTTAATCATACCCCAAGCACAATTATTCGCAATAACAATAATTATTGGAAGATTTAATCTTACAGCAGTTTCTAGTTCTTGTATAGAAAACATAAAACTACCATCTCCTGTAATACATAGTACAAGTTTATCTGGTTTCGCCATTTTAGCTCCAATTGAATAAGGAATTCCCGTCCCTAAATGTGACATTGACACAGAACGAAAGAAACTTCTCGGAGGTCGATTTTTATAATTTATTAGATCCATCGTAAAGATAAATATATCTCCCCCATCAATCACTAATAGAGTATCAGATGGAATAAAATCTAACACTTCAAATACCAATCTATGAGGCTTCATAGGTAATTTATTGTATTTTAATATTTTCTGAATTGCTAGTTCATCGTTTTTTCTAATTTCTTGTAAATAATCATTCCACTCAGACCATTCTGAAACTTTTTCTTTAGGGAGGGTTTCCTCCATATCTTTCAATAATTGTTGGATAACTGCTTTCACATCTCCAATAATACCAACATCAATAGATCTGTTTTTACCTATTTCTTTTGGATCGATATCTACTTGTATTACTTTTTGATTTTGATTCCAAATTGGTGGTCCCCCATAAAGTAATGTGTAATTCCATGTACAACCAAGCGATAAAACTACATCTGCCCTAGATGCAGCAACTCTATAGACATTTGCAGTTAATTTAGAACCAATAAAGGTTTTATTATCTCTTCCAATTGTACCTATTCCGTTAAATGATGTTCCTGTGGGGATTAAATACGTTTCAGATAATTTTATTAGATCTTCATGCGCATCTGAAGCATTTACACCACCCCCAGCTATGATTATAGGTTTTTTTGCAGTTTTTAATATACTAATTGTCTTTTTTATTAACTCTGGATTACCAGCAGGACGAAAAATAGGGCGATACTTTTCAGGACTTATAATTTTTTTTAAATCATCTTCACTCGCATCCCTCACTAATGCAGTTTCTCTTAATTCAAGGAAAACTGGACCTCTTCTTCCAGACATAGCAATTTTAATACACTTTTGTACAGCATGAGGTATTTCATATGGTTCTTCAACAGAAATCTGTAGTTTTGTTATAGGTTTCATTAAAGCCATTTGGTCAACGCCCCCTTGTAGGATTCCAGTATCTTCAAACATACGACCTATTTGTGCCCCAATTACTAGTATTGGAATTGAATCAGCATTTGCCGCGGCAATAGCGGGCACTAAATTAGTTACTCCAGGTCCCACAGTACCCATGCAAACTCCAATCTCCCCAGTTGCCCTTGCCCATGCATCTGCCATATGTCCTGCTGCCTGTTCATGTCGAACCATTACTGTATCTATACCTTCCTCACGACCCCATCTTTCTATAGCATCATATATTCTCGATAATTCTCCTCCTATAACTCCAAAAATTTTGCTAACACCTTCTTTCAAAAGGCATTTAACGACTAAATCCCCACCATTTAATGTTTGAAAACTCATATTAAAAAATTATTAAAAATGAAAAATAAACCTTGTTAAAACGTCAAATTCGTAAAAAAAAGAGTAATATTTAAAAAATAATAATTCTAAATAAAAAAATGAATAGCCTCTTATTATTTAAATAGAGAAAGCTTAGATTAATATAAAATTATCTTCATTTAATACTTTCTGCAAAATCTAATTCCCCTGTTGGTTCGTTCAAGAGGAATTTACCCTTTAAAATCATGGATTTTAATTGCTCAGCTAATTTTATTGCACCATATCTATCAGATTGTCTCAAAACTATTGGTATATCACTATCTTCAAACTTAATTGATTTCAGATCTAGATTAAATGCTTCTGGGCATAAATGTGTACAATTCCCACAATTAAAGCAACGAGAACGATCTATAGCCGAAATCATACCTTTATTTATTATAAAAGCATTAGTAGGACATTTATCAATAGCCTTACAATTTTCACAATCTTTACATGCATCTGGATTGAACTTCATAAAAAAATTATTATCCCAAACATCACCATAAGTAATTTCACCAACTTTTTCTCTTCCTACAAGACTTAATATTGTTAGAGGAACATCTTTGTCAGATTTAATTATATTATTAAAGATTTTTTCATTAAGAATTGGAATTGGGACTGCAATACTACAAATTGGCTCTAATCCATATGATGTTTTAAAAGCTCCCATATATTCCGGTTTCATACCATTCATTGTAGCTATTGTCATCATATTAGGTTTAGCTATATAATTTCGAGTACCAGGTCCTATAAGATAACCAATATTACCATTAACCAATATAGGGAGTCCAACACCAAGAGTCTCAAAATCTGGATCGTTTTGGAAAGGATTTAATGCACCACACCCAGAAAAGGTGATTTCAGCTTTATTAGGTTCAAAAGGTAAACAAGAAAATATAGTATCAACTTTATATGATTCACAATTAATCATTGCATTATAATTTTTAATAGCTTGTCTTGTACCCATTAACTTAGCAAATTGCATATCTTCAAGCTTCATTTTTTTTTCAACTATTTCCCCTTCAGCACTTTTAGCCACAATTTTTATTAGTTTTCCCTCAACCATTTCTCTGAAAAGAGAACCTCCACAATAATTATTCATAGTTTTACTTTGAGTAGTTCCATAAATTATTAAATCTGCTATACCTAAATATTCATTTGGGCATGGACCAGGAAATGCAGGTATTCCATTAATACTAATTTCAGTAAACTTTCTTAATGTTTTAGGTGGTGAGAGTCGAAATGAGAATATTCCCATAATTCCACTCATAAGTCCTTTAGTTGCTGTTGTAATGACATCTACATCTTCAAATTTAACCTTCTTACCTTCACTAATAGAATCTAATAATTCTTGAACAGTTAATATAACGGCAGAACCGTTTTCGATCTTTTTTCTTATTTCTGGAAGCTTTCTTTCCTTAATCACTAGAGATAATCACTTAATTTCAAAAATTAACATTTTAAATATTTATTGATAATAAAATTTATTTATTTTTCCAATTCTTAAGATAATTATAAAGAGTCAAGAAGTTCTTTCGAGGTTATATTGTTTTTGCCATATTTTGAGTCAAGATTACCCGTAGATTTCGATGATTTAAATGATATTCAGAAGAAATTAAAATTTTGTGAAAAATTGGGGATAAAAAATGTAATTTTGGAACCTAAAAACAACCTGGTTATTATACCAAATCATATGAAAAAATTATTAAAAGAAGAACTCAAAATAAATATTTTTTATCGTGTAAATTTAAAAGTAGATCAACCTGAGGATTTTAAAAAAAGAATTAAAAATTTTAATAATTTTTCCGATATTCTTTCAATTGAATCTTTAAATAAAGAAGTTCAATTGATTTCTGCTAAAGACTCAAGAGTAGATATCGTTTCTTTTTCTAACCTTGAAATGATAAAAACACTAACTCCTGGAGTAATTTCACTTACTATACAAAATAATTCATTCATAGAGTTTTCACTTGCCCCCGTTATGGTGAGAAATAAAGCAATTCAATCAAAAAATTTTAGAGTTTTATATAGATCCATACAATTAGCCCTAAAGCTCAAAGCAAATTTAATTATAAGTGGAAATTTTGATGATTTATATGACCTTAGGAATCCAAGAGCTTTGATAAGTATATGTAATTCTCTTTTAGGAATTCCTTTAGATGTAGCCAAAAGGATATTCTCTACAAATCCTAAACTTTTATTAGAAAGAAGTAATAGAAAAAGAAATATTAATTTTGAATCAGAAGTTAAATTAATTAAAGGAAAAGATGATAATGGTTAGAAAAGAAAGACAAAGATATATCTTTTTTAAAATAATAAAAGATAATAAAATAACACTTGCTCAAAATTCTATCCTAAAATCAATTTGGAAATCTATTTGGCGATATTTTGGAATGAAGGAAGCGAATAAAATTGGATTATGGCTAATCGAGCTAGATTTAGATGAAAATTATGGAATTATAAGATGCACTCATAAAACTAAAGAAATAATTATTTCTGCATTAACCTTAGTAAAAGAAATTGATGGAATTAAGATTATAATTTCGCCTACAAAAACTTCTGGAACAATAAAATCATTAAAAAATAAAGCGTTAAAGTAAATAAACAAAACTAAAAAATTAAGAGAAATTGTATTTTAAGATTTAAAATGAGTAAATCTAACTTCACAAGGGCATATATTCAGCGTATTGATGATATACAACAAACTACAGTGAATATTTCACTATTAAAAATTAAAGATTTGGAAAATTATCCGTATCTTTTAATAATACAATCAAATATTGAAAATGCCTTAAAGATTTCAATCTATCCAATAAAAAAAGAGAAAATAATAAAGGTTACATTTTTTGGTTTCAATGTTTCTACCCAATTTTTTGATGAAATTTCCAGATTCCTCCAAAATTTTCAAGTTATTCACACCTCTGGAGTTCTATTAATTCAAGAACAATTACTCTATGAATGTTATTTAAACTTAAACCTAAAAGATATTAAAGCAAATGATCTAAAAAAATCACTAGATAAAATTAAAAACATATTTAAAGATATAAAAATAGAAGAAATTGGTATTAAAAAAAGCATAAACAATTAATTATGAATAGTTGGAGAGTCTTTTTAAAATCAACAGATTCTATCGAAAATAAGATCGAATTATTTGATGCAAAAACGTATTTTGGAGGATACCTTAAGATAAAAAGGAGTTATTTTAATTCGCTTGTTAAAACAGTTAATATTACAAAACGATATATTATAAAAAAAGTAATAGAAAAGGTTATAGGCCCCGATAATGAGGATTGGACACTTAATCCTTGGATGCTTATTGTTGCTAAAGATGATGAAAAAAGAAATCCATTCTGGTTTTTTATTAAAAGAGAAAAAGATTTATCAGGAATACTTGTTGCTATCGGTCCAAAACCTTTTGTTGAGTATAACAATAAGAATCAGTCAGAAGCTAGACGTGAAATTAAACGCTTGATAAATTATATTATTTCCTATTTAAATAAATTTAGTTGTATCATTATGCTTCCGAATTATCTCCAATAAAATTAGATTAATTTAAATTAATTGAATGGTTACATCTTTATATTCAATTTTTAATAACAATCTTTTATGTTCAAATTCTTTCTTTTTAGAAAAAAGCAATGAATATGCGAAAAATATTAAATTAAATTTTAATTATCAATTTTAATATTGAGAAATACGGATAATAGAGATAATTAAAAATACATGGCTTTTTAATCTTGAAGAAATTAATCTTTAAAGTATTAACCTATATTATTATATTAAATATTATTACTAATTCATGCTTTTTTATATCTAATGGTTATGGAATACTTAATGAAATCGATTCTGAGTTTGGAGAATCTCCGGTAATCGATGGATTCATTGATTATACAAAAAACGAATGGAATAAAGCAACAAAAGTTCCGATGTTATTAGAAGGACTACCAATCACTCTATGGGTTATGCAAGATGATAAAAACCTTTTCATTCTAGTAAAATTTGATTTAGAAAGTTATGAAAGTGAAGACACGGAATTTATAGGAATAATAATTTCAAATAGCTCATCTATTTTACCAGAAGAGTTCATAGATGCAAAAATAATTCAATTTTATAATAAAACCTCTAATGATTTTGATTACCTTGATTATCATATTAATAATAGTGTATTTTTAAATGACACTTACTATGATGGATTAGGTGCTGCCAAAAAAGAAGGTAAATATTCAACTTATGAATTTAGTATTCCACTTAAAAATGCTGATAGAGAGAATATTGATGAAGATGTTTTTTTAGATTATGGAAATCAGCATGCATTTAATCTTACTTATGGTAACGCTCCAATTTATCCTGAGGGTATTAGAAAAAGAAATACAATTATAATTAATATTAAATCCCCATCCACATCAAAGCCTCTAATTACTAATTTGGCTATGTTCATTCTTGCAATAGTAATTTTTAGTATTATTGCAATTATTTATGGATTTTATATTTATAAAATTTTTAAATTAAAAGAAAAAATTGAAAGAATTAAACGATAAAATGTCAAAAATTCCTAAAAAATCAGGAAAAGAAGTAAAAACAAGCAAGCAATATTACACAGATGAAAATTTCGCCTATAGAAGCGTGATCATATCAACAATTTTCGGTGGTATCTTTTATTTAATTTCTTTATTGTTTAATCTTGGAATAGTATCAATCCTTCCTAATCAAAATATACTTTGGAATATTATTGATATATTCATTAAAGTATTAGTAATACTTCTATTTTTTATGTTTATGATTACTAGTATCGGTAATTATAAAGAATTAACAGGCAAACCATTAAATTGGAAAGAATTAATTCTTCTTATTTCCCTTTCTATTGGGCAAACTATTCTTAACCTATGGATTTTTATTTTTACTTTATTCGGTTTACTAATAGTTTTAATATATTTATATCTGGTACAAGAGTTATAAAAATTAGAATGCAGATCTAAATTAACAATGTGCTCAAAATTCTTATATATTGGACATCGAGGTACTAGAACTGATTTTGACGAAAATACCATTCAAGCGTTCAAAAAAGCTATTGAATTTGGAGCAAATTATATTGAATTAGATGTAAGAAAGACTAAAGATAATAAATTGATTGTTTTACATGATCCAACTTTAGATAGAACTACAAATGGGTCTGGTGATCTCCATAATTTTTCTTTATCAGAACTTAGATTACTTAAAACAAAATTAAGAAAAAAAAAAATACCACTTTTATCAGAAGTCTTAGAAATTTTTCGATCAAAAGTAGGATTTATGATTGACTTAAAACAGAGAGATATAGAAGATGAAACTTTCAATTTTATTAATAGTATTGGATTATTGAACGAATGTATTTTTAGTGGGAGGAGTTTAGAAGAATTACAAAAACTAAAGTCAAACGATCCACAACTGAAAGTATGTTATAATATCACAAAAGGAGATCCATTGAGTAAAGATGATTTTTTAGAGTTAGGTAGGCAAAAAAAACTTTCTCTTGATATAGATCTGATATCTTTAAGATCAGATTTAATTACTTCTGAATTTATTAATATTTGCCATTTTAATAATATATTAGTGTTATCTTGGGATTTTTTATCTTACAAAAATCCTTTGGAAAAAATTAAAAACCTAATAAATTGTCAAATTAATGGTATTCTTTTTGATAATTATAAGAATATCCAATTAATTAAAAAACAGTATAAAAAGGCTTAAAATGAACTTTTTATTTTAGAATTACCCGTTGGGAGACATAATATAACATCATCAAGAGATATTAAATTCACCCATTTCTTTAATTCCTTTTCTGAATTATTAATAAAAAAAGATTTTATTTCTTTTGCTAATTTTCCCTTACTCATTCCTGTTTTTGAGGGAATTATAACAATATAATGATTAAATTTCCTATTAATTACATCTGTAGGACCATAGATTAACATTGGATACATTGATTCAATCATATTAGTTTGATTATCTTTTATCTCAACTAAATCCAATCCAACTGCAAGTTCTGTTTTTGCATTTTTAATAAAATTCTTTTTTCCAGAGATCATAAATGACCCTTTCGGAAGAAATTCACCTGGAGGTGGGCTTTTAGAAATTTGTCCGGGGTTTATATAATATACGTCTACATAACCCCAGTTCTCTTTCCAGGCTCTCGAAAAGCTTGCAACGAAATCAGCAGCCTCTTTTATAGTAGAATATGGAATTCTTTTATTCTCTGGATTTTTTATTATAGTCAAAGGTGATCCAGCGAATTCTGTATGAAGAACTAAATCATTAGATTCTAAGTATTTTTTAAAAAGATTTTCATTAGAACTAGCATCTCTTCCTCCGATCACTAAAAATCCTTCAGAAGAATGAAACCATCTGAATTTTCCATACCATTTCTTTTTTGGTTTTTTAATTAGGATATCAACTTTTGTTGCTATTGTCTCCTTTTCAAGCTTCAATTTATCAATTTTTTCTTCAGTTTTGTTAATTGCGTTAATTGTTCCTTTTATTTTCTTTTCAGCTTTTTTTCCCTTTAAATATATGTAATTAGCATTTTCTCCAATACTTTTCCTTAAATCGATATAGACATCATCGTTGTCGATTTTTATTAAGAGTTGACTAGTTGAAGGAATAATTCTCTCGAAAAATTCAGTTCCATTCACATTTTCTACTTTTGCTAATTCTAATTTAGTGTTGATTTCTCCCCATTCATAACCTTTGTGTTTTGCTTCCAATATCACGGATTTTAGTTTTTCTAATGAATCTAATTTAGTAAATAATAAATCTCCAATTTTATAATATTTTTCTTTTTTACTCTTCAGCTCTTTAAGATATTCTTGCTGACTTTTTAATATTTTTTGAAGAGATTTTATTTGATTCTCAACTTTTTGATCTTTTGGATCCATTATAGCATCAGAATCAATTTTTGAGAAATATTCATCAACCGCGTTGTTAAAGGTACTAAACTTTTTTCTTTCATATCCTTTGAGAATTTCTAATTCAAAAGGAAGTACATAAATTGGATCTCCATATTGATTAAAAACGATATGTGCATTTATATCCCCAAATAGTAATTTATTTCTTACCTTTTTGAATGATTCGTATAATTGTTCGTATTCTTTAATATTAAGCTCTTTTCCATGAAAATTTTTGTCAATTTTAGCTCTATAACATACCTCCTCACTGTATAAACCTGAAATGTGGACATTTCTTGATATATCCCTTACGATCTCAACATCAGAATCTTTAAATAAATCTATAAAATCCTCTTTCTTTATTGTTAAGAAATCTATTTTCTGGGATTTTGGAAAATGATATTCTTTTTTAGGAAGAATATCTCTATCTCTAAATTTTTTATATTTTTTAGCAAGAAGTATAAAGTTATTATCATCAAGAATTAAATAATTTCCTTTATTAAATAATTCAATTACAAATTTCCATGGCTTATTATCTATATTACTTAATTCAATTATAATAATTCTATCAAAATTGTGCTGGGAAATTTTTAATATTCTTCGATTTTTTAGAAATTTTCTTAGAGAAATAATGTATTGGCTAGGATATTTTGGAATTGGATACTCATATTCCGTTAAATTGATCCGAGAATCTTTTTGAATAATTAATTTTTTCTTACCAAAATCGGTATGTATTTTTAAAATGAGCAAACTTCCCACTTTGTAAACATTTAAAATTGAACCATCTCGCAAGATTGAATCTAATTCTTTAACAATTACGAAAACATCAAAATTCGAGAATTCACTTGCTGCTTTTATCATCTTAACATCCAAAATTAATGGTTTAATATATATAATGGTTTTTATAATAATTAATATTTATAATAATAATTATGGGAAAACGCAAGAAAATAGATATTAGAAAAAGGAGACAAAAATTATTAAAAGAAAAAAAGAAAGAATTAAAACAAAAATCAATTCAAATTGAAAAGAAACCGACTAAAGCAATAGATATTCGCTTAGAGAAGGAGACAAAATTATATTGGATTCGCGCTCTTACTGGAATTTTGAGTGCGATTATCGGAAGACTTTTGTTTGGATTTATAGGGTGGTTTTTATTTCCATGGATGCTAGGATGGTGGTTTTTATTTCCTTTTTTTGTGAGTTTTATTATATTAAAGTATGAGTATGATAAAGAAGAGTGGACCTGGAAAAATATTATTTTACCGGGAATAGGTATTTTTTTCTTTTTATTTATGATTTCTGGAATTTTAATTCATACTTTTCTATATTTTCTTCCCAATTTTTCGTCAGTTTTAGAACTCTTCTTATAAATTTAAATTATTTTATGATTTATAATTTAATTCGCTGTTTTACTTTTTTTTCTTTTTTTTCTTTAGAAGTAAACACTATTTCTTCTAATTTATATATACGTTCACAATAAACACATTGTATCTTTAGAGGTTTTTCTTCTAAAACTAAAAATTCCGTGTCAATAGGTTCTTTTTCTGAATTTGTAATACAAGTTTGATTAACACATAAAATTAATTTTTTAATTATTTTTGGAATTTTTACCTTTTTTTTCTCTATAACTTTAAAATTTTCAATTAAAGAAATTGTAGCATTGGGAGAAAGAATAGATATCTGTTGCATTTGAGTCTTATTTAAAAAAACATTCTCAATTTTAATTATATCTTTTGTTTGATATTTTTTTGATGAAACATTAACACCTATAGTCATCAGGTTTTTAGATTCATCAAGACCAGTGAGATTTAATATTGTTAAAGCATATCCTGCATCAATGTGATCGATTACTGTTCCTTTAGAAATTTTATCAATTTTTAATTTTTCTTCTGACATTTTCATAAAAAAAATTACCTTAATTGAAAAAATTTATGCTAGTGACAAAATAATAAAAAGGATTTATCTATAAAAGAGAAAATGAAATAAAAAATAATATTGTGCATGAACAGAAATTATAAGATAGATTATCGTCTATTTCTAAACTTATATAATCCAATAAACCAATAATTAGAGCACCTATAAGAGGAATAAGAAATAGACCTAATAATGTGAATTCATAATAAGCTCGTAAAAAATATAATACTATTACGCCTGATATAAAGGCACTAATAAGACCTGCAAAAAGACCCTCATAAGTTTTTTCTGTTTTTCTAATTTTTCTACTCCCTATTGTTCTTCCAACTAAATTAGAGAAAATATCGCCAAAAATAGATATTGCCATTGAAGTACAAATTATCACAGGTCCGATTGGTTGGAATAAACCATACAATAAAATTATTGAAAAACACCCAATACTCATAGATATGTGAGGACCTAATCGTAAATGCAATTCCTTTTTACGTAATAATTGATTAACAGGTTTCAAAGGATATAACTCTGGGCTTATTATCCTTACAACGTCGGCGGTTAATAATCCAATAAAAGATATCCCCACCAAAAATAAAACCAAATTCTGAGTAAAAATCATCATATTTCCTTGAATATAAAATAAATTTGAAATGAAATCAGGAACAAATTCAAAGATATATATAAAAAAATTCTGTATCAGAAATCCAAGTGTAAAATAAAAGAATATTATACCTAATACAATTAAATGAGTGATTTTTCTATATAGATCATATTTAAGTGGGATTTCAAATAAGGATTCATTATTAATTTTGAACTCTTTCTTCTTAATTTTTATGTTTCTTTTTTTTTCACGATAAATAAAAATAGAGAATAAAGGAACATATATACAAATAAAGATAATCATTAATATATTGAAGGGAAAAACTATGAACTCTTTAAGGGGAAGTTTTAAAATTTCAATTGAGATGAGATTTATTGTAATTGAGAAAATTAAAACTAACCCATTTGTTAAATTGTTTATAAACGCACTTTTTTCTCTATTTTTTTTTGCTAAATAGGTAATGTATAAAATAATTAATCCAGAAATATAAAGGATGCTTAATATAATAATTGAAAAGATATTCAATAACTAACAAACTCGTCAAATTTTAATATTTAAAAGTTTCTTTTATTTTAAGATTTTCTTGAACATAAAAAGAAGTATCTAATAATTTTCTTTTATGTATATTCTGAATTAAATTAACTTTTAAAATAATTTAATTTGTTCTTAGAGAAATATTTGAACTAAAATCATCAAAAAAGCTTATGATATGAATCAGAAATAATAAAAAAATGTAAAATTTATCGGCCTTCAAAAATTTTATAAAGATTTTTTGCTGCAATCCGCATAACTTTTACAGTCTTCATTAAGGTATCAATCATTGTTCCCGCACAAACAATAACCAAACGTCCTGCATTGGTAATAACTATATAACCATTTTCGGCTCGTACAATAATCTCACTTAAATCTTCCTGAAATAAAGTTTGAATTGTTGATCTCCCTGTCATTAATAACGCACTAGCAAGACCGCAAAATTGGTCTCCATCGACATGATATTGTGGTAATGCTGAAAAAGCAATTTGATACCCTTCAAAACTTACAAGTGCTATTGCTTCTATATCTGCGTTAGAGGTTATAAATGTAATTTGGGGGCTTATTTTTTCAATATCATCTTGGTTGATCCCTAAATCAGACCCAAATTGAATAAACTTGCACCTTTACTGTTTTTAGATTTTATAAAGATTATTATAAATATAATAATTTTTTTCTTATTATATTTTTATTTTTAAACTTGAAATTTCCTAGAAAAGTAATATATAATTAATTGTTAATGCTTTTAAATCTATTTTAAATTTAAATATAGTTGTAAATCTCCTTATTGATGTGATGTATGCTTAAAATTTACCACAAACTGAATCAGATATGTTTTTATTCCTTTTTCTTATTATTGTATTCCTACTGTAATATTTTTATAGAAAAGCTTTAAAAACAATTCAAAAGTAAATTTTAATACTTTATAAACTTAAAAATATTTAAAACAACCTTTTTATTTTTAAAGATGGTATTAAATATTTTGAACCTATAATTAGATTATGATAACTACACGTGAATCTTTGGGTTACCAATTTTCATTGATATTTGGATATTCATCTCCTAATGATGTTATTGTTGGAGATGTAATTGGACCAGGAAGGTTAACAAAAAAAAAAGTTAATGACCTCGCAGAAGAAGTAATTCAATTTTTAACTATGTATAATGCAATTTTAAGGGATTATACAGGTGCAGAATTGTTTAGTATTGAGTTTAATTTATACAATATTGATGAAAAAAGAGCTAGAATTAATATATACCCTCAATCTATGATTTTTATTCCAGGTGTATTTAAAGATTGCGAAAGTTTATTACTTGCTTTAAAACCTGAAACAGGAGTATTAGATATTCACAAATCTCGGGAATCTCTTAATAATATAAGTAAACTATTTTTTGAGGTTGAAGAATTTACTAATCGTCCGGAATTAAATAATGATAATAAACGTTTAGTATATAATAAATTTGCTTCTAGATTTAGTAAAAGGCTCTATGGTGAATTAATCGAAGATAAGTGGAATAAAAAGTTAATTGGTATAACTAAAACACTTCCCACAGAAAAGGAGATGTTGAATACATATATAAAAGCAATCTCTAATGTGAAAATTCTTTGGTATAAAAAACCTATGGAGATTAACTTTAATAGTA
This sequence comes from Candidatus Hermodarchaeota archaeon, assembly GCA_048885925.1. GTDB lineage: Archaea > Asgardarchaeota > Lokiarchaeia > Sigyniarchaeales > SOKP01 > Loki-b32. Next base: position 57,629 of record JBHLLG010000009.1, read on the forward strand.
CTAAGTTTCAAATGATTAAGCCACCATTTAGTGGGCAACAAGGTATTGAACATATCAAATTTTCAATTTCTGAACCAAGTATTAATTTTATTGTTGATAAAACTCTAAAATTAGGTACTAATCTCATCAATTTAGCAAATACAGGTACTTTAGATGAATCCCAGGATGAATTAATTGTTTTTATAATTAATTATATTAGGGAAAGGTTAAAGGAACATAGTGAACCATGTACAGCAGAATGGCTAGTATCCAAAATAAAGAAATTACTAATTGATTTCCATGGATATATCAATAAATTTCTAGAATACTCTAAAGATTTTCTAAGTACTGGAGAAATGGGAGATCTAAATGAATTATTAAGAAAATATCGTCATTTTATCTTAAATAAAGGAGAATTAGAAAATATAAATTTTGAAGATATTTATATAATCATAAAAAAGTTTATTGAACAGACAATTTCTCAAACAGAAAGATTAAGAGTAATAGAATTAAACTCTATCTTTAATTATTTTTCAGAAATTGTCAATAAAAGTCTTAATTTAATTGAAAGTATATTACCAAAATATCTTTCTTATCGACGATTAAAAGTGCTTACTATAATTTTAATGAAAAAATTATCTGAAAAATTTGATCAAGAACAAAAACCAGCAAGAATCTTAGGACAAAAATTATTAGAAGAATTTAAAATCTTTCTTTTCAATCAAATTGAAACACATCCCTTCCTTTTAGAGAAGAATGTTAAGTTTAATGAGAAAGAGATCTTAAATGAGTTTTCTTCTTTAATTAACAACAACATTGACACATTCTTTAATGAAATTCAATTAGGAATAGACAATTTAATATCTTTCGCTGAGATTCAGATGGAATCAAATATACAAAAAATAAGTGATCATATTCGAAAATTTAAGAAGTTTTCGAGGGAGTTGAATTATTTATTAAGTTATATTTTAAGACATTCAACAATAAATCGTTATATTAAAGAGGAACCTGATAAGGAAATCAGTGACCCCGTAACATTTTCTAATAGGTTTCATAGATTTTTAGAAAAGAGAATTGGTGGTATAAATCTTGAATGGAAGTTTTATATATTAGATTGGATAAAAGACTATTCTAAACAATATCTTAGACCAGAAAAACAAAGAACTTGGACATTATCAGAGATATATAATGACTTCATTAGTTATTTTGAAGTGAGAGAATTTGAGGAAAAAAAAATAAACAATTTTTTAACATTTCTTGATACTTATATAGCAAAGATACCTGATCTTGAAGAAAAAAGTCTATTAATTGAATTTTATAGGAATTATGAACATAGTATTGATATTAATATAGAATTTCCAAAATACGTGAAAAATAGTATTAAAAACGAGTTAAAAAATCAAAATTTCCAACAAGAGAATATAGTACCACTCAAATATTTTAATTTAGATGAGATTGAGACTTTTTATGATTATATTAAAAATACAGAATTGAAATATTTTTCAAAACTAGTCCCTAGACCCCTAACAGTAACTCTAAAACATAATCTAACTAATGAAGAAAAAGAATTATTTAAAGGTGATCTATTTCACGTAATAGATTTTAAATTTTGGCATAATAATGCTAGATTTGAATTATCAGATAATTTTAAGGAAGTATATAGAGAATGGGTGACTGAATTATGATAAGTGGGGTTAAAAGAAAAACAACTGCTGTCGAAAGCACATTTAGATTTTTTCAAACTGTTGACTTAATAATTTCACATTTTAAAAGGGAAGCTGATAAAAAAAAGATTTTTGAACTCATTAATCAAAAAACAAGCTTTCATAATTTACTTATAGCTACTGCCACTATTCATATTTACCACAATCTAGGAATTCGAGTTCAAAAACTCGCAGAAATGGATAAATTCACATTCGATTCAACTAAAAATTTAGAGATTGCAGAGAAAAGAATTATTATTAAAGAAGTTGAATCCTTATTAGATGGCTCCTTGTCTCTAGAAGTAAAACTTCTTAACAAGATAATTGATTTAGAAAATATGTTTATATCTTTTTTAATTGAAGAAAGAAAGGAAGAACTTCAAGAGATTCAAAAGGAGAAAATGGTTAAGGATATGGAAGTTCAAATCGAAAAAGAATTACAGGAAATTATAATGAATTATCCTTCTTTCTACTTTTATGATTTTATAGGAGATTTAATAGGCTTGAGTAATGAATTAAAAAAAGAAATCTTAGAAGAAACTGCTGCTTTTAAAGATATCTCTGTTGAACTAGAGAAAAAATTAGATTCAGAAGAAAAAGAGGATAAATTCATAGAATTAGCCACATTAAATCGATTAATTAATAAAACACAAACCGATTTTGAGTTTAAATCATATAAAGAGTTACAAATTGAAGCGATGCCAGTAAGAATGATAAAAAGAAGAATATTAGATTTTAATTTAGACCAATTTCCTATTTCAATACCGGGTTTGAAAGTCTTTATGGAAGCTAATAATCTAAAAAAGCAGTTACTGAAAAAAATAGATAATGCACTTCAAGAAGAAATAGAATATGATGAATTCGAGAAAAAAATACTTAATTATTTAAAAGAAGAATTAATTGAAAAACTAAAAAAGAATCCAAATGATTTTATCTACTTTTTACAATGTATAAATGAATCAGATTTTGAAGATATAATCTATATATTACAAAAGTATGGAGTTTATAATATTTTACATTTCTTAAATATGGATGAAGATCTGGTAGAAAAGGTAAAAAAGAATATGATTAGATATAACATAAAAAAACTGGATCTTGTATCTTTAAATGATTATAAACAGAATTTAATATACTCAGCCAAAAAAGCTGTTTCTCAATTAAATTTCCAAATTATCCAAGAAAATATTGATACCTCTACTATGAATTTGGAATATGGAATAATCAATCTTATCAATCAAGATGCTAAAATATCCCCTGCTATTTTAAGAATCATAGAAGAAAAGACAGGTAAGAATATTGATTATTTAAAAGAATATATTAGAAAAAAACAAGCAATTGACAATATCTTTCTAAAAGAATTAAAGCTTGAAAATTACTCTCACTTATTATTTATATTAGAATTTGATGATATTCTTAATGACCTAGTAAAGGATATTTTTTTTTATACCCTATCCAAGATTTTAAGGCAACTTAGTAGGATAATCGAGTTATATCTTAAAGTGTCTAATGATAGATCTTTATTTCTATTAGCCTTAAAAAAAATGGGTGGAACTACCGAGTCTGAAGAATGGATTAAAATCAAACTCGAAGAACTTATGATTAAACGCTTAAATCAGAGACAAGAAGAATTAGTTATAGTATTTAATGCATATAATCAGCCATTTTTAGTTAATGGATTTATTTTAGCTCGATTGATGGAAATCTCTTTAAATGAAGCTAATTTTGAATTGAAAAACAATGTTAGTCCGATATATGATGATATAGCTGAAATAAGGCTTAAATCTGATTTAATTTCTCCAATATCGTATTGTATAGGATACGATATAATTAAACGATTTGAAAAATTTGAAGAAAAGCATAAGTTAGAAGTTGAATCTATAATTGAATCGAAAGAGAAAGAAAAGGAGGAAAAAGCTAAAAGAATTCGTGAAGAACAGGAGTTAAGTACTTTAAATTGGATTGAACGCAGAATTACGAGTTCTATGATGAGAATTAATAGCCCCGGTATTAATCCAAATCAATTATACTGGCAAGAAAAAGATACTAAAATAGCTACTGATAATATTAAATTACATAGCGAATTAAGAGGAGAACCAATTGATTTAATCAGCCAATTTTTTAATTTTGCAGTAGAAAAAATTGGAAATTTCAATTTAGATGTAAAGTTACCTGATTCCGAAAGTATTAAGAAAATGGTAAATGACATTACAGAAAACACGTTAATGAAAAGATTTAAAGTAAAACCAACTGATGATCAAAAAAGAAATTTACTCGATGGGGAGAGATATGAAATTGGGAACCAAATTGCGGTAAAAATTGGACGTTTATTAGATAAAGCTCTCTATGCAAAATTTAAAAGTAAACAGAATTCTATTTAGCAAAATCCCATTATAAACATATCAATTTTAAAATTTCTTTGGGAAAAAAAGATATTAAAATACCCTTTCGTTAATTTAATAATAGAATAAATTGAAGAGGATCAACTCATGGTATCTATATTTTCATGGATTAAAAAAGAACTAGTATATTTAAAAGATTCTTTTTTTGAAGTTATTAAGGGAATTATTTTTGTAATTTTAGTATCTATTGGTTTGGGGTGTGCATTATTTTTAAGATATTTGGGTTTTAATGGAACAATTATTTCATTTTTCGGTATTCTTACAGAGTTTGTTTCTTTATTTTTATGTTATTTTTTATTTCGGGGATATTTAAAATCAGAGGAGAAATCTGAACTTTCTAAATCGAAAGGAGAGAAAATATAATTTTAATAAAAATTTTCCCAAGGTCTTTCATCAATTCGTAGAGAAATTAAATAATCTCTAATCTGTTTTTTTAAAATACTAGGATCATATTCCCAACCGCCTTCCTTATTAAATGAAATACATTTAATCTTATTGATATTTAATTGAGATTTAACTAATAAACCATACATAGCAACCTGAGGCAGAGAAATTAAAAAATTACCTTCGGGTTTATAATCAATAACTTTTACAGTATCATTTTCAATTTGGATTAAATCAATATGTCCTGTGAGATATTCATTTTTCATTTTTTTCCAAATTGGTACTTCTTTTGCAATTGAATCTTTATCATTAATTAAAATATACTTTAAAATAGGATCGTGTTTTGGGGGGATATTTAGATTTTCTTTAATAAAATTTTCATGAACAATTTGAGCGTATTTGGGAAGGTTTGATTCGGAGTCAAGTTTTTCAATCTTTCTACTTTGAATGAGTTTCTTGCTCAAACTCCTTATAAAAGCACTTTTTAGTCCAGAAATTTTAAATTGCGAAACTCGAGGATATTGTCTTTTATTAAATATACTATTCATATGTTTAAAATATTTTTTATTTAAGATTTTATGGAAATGTGTTTCAAGTTTCTCAAATTCATATGCGCGGGGATTAAATATAGAAATCTTATTTAAATGATGCTTATAATTCCAACTAAAGGAATATCGTATATGTTGATGATAAAAATTTTGATGATAAAGATTTAATTTTTTTTGCAAAATAAAAACTTTTTTTGATTTACCTTCCTGAAAAATATATTTGATATAATTCTTAAATTAAAATAAAGAGTTGTATTTATTAAAAAGGATATGTTAACAATTTATTAATTTATCAAGAAGCTTATTAATTTAACCAGCATAACTTAAGATCTGACAGATTTTGAGATAATTAATTGAATTTTTAGATTTTAATTATTTTCTTATTTTATTGGATTTTCTAAATAATTAGTAACTCTATAGTCCAATTGATTGAGATTTATATTTATTCCCTAACTACTAGATCTAAAAAATAAACATGCTAAAAATATATAAAGAAGTATAAAATTTATTAATTTGAAGAAGCAAAATAAAGGAGTTTCTAAAATCAGTGAAAAAGAATAATAGAAATAAAAAAGTATCAAAAAAAATAAAAACAATGGATGATGAAGGTCTCACTGTCTCCTATAATAATGAGAATTTAAAACAGCTTTTCCCTCATTTATTAAAAGAAATGGCCGAAAACACAAAAATTATAAAAATAAATTCGAATATTAATGGAAATTTTCTAAAAAATATCCCTGAACATAAAAATATTAATAAAATATATCCTAATGAATTATATAATCCTACCGCCATTGATTTTATTAGAAGGTGTACAAAGAAAGAGGAGGCAATAGCTATTTTAGATTATTTATTGAAAAGGAATGAAATTAGTGAGAAAGATTATAACAAATACAGAAATATCATTTCAAATGAAGAAGGATTAAATCAACTTATTAAGGAAAGTGGTGGTCAAAAACAACCTGGTTACTATATGAGAAAATATTATATGAAGAATTATAAAAATCAAACATTAAAAACAAATGAGGATTAATATCATTTGACAGATGATGAACTTATGACAAAGTTAGCTACTTGCTCTGTAGCAATGATATTGTCGCCCCAAACTGATGTCATCTAAGAAAAAAATCATTTTTCTAGCCTTTTTCGAAAATTAATACCTTTTTCAGTTAAAAAATATTCGTCATTATTTTTTTTTATCAAACCTAAATCAAGTAAAACTGGAATTCTCCCATTTATACAAGTAATTGGTAAACCAGAAAATAATTTAATAGTTTCATAATTCTTTGCGCCATTTTCTATAGCAATTAATATTTCAATTCCCATATATCCCAAAAGATTTTTTAAATCTTTATTAGTTTGTTCTTCAGTCATTATTGATTAGAGTTTAAATATTATTTTTTGGGAGATCTTTTTTTTTTTGAATTTTTACCTTTTTTCCCTCTTGAAGATTCTTTTTCGTCATCAAGCTTCGTAAAATGCATATTTGCTACGACAGGTTCAGATTCTTTTGGTAATAATTTCCTCATCCATTCAGGAAAAGCAGTTGTAATTTGTAGATTTGTTTTTAATACTATATATGTTTCACCGTTATAGTTTAATTCTTCAATTACATCATATTTTTTTAAGAATTCAATATTTTCCATCAGAGAATCCAAAGATTTTTTTGATAATAATTTAGGTAATTTATCTTTTGAAATTAAACCATTTCTTAATTCTGAAAGGACATTGTATTTTTTTGGATCAGCCATAATTTGAAACAAAGTATAAGCATCTTCTTTTAATTGTTCTTTAGTCTTTTTCTCATACTCACTATAATATTCTTGAACTTTAGGAAGTAGGATTTCAATTAATTCTGGTTTATCATCAATATATTCTATAACACTATCGGGGGGAATTCTCTCAGCATTTACTTCTTTTAATAAGAGAACATACTTTTCTACTAACCCGATTTGATTTATAAAAATAAATTGTTTTTCAACTAAGGTATCAATGATTTCATTAAATTCTCTATTTGGAAACTTTTTAATAAACCATTCTTTAAGGCCTTCTAATAAAACGGGGCCTTCAGATAACTTCTCTAGCGTCATAAATACATATTTATCTTTTAATAAAATTGCGATTTTCTCTTCTTCTGTTTTTTCCCTTATTTCTTCTAGAATTGCCCAATATAAATTATATACCCAATCCTTTATCAAGGATTCGCTTTTTATAATGCTTTCTTGATCGTCTTCATCAAAATTATTTATATCATTTATATAAAAAGCTGTAAAAATCTCTTCATTCGATTGTAACCTCTCTGAAAATTCACTACATAAAATTGAGATCTTCTCTTCTACTTCAGGGATAATTAATTGATCAAGAATTATTGAAACCATTAACATTTCTTTATTTCCACGAGCCCAATCTGATTGAATTTCAAAATAATAGTTCATTGATTTTAAATTTTCAAAAGAATGTGTAAAAAAACCTTCACTAAATTGTTGATCCATGATATTTGCTATTTTTGTTGATAATTCCTTATCTAACATATCCTTGGGATAAGAATAAAACACTAAAGGACCAATTTTGCGATGAAAATATGATAAAGCGACGATTGTCTTCAATTAATGAATCTCCCTTGCACTTAATTTGTTTAATAACAAAAATAGCTTACTTTTTTAGGTTTGACTTAAATTAAATTAATATTGAAGATCATATATTATTAAAGATAAATAAATTTATCTTAACTCAACCCCTTATATCTTAGAATAATTAATATAAGCTATCAACTTACTATATTTTTATGAATTTTGGATAATTAATGAAAATGAAAATGAGCCCTATAAAACTAGTTGGATTTGATTTGGATGATTGTCTGTTTGACTCAACGGGATTATCTGATAGAGCTAGAATCAAAGGATTGGATGCAATGATTAAATTAGGTTTAAAAATCGACAGAGACAAAGCAATTCAGATAATTAAAGAAATTGTTATAGAATACGGATCAAATTCTTCAAAACATTACAATCTCTTTCTTCGAAGATTAAATCAGACGGATGAGAATATTGGATATATCTCTTATAATGATCGTTATAAATATATTGCTGCTGCAGTTATGGCATATCATGAAGAGAAGATAAATTCAATAAAATTATATGATGATGTTGAAGATTCCTTAAAAAAATTGAAAAAGTTATCCTTAAAAACAGCAATTATCTCAGATGGAATTCCAATAAAGCAATATGAAAAAATATTAAGACTTAAAATTGATAAATTAATAGATTTAGTAGTAATTTCTGATGAAATTGGGATTAAAAAACCTAATCCTGAACTATTCAGTTATGGTTTAAAGAAATTTGGAATTCAAGGACGAGAAACAATATACATTGGAGATCGAATTGATAAAGATATAATTCCAGCAAATATAAATAAAATTCATACTGTTTATCTACACAGAGGAGGAAAATATAATACTTATAAAAAAAATGAAAAAGCATATAAATCTTCTAAACCAGATTATGAGATTTCTAATTTAAATGAAATATTTTACATAATTGATGAGATCAACAATCTTGAAACTAAGAGTAAATTTATAAAATGAGAGTAGCTTGTATTCAACCCCAGATCTTTCAAACTAGAAATAAATGTTATTTTGAAATAGAAAAGATTTTGTTAAATTTATTAGAGATACATAAAAATTGTGATATTATATGTTTACCTGAAAGATGGGTGCCATTATCAAAGAGTTCAGAATCAAATTTCCAAAATCAAAGAGGAGATGATTATATTTTTATTAAAGGCTTAGCGAAAGAATACAATATAAACTTTATATCTGGAGCAATTTGGGAAAGAAGAAAAGAATCAAAAAAGCCAGTTATAACATGTTATTATTTTGATGATCATGGAGAAGAAGTTGGTCAACAGGATAAAATTCACTTATATGGATATGAACGTGAAAATTTTGAGCCCGGTAAAGAATTGAAATTGTTTAGAATTGGTAAGTCTAATTATTTTGCAATTCTTATATGTTTTGACATGGCTTTTTTAGAAACACCTAGATTGGCAGTTGAACATGGAGCAGACATTTTAATTTCCCCAACACAAATAAGGGAAGAAGGAATGGAAAATTGGGATGTCTATCTAAAAGCACGTGCCTTAGAAAATCGAGTTCCAATTATAGCATGTAATGCTTTAGGTACTCAATTAAAGAGAAATTTTTTAGGAAATAGTAAAATAATTTCGTTTCATGACGGTTATATATCTCCATCTAAATTAAAGATTGTAGAAGGTCCAAGAGGTTCAAGTGGATTCATTTTTGATGAAATAGATTTAAATTTTCCGAGGAAATTAAGAGAACTTCGATTTAGAGAAAAAATTGATGAAAATAAAATAAATGTTAAAATAGTTAATAATTAAGGAAAAAAAGATTTCTATAAAAAAGTATGAGTAAATTAAAAGAACTCAAAAAAATACTTTTCTGTGGGTTAGAAAGTGGAGGAAAGACATCGATCCTTTTATTATTAGATAGAAGATTCAGTCTCCTGTCAACAGTTAAGCCAACTATAAAAACAAAAAGAACATTCCATATAAATTCATTACTAGGCATAACAATTATACGTTGGGATTTAGGAGGTCAAAAAAGTTATCGAAAAATATATCTGGGCAATAAAAGTAAATATTTCACAGAAATGCAATCAATTTTTTATGTTATAGATATCCAGGCACCAGAAAAGTTTGAAGAAGCAGTAATTTTTCTTCAAGATATCATGAATATCACTTCAGAATCGCATCCGGATAACTTTCAATTATTAATTTTACTCCACAAATATGATCCTGATATTAAAAATAAGAAAAGAATTATTGAGAATATATCATATTTAGAAAACAAACTTTCATCTATTTTTAAAGAAGTTAAATTTTCTTTATATAAAACCTCAATATATGATGAACCAAGTTTATTAAAAGCTTTCTCTGATGGTGTTTTTTACGCTACTCATAAATCTAAGATGTTTCAAACCTTATTAAAAGAATATATGGGTAAAACCTATAATAGCTCGACACTTCTTTTGGATCAGAATTGTTTTATAATTGCTAGTAGAAGCACAAATGAAGCTTATCAAAAGATTTGTGAGGCTATTGCTCCAAGGTTAACACAAGCATTAGAGAAACTTGAAGAATGGGATATAAATACAATTGATATTGTCACAAACATAGAATTTCCAGAAAAACAATCAGAATTTCAAAAAGAAGGAATAATTTTTCTGAGAAAATTAGATATCGGAGACATTAGACTTTATTTGGTCGCACTTTGTTTAAATAAGAAAGTAAAAGTTAAATCCTATGAATTTTTGCCCGTATTGGCAGAAAATTTAAAAAAATTATTAGAAAGTTTTGATTAGTTTTTACAAATGAATTTAGTCTATTTTCTTATTTTCGTAACACTATTTTTAATAATCTTAAGAATAAAAATACCTTAGTATTAACTTACTTTTTACTTCTTTAGCTTTCTTAGTATATAAAATAGTTGTATAATTTAATTTTACTTTTAATCACCTCTCTCTGGGTGGGGTTTAAATAGCTCTGTCTAAAATCAATTGAAATAAAGGTTAAAAAAATGATAAAAAAATTCAATATACATAAAGATTATGTAGGACCAAAAGCTCTATTTGATCCTAATTACATTCCACCTCGTTTATTATATAGAAAAAAAGAAGAAGATTCGCTTTTTTCAGTATTAAATGATTCAATTTCTGATGGATTTTATCTTAACGTATTATATGAAGGAATTAATGGGATTGGAAAGAAAGTAATAGTTAATAAAGTAATAAACGATCTTTTGAATCGAAATGAAGATATCCATAAAATTAATAAAATTTGTGTTGACTGTAGAGAAAAAAAAATTGAAGAATTAATTTTTTCATTACTAAGTGAGTTGAATAATCAAACAAATCTTAAAATCGATTTTAGATTTTTATTGAATTCAGATATTCACACTCTATGGAATACATTTAAGTTTATTTGTAACAAAACTGATTCTACTTTATTTATTGTATTTAATAATATAGAATATTTAGAACCAGAAATATTTAATAAGTTTTTACAGTTTGGAAAAGAGTCAAAAATAAATCTTATTTCTACAGTAAATAAAATTCTACGACCAGGAACATTGGATTTACTTTCTGAATTTGATTTTAAAAATAAATTGAACCTTTTTTCTTATCATGAACTTTATTCCATTCTTAAACAAAGAGTTCTATTAAGTTTTTCACGAGAAATTGATAAAGATTTAGTTAAATATATAACAGATTTAGTTTGTGAACAATATGTATCTGTTCCTGGAAAGGGTATTGAAATTCTCAGAGATTTATACCCAATATTAAAAAGTGATAATTTATATAGCAATATTGAATTATTAGAGATTTCTCAAAACCTTTTTGATTCATTTCAGATTTCAGATGAATTCAGTATGTTAAATTATCTTTCTGAAGAAGATATATTAACTGTTATTTTCTTAGATAACCTATCAAATTTTTTCATAAGTAAAAGAAATTTTTATATTTCTGTAAAAGAATTAGAAGAACTCTATGAAATTTCCTGTGAAATGTTAGAATATGAAAAGAATTTTAACGAATTCCACAAATTAATAGAAACTTTGTTAAATATTGGAATTATAAAACCATCAAAAAGAAGATCTCACAAACTTAACGTTTATAATAGATTAAGCAATCATAACTTTGAATTATTTTTCATTTTACTAAACCCAAAACAAATTAAAATTATAATTGATACGATTTTTAACCAATAGCAGAAAAAATTAAGATTTCATCTAATTATTTTCTGATTCAATAGAAAAATTCAAGTGAAAACTATTTCAAAAATGTAAATATGGAAAACAGATTTTTTTAATAAACTATATTATATATTTATAGGTGTAATCACACTATTTTTTTAATAATAACAAGTAGAAATGGAGATTAATCTTGACTTACATAAAAAAAATCTCTATGAGTGGTTTTAAATCGTTTGGAGATAGAACTGTTACAATTCGTCTTTCAAGTGGATTTACATGCATTGTAGGACCTAATGGTGCAGGAAAGTCAAATATTATTGATGCTCTATGTTTTTCTTTAGGCAGATTAAGTAAAAAAACAATGAGGGCTAAGAGTTTAGAAGATTTGATTTTCGCTGGCTCACGAGGAAAAAATCCGTCACAAAGAGCATCTGTTACCTTATACTTTGATAACTCTGAAAATATTTTTCCAGGAGCTCCAGCAGATTTTGAAATTACACGTACGATCAAGAGAGGTGGTGGCGGAGGATATAAAATGAATGGAAAAAAAGTCACTCGTCAACAAATTCTAAATGCATTAGCAGCAGCTAATATTGATCCAGATGGTAGTAATCAATTTGTCCTTCAAGGAAAAATAGTTGAATTGACCCATATGAATTCAGAAGAACGAAGGAGATTTATTGAAGAATTAATAGGACTTCAAAGATATGATGAAATGAAAGATGCCACATTGAAAGAGTTAGAAAAAGCAGAAAGAGATTTAGGACAATTTGAAGCTATCTTCAAGGAAGTATCTGCTCAATTGAAAAAAGTTGAAAAAGAGAAGAATGACGCATTAGCTTGGAAAGAATTTGATGAAAAAATAAATTTTTTAAATTCACAGTTGATTGCATTAAAAATTTCTCAATTAAGAGCAGAGGAGGATGAATTAGAACGTAAGATCGAAAACTCCTTAAAAATTGTTGAAGAACTACAAGAAAAAATAAATCGACAAGAAGATGTATTAAAACAAGAATCATTAGTTATGGATAACATTCAAAAAACCATTACAGATAAAGAAAAGGAAAGGGAGGAAATAACTGAAAAAATAACACAAATTAAAACCCAAATATCTTCAAGTCAAACTACATTAGATTTAGCAAAAAAGTCAATTGATAAATTAACTCAAGAAATTGAAGATCTGGAAAGTAAACAAATGGTACTTGAGGAGGGTCAAACATTTGATTCAATGATAGAGAGTTTATCAAAAGAAATTTTAGAGCATGAGAATCAAATAGAAGAAGCTAAAAATGAAATTGAAAAACGACAGCAAAATCAAGCTGAATTAGATGGAAAAATAAAAAATGCGGAGGATGAAAAATCTCAATTTAAATCTGAAATTTCCAAGATTCAACAAAAAATTTCATCAAATAATGCACAAATTAAGATGCTTAGAGGAACAATTAAAAAGAATGAAGAAAAGAGGGAAAAATTACAAAATGAATTAGAAAAATTGAAAAAAGATGCTGAGAGTATTGATGAAGCCATTGAACTTACTAAAAATGCAGAATTGGAAATTAGAAAAAAAATAAACGATATAAACTCTAAAATTTCTAAAGAAAATCAAAATCAAAAAGATTTAGAAAATAAAATAAATAATCTTCAATCTGATAAATATCAATTGAATTCTAAATTAACAGATTTTCAATCTTCCTTATCATCTTTAACTACTGAAATTAAAATGAATCAAGACAGTATACAAGAATTAAATGATAAGAAAATTTCTATTGAGAAAAAAATAACGGAACTAAGTAAGGGTAGAGACGCTGAAAAGGCTGTAAAGGAATTATTAAAAGAAAATGATAATATTAATAAAGAACTAGGTCAATTGAGGGCTCAATTAAAGCAAGAAAATTCATCTTTTAGGAAAAATGAGCAAGATTTAGAATTAATGAACATGAAGAAATATTCTAATGATTCTGAAATTAATGATAACAATGCAAAGATTGATAATATCAATACAGAATTAAAAATCCTTACAAAAGAATTAAAAAAATTAGATAGGGAAAAGAATAACTTAGATCTACAAGTTAATTCCTTAGAACAAAACCTTACAACTATTAAAAATGAAACTGAAAAATTTGAAAACAAAAAAGAAAACGTTCAAAGACGTTTAGAAGAGCTTTCACAAGAAAGAGAAAATATTTCTAAAAAAATAGAGTTAACTGAAGAAGAATATGAGAAAAATACAAAAGATATAACCGGAATTCTACAGATATTAAACATGTTAACGCAAAATATTAACATATCAGTTGAATCTATAAAAGCTAATATACAACAGTCAAATGCAGAAGCAATTGAATCATCTGCAGATGATTTCAAAAAATTTATTCTTGACATATTCGATATTATAAAAACAGTTGAGGATATTGGAACTGATGAGGAAAAACATGCTGAAATGACAGAAATGATAAACTCTATTATGAAAACTTTAAAAATGTTTACAGATAATGCAGACGAAACAATAAATCAACTGATAGATAAAGTTAAAGAATCTGCAGATGTTGAGGTACAAAGTTCAACAGCTACATTCGATAGTTTTGTTCAGGATTTAATGGAAATTCTTGAAAATGTGTACCTCTCTTTACGAAAACTTACTATGTCTAAAAGTCAAGAATTATATAAACAATTGGAAGAGATCTCACAAAATATTGAATCCCAAACAAGTGATTATAATAAAATTGGAAAACAATTATCCGAAAGTAAAATTCAAACTGACCATTATACAGAGAATCTTTCATCATATAAAAAAAGAATTGAAGAAATTAATAAAAGAAACGCCGATTTAAATGATAGAATTAAAAAAGCTGAGAAAGAAATTAATGAAAGAGAGAAAATTATAGATAATAGACAAGTAGAATCAACTAATCTTGAAAATGATATAATTAAACTCAAAGAACTTAAGGATACCTATTGGGAAAAAATTTCTATGATACAAGATGATATTGATATCAAACAAAAAGAACAGGAAAGTTTAAGAGAAAAATTACAGGAATTGCATGGGATTCGAAATTTATTTGATAATATTACGGAAATTGATGAAAGTGTAGAAAAAATAAAGAATGTTATAGAAGAAAAGAAAAATTTAATAATAAACACAGAAGAAAGTATTAAAAATATTCAAACTGAGCAAAATTCATTAGAAAAAAGTATTAACGAGCTTATTTTACAAAAAGAGAATTTTTGGGAAATTACAGAGGATTTACGAAAACAAATGGACGAAGAAAATAAAACGCTTGAAGATACAATGGATCGTCTAAGAGCACTTGAAAACGTAATGAGGTTAATTACTTCCATAGAGGATATTAAAAAAGAGAATGTTGATGCAAATAATAAAATAGAAACTTGCCAAAATGATATTAAAGGATTAAATTCTCAAGTTGAAGAAATTCAAAAGGATGTAGGTCAAAAGGAACAAATAATAGATTCTCTAAGAAATGAAAAAACTGAAGAACTTGAGTCACAAAAAGCAGCTCAGAAAAAATTAAACAAATTAAATAAAGATTTACAAAAATCTCAAGGAAAGTTAAATGAATTACATAAAAATAAGGAAAGAGAACAAAAAATTATAGGATTAAAGCAAGATATTAAGGACACTGAAGAACAGGTAGATTCAATATCAAAAGAATTAGTGTCTTTTAAAGAAGACTTGGATAATGAAAACGTTAAAAAACAAGAAAAACAAAAGGAGATTGATGAATATATTCAAGAAAAAGATGAATCATGGAAAAAACAAAAACAATATCAGAAGATATTAAATGATTTAAAATCAGATCTTTCGATGGAAAACTCAAAAATAAATAATTTTGAATCAAAAAAGTTAATGTGTACTGACCAAATTGAGACTTTATTTCACCGATCTAAAGAATATGGTTCATTACCTCCTGTAACTGATGATCTTTCAGAACCAGAATTGCAATCAGATATCGTAGAATTGACAAATAAAAAAAAGGCTCTTGAACCAGTTAACTTAAAAGCAATCGAACAATATGACACAGTTAAAGAAAGATTTGATGAAATTGATATGAGACGTCAAACAATTCAACGAGAAAGAAAATCAATTTTAGATGCAATTGATAAAATTGAACTAGAAAAAACAAGAACATTCATGAAAGCATACCATGAGATAAATAGAGAGTTTAGTAGGATTTTTCAAAAACTTAGCCCTGGTGGTTCAGCAAAAATGATTCTAGATCGACCAGACAAGCCATTTGAAGGAGGTATAAGTATAGAAGCAAGACCAAGAGGTAAAAAAATTAGTTCATTAGAAATATTAAGTGGTGGTGAAAAGACATTAGTAGCATTATCTTTTATTTTTGCAGTTCAAGAATTTTATCCTGCTCCATTTTATGTAATGGATGAGATAGATGCTGCTCTAGATGGACCTAATGTGCATCGTGTTTCAATAGTTATCAAAGAATTTGCTTCACAGGCTCAATTTATGGTGATCAGTCATAGGGAAGAAAATATTGTTAATGCGGATCGTATATATGGAGTCTCTATGCAACAAAGTGGAATAACAGACATTTTCAGTGTTGATTTGGAAGAAGAAGCCAAAAGACTCCTTGAACTTGAAGATATTGAACCAACTATAACTGAGTGAAATAGGTGAGTAAAAATTTCAAATAATCAACAAAATTCTCAAAAAAAATATAATTTCAATGAATGGACTGTAAAAGAATTAAGAGAATTCGCCTCAAAAAATAATATAAGTATTCCTTCAAAATCGAAGAAAAAAGAGATTATAGAATTACTTCAAAATATAGTATCTAATCCTGAATTTGTAGATAGAACTCAAGAAATTGAAGAACTAAATGTAGAATTAGTTGCTGAATTTGATGAGGAGGAAGATCTTGCTTTATTGAGAAAAGAAAAGGCGGAATTAAAGTTTTGGCAAAAACCTCCATTTTCAAGCCTATTGGATACTGAAATCGCAAAAGAATCAGAAATCGCATTTTATGATTTATCAAAATTGGTTGATGAATTTTTTGACAAGATGCTTCATGAAGAATTGATCAATTATAAGATTTCTGGAATAGCGCTTAAAACTTCAGCAACTTTGCATCATTATAAAATTTCCAGTATAATAAAAGAAGAGGAAGAAATCCAAAAAAGAGAAGAATTAGAAAAATTCAGACAAAGACATTCTAGATCAATTCCAAAAGCATTACCTCAACCAATTTCACCTAAAATGCAAATAGCTACTAAAGATGAATTATTTGATGCAATGAGATCTGCTATTATTGAAGTTATGCAAAATAAAGAAAAATTAAGAAGAAAAAGAATGAGAAGAGAAGAACTTAAACAACAAATGATTCAAATGAAATCTAAAGCACAATTGCCTAAAGAACTTTTAAAACATATTAGCGGAAGGGAACAAACTGTAGAAGAATTACATGAATCATGGTATAATAGAATAAAAGCTTCAATTAATTTAAATAATAAAAATATGAGTTTTTATGATTTAGCATCAATTATAAAAGATGGAGAAAAAAGTAGTTTAGGACGTAAATTTGCATTTGTAAGATTATTTTTAGCTTTGATGTTTTTATCTACTGGAAATAGATTGAATCTATCGCAAGATGAAGATTTTCAAAATATTTCAATTAATTTAAAATAAAAATTAAATTTTTTATACTTAATACTAAATTTGGTGATTCTATGGAAAAAAATCTTGATGATGATCTTAAAGAAGAATCAGAAGAAGATTCTGAAGAAGCTTTTAATGAATTTTCTAAAAATCTTCAAGAAGAAGAAAAAGAATTTCTAGATATTAAAGAAAGTAATCAAGAAATTGAAGAATCCCCCATAAGTAAAATTGATGAGGGTGAAATTGTAACGGAAAGTGAAGAACTTAAGATAATCAGTTTAGATAATAACGTTGAAGAACAATCTTTAGAGCATGAGATAGTTAAAGAAGTTCCGTTAGAATTAGATATAAAAGACTTTCATAGAAATTTAATTGAAGCTGCTCTCTATGCGGCGGGAGGTCCTTTAACAATTGAGGAACTATCAACTAAATTAGAACTTCCTAAGAAAGAAGTGGAAATTTTAGTAAATGAATTAGCTTTTGATTACTTAGAGCGCGTTACAGCTCTAATTATAGCACAAATTGGAGATAGATACCAAATGCAGATTAGACCAGAATATACTGAAAAAGTTTCAAAGTTTGCTAAAGGAGGAGCCATAGCTGAACGTTATCTTAGAACTTTAACTGTAATAGCTTTAAAACAGCCAATTTTGAAGTCAACAGTTATCAAATTACGAGGAACTGGTGCATATGAACATATAAAATATCTTCTAGACAATGAATTTATCAATGCTGTTAAAAAAGGAAGATCTCATGAGTTAACCACCACAGATAAATACGCAGATATGTTTGGTTTACCAAGAGATATCAGACAAATGAAATATGTTATGATTACTCAATTGGGAATCGAACAGGTAATGAGAAATGGTAGTTCGGATGATGTTGAACAAGGAGATCAAAATAAACCTTTAAGTGATGATGATATAGGAGAAGAATAGATAAAAATTCAAAAAGTTCCTTCCTTAAAAAAGTAAATTTTTATATTAAGATCTTCAAAACTTTCAATGGCATCTGGTTTTTCCTTAATAGATTTTTCTACTGATTTTTCAATTATCTCTAAATCATCTATTCTAATAGTATTTTTAATATCCTCTTTTAAATTCTTTAAAATTTTTAATTGAGCTTTATCTGATATTAAAATAATTCTCCAAATGTTTTGATTCAATGAAATCTGAAGTTTGGATTTTAGCATCCTTAAAAATTTTATAATTTCGATACCTATTTTCCCAATTTCTGCTGACTCAATAGATATGTTTTTAAAATTCAAAGGCCATTTCTCTAAATGTATAGATTTATGATTAATAAATTTTTTAAAGAGAATAGAATATATTTCTTCCGAAATGTAAGGCATTATAACTGAAATTATAGTTAATAACTTATAAAAAAGATTTAATGCCGTTTTTAAGGATTTTTCTCGGGTTTCTTGATCTTCAGAATAGAATCTATGTTTTATAGCTTCAACATAATTATCACATATATCATTCCAAAAAAAGGTACGAAGAATCATTGTAGCTTCATGCCAATTATATCCATCAAAAAATCCCGTTATTGAATTCAAATTTTTATTAAATTCTGAAAAGTAATAACAATCAATCGCCGATAATTCCTCAATATTAATTTTAATATCATTAATATTTATCTTCTCTAAATTTAAATATAAAAATCTATATGCATTCCAAATCTTTGTTAAAAATCTTGAGGCTCCTATTAATTGTTCGAACTTTCTGCGATATTTTTTATTAAATTTATCTACTGGAAGTTTTTGGCCTTCTGCCAATATAAATTCATTCGAAACTGGTTGATTTGTTTGTAAGTTTATCCACGTAAATTCAAAAGGATAATCATCTCCTAAAGAACCCATTGCTGTCCAATATCTTATTGCATCAGTACCAAATTCTGGCATTACTTCTTCTGGAGCGATATAGTTTCCAAGGCTTTTTGACATATGTCTTCCATCAGGACCAGCAACCATTCCATTTATCATTGCTTCATAAAAAGGGGCTTTACCTGTTAAAATCTTGCATCGAAATAAAGTATAAAATAGCCAAGTACGAATAATTTCGTAACCTTGTGATCGATGAACTTTAGCATCAATATAAGCCCTTTTAAAGAATTCATTATCTTCATTCCATTTTGAGATTTCTAAGGGTGTAATACTTGAGTCAATCCAACAATCACAAACATCTTTTTCACCTACAATATTCTTACTTTTGCATTTTGGACATTCCTTCAATGGAGATGAAACTTTCGTAGGATCTAATGGTAAATCTTCCCTATTTGGTGGAATTATTTCGTTACAATCCTTACAATACCAAAATGGGATTGGAGTGCCCCAAAAACGCTGACGTGAAATTACCCAATTCCAATCTAAACCTTCTGTCCAATCTATTAGTCTTTGTTTTTGTTTTTCAGGATACCATTTCAATAATTCTCCAGATTCAATAATATCATCGGTAAAATCTTTAACATTAATAAACCACTGAAAAATAGGTAAGTATTCTATTGGTTTCCTACAAGATGAGCGTTCTGAGTGAATTATCAAATTATGTTCATAATCTTCGATTTTTTCAATTAATCCTATATCGTTTAGATCCTCAATTATTTGCTCTCGAGCTTCTAAGATAGTTAAACCTTGATATTTAGAATTTTCATTCATATGACCATCTTCAGTAAAAATTGTAATCTCGTCAAGATTATATTCAATTTTCCATTTGATATCCATCTCATCTCCATATGTGCAAACATAAACAACACCAGTACCAAAATTCGTATCAACTGTACTATCCATATAAACAGGAACAACTCGATTAGTGAAAGGAATTTCTATTTCAGCAGCAGAAAGATCATAATAACGTTCATCATTTGGATTAATCATTACAGCAACACAAGCCTCCATATATTCAGGACGTGTTGTAGCTATAGTAACAAATTCATTTTCTCTATCTCTAATTGGTAATTTTATATACCATAACTTTCCTATCTCTTCTTGATATCCCACTTCAGCTTTTGCAACAGAAGTTTCACAATTAACACAAAAATGAATTGGGAACTTTTCTCTATAAAGTAATCCCTTTTCGTAAAAATCTAAAAGGGAAAGTTGAACTTTTCGTTTGTAATCATCATTCATCGTTCGATAAGTGTATTCCCAATCAGTGGAATAACCTAACTCATCCAATTGTCTCGTCATATTTTTGATATTCTTTTCTACCCACTCTCTGCACTTCTCAATGAAATTTTCCCGATCACTTTTAGAGATCTGATAATTCCTTGTTACAGCTAACTCAACTGGTAATCCATGACAATCCCATCCTTGAGGAAAGTACACATTTTCTCCTCTCATTCGACGGTATCTTGCAACAAAATCTATCCAAGCATAATTTAGATACTGTCCTATATGTAATACTCCACTAACGAATGGAGGCGGTGTATCGATAGTAAAGATTTGATCTTTTTGTTCTTTATCAAAAGCATATATCTTATTTTCATTCCAGAATTTCATCCACTTCTCTTGAATTGCCTTAAAATTGAACCTTTTTGGATAAGTTATTCCTTGTACCATTAAAAATCCTCTTTATACGTGTAATGATTAAATGGACCTGACGGGAATTGAACCCGTGACCTCTTGAATGCGAATCAAGCGATCTTCCACTGATCTACAGGCCCAGCATTTATTATGATCTATTTGTATTTTTAAAATCAGAATAACTAAAATCTTTTATTGTTTTTCTTAGTTATTTTAAAAAGGAGATTAATATTGAGTTCTCTCGATTATATCATTTTGTGCGGCTGTTGTGAGTTCCGTAAACAAAACTGAATATCCAGCAATCCTTACTACTAAACCGCGATAATTTTCAGGATGTTCTTGCGCTTTACATAATGTATCTTTGCCAACAACATTAAATTGGATATGATATCCTCCATTAGGCTTAAAATACGATTTAATCAATGGAATAAAAATATCTTGTTTGAGATTATTTGGATGAAAATCAAGGATTAATGAAGTTCCATTAGTAATAAGTTCAGTATTCAATTTTTTAACCGAATTAAGTATTGCAGTTGGACCATTTTTATCTCTTCCGTTAGTAGGTCCTACACCATTTGAAAGAGGATCCCTAGATTTTCGCCCATCTGCAGACGCTGCTGTAAAAGTTCCAAATGCTATATGAAAAGAAGTTGAATATACTCCTGGATTAAATTTACCGGCACGATAATTTTCATATTTAGAAATCTCATTGCAATATTCTCTAACAATATCTACAGCAATCTGATCTACGTAATCATTATCATTCCCAAATTTAGGAGCTTTATTTATAAAAAGTTCTCTCCACTCAGATCCTTTTTTTCCTTGATAAGATCCTCGATAATTTTTCATAAGTATTGTTTTCATCTCTTCAAATGAGAGAAGATTATCTTCAAAAACTAATTTTTTAATTACCGCTAGACTATCAGCAACAGTTGCTAAACCAATTAACTGGGGGCCTGTAAAATTATAAATAGCACCGCCTTTAGTTACATCTAAACCACGTTCAATGCAATTATCGATCGTAGATGATAAATAGGGTTGTGGATTAATTTCGGCAATAGTTTTATCAAGTGTATTCATCGTTAATATCATATTTTTTATGAGAAATTTCATCTGTAATAGAAATGAATTCCAAAGATCTTGATAGGATTTAATTTCTTTACCCATTTTTATCCCAATTTCTCTTCTGAAAAACATATCGCTTCCATTTGTTAAAGCTAATTCTAAACATTTAAGAATATTAAGTTGACATGCATTTGTCGAGCCAAATGATTTAGTTGGGTGTTGAGGTTCTACACATCCTATTGGTGCATACTCTCTAGCATCCTCGAGGGTAAAACCACGATTCACAAGCCCCTGAATCATTACACCATCATTAAATAAAGCGATACTGGTGCCCATTTTAACGGATTTTGCAATTTTAATTAAAAAATCTTTTGGAGTGTTTTTATGAATTCTTATTGAAAATGTAGGTTGAACTGTTTG
>JBHLLG010000010.1:0-75233 GCA_048885925.1 Candidatus Hermodarchaeota archaeon
TTCATTATCTGGGCAGAAATATCAAGTGATTTTCGAGGCATTAAAAATGTTTTATAATTAGCAAATTCTGGTTTTGGAAATACTTTTAAAGTCACTTTTGTCTTTACCCCAAAAATACCATTATCTCCGCAAAATAACCCTGCTAAATCTGGACCATTACCATATCTATTAAAAGGAAATTTTGAGTATTTATTTGCTTGAGATCCAGTTTCAATAATTTCTCCAGTTGGAAGAACTACTTCTAATGAAATTACCTGATTAGTACATGCACCATATTTAGCACATCCCCCTCCTCCAACAGAATGATGCGATAATCCTCCTCCTATAGATGATACCATACCCGATCCCGGACCTAAACATCCTGTATAAAGCCCATAGTGAGATAAGTATTCATTTAATTTTGCCCATGAAATGCCTGTATCAACTGTAACAACTAAATTATCTGTATCCAAATTTAGGATATTATCCATACTTTTTGTATCTAAAATAATCCCATTATCTCCTATTGGTTTACTCCCACCAAATTCACAATCTCCTCCACCTCGAGGAATAACAGGTATATTCTCATCATTAGCTATTTTTAGTATTTCAGAAATTTCTTCTGTGCTTTTGGGACGTATTATTATATCAGGAATCCCTTGGAGATTAGAAGATACATTCCTAGAATAAGCATGTCGAACATAAATGTCATCAGAGATCCTTTTTTCGGATACAATTCTTGCTAATTTTTGATATAAAGTTGACATTTTTAATATCTAAAAAAATTATAGTTTAGATGCAATAAGATCAATAACGTCAACAACCTTGATTTTTTCTTTGATAGAATCATCCATATCTTCATAGATTTCATTTAAATTTCCTATACAAAATGGACAACTAGTTGTTAATATTTGAGCACCTGTTGAAATGGCTTCAGTTATTCGTTCTTTTGAAATTTTAAGTGCTAATTCTGAAAATTGACTCTTTACACCTCCTCCTGCTCCACAACACCAGGCATTATTCTTATTTCGTTTCATTTCAATCAGATGAATTCCGGGAATTTTAGAAATTACCTCACGTGGAATATCATAAAGATTCATATGTCGTCCCAGATGGCAAGGATCATGGTATGTTACCTTTATTTCTTCCTGCTCATTTGCTCTAAAAGGAATTTGGTTATTATTAAGCAAATCCACAAGTATCTCTGTAATGTGTTTTACTTCAAATGGTAATTGTTCACCTAATAATTCAGGATAATCTTTTTTCCAAGTTCTATAACATCCAGCACAAGCTGTAAATAAAGTTTTAGCACCCTTATTCTTGAATATTTCAGTGTTTTGTTTAATTATTTCAGTTAAAGATTTTTCATCACCAATGCGTAATGCAATGGACCCACAACATAATTCTTCTTTGGTCATTGCAATTTCTTTATCAGCTGCTTTAAAAATCTTCATCATGCTTCTTAAGGTGTGAGTTTGTCTCAATGGCATTGTGCAACCACCAAAAAACATTAATTCACCATGATCTTTGATTTCAGGGAATTCTTTAATCCATTCAAACTTCTTATTTTTGTATTCTCCATATGGATTTCTTTTCTCATCATCATCTATATATTCAATTAAATTTTGATGTCTTTCGAGAGGAGCGAAACCCGCTTCGACTAGATCTTTTCGTAATGCTTCCCATACCTTAACATGATCTATCCAATTGGATGTGGGAAGAATAATATAAGGATTCTGGGACATATGGCATACTTCAGTACAATTTCCACATTCTGAACATTGATATACCCATTCAGCGAGATCTTTGCTTAAAGAAATTTGTCCTTCTAAAAGACTCTTTAAAACATTCATACGTCCTCTTGAGAAATAAATTTCAAAAGCTTCTTCTTCCTTTGCCTCTTTAACAGGGCAAGTTAGATATCTCCCAACAGCAGGTCTAATTGCATATCCACAATCTCCACAACCCATACAACTCATAATAGCTTTCCATTCTTTTTTTAAGTGTTTTAATTCACTCACTTTCTTTATCACCCCAAAAGTTAAATTTTCCTCTACTTAAAATCATATTTGGATCTAAAGTTTTTTTAATAGATTTCATTATATTATAATATTCTTCAGAATATGCCCCGATATCGACCATAAAACGAGATAAAAACTCCCCCATCATATACCACTGAGTTCCATGCTTAATGACTCTTTCTAGAAGAGATTTCCAAAGTTTTAAATTCGTTTCTTCAATAGTTTTATGAAATTCACCATCATAATATCCCCAAAAAGTAACAAAACCAGATGTAATCTCTACATTATTTCCATCA
Organism: Candidatus Hermodarchaeota archaeon; assembly: GCA_048885925.1. GTDB lineage: Archaea > Asgardarchaeota > Lokiarchaeia > Sigyniarchaeales > SOKP01 > Loki-b32. The sequence continues at coordinate 2,297 of JBHLLG010000010.1, forward strand.
ATTAGGACTACAGGTCCACTCCCTGAAATTGGTCGAATTTTCGTAATTTTAAAAATCTCCTGCATGTCCTCATTATGTTCAACGTCCCATTGATCAATATCTCGTAAAATTTCTGGAAAGGAATTAATTGGGCAAAAACATTCAGCTGAGAGTGCTTGCATTGAAGGGAACATTCCCCATAGATTATGATAAAATTGCCAATGCCCTTGCTCTTCATAATGCCATTTAGCTATGTTTCCATCTGAAATTTCAGAACCTAAACATTCAGATTTAGTGTTTGCAATGATTTTATCCATTTGCTTAATCTTTTCGGCTAATTCAATCTCAGAATTTGCTTCTATTGTATAAAAAAAGATACCTCGTTTCTTTTTTAAATGTTCCCATAAAGGGAACATTTTCTCTTGTGAACCAAGAGCAATAACTACATCAGTTATAAACATCGCATCATAAACATCTATTCCATTCCTTCTAATACCCGTCATTATTTGTGCTGCTGTTTCAGCAGATTTACGCGGCATTAAATATGTTTTATATTCGGCAAATTTCGGTTTTGGAAAGACTTGTAAAGAAACTTTTGTCTTTACACCAAAAATACCATTATCTCCGCAGAATAACCCAGTTAAATCTGGACCATTACCAAATCTATTAAATGGTAACTTTGAATATTTATTTGCTTGAGAACCTGTTTCAATAATTTCTCCTGTTGGAAGGACTACTTCTAATGATACTAATTGATTCGTACAAACACCATATTTAGCACATCCACCTCCACCAACAGAATGATGAGAAATCCCACCGCCTATAGATGCACTCATTCCAGAACCAGGACCCATGCAACCGGTATAAAGTCCAAATTGACAAAGATATTCATTTAGTTTTCCCCATGAAATTCCTGCTTCAGCTGTAATAATTAGATTTTCCTGATCTAAATTTAAAATATTATTCATTCTTTTCAAATCTAATACAATTCCATTGTCTCCTATTGGTTTGCTTCCTCCAAATTCACAAATTCCAGCACCACGAGGAATTACAGATATATCCTCTTCATTAGCAATTTTAAGTATTTCTGAGATTTCTTGAGCATCCTTCGGTCTTATCACAATATCAGGAATCCCTTGTAAAACGACATCTACATTTCGAGAATAAGCATGACGCACATAAATATCATTAGAAATATATTTATCTGATACAATTTTTTCTAACTTTTGATAGATCTCCGACATTTCTGTATTCTCTCAATATATTTTTATAAAAACAATTTATAATAGAAACATTAAATTACTTAAATATATTCCAATTAAAGTTAAAGTAATAGATTCATAAGGAATTCATAAAAATAAATATATATGGAGCTATAGGTGTAAGAAATTTATTATCGAGGATATATTTTAATTCGTTTAAAGGCAATTGGCACAGAATGGAAAGTTGTTGATAAATTAATCAATTTAAAATCTACTGAACCAGATGAGGATTGGAAAATCACGTATGTAACACCAATCTACGGAGGTTGGGATGTAATGGTTGAATGTTCTTTTTCGAAGTTAAGAGATATAGATAAAATTGTTACTTTTTGTAGAATGGATAAAGATCTATCACAGTGGATAGAAGAAACGACTACATTAATGGGTTCCAAAAATGATTATATGGGTTAAATTTATTTTATATTTGATTTTGATAAAATTTGGGTCCATTTAATTTGATTAAAGTAAGAAAGTACATGATCCTCGGTAGTTTATTAATCATTTTAATTGTTCCAATATTTTTTGGGACATTTTTAAAATATTTAAGTATAAGAGAAATTAATGGTTATATAGTTCTTATTTTTATAATAGGTATAATAATACTTTTATTTCTGAGTAAAATTATTGAAGTTTTTGTTTATAATAATGAAAATGTCGAAGTAATTAAAAAACAAGATGTTATGAATGCATTTATCAATAGAAATAATAGAGTAATAATTTGGTTCTTCTTTCCAATGATTATAATAATAGAAGAATTGCTTTTTAGATATTACTTATTTGGTGTTTTAATTTGTTTTTTAAAATTTGAATTAATTGTAGTTATATTAATTTCAAGTTTGGCTTTTTCTCTTTTTCATATACACATCTGGTTTCGTTATAGGAATCTAAATATATTTTTGATAAATCTTATTTATCCTTTTTTATTAGGACTTTTCAATAGTTATGTCCTATTAACATTTGGTTTATTACCATGTATAGCAATACATTATACTATAGCACTCTATGCATATTATGGTATCTATAAAAGATATTTTAAAGCTTATTCTATAAAAAAGAATAAAAATTGTAGTTAAATAAAAAATTCTTTTTATTTTTTCCTTAATAGCTTTTTATCTACTTTTCCCACAGATGTAAGTGGTAATTGTTCCATAATTTCAATTACTTTTGGAACTTTATATTTAGCGAGGTTTTCTTGAGCGTATTTTAAAATGTCATTTTTAGTTTCTTCAGTGGCTTTAAAACCTTTTTTTAATTGCACATAAAGTTTTACAAATTCCGATCCAGGTCTATCTGGATCAGGAATTCCCACAGAAGAGCAAAGTTCAATTGACGGATGTTTATTCATTTTATCGTCTACTTCCACGCTAAAAACTTTAAAGCCACTTACATTTATCATATCCTTTGTTCGATCAACTATTGTAATATATCCTTCTTCATCCATAACACCAACATCTCCAGAGTAGAACCAACCTTCAACTAGTGCATTCTTGGTTTCTTCTGGTTTATTCCAATAACCTTTAAATATTTGGGGTCCTCTAATTGCTATCTCACCAGCATCTCCTAAAGGAACTTCGCGAGTTCTATCGGTAACGTCAACTAACTTAACTTCAGTATTAGGAAAAGGAACACCTACAGTTCCGATTTTCTTTTTTCCTAGATATGGATTCATAGTGACTCCTGGAGATGCTTCTGTCATTCCATAAGCTTCTACTACTTTTCCCTTACCTACAACTCCTTCAAATTCATTTATACTTTCAGTGGGAAATGGAGCTGCTCCAGATAAATATCCTTCAAATGAACTTAAATCTAATTTTTTAAAGCGTCGGTTTTGTAAAAGCATAAGATAAAGTGTTGGAACATTATACATAAGAGATACTTTACCTTCATATTCTTTTAGTTTATTTACCATATAGTTTGTATCTCTGGGATTTGGTACTAATATTTGAGAACAACCTTGAGAAATTGTTTGTAAACAAAATTGCAATCCTGCTAAATGAAAGAATGGAAACCCAGAGATATAGAAATTTTTGCCTGGTTTAAGCGCGGGCTCAAACCAATGATTTACAATTTGAATCATTGAGATTAAATTACGATGAGTTAAAATAGCTCCTTTGGGAGGTCCAGTGGTTCCTCCTGTATATTGGAGTAATAATATATCATCTGGTTCAATCTTCACATCGGGGGATTTATCACCTGAGTACTTCTCTATAATTTCATTATAAGTAAAATATTTAATTCCTTCTATTGGTTCGACTTTCCCATAAGGAATTTTTCCTATTTTTATTAATTGTTCTTTCATACTAGGTTCTAAATCTAATGGATCACCAGCATTAGTAGTAATCACTACTTTCACATCAGTTTTTCCTGATGAAAGAGCTTTTCCAACCTTTTCCTCGTAAAAGGAATCAAGCGTAATTATTACTACAGCACCGCAATCCTTTAGTTGATATATTATTTCACTTGGTTGTAAAAGGAAATTCATCCCAGATACAGTACATCCAGCATAGAAACTCCCAAATAAGCTTATAATAAATTGAGGGAGATTTGGTAAATTTATGACAACTCTATCTCCTTTTTTTACTCCATTTTCGATTAAAAAATTCGCAAAACTGTTGATATATTTCTCAGTTTCTTTAAATGTTGCACATGCACCTTGAAAATCAAAACATAAACTATCTGTATAGTTTTTTACTGTTCTTTTCATCATTTCTGCTAATGAATAGATTTCTATGTCAATCTCCGGCTTTACATGTTTATCATACGATTTTAACCATATTTTTTCTGAATAGGGACTGCTTTCCATTATTTTTTCTGTCAATTTTGATCAATTTTATAAATTTTTTTATCAATTATATTTAGTTTTAATAGTATTCTTATTGTCAGATTTATATATAAAATTAATTGTAGGATACTTTAAAGAATTTAAAATAAAAATAAATTTAGTAAATGGTTTTAATTTATAGGATTCATTGAATAGGTTTTCTAAAGAATTAATATGGAAGTATTTTTTCGAGAATTAACACTTGAAGACATTCCAGCTATTAAGGATATTAGTAAAGATATTTGGGAGGGAGATGATTATATTCCTTATATTATTCAAGAGTGGCTTCAAGAGAAGAACTGTATGAATTATGGAACTTTTAAAGACAAAGCTAAAACAGAATTAATAGGATTTGGAAGAGTGAAGTTCTATGATAAAGAGATAGCATGGTTAGAAGGAGGAAGAATAAAAGTTACATTTCAAGGTCAAGGAATTGGAAAATTACAGCTTAAATATGCTATTGATTATGCTCGTAAAATTGGCGCTAAAGTTGCTCAATATGATACTTCATCTGAAAATCTTGCGTCAATTGCGCTGGCAAAATATTTTGGCTTCACTCAGAAAAAGAGTATGGATCTTGTTCTTTTGAAATCTGAAAATGTTAAAACTCTTCAGAAAGTCCCTCAGAAATTTGAAGAACTTAAAGCGAATGATGTAAGAGAGATCTATAAAAATTTTGATAGTGGTCCTGGAGATGAAATTTGCATTGGTTGGTCATTTATTCCATTGAAATTTATAACTGATAAACATGGATCATGGATATATAATAAAGGTGCAATTTTACAAAAAATAAAACCTGGAAACTCTCAAAATTATGAGCTTCCGTTAGAACAAGAAATTTGGATGATTGTTTATGGAATGCCAAGCGCTGTGCGAGAACTAGTTGAATACACTATCCAAAACGAGCTCGAAACTAAAAAATCTATAATTTTTGAGGTTTTTTGCAAACCTAATGTAGTAAATCTCATAAAAGAAATTGGATTTAAATATCCTAAAGATAAACCATTTAGTGTTATTTTATTTGAGAAAAATCTTAACTAAATCTCTTTCTTATAAGGAAAAGAATTATTTAAAAAATAGAGCTATCTAATAAAAAAAAAAGAAAAAAATTATTGGCTTTCAATAGCCATAGAATTTGCATGAAATCCTTTACCACAATGAATACAATAAGCAGTTCCCTTACTCGATAAATTCTGAAGCATTGAGTCTGAGAATTTATTACCACATTCACTGCAGTAGGCAACTTCCGTAGGTACAACTTGGTAAGTTTTTTGAACTGGTACGATTGGTTCCTCCTCTTGTATAACTTGAGGTGGATTTTTCTGCTCTTGTGATGGAGTGCAGCATTCAGGTTTGGGTTTTCCCGAAATAGCATAATATAAAGCTTCAAATATTTTGTAGAAAAGCAATCCAATACCCTTTAAAAGATAATAAACTCCTTTTAGAATATAATATACTAAGTAAGCAACACCTTTCAGAATATAATAAACAAGAATTACTGCAAGTGTTAATACCGCGAAAACGCCAATCAAAACAAGGACTTGAGCAAAAATCGGTTGTACTAAAAACCAATCAACAATTTCTTGCCAAACAACACCAAAAACATAATGTTCATTCATTTTCTTATCACTCCAAATTATAATTTTTATACTTAATTACAAGGAGATTTCTATTAAATTAAAAAAATTTGGAGTCCAATTTTTAAAAGTAATTATCAAAAATTTAAACGAGAAATTGAAAATAAATTAGAAGAAGAAGGCAAAAAATATATGAGGTTATTTACACTTGTTTTAATTCTTTAATTTTCTTAAATTCTTGCATCATTTTGAATGCTTTTATCGCATATTTTATTTGTGTCATTATTGGAATATCATATCCTAAATCGGAGGATAGAGAGGCTTTCTTAAGGAAATCAAAAGTCCATTTAGATCCAAAACATACGCAAACACATGGCTTACTAAATTTTTTAGTTAATTCTTTAAGGTGCCTAAATTGTATCTTGGCTGTGTTTTCTGCCATTGATCCAAACATTTGAAGTGGCCATCTGGGGACTGAAAAAATGTATAAAATACTGTTAACACTTTCATCTTCAAAAAGTGCTTTGATTGATGGCACAAAAGTCTCAAATATAGAAGGACCTAAATCAATCGTCCCTCTAATTGACACCCAATTTGGAATTACTGATCTTATTGTAGAGATTGTTTGTTCACTCAAATTTGCGAGTCTTAAACCTTGCTTTTCGATTTCATCACAAGCTAAAGCACCAAGACTTCCTGATCCGGTAATTATAGCAACATTTTTTCCATTAGGTAAAGGTTGATTTGCAAAAACTTGAGCTATATTAAACATTTCATAAAAATTGTTAACTCTAAAAACTCCAGAGTTTTGTTTTATTAAAGCATCATAAATCTTATCATTTCCTGCCATTGAACCTGTGTGACTATTAACTGCTCTTGAACCACTCTCACTTCTTCCATTTTTAAGTATTAAAACAGGTTTTATCATCTTTTTAAGAATTTCCCTAAAGTCTTTTCCACGTTTAGTGCCTTCTAAATATAAAGCAATTACTTCTGTTTCAGGATCTCTATTTAAATATTCAAGTAGATCCACTTCATCAATATCCACTTTATTTCCTATTGTAATCGTTTTGGAAAAACCAATTCCATTATCAATCGCCCAATCAATAAATATATTTCCAAGAACTCCAGATTGAGCGATTACAGCAACTTTTCCTATGATTGCTTGATCAAAATCCATATCAGCCGTTGTAAATTGATTATTAAAATTAGTTACTCCGATACAATTTGGACCAATAATACGAATTTTTGTCTCTTTAGCAATTCTTTCAATATCTTTTTGAATGTTTATATATTTCTCATTTCCCGTCTCAGCAAAACCAGCTGTTTCTATAATTATTCCTTTTACTCCCTTTTCAACACAATCTTTAACAGCTTGAAGAACATATTCATTTCCAATAACAATTATAGCTAAATCAATTTCTTCTTGAATATCTTTAATATTTTTGTATACTTTATGCCCATGAATTTCTTGTTTTTTAATATTTACTGGATAAGTTTTAAATTTTGAATGTAATAAATATTTTGTTGTAGCATATCCGAATTTAAAAGTATCTGAAGCTCCAATTATAGCAATTGATTTTGGATTAAAAAAAACATTAAGCTCATTCATGATAATATTTAAAGGATGATTTAAAATGACAAAAAGATAAATTATAAGATTAAACATTGAAATTAAAGATTAAGATTATTAATCGCAATAGAAAAAATTCTGAAATCTTAAGGAATGGTGTAAAGGCTTTTAAACCGAATAAAGAGAACAATGAGAATCTCTTTAAAAAACTAACACTTGAGGGTGATTTAGTTAAATATTTACCTTTAAATAGCGATAAAAAATTGGAAAAACGCATTCTAAACCAAAAAGTTGAATTAAGTAATAAAAAAATGACACTTAAAGAAATTTATGAAGAGTTTTGGGAATTTATTAATAAAGATAATGATATTTTTCGTGAATTCATTAATCAAGACCATAGACGTAGAAAAACTTCTATGTTTACTCATAAAACTGAATGTATGGCCATTTAAAATAATATTACTCTTAAAATTAACATTAATTTTAGAACATTTACTCCTTCTCTAAAAATCTATATTGCCTTTTAGAAATGAATCCTCATTTCTATAAGAAAAAGTCATAGTTTACATGAAAAAGATATAAGAAAATTTAAAATTCAGTACTTAATTTTCCAAAATAATACTTTTAATTAAAAAAAAACATAAATATGAAGATTAATTAATAGGTTGGAAAATATGAGCTATAAAGCTTGTGATAATAAAGATTTAGAAGCAATGATTGGTATTGTCGGTAAAGAATATGCTACAAATAATAAAGCTATCACAGCATCTTACTTAGCGAAATCAGTAATGGGTTTGGAATCGCAGATCCCCGATATTGTTGTGCGTCCAAAATATGTTGAAGAAATACGCAAAATATTAGTATATTGTTCTCAAGAGAAAATAGCAGTAAGTCCTGTTTCTGCAGGATTATCTGGTGGATTTGCATGTCCAACAATTAAACCTGCTGGAGTTCTTCTCGATTTAAGTAGGATGAAAAGGATTCTAGAAATCGATGAAGAGAATCGATATGCAGTTGTTGAACCAGGAGTAACTATTGGAGAACTTTGGGCATATATGCATAAAAGTCATCCCAACTGGGCACCTCCTATACCGGATGGCGCCCCACCAGCATCAACGGTTATGGGTGATGCTATTGATAGAGGTTTTGCTCTTTATACTTCGAGCGTAGGACCTCAAGGTGATAATTTTATGTGTGCGGAAATTGTCTTTCCTAATGGGGATATCGTACGAACAGGCTCTTGGGCTCTACCTTTTGCTAAACCTTTTTATAAATATGGGTTAGGGCCTGATATTTGGTCAACTATTATGGGTAGCCAAGGAGCTTTAGGAGTAGTCACAAAAGTTGCAGTTAAGATATATCCTCACCCACCTTATAAAACAGTCATCGTTTGGGGAATGTCGAATCCTTATGATATGCAAAATCTAACTCTTGAATTAGGGAAACTGGAATTTGGAATAGCACATCATACTGTTATGGTTCAGGGGGGAAATTACCCTTTAGTAATGACTCGTTGGCCAAAAGATAAGGTACCTCATGATTACAAGTTCTATGAAGAGCTTGGAATCTCAAAATGGTGGATGAATTGGGAGATTTGGGCTCAAGAGCAAAGCGAATTGGATCATGTGGTTGACGTAATCAATAAAAAAGCTGAAGATTTCAAAAATAATCGAGCTAAAGACGGAGCTGCTATGAAACCTCAGGAACTTCATCCTAAACAAATTGCTAGTAGATTAAAGAAACCAAATAAAATAGCTGTACCTTACGCATTTTATGAAGCAGGATTCTTATTTATTACGTTCTATACTCCCTGGAATGAATGTGCACATTTCGCCGAAATGTATACCGAAACAGCTGAAAGATATGGAATTCCACCAACACTTTGGATTGCAAGCATAGAACGTTGTCGACAAGCAATCTGTATGCCAATTGTTTGTTTTGATTCAACTAAGCAATCAGATTTAGAAAAAGTCCAAGATATGAATAGAGAAATTACAGAATATAGTTTAAAACAAGGATGGCTTAATTATCGTCCTGATCCGTATATACATGCGCCTCTAACATATTCCCAGGCTGGGATGTACTGGAAATATTTGAGAAAAATAAAGAAGATTTTTGATCCTAATATGATAATGCATCCTGGAAGACTTGCGCTTCCATAAATAAAGGAGGTTAAAAAAAATGTCAAAAACAGGAATGGAAAGGCTTGAAGAATTAAAAAAAGATATTTTTAAATGTATTCATTGCAAAGCATGCCGATTTGCCTATTCTGGAGAACCTAGCAGGAAAGGAATAGGAGAATTTAAAGGTAAACAACAAACTGTTCTTTATGAAGGTATGATAGATGCTTGTCCTGCAGGTATAGAATATGGTTGGGAAGCGTTCTGGAATGCAGGTAAGATGTGGATTGCAAGATGCATTCTAAACGACGATTTAGAATTTTCTGAAGAAGTTAGGGATGTTTTAATGCCTTGTATTACATGTGGACAATGTTCAGCTCAATGTGAAAATAAGGTTCGCACGGTAGATATTATAGAAGCTCTACGCGCTGCATGTAAAGAGGCAGGGGTCCCTATGATCGAAAAACATCAATTAGTTGAGCGTCTGACTAAGGAATTAAACAATCCATATGGTGGAAAAGCAGAAGAACGATTTAAATGGGCAAAAGAAGCTGGTTTAGAGAAATATATTAATAATAAAGAAGCTAAGGTTGGCTATTTTGTCGGCTGTACAGCAAGTTATAGGCAAATGGAAATAGCCGCGGCAACTTGTAAGATTTTTGAACAGTTAGGGATCAACTTTAAATTAGTTGAGGATGAAGTATGTTGTGGAAGCCCATTCTTTAGAGTAGGTGCTGTTGATACTGCTCAAGAGTTAATGAATAAAAATATTGAAGCTTTTAAAAATTTAGATTTAGTGTTTTTTAGTTGCGCGGGATGTTATAAGACTTTTACAAATGATTATCCTAAATGGTCAGTAGAAGGTAAAATTCCTTTTAAAACTATGCATGCATTTGAATTAATTGCTCGACTAATTACGGCAGAAAAAATCAAATTTAAACCAAATAAGAATTTAAAAGAAAAAATAGTTACTTATCATGATCCATGTCATCTTGGAAGGCATATAGCCTTAGAAATAGAACAGAGTATAATAGAAGAATCTAAGAATCTAATGATGGATAGTCGAAAAATTAAACAAGCAATTGATGCGTGGTATGAAGTTCCTCGAATTATATTAAGACAATTGGAACAAGATGTTGGTATTAAGTTTAAAGAGATGTATCGAATAAAACTAGATAGTTTCTGCTGTGGAGCTGGTGGAGGCGTAAGGGCAGGTTATCCCGATTTTTCATTGAGAACTTCAAGTTTACGATTAGATGAAGTTAATGCGATTGGTGCTGACATAGTTACAACCGAATGCCCATTTTGCTATAGGAACCTTTTTGATGCAAATGAGCAATTTAAACATGGTGTATTAGTATACGGCTTAATTCAAATGATTGATGAATTTAAGCTCTTAGAGATTAAAGAAAAACCTACATTGGCAGAAATTTTAAAGATGAAGGACTGAATTTTTTACTCCTCTAATTTTTTTTATTTTATTCTTGTTTCTTTGAAAGTATTAGATTTGTTGATTAAACTTATAGGGATATTGAATCACATTTAAAAGCTAAATACACTTAATTTTTATTTAAATAGTTTTATTATCTTGAGAGTGAAATTTCATGAATCGTAAAAAACTTATACCTATTATTTCAGCAGGAATTATTATTATAATCGTAATAGCATTAATTGTTATATTTATTCCATTTGGAGGAAAACGAGCAGTAGGTGCAAGAAAAGCAATAATTCTTTCCAGTGCAAATGATTATTATAGAAAAGAGGGAGAACCTGATTTCAATAATGGAGAAGATGGGAAATTTGACGGTGAACCCTTTCCATCTAAGTGGATAGAAGATTATAAGAACAATAGTTATGGAGGCATTGATAGCTCTATACCTGGTCATAACACTCCTGGAGTAATACAATTAATTGTAACTGCTCCTGCTACGCTTAAATATGTTAATACGGAGTTTGTATATAATTGGACGAAATATTATCCATTAATTAAATATGCAGCATATAATCTTTCTGCTTGGGTAAATATAACAACTAATATAAACACACCACCAATTTTTCCTGCAATAATAGTACCTTTTACTGGCGCTGGTGCAAGAATAGGATTACGATGGATAAATTCTAGCAATGATATTGTAAGAACAGATTGGTCAGAGGGTATATTTGGACCCTTTATAGGTTGGACTTTTCTAAATGTAACGGGTATCGCAGATAATTCTACTTTAAACGATATTACCCAACTGCATTTAGTTTTAGCAGTTGAGGGTAATATGACGGGTACTACCATGGTGCTTTTTGATGACATTAAAGTAGAATATTGGTTCCCACCTCCAATACCAAGCCCTCCTCCTAGTAATGTAGATTCAGATGGGTTTCCTGCTCAAGCACTCCAAGTATACTGGGTTCTAAAAAATCATGGATACACTGATGATAATATCTTTCTAATGTTGTATCATACGAATGATAATATAATAGACATAAATGCTAATGATGGAATACCAAATGATTTAGTTGGTGCAGTAGTTGATGTAGAGAATGATGATGTGAATGCAAGTAGATTTAAATATGAATTAGACATTTCAAGTTCAGGTTCATTTGCATCCAACATTAAACCCAATGATCAATTAATAATTTTTATGACTGATCATGGCTCAAATAAAGTTCTTGGTGGGGGAAATGCTACATTTCATTTTGAAGCAGATGATAGCTATATTTCTGAAATGGAATTTTATAATCTTGTAAAACTGATTAATTGTAAACGAATATTGATAAACATTGACAGTTGTTTTAGTGGAAACTTTTTAAATCAAGACTCTAACATTGGGTTAAGTTGGTATAATATACCTAATTCGATTCTAGTCACAGCAAGTTCTGATAATCTAGCATGGAGTTGGCGAAATGTCTACAATGGAGATGGTTTTGCTGGATCTTGGTTCTTTCATCATTTTTGGAATCAATTAAATCAAAGTCAAACAATAGGATCTGCTTTCGATTTTGCTAAAAATTATATTCCGGTAGGGTATGTGAATTCTGTATTCGAAATTCAAAACCCTTTAATACAAGATAATTTAGGGATAAAAGACACATGGTCTTTCACCAATACTCCTTCACTATGATTAATTATTAATCTAATCTCTTAATTTTTCAAAGATTTTTTTTAAATTTATTTTATTAATATTAGAGGTCAAATTCAAATCTTCTTGAATAATCTGACCGCTTCCATTTTTATTCCCTTAAATTTATATTGCAATTAAAATTTATTCTAAATTAATGCAAAAAACATGTAAAAAAGAATTAAACTAAGGTTTAATAAAAATATGAAAAGGGCTCTCATTCACTCAATTCTTTTTTTAATACTATTTTTGCCTACTGTATTCATTCATTCTCTTTGTTTCAGAAATTTTTCAACAGAAGAAAAAACAATTCTTAATACTCATAAATTAATTCGATTTGCTCAAAGTTCTACTAATGATACGATATCCCCTATTATTACATTTATTGAACCATCTATGAATAATACTATAATAAAGAAAAAGTCGTACACATTTATTGTAAATATAACTGACGAAAATCCTCCGTCTTATGGCAATGTAACTATACAAATTTCAAATTATACTAACATTATGTTTACTAGCAAAATGAATAATACTGAAGGCTATTTATGGAGTTTTACCTGGGATAACATCAGTTTATATCCTAACCAATATTATTCAGTTTATATTATTCAAATTTGGGCTAAAGATTCTTCCTCAAATGAAAATATAGGAACGTTTGAAGACTTTTATATTTATTTAAATATACCTACTCAGCCTTCAGGTGTAATAACTGTAATAATTTCTCTTGTCATAGTTTCCTTCCTTATAAGCGGAATATTGGTATGTTTAGATAGAAAATTACTTAAAAAACCATCTGATAAAAAAAGAGGGAAAATCAAAGGGATATTTGATGAATGAATTTTTTGTATCATTTTGCTTATTTTGAATAAATTATAACACTTAATTTATCCAAAAATCCATTAAATATCTTTAAATTTCACTAAAATAAACATCCTTAAATATAAAATTTTTAATTCCAAAAGAATAAAAGTTAAAATTTTCATTAATTACAAAATATATTATTGCCATTTTTGGGGTCTATATAATATTGATTAATGTGGATGAGAAATCTGCTTACCCTTACATTACAAAATTTAAGAAGGAACCGTTTAAAACTTTCATTAGGCTAAAAAGTAAAGAAATTAGAAATTTTTATTATAGCGACCACAATAAATTAATTGAGTTTTATAATTTTTTTAATTATAATTTATTAAATGATCCAGGAATTAATTTAGAGAATCTTTTCTGGTTTCTTTTATTCAGGAAATTTATCAAAGAAAATAAAAAAGAGAAAAGGGATGAGTTATTTAATTTCATAAAAAAATGTGAAATACTTCAGAATGAACAATTAGGATTTAAAGAATCTCCACATTCAGAGAAAATTCCAGATATTTATTCAACATATTTAGCATTATCCTCTTTAAAAGCATTAGATTTATTAAAAGAATATTTAGTTTCCAAGGATCATGACCAGATAAAAGGAGAGATTAAAAATTTCATATTGAGCTTGAAGAAAGGCAATAAATTTTTACATTGTCAAGATAAAGCATGTGTAATTTGTAAAAATATCTCACCAGCAATAACATTATATTATGTTATGGAAATATTTACACTTTTGGGAATTGATGTTCGTGTTAATAGAGATCAATTCAGTTCCTACATTGGGGATAAGAAAAGGGATTTCTCTTTGATTTTTAGATTACTTTGCTTTAAATTCTTAGATCTCGAGTTTGAAGTAAAGGATAAAGAAATCCAATACCTTCAACAACTTCAAAATGAAGATGGAGGTTTTGCATTTAACGAAAATGATGAGATTAATTCAACTTTATGGGTGGGCTATCTTCTTGAACTATATTCTTGGTTTATCGATTATAGGCCCTTAAGAACCTATTCTTTTATAAATAACAAATTAAAAGAAATATTAAAAATTCAAGATGAATGGAATTCTAAAAAATTAAATGACGCTTCAAAGTTAGTAATTCTACTATCTTTTGTTTGGAAAAAGTTTATTGATGAAATTGAAAGGATTTTATTCAAACAATTAGAAAAAGAAAAATATATTGATTTAAACCGATTAAAAATTACATTTGGATTCATAGAACAAATTGAAGAAATTACCTCATATATTAATCTTAATTATAACTTTAAATTAAAATTTATAGATAATGAAAAAGAATTTAAGAATTATATAGGCAATTTTAGTAATGGAAAGCAAAAATTCTTCCAAAATTTCTACGATAAACTAAATAATAATAGTGTAATATCACTCACTGGACTTATTAAACAATATAGAACACTTAATTATGAACCTTTAAAACTAAAAGAGGAAATTTTTCCTATTATACGAGATATGGTTAAAGTTAACCTATTTAAAGGTAAAATTAGAAAGAAAAAAACTTTTTTGGGTTTTAAAACAAAATATTTATTCTATTTGGATAATCAATTAAAAAGGATAATTGTGTCTAATATTGATATAAATGCGGAAGACATTTTTCAAGAAAAAGAAAGACTAGAAGATATTAGAAATGATATTTATAACATGACCTTAAAGTTAAAAAATGTTAGTCATCAGATAAAAGAGGAAATAAACAGCTACCTTATAATTAATGAAGTTGATTATGCAAAAGAAAGATTGAAATTTACTTTAAGAAATGCATTAATGGAAGCAGGCTTTTTAAATGAAAATATTGAAAACTCATTTAATCAAATTCTAAAATATATTAATATTCAAGCTAATTTAGGAACTGAAATATCTCAATGGAATAAGAGATATGCGTTATTACAGAAAAAATTGGGAGAGTTAGATCTATATCTCAAGAATAAGATTGAAGAAAAAGAACAACTAAGAAATTTGAATAATATTTTAGATAATCTCAAAGAAAAATTATTCATTATTAAAGAAGATTTAATAAAAAAGATGGATACCTTTAGAACCTCTTTTAATGAAAAACTTGAAACAGGATTCGATAATGCTAAATTTAATAGCCTTATACAAGATTTAGATCAAATCTCCCAGAAAGTGAGAAAATATGACAAAATCATATATAATGTTTCACAGCAGTTTATATCGAAAGAAAAAAAAATTGTTAAGAATCATAAAAAAGTAATTGCCAATTGGATAAGCATCAAAGAGAAATTTGATAATGAGTTTAAATTTTATACTGATGGATTCCAGTTTTTTAATATCAATTTAAAAAAAATAATAGATATAAATAATCAATTAAATGCTGATCTTGAAGATATTGAAGTAAAGGTTAATATAAAAATCAAATCTAATGAATTTCAAGATGCTTTTAATTTTATTAAAAAAGAATCAGATGCTTTACTAAATCAGAGGATTAATGAAATCAAGGACCTTAAATCTATTATTAATCAAGAATTAAAAAGTAAACAAAAGCTCAATTTACTTTTTCATCATTTACAGGACAAGTTGGAAAGTTTAGAAATTAATATAATTGAAGTAATAGCAAATCAAACTAAAAATGTAAAGGATAAAATTTTAGAAGAGAGAAACCGCTCAAGTATAGAAGATTTTGATAATTTTGTTTCTCAAGAGATTATTAATCTCAAATCTAAACTAAATAGCATCAAAAATAATTTAATAAATTTATCCTTCTTAAAAATTGAAGATGTTAATAAAGAATTTGATATTATACAAGCTGATTTTAATAAAAGCAAAAAGGAATATTCAAAAAAGTTAAATGATTGCATTAAAGCTATCAAGGATTTTAATGAAAAGTCAAAATTAACAATTATACAATGGGAAAAATTCAATGATTTTTTCAATAATGAGATTCCAGTTTTAAAAAATAACTTTATTAATCGAATTATTTTAAATGAAATTTATAAATTAACTACTAAGAAAAAAACAAATATCGTTAAATTAACGGATCTAAAAAATGAAACTAAATTATCATGTAAAATCCTCATAAACAAATTAAAAGATATGATTGATATTTCGAAGATTAATGCTGAACTTAATGAGCGGGATAAAACAGTTTTGGTTTATACTGATTCCTATTACTTAAATAAAGAACTACAAAATTATGTAGACAATAACATATTAAAATTAAATAGAGAGAGGATAGGTAAGATTTTAGCTCTATATGATTCGAGTATTAGAAATCGAACATTGAATGTAAATATGTTAGAATTAAAGAATAGAATTAAGGATTTAAAAATTTTTGACGATGTTATTCCTCAACAATTCAGTGAAAAAGTTAAAGAACTTCAAGTAAATCAAGAAAGAGACGACTTTATAGAAATTAAAAAAAATTTTGAATCGATTTTAAAAAATAATAAAATAGCTATAAATAAAATAATATTTAATATAGACCTCTTTAATAATGTCCAGAATTTCATCAATCAGCAGTTTAATACCCTGAATGCTGAATTGAATCAATTTTTAATTAAAATTTTCAAAACCGTAGAGGATACTAATAATTACATAAAAATCCAAGAGACTTTAGAAAATAAAAAGAAATTTTTTAATGAAAATTTTAAGCAATCTCAAATTAAGATAGAGGAGAAAATCAATTCATTAGTAAGTAAAACAGTTAATTCAGGAAATTTAGAATCTGAGATAAGAGAATTATATGTGAAAGTAAAAAATAATTTTTTAGAGGAATATGACAACAAAATCCAAAAAGTTAATGATCGAATTGTTTCATTGAAGAATGAATCATATAGGGAACAAATTACATCTTTAATTAATGAAAATAAATTATATTTAAGCCAATTGCTTGGTAATTTAGAAAGAAAAGTAGAAGATAATATAGAAATTAAAGAATTTAAGAAGAGTAATGTAATAATCCAGAAAAGAGCTAAAAGTATTGAAATGGAGATAAAAGAGATTAACAAAAAAATTGAGACTTCAATAAAGGATCTTAACAAAAAATCAATTAATTTTTCTCAAATATCTACATTTATACTCGAAGATTATTATAAATTTATTTCAGAATATTCAGAAATTCTATCTGAAAAAGTAAAAGCTATGGAACGATTAATTGTAAAATCCTATATCGAAATGACAATTAAAGCTGTATCAAATGAATATTTGACTATTGGATTTTTAAATAATGAATTAAAAATTAAAAAGAAGAATATTCAAGATCATTTATTATTTCTTATTAGTTCAGGAGAATTAAAGGGCAAATATGATCCTCGTTTTGGAATATACTATGAAAATCCTGAAATATTAGATGAATTAGATGCTACTGAATTAGAAGTAATAAAGAGTACTAATTATAAAGTAAGTATGATGCTTCGTCATTTTAAAAATTTTGCTAGTCAATATGGAAGTATTATAGCCTTTTTTGCTTCAATTATTACCATTTCATATTATTTATTCCTTTTTAGTGGAAATAATCCAGCGGTAATAGCATTGCCCATCATTGCTATCATCTTAATTTTGAGCCTTTACTTCTTAAGGAAAGAAAAAGAGGAAAAAATCAAATAATTATTAAATTACGCTTTTTGGTAAATTAGAATAAAGTTATTATTTAATTATAATCCATAACAAAATGAACTTGATTTTCTAGCTTTTTTAAATATCCTAAGAAGCATGCTTGATTGAAGTGAACATTGAATTTATGTTCCATTATATCCTCCTCACGTGCAAGTTCTTGAAACTTATTAAAATCTATCTTACCGTTCAAACCATAGGTTTTAACGATATTAATCAAAATTTTTAAATTTTTGTTTAAATACCTCTTTTTTTTTTTAGAATTTTTCTTTCTAGTGCTTTTTAATTTAATAATTTTTTTCCTAAGGATACTCTCATCAAATTTCAGTAAATCAGATAAAAATGTTATACCATAGTCTTTAAAGTCTTTGTATTCTTTGCTATTACAGAACTCATCTAATTTAGTAATAATATCTTCTATCGTACGATTTGCGAAGCACATTTGTTCTATATCTTTCTTTTCTTTATAATTTTTGATATAGTCTAATTCTGAATATTGCTTTCCGTGAAGGGAAAATTCAATTTTTTTACGTTCTAAGTCATTGATTAGATTTAAATGGTTCGTATCGGACAAAACTGTTTCCATGGAGCGCTCTTTCCTTCGAGCAACATAATAATAAGGAATGTCAATTGTTTCTTCAGTAACAAGTATATAACACCTTCCTGGAGCAGATCTACCGGTTCTTCCACGTCTTTGAATTAGTCTAATTTCTGAAGGTACCGGTTCGAAAAATATAATAGCATCTACATTAGGAATATCTAAACCTTCTTCAGCAACACTCGTAGCAATTAAAATATCTATAAGTCCTTGTCGAAATTCTTCTAAAATTTCTATCTGTAAATGTTGGGGAAATCCATTATCGTCCTTTTTCGTTGCTTGCCCTATGAATTTTTCAATTTTTAGTCTTTCTTTAAATTCAAGCTGTAATGAATTTTTAAGAAATTCAGCCATCTCTCGATATTGTGTAAAAACTAGAATTTTTTTATTATTAAATTCCTCAATCTCTTCTTTTATTATAGAAATTATTTTTTTTAATTTTGGATGAGACAAAATATTCTGTTCTTTATTTTGAATTGTCGTATTTATATAATAATAATTCTCAGAATTAATAATTCTTTTAGCAGATAATATATCTTTATTAGCTTTATATTTTATTTTATCCAAAAACGATTTAAAAAGAGAAATGTCTTGAGTTTCCAATAAATCTTTTGCATGAAGTATAGATATACAACTTGAACAATAAGAATATACAGAAGGTATATCAATTTGATTCTCTTTCACAACATCTATAATTCTGGGTGATTTAAAATATAAACACTCATAGAACTCATCTTCTGATAAATTTAATTCATCTCCATTTTCATAATATAATGATAAAGTGAGGTCGCGTGACATCCCCAAAAAATCCAGTTTTGAATAATATGGTTTATTTGGAGGCAAAAGATTACATTTTACAAACCATCTTAAATACTTTTCAAATAAATTATACCAAACAGCACTTAATTCCCTTAATCTAACAGGTAAATCTATTAAATGAATGTATGTATCAATATCATGAATGTAATTTTTTACATCTTTATCTTGGCAATTTTTAAAGATAATATTTTCAATATATAAATTATCACATATTTGTTGAATACGTTCATAATCCTTTCCTGGTGAGGCAGTTAATCCTAATATTAGTGGATCAGTGCACGTATTAACATATTCCTCTGATATAAAAGTATAGGCATAATTACCTTTAGTCTTATGAGCTTCATCGAAAATGATCAAAGCTATTTGCTTCAGATCGTATCTGTCCCTCATTAAATCATTTTTAATTACTTGAGGTGTAGAAATTATAATCTTCGAGTTTTGAAATAGTTGAATTCTTTTCTCTGGAGAAATTTTTCCTGTAAATATAGTGATTTCTTCTGAATTAATGTCCAACAATTTTATACATGAATGTTTATGTTGTGAGACTAAAGGACGTGTAGGAGCGAGAATGATGATTTTAGCCTTTGGATATTTTATTAAACAATTCGATATTAATAAAATACCTATTATTGTTTTTCCTAAACCCGTTGGTAAAACAACTAATGAATTTTTATTTTTACAGCTAGACACAATGTTTTTTTGATAATCCCTATAATGAATTTGATTTTTTTTTAAGAAAGGACCATTTATGTATTGTTCATGCTCTGTTTGCATATTATGAATAACTGCAAATTTATTATTTTTAAAAATAACATCGCTGTGAGATTTTTATAATATTAAATTATCTCATAACTAATAGAAGTTATTTATTAATTCAGAAATAAGTTAATAAATTCCAAGATAAATGAAGATATTTTGTTCTTAATAAAATTAAACCGGGAAAAATAATATCTCTTTTTTTGTATCTTTCCGATTGATTAAATTCTTTTCTTCCAGCATTTTTAAAGTCAGGACAACCCACCCTCGAGCGACTTGATGCAAAAATCTACTATCATTAGGATAAATTGCTTTAATTATATTTTTGGGAGATATTCCATTTTCTTTACATTCACGAATGATATTTAGTATTTGCTTTTCCCGCTCTTTTCTATGGACTAAGATCTCATCAATTCTTTCCATTGGATTTTCAATAGGACTTCCATGGGCAGAGAAAATCAATTTAAGTTTCGGCAATTTCTGAATTTCCTCAATAGATTTTACATATGCATTAATATTAGAATTTGGAGGACCGAGCCAAGTTGTTATTGATCTCAAGATATTATCTCCAGAAAACAAAATGCCCTTCTCCTCATTATAAAGAGAAATATGATCTACAGCATGTCCAGGTGATGGAAAAATTTTCCAATTCTCACCATTGATTATGATCTCTGTGTTTTCTTCAAGAATTTCGTCAGGATTGTCTATATAACAAGCTCCATATATACGTTGGTAAAATAACCTTGAACCGATATTTCTTAAAAAATTAATTAGTTTACGAGATTTTTTTTTTCTGATTCTCAAATAGTCTTCATAAGCATCAGTTTCAAAACTTTTAATGAAGCTTTTCTTATTCTTTATAATTTCTGCGCTTTTTTTTGTTATCATTACCTTTATTCCTAAAACATCTCGTATTCGTTTTAAACCACTGAAGTGATCGGGATGGCAATGAGAAACAAGGATTCGAGTGATCTTAAAATCTTTATTTTGTTCCTTGAAATAGTTCTTAATTCTATTCACTTCTTTTATTAAATGTTTTACAGCTCTCTTGGTTCCATATCCTGCATCATAGATTATTGCATCAGCACCAGCTAGGACATATATATTTTCAGGTGGCTTTATTGTACCAAAAGCACCTTTTTCCTTGATCAAAAAGATTCCCGGGTAAACTTCCTTCACAATTCGTATAAATTTGCAAAATATTTATTGTTTGGTTTTATTTAGATTATGATCTAATTATGTTATGTTTTTTCTTTATTAATTTTAACATTAAACAACAAAAAATGGATTCCATTTAAATTAAAGAATTACTTCATTTACTTTATATTTAACATTTGAATGAAATTCAACCAAATTGATTATGATTTAAAATGTATTGTCCTAAATGTGGTTCAAAAGTAGCTGATGAGGCAAAATTTTGCACTTTTTGTGGAGAACCCATTGAAGGTGAACGTATTCCTGAAAGTCAACCTATCCAACCAACCCCATCAACACCACCATCCTATCAGGATTCATTACCAACTCCAGTGAAAAAATCGACAACTAGTGGCGGTATTGCACTTGGTATTATAATTGCCTTAATAGTGGGTGGGGTTTTAATATATTTTGGATTTAGATCACTAGTTGGAGGCTATGCCTATACCACGGGATTAACCATGTTAATTATTGGTATTATTTTTATGAGTTTCATATGTTGTTTTTGTAGTGGTTGTAGTAGTGGAAGACGTCGCGGAGGTTATTACGGTGGTGGTTGTGACTGTAGCGGTTGCGATTGTGGTGATTGCGACTGCGGAGGGTGTGATTGTTAGAAAATATATTATTAATCCTCATTGTTTTTAATAAACCTTAAAGTAAGTTTATAATACTCCTAAAATTCTCTTTTATAAAAATTAAATAAAAAGATGCAGCAACAGGAACAAAATCGTCATAATAATAAAAAAAAAATAATTCATTGGTTGGCTCATCATAATCCAAACCGAGAAGATTTCAATAATCATGTAATTTATATTTTTAGCTATGCAATTTGTATAGGATGTTCTGCTTTTATTTTGGGTGCGGGTGTTGCTTTAATAATTGGTAATATATTTTATGATTATATTAGTAATTTCATCAGCTTTCCTATTATTTTCTTAACTTTTTTAATTTGCTGGCTCCCCTCAATTTTCCAATATTCAATTCAAGCTATAAAAAGGAAACCACTTACCAATCGATTTTTAAAATTTCTTATTCGCTTTCTTTATCCATTAGGTAGTATCATACTCATATTTAATTCGCCACTATGGGGATTTATTATTGCAATTCCAGCAGGTTTATTAATAATAGTTATAAGAAAGATATTTTATAAAAAAAAGGAACTCAAGAGTAAAAAGATTTAGCTTTTATTATGCTTTTTCAATTGTTTTTTTAACCTCTTGAGAAGTTCATCGGTAGTGAGAGTATTTGTAAAGAATAGTTCCATACCTCTTAGGGCAGCATTATGTATAGTTGGAGACCATGCTGCACATGCATCATCAATCACATAAACGTTAAATCCTAAATCAAATGCGGTTCTTGCTGTATTTTCAACACATATATTCGTAACTACTCCTACAATTATTACTGTATTAATTCCTAAATTTCTTAATTGATGCTCAAGATCTGTTGAACTAAATGTTCCATTAGTTGTTTTAAGTATAACTATATCTTCTGTTTCTGGTTTTAATTCAGGGATAATTTCTGAAGTAATTTCTTGGATAGATGGGAATATGTATTTTCCAAACATATTTTCGAAGATTTCATTATATGTACGCACATTATTTGCATAATCATTACGATCTTTTCTACGAGAAGCAAATCTGGTATAATATATAGGGATTTTATTTTCTCTAAAGAATTTTAACAATAGCTTAATATTTGGAATCACTACTTCATCAACTTGTTTTATAAAATATTGAATTAAACCAGGAATTGATTTTTCAAAGGATTCTACCATAGCAGAGGTTCTCTTTACTTGATAATCTTGCATATCAATAATTAAAAGAGCGCTTTCACGAGGAATAATTGGCGGGGCAAATCCTCTTTTAAGTTTTAAATATTGATCAATTTTTTCTTCTATATCCAATTTATATCACATGTAATTTTTATAAATAATATTCATCGTAAAACAATTTAATAATTCTTATTATATCAAATTTCAATAGGATAAATTTTCAGAAAAAGTTGAGACACATTATACTAACTCAAAGCTGATTCTTTTAGTTATGAATAAAATGAAAAGTTAGAAAAGAAATATTTTTAAAGATTTTGTTAGAAATTTGATTAATTAGAAGAAGTTGTAAGATTATAAAATATGGCTTTTATAATAAAATTAAGAACTATCTTTTCTTTTAATAACATATTAGTTAACATTTAAATTTTATAATGGAAAGAGGATTATTGTCATGGGTAAGGAACAGAAAAAATTGGCTAATATTTTTAGATTACTCAAAAAGATGATTGAAGAAAATGAAGATTATAAAAGAGAAATCTATAATGAAGGCACAGGGATGAACTTTAATTCAAGAATTCTGTTTACAATTGAAGGAAATGAAACTGATTATGTTGCCATTATTTTTAAGGATGGTAATATTGAGATTTTTGAAGAAAAGATTGAAGACCCATCAGTTAAATTCATATTCAAAACGGCCAGAGGTTTAGGAAAATTAAGCCGAGCATCTTCCCAAGAAATTGTCTATTCTCTTTTAAATAATAAAATCCAATATATTGGAAGCTTAAGTGATGTAACTAAATTTTTCTTTCTATTAAGTTATATACTCCTTAAACAAAAGGATGATTTTGATAAAAGGCAGGCTGAGAGAAAAAAACCAGAACTTTTACCGTTTGAGGATTTTACAGATTGGGATAGCGCTACAAAACAAATGACACACAAATACTTAGGCTACAAGGTTGATAATGTAAAATATTTAGATGATCCCTATTTGAGCAAATACAACCTAAAAGACTTTAAGCGATTAAATTATCTGAAATATTGTCGTTTCAACACCCAAGTAGAAGTATGTCCTGAACGAGCTAAGCTTATCACAGAATTTGCTAGAAAAGAGGGTTACACACCTGAAGATGGCAATAAAGATCATCCCGAATTAAAAATGGGAAAAATAATTAATTATATTCTTTCCAATAAGGAAGCTTCCATCCAAGATTGGGATTATTTACCGGGTATTTCGACATCAAAACAGAGAGGAGCGTTAATTTACCCAGAATTTGGAGCAATAATTTTCTGGCCTGAACTATATTCAGCAGATTCCAGAGAACTTTATCCGCAATTAATTACACAAGAGACTATCGATATTCTTAATACAGAAGTCTTCCCATATTGGGCTGACCGTTGTTTAAGAGAATACACAAGGCAAATGACTGGAAATCAGCTTTCCCAACAATTAGACGAACTTTTTGTTTTTTATTTTATGTGGAAGACACAGGCTATTTCACACACAATTCCTGGCTTTGAGACTTTCTTTAAAAGAGGTCTTGACGATCTTATTCAGGAAGCTAAGAAAAAAGAAGAAGAGATTAGCGAACAAGCTAAAAAGGATTTTTATAAAGGAATTCAATTAGCTTGTCAAGGTGTATTAACTTATGCTAAAAATTTAGCAAATGTAGTTGAACAAAAAGCAGCCGAAATAGTTGAAAGTAATGCATCAGAGCAATCAATAAAAAGAAAAAGTGAATTAAAAAACATATCACACATTTTACATAATATTCCTGCGAAACCACCTGAAACACTTGAAGAGGCGATAATTTCGCTTTGGATTATGTGGATAGCATTAACTATGGAAAACGCTCATATGGGATTATCGCTTGGTAGATTAGATAAGTTACTACAACCATTTTTCATTTCAGATATGGAAAAAATCGAATCTGAAGAGGAGAAAGAAGAATATATAAAAAAAGCAGTTGAATTGATAGGGAGCTTTTTTCTACGGTGTTCAGACCAAGAACCCTTACTACCAGATATAGGAAATTATTTGTTTGGAGGTAGTGGTCAAGATTTTGCTATTACAGTTGGAGGTGTAGATTCAGAAGGAGCTTCGGCAGTTTGTGATATGACTTTCATCATTCTTAAGGCTGCAGAAATGCTCTCCATTCGTGATCCTAATCTAAACGCGAGATATTATCCTGGAATAAATTCAAAAGAATATTTAGATAGATTATTAGAGGTGAATATAAATACACATGCTACTCCAAGTATTCACAATGATATCCAGATGATTAAAGCACTTACAAAAGTTGGATTTAAATTAGAAGATGCGAGAGGATGGGCTGCTACTGGATGTGTTGAACCGACTATATGTGGAAAACACTTCGGTCATACAAATAGTATGATGTTCAATGCTGTTGCTGCTATGGAAATGGCATTAAATAATGGATATCATCCTGTTGTAAGCATGAAGCGAAGAATTGGTCCTGAGACAGGAGATGTTGCTCAATTCCAAAACTTTGATGCATTTTTAAATGCATATAAGGAGCAACTTCACTTTTTAGTTGAAAACAGTGTAGAATGTAATAATAATCTCGGTAAAGCGCACCAACTCTTACATCCGTCACCTTTGCTAAGTTCTTTATTTGAGGGTCCTATGAAAAAGGGAAATGATTTAGTAAACGGTGGAGCAATTTATAATACTTCTGGAGTTGCTGTGATAGGCATCGCGGATATAATTGATTCTTTAAAAGTAGTTAAAACTCTTGTATACGATAAAAAAGAAATTGATTTTATAACTTTAAATGAGCATGTTAAAAATGATTTTTCTACTCCTGAAGGAGAATTATTGCTAAAAAGAATAAAATTAATCAAAAAATTTGGTACAGGTGATAAAGAAACGATCGAAATCGGTCAAAATGTAATAGATTTTCTTTACAATGACTTTTATTCACACAAGAATTATCGCGGGGGTCGTTATTTAACAGGATTTTGGAGTATGAGCAACCATGTGGCTTTTGGCACACTCTCAGGAGCTTTACCGAATGGTCGAAAAGCTAATAAACCGTTCACTCCCGGGTTAACCCCAACACCAGGAGGAAAAGATTTACTAATTCAAAATATACAATCTGTTGCAGCATTAGACACAGATAAAATGCCAAACAATCTAGCCTTTAATATTAAATTAATACCAAATGCAAATGATTTACATGAAGAAACATTAAATCATTTTAATGGATATACCTCGAGTTATTTTGATTTAGGTGGAATGCAGATTCAATTTAATGTAGTGAGTACAGATACTTTAAAAGATGCTATGGAACATCCCGAGAATTATGGTTGGTTAATTGTACGAATTTCAGGATATAATGCTTATTTCACGCAATTAAATAAGTACTTACAATTAGAGTTAATTGAACGGCAAGAATTCGCAACTCATTAAATTTCCCTTTAAAATTAATATTACTCGAATTAATATGGAAACTTTAATTGTAAATGTTAAAAGAAATTCATTGGATGATGGTCCTGGCATTCGAACTGTAATTTTCTTTAAAGGTTGTCCACTTTCTTGCATTTGGTGCCAAAACCCAGAAACTAAATCACCATCTCAAGAAATTTCATTTGATAAGGAAAATTGTATTGAATGTAAAAAATGTTTTGAAGTTTGTAGTAATAACGCAATTAGTTTCTTGTATAAATATCGTATAAATAGGAATAAATGTAATTTATGCGGTAATTGCATTGAAGTCTGTCAAAATGAGGCGCTAAAATTTGCTGGTAAAAAGTACGATATAGAAACACTCTATAAAAAAATAATTCGAGATAAACCTTTTTATGATAATTCGGGAGGTGGTGTCACTTTTTCAGGAGGTGAGCCTACTTTTCACATAGAATACTTGAATAAACTATTAAAAAAACTTAAGAAAGACAATATACATATTTGCCTTGAAACTTGCGGTTATTATAATCGTGAAAATTTCAATAACTTAATCTTACCTTATTTGGATTTAATATATTTTGATTTAAAGGTTTTCGATCCAAAGATACATATAAAATATTGTAGTGTTTCTAATGAGAGAATATTCCAAAATTTTGAAGAATTAATTAAAAAGAATCAAGTTGAGGTTTTACCACGAATTTCATTGATACCAAAAATTACAGCAACTAAAAACAACCTATTGAAATTAGCTAATTATTTAAAAGGCAAGAATATAAAGAAAATTAGTCTTTTACCTTACAATCCTTTATGGATTTCTAAATCTGAGACCATTGGAAAAAAGGCAAAATATACACGCTCAAATTGGCTCAATCAAAAAGAAAAGATAGTTGTTAAGAAAATTTTTTCTAATTTTAAATTTCGAGAATTCTGAATTCCAGTTTGAAAAATCACATATAAAGTAGAACTATGAGTGTGTCTTACACTTGAATTCATTGATTTTGCTTTCACATTATATGCTAATAGCATTCTATTAATAAAAAAAGTAATCTGTCTATGATTCTAATATAATAAAGAGTGGAAATTCAAAATGGAATTAACAAAAAAAAAAATTGAATGGTAGTTAATTCACTTAAATTTTATGTATTTATGTCCTTTATCTTCAAGAATTTTTAATAATAAATCTCTAAATACTGATTCTACATTCTGTCCTGTTTTTGATGAACATTCAATATATTTATGGAATTTATATGATCTCATCATGTCTACCACGTCATCTTTTTTACAAACCCTTTGTTGTTCAAGATCTAGTTTACCACCAACCATTATCAGAGGTATATATCTAACTGTCTTACCAAATTCTGGAAGCCATTCATTTAAAGCAATTAAACTTTCATAATTAGTAAGATCAAACATAAAAATTCCTCCAGATGAACCTCGAGCATAACTTGATATCAGGAATTTAAACCTCGTCTGACCACCAAAATCCCATATTTGAAGTGTTATTGTTCCATTCTCTATCTCTAAGTATTTAACATGTATTGATGCCCCAAGAGTCGATTGTATATTTTCATGAAATAGATTTGTCATATAACGATCTACCAATGTTGTCTTTCCAACAGCTTTATCCCCGAAAATACAAATCTTGTATGCAAATTCTAGCTCATTTTGTCTATTTCCTTCCATTTTTAAACAAATTTCATTTTATTTATGAATATTAATGTATTAGATCTATAATATAGGTTATACTTTTGTGTCTTAAATATTTTAATAAATAACATTCTATTTAAATTCAATTAGCTCAATTTTTTTTGAAAATAGATATATGACTTCATTTACAACTCATATTTTAATATAATATTAAAAAATTTTTTCTGGTTATAAATTTCGAGAATTCTAATTCCAGCCTGAAAAATCTAATATATAATAGAATTATGAGTGTGTCTTACATTAGAATTTATCAAATTTGCTTCCATATTATATGCAAATAGCTAGATATATAAAGAAAAATTACACATTCTATTATAAAAAAAAGTAATCTGTTTATAATTCTAATATAATAAAGAGTGGAAATAAATATATCTAAAAAAAAATAGACATAAGAGAGGAGTAGAATGGGGGATCGTCTGAAGGATAAGATAGCTATAGTTATTGGAGCAGGACAGCAACCGGGAGATACAATAGGTAATGGAAGAGCAATTTCAATTCTTTTTGCTCGTGAGGGTGCCAAAGTAATGCTTGTTGACCAGGATCTTAATTCTGCTCAAGAAACAAAATTGATGATTGATAAGGAAGGTAATGAATCATTCACATTCAAAGCCAATATTGTAAAAGAGGATGATTGTCGGCAAATAGCTGAGAAATGTGTTGAGTTATATGGTCGAATTGACATTCTTGTCAATAACGTTGGTATTGGAGAGGGAGATAACAAATTGGTAAAATTAAGCGAAGACATATGGGATAAAATTTTTAATACAAACCTAAAAGGAATGTTTTTCACTTGTAAGTATGTATTACCTATAATGGAGAAACAAGAAAGCGGTTCTATTATCAATATATCTTCTATCGCAGCTATTTGTGCCACATCTCTAGCAGCTTATAAAATATCAAAATCAGGAGTTAATTCTTTAACTCATCAACTAGCCATGAAATATGCTAAGAAAGGAATCCGTATTAATGCCATCATGCCTGGATACTTAAATACACCCATGGCCATTGAAGGACTTTCAAGAGCGAGAGGGATAAGTAAAGAAGATTTAATCAAATATAGAAATAATATGGTCCCACTAAAAGGGGGAATGGGAGATGCTTGGGACACTGCTTATGCCGCTCTTTTCTTGGCTTCTGATGAGGCAAAATTTATCACTTCAATTGTACTCCCAGTTGACGGCGGTCAAAGCTCAAGAATAGGATAATATAAAGGAAAGTAATGTATTACTGTTATTTTTTAAAAATAATTATAGTAATCAAATTAAGGTGAAAAAACAATTACTAAAAAAGCAGAAGAATTCCCTAAACAAAGAGAAAGTATTGATCGAGAAAGGGTAAGGCTTACAAAACCTAGAGTTTACCCATTAAACGAATCTGAATGGGATGAAGAGGTTAAATCCATCTTAGAACCAATGATAGATGAAGAAAGTGGTCGTGTGATAAATATTTTTAAAACTCTAGCTAGACATGAAAAGTTACTCAAACGGTGGCTTGTATTTGCTAGACATGTTTTGTTTAAATCTTCTCTCCCTACAAGGGAAAGAGAGATCCTCATACTTCGAATTGGTTGGCTTTGCAAGTCAGAGTATGAATGGGGTCAACATGTCAAGATCGGAAAAGAAAGTGGGCTTACTGATGATGAAATTAAAGGAATCATAAAGGGTCCAGACTCAAAAGGATGGGATAGATTTGATGCAACTCTATTAAGAGCTGTTGATGAGCTTTATTATGATTCTTTTATTAGCGATCCAACTTGGAAGACACTTTCCGAGAGGTATAATACACAGCAACTTTTAGATTTGATTTTTACTGTTGGTCAGTATAATCTAGTAAGTATGACACTAAATACTCTAGGTGTTCAATTGGAAGAGGGCACTAAAGGTTTTCCTAAGTAAAAAAAATATTTATGAGTTATAAATATAATAAAAAAAAAGAAATATTGAGATTTTTTGTTGAAATAAACTACATTAGAAATATTTTATTGCTAAAAGGATGTCGTCCTTTGTAACTTTCTTTCTCTTGGCATGCTTTGTGAGAGCTAAGGCAGTTTTTGTTATCTTTTCAGCAGATTGACCCATCCAATCTACTAATTCATCAACTGCGTCTCGAGCGACGATAATGGCACCATTGTGCTTCATTAACCTTCGAATAGGACTCCAACTAATATATTCGGACATTTTATATTCCTCCACTTTTTAATTGTTTGTTATTATTTTTATTGAAATTTATTATTAATTAAGAGTTAGTTATATAGATATTAATCTTTTACATATTTAAAGATTTTTATTCTTGCTTAATTTTATGGAGAATAAATTGAAAAAAATTGAACGACAAAATTCGAAATCGCAGAAATGATCAATTTCGTGCAACTTTAACTAATATATTTCTTTTTACGGAATTTGCTATTCTATTAAAGTTTGGGATTTTTTTTATTGTATTTGCTTAAACTTTTTACTATTTAATGATGAAGGGCAATAATGAAAGAGAAAAAAGAAAAATAATCAAATTCTGACACGTTGGATCGTTGAAATTTTTAAAATTTTAATTGTCGCTTTCTTACATAATTGTGAGTGTTAGAAGAATTGACGTTAGGATCCTTGGCGAATTCGCTCATTGGGAATAAAAATGATGATACAATATAGCTCAAATTAAAATATTTAATAAACAAAATAGATTACAAATCAGATAATATTATTTTAATTATAAAATACTACTTATATCTTGGTAGGTCTTTAGCTTCTTGATAATATGACTCAACGCCTATTTCTTTCATTCTATTATTCATTTGGATCCATCTTCGCTTAAGATGGTCATCAAAATTAGTTTTCTCACAAGGAAATTCATCACATTGAAAACAAAAGTCAATTCCTTTAGTTTTATAGCAATCCCTTACTCCACAGTCTGGATAAAGGCATGATCCTTTCCTACATCCAGGGCAATTCTCTTCAGTGAAATAATGAAGTAATGCTTTGAAAGAAGGATATTCTTTAAAGATAGGAAGGAATGATGAAAAACGCTCAGCAAAGACATCGAATGAACCGAGTAGATCTTTTAAATTTAAACTAGTTTCTCTTATTATTCCATTTGAGTTAGCAAAACATTTATAACAATTAAGCCCACACGGGGCTAAAATATTTAATATTTCTTTATATTTCATTTTCTTTTTCAAAATTTTTTTAATATTTATTTTTTAAATTAATATTCTTAATGTTCTTTTTCCATAATTTGTGTCGCTCTTTTTTATTTAGAATTAAACTTCTTAATTTACTCGCAGAATAATTTTTTAAAGCATTAATAATTCGTATAACTGCTCGAGTGAGTGGTTCAAAACTTTCTTGGTGGATTTTATCCAATGTATCAGCAGGATCGATTAGATATGGAGGGGCTGCTAACAAAGATATGAAAGGAACATTTTCAGGATGGTAAAAATATCCATCAGTAGGTATTCTATCACTTCCTGGAGGAAATCCGTCAGGAGGAAGTAAAATAGAGCGCTTTAAATCTTCTTTTATAATTGCATCGTGAACAATTTTTTCAAGAGGTAAAATTCGACTTATAAACCACCAGCGTACTGTAGGATCATCTAATGGAATAAGAGTACCATTTTCGCTTTTTACATCGCGGGCAACATGTTCTAAATGAATTCCAACAATAACTTTTTTTAATAATTCTTTATTTTTTTCTACAAATGTTATAGTTCCCTTTCCTCCAGCCATATGTGCACAATTCAATAAAAACATTAAATTAAACGGACGATCCTCTTTTGGTATTTGAGACCAATATTGTGCTTGAGCTAAAACGAGAGCAATCCCTGAGGCATCTTCTACTGCCGAATTCCAAGGACCATCATGGTGGCTTCCTATAACAATCCATTCATCAGACATTCCTGGTAATGTGCCTATGACATTATGAGAATTAACTTCAGAGATATTAGCTTCGTATGACATCTTAGCTCTCACTGTACCTTTTTCCATTAACTTTAGAATAATTTTTCCACTATCTCCACTAACATATACACCAGGAAATTCTCGTTTAATAGCATCATAAGGAAAATAATATTTATCAGTTTCCCATGGATATCCAGATAGAATTCCGATGATTCCAGCTGTTTTATTATTGAAAGCAGGATCTAATATTGCTCGCATTTTATAATCAAATGGAGCGGTTTGCTCTAAAGTTTCAAACTCATTCATCGGATCGTAATACCGATCTACTCCAGATAATGAATTTAATGCTCGAACTGGGAACTTAAGTAGGTTTAAATTATGAACTCCTATTTTTTCTGAAATTGGGGACTTATTGGAAATCATAGACAATTCAGCTTCAAGACCACTTGTTGGTGTAGTATATGGAATTGGAAAACATGGAATCTCAAATACTTCCTTAGGACTATCAATTAACCAAAATCTAAGTTTTGCTTCACTAGCTTCCCATTTTTTTATAATTACTGATTCAAGAGCTATATTTTGTAAGCCCATGGTTTCAAAATGGTATTTCACCCAGTTTTCTACCCAATAATCAGCAGGATATCCTGGACGCCTAATACCTTGATGGAATATTTCGGTAATCCATGCCATCATTTCAACCATTGTTGGTACAAGTTCATTTTTTATTGTATTCATGATTTTTTTGTTAATAGAGAGTCTAATTTCCAAATTAAGAGTTATTTAAATAAATTAGAATGGAAATTTTAATATTTCTACCAAATATACTGTGAATAATTACAGGAATTGCACTTTATCTCTTTTCCTTTTTTGGGAAAATAGGGAAGAATAGCTCCACAGGATTTACACTCTAAATCATGAATTTGATCAAGAGAAGTTATAATATCATGTACCAAAATTTGCTCCTTAAATTCATCAGAAAATAAAGTTAAAAAGGAGATAAGTGCATATTGGTTCTTAGAAGAAGCGATTATTTCTACTTTACCTGATGTAACTTGACCTATTAATAATACATCAGTTCTAGATTCCAATTCAGATCCAAAACACCATAGAATTTTTTTTTTTGGATCTTTTGCTATTAATTGTAGATTATTCTTTAAAAAAATATGTTCTAATAAGTTGAAATATAGATCAGGATCAACCTTTCCACTTATTCCAACACCCATACTTTTAATAGCTCTTTTCATTCCTGGGATTTGAGAAAATTCTCTAATATATGAACTCGGAATTATTTTCGGATTGATTGTTATTTTATCTAGAAAAAGTTTTGATGGTTCAGAATTTATCACTCTAACAAAATCTTTACTATTAACATATGTGACTATAGTTCTTATTTCTCCATTAAGTCCTAGTGATAAGGGACTAAAATGTAAACTAATTTGTCGTGTGCTTTTTTCATTTAATTCATCAAATTCAATGGTTATCTTAGATACATTTTTATCTTCAATTGGTTCAGGTATGTATAGAGTAGGAGGATAACTTCTATATAGTGTTAAAAAGTTTGAATATCCGATTTTTATTTTCACTTCAGATATTGGAGCTAAACTCTGATTAGTTATTATAAACGAATATCTGTAGTGAGCGCCATATGGTTGAAGTTCAGTAATAAGTTTTATTTTATCTTCTTGATCAATTTTTTCAAAAGTGTATCTATCAATTACTTCACTTTGATAATCCTCTTTAGTTTTAAATATAACCAACTTATGAACCTTATCGTTGAATTTCTCTCTCTCTTCTTTTGACATAATTTTTTAAATAGATTTCAACTTATGGATATCTGAATTGAAAGTAAAAGACCCAGATAATTAATAAAATTATACTCTGATTTATAATTTTTTTTAACTTATATTAATTTACTAGACTTGAATGTAATATGATAGAAAAAGAGAACATATTTGAAGAGCTAAATCCGTTATTTGATAGTCCTACAATTAAACCTTCATTCAAGAAGGTTCATGTGGTTTTAGCTTTATGCGTCTTTGAGGAAAATAAGGATGGAATTGGGAGATATCGTCTTCAAAAAGAATTGGAAATCGGCTCTGGAACAGCAAAATCTCTCATAAAAAAATTGAATAGAGATGTAAATTTTATCACTGTTTTAACAGATAAAAATATAAGAAAAGGTCATATTCTTACCAAAGTTGGTTTAGATTTTGTAAAAAAGCTGAAAGAGAAATTTCACCTAATAGGTGACGGAGATCCATTAGTATTAAAAGAAATTGTAATAAAACCAGAAGGAAATTACTCTTATCTTAGTTATGTGAGGGATGTTGCTGATAAGATCTCAAATGGAATTGATCAAAGGGATGCTGCTATTAAAATTGGAGGTGTTGGTGCAACATGCTTATTGTATGATGGGAAAGATTTAATATTTCCATCCCTATTACTTTCACAGAATAAAAAAGAGCAAATGAAAGTTGAAGATGATGTTTTGGCATACATTTCAACACATCTAAATAATAAAAATCTCAAATTAAAAAAAAATGATGTAATTATTATAGGTTTAGGCGAGACTACAGAAAAAGCAAGATTAGCCGCTCTAAATGCTTCATTAACATTATTATAAAAAAAGGAGATTTTAAACCTTGAAATTTGAAAAAGATATTATTCTTTTTATAAGTAGTAATATTTTTGAGAGAATGAAAAACTGTGTAAAAAATACACACCCAAATGAAGCGTTTGGGTTAATTCTCGGCCCTAAACCTAGAGAAGTTTTATTAAATACTAAAGATGAATTTCAATATCACTATTTTGGTGAAAAATTTGAATGTATTGAATCAAGTGAAAAGTCTCCAGTCTCTTTCTTGATAGATAATACTATTAAATTATATGAAATTATGGATAAATCAATGAAAAAATATGATAGAAGAGTATTGAGCATTTTTCATTCACATCCCTCAGGAAATCAGCCCAGTGGGTCTGATATCAAGAATATGAAGTTCTTAGATAGTGCCTATAAAAAACTATATAATTCTTCATATAAATTAAGAATAGGATTTAAAAATCAAATATGGCTGATAATGGATTCTTCGAATTATGATTTAAATGGCTTTATTTATCTCGAAGGTGAGATTCTACAAATCGTTGTAAAGATAAAACAAGAATAAAATTATTTAACAGTTATTGGACTTGTTTATAACCCTCTTTGTCAATAGTACATAATTGGAGTTGGTATCCAGAACCCGCATCCCGCTCCTTAGAACTGGATATAGCTGTTTTTAAAAGATTTATACCATCAGTTTTAGACATATTTGATTTCCAATCAGCTTCCAGTACGCCAAGACTGAAGGGACTACCACTTCCAAATGAAATATATTCTTTCTCTTCATAGAGAGTACCAAGAAGATCAATCCCGTAAAGTTTACCAGATTTTTCTTTTAGGGAATAACCTCCGATTAACATCATACTTAAAAAGTATGTTCTACCTGAAAAAAGTATATTACGACAAATGCTAGCTACGTATTTTGGTTCTGGTACTTTTCCCTCTTCAACCTCTTTTAACCTTGATAAAGCACGTAGCTGGTTTACGACATACTGGCAATCTGCTACGCCACCAGCTATAGTAGCTGCTGTATATTGATTTATTTCAAATAATTTTTGAGCTTGTTTAGAGGCTACAAAATATCCCCCTGTAGCTTGGCTTTCTGTACCCATAACAACGCCATCTTTTATTAATATTCCTACTGTTGTTGTACCAGTTTGAAGTATTTTTTCGATTTCTTCTTGATCCAATTGTCGGATATTACTATTATTTTCCATCATTTTGCTAAAAAGTAGAATTATTAATAAATTATAGCTAAATTAATGTTATATGTTAAATAAAAATTATGTGTATATTTATTTTACTTTAATAAATCATAATTAAAAGGAATTTTAAAAAAATTTTAAAGAAATAGTTCTTTATATTAACTATTAAATTGGATTAAAGTTAACGATAATGGCACGATCTCAAGCTAGATCAAAAAGAAGGTATACCGGAAAGAAATATAAATATTTCAGGAAAAAAAGGAAAAGAGAGCTTGAACGCCCGACTATAGATACTGAAGTAGCTCCATATCGTGTTAAAAAACAAAGAACGATGGGTGGAAATTTTAAACTTAGATTATTTTCAGATCAATTTATTAATGTAACTGATCCTAATACTAATAAGACTTCAAAAGTTCGAATATTAGGCTTTAAAAGTAACGATGCTTCAAAAGATTTGAATCGTAGACATGTACTCACGAAAGGAGCCGTTGTAGAGACCGAATTAGGCAATGCTAGAATCACCAGTCGTCCTGGTCAACATGGACAACTCAATGCTGTGCTTGTAAAATAGAATATATTAAAAGTATTATATATAGTTTAGAAATGTAAATAACTTCACATTTTAATATTTCTAAGTTCCTTAATTTTGATTAAAAAAATAGAGATCATTCTTGGATCTTAATATTTTTAACATTCGCTTTTTTCCCTTCAATTATTTCGGTATTATTGCTTCCACAATTAGAACATGCGAATAATTGAAGTCCTGTTAATTGGGCTTCTTGAGTTAAAGACACTTCTGAAATTTTACTACATTCTCGACATTTTATCTTACCAGGGGTCACTTTAATGGTTAAAGTTGCACCCTCTGCTATTGAACCTTTAGTTGCCATCTCAAAAGAACGTTTGAGAAGCTCAGGAACAATAAGAGTTAACTCGCCAATTTCTAATAAAACTTCAGTTATTTTCTTTGCATTATACTTTATTGCTGTAGCTTCAGCTACCTTAAAAATGTCATATGCGAAAGCAAATTCATGCATAATTGAAAAACTTAAGGATTTGTTTGTAATTTTCTAATTTCTTTGGCAACTTCAAGAATTACTTTATCCTTTTTTTTGCCTTTTGTATCAATTAAAATTCTTCCGGGATCATCCCACCAAGTTCTCGAGTATTTATAGTTTCTCTCAATTTCAGCGTTATAACCTAAATTTCGTGCAGCTTTCGCAATGTCCTCCAAATTAATTTTTTCTATTGCAAATTTTCGAGGAATACGTCTACCATTACTTCGACTTCTTTTTGCATCAAAATATTGTGGCCAAAAAATTAAAAATGGTTTTCTCGATCTCATAAAGACTAAAATAAATACAGTTTGTAATGAGAATAATATGAATTAAAACTCTTTAAGTAATTTAAAAATTATTGGTATAATTTAAAAAAACCTTGATTATTAAGAATAAAACTTTTTTAGATGCTTAAATTTTGTTATCCATATCAGCTTAGATTGTTTATTTAATTTCTTACATATCTCTCTATTAAAAGCGAGAATTAATTTGATAATTAAAAAACAGAACCAATTTATTAAAGGGAGGGTAGTCTAGCCTGGTATGATACAGTAAGATGTTATATCTTACAGCTTAAGACTTGGCTGGGGGCCAAGTGGTCGGGGGTTCAATTCCCCCCTCTCCCATTTAAAAAAATTTAATCATTCTCAACATATTTTCAGTAGTATAAATTACTTTTCTTTGAGTATCTGAATCTTTTTTATTATGAATTATTATAAATTATTCAAAAATTAGTAGAGTGGATAAGAGAGGTTGTTAAAAATTATAGAAATGGAGGAATTACAGGATTATGAATGGACGAATGATTGGAATACCATCGTAGAGCTATTTGATGTGATTAATAGATTGAAAAATTTATTTAATTGCTTGGGTGTTTCATATCTTCGAGAAGTGGAGCAGAAAATATTAGTATTAAATCTTGAAAAATATATTTGTTCACTTCAAAACTACATAATTGAAAAATACTCTTAATTTCTTTTTAAGAGAATAATAAATACCTTTTTCATTACTTATTAATGAAAACTTATTTTTTTTGTTAAAATTTATAAATTGTTCTATCTATTTTTTGATAAAAAATCTATAAAAAAGAAATATGTGTTAAAAATGGTATGGGACAAGTTACAAGCATCAGATAAATTTATGTGTGTTATGGCAATTATTGGTGGAATTGTTGCTCTTCTAGAATCAATGTTACATTTGATAAACTTCTTTGAAATTTGGAGCTTTGGAATTTATTATGAGATTATTGCCGTTGTTTTAGCAATCCTCGTTATTTTGTTAGGAATAAAGCCAATACATTATACTCCTGCTATTTTGGGAGTTTTAGGAATATTATTAATTATCTTCGGAACTTGGATTGGTGGAATAGTTGTAATCCTTGCTATGCTTATAGGAGCTCTAAGTTAAATATAAAATTTTTTTTCTATTTTTTATAAGATTGGGAGCTGCACATCTATTTTAACAATTAAAAGTCACTTCGTAAGTGCAAGAGCCAGCAATAAAGCACCCTGGATTTCTGAAACCATACCTACTCTTGAAGTATCAATTATAATATCTTTTAAGCCCATATATATAGCCCCATATGCTTTTCCTCCTCCTAAATGGACTAGCGTACGATAGATCAAATTTCCAGAAATTCCATCTGGGGCAATGATTAAGTTTGATTTATTATTGATAGCATTTTCGATTAAAATTTCATCATTGGAAATATCTGTATTTTGAAACTTTTTTTTTGACTGTTCAACAACTTTTTCCGCTATTTTAATTGATTCATCAACCTTATTATCCCTCCCCAAATCACTTTTCCTGCCTCCACTTAAAATACTAATTTTAGGTATAATTTTGAGAGTTTTGAATTCATTTATTGCGTATTCTAAAAATCTGAGTTTTTTATCTAAAGTATTACATTCATCAATACCTACTGGGCCAAAAAAGAATTGATGCCCTTGATATGTTTCTAATAATGCTAATCTATTAGTTTCATCGATCTTTAGACTTCTTTTAAAATTCTCTAAGAATTTACTTGAGCTTAATGAACCCCTAACTATTGCTCCTATTTTATTTTTGTTTAAAAATTCAAAAATATTTAACTCGGGATTATTAGAATCAATAAAATTAATTTCAAAATCAGCAATATTTCTCGATTGAATACTCTCAACATATTGTTTTTTCCCAAAAATAGAGATTTTAGAGTTAAATTCTTCTATATGATTTATACAAGCATCCAATATCTTTTGATTATGAAGCTCCGAATCACCAAAACCTATTCCTATAATTTGGCTCTTAGTTTTAGCCATTGATTGGAAAATTTGTAATATATTCATCAAGACTACTTTTAATAGAATATTATTATAATTTGAAAAATTTAGCTGAAAATAAAAGGTATAAGTATTGTTATAGTATTATAAAATCCATGTGTTATTATAACGGCTATTAGGTTTTCTCCACGCCATTGATAAAGAAAACCTAGGAGTAAAGAAATTGAGAAAAATGGAAAGAATGATAAAAGAAAAGAAACTATCAGATCTAAGGTAGACTCAAACATTAGAAAAAGTCCTAGTAGGTGAATAATAGAAAAAATAAAAGCAGTAATGATTAAACCCCATCTTTTTCCTAGATTCCTTACCAATCCTTTTTGCATGAATCCTCTAAATAAAATCTCTTCAGAAGTGCCTACTACAAAAATCATTACTAATGAGAAGACTAATAAGCCTAATATATCAGATGGTATAATATAATTTTCAACACTATCGAACTCAGAGACTATTTCAATTCCTAAAATGTATTCTAAAAAGCTTTCAATTATTAATGATACAGTAAAAACTAAAAAAAAACCAATTACCGCAAATCCTAATCCGATTAAAATTTCTTT
This sequence comes from Candidatus Hermodarchaeota archaeon, assembly GCA_048885925.1. Taxonomy (GTDB): domain Archaea; phylum Asgardarchaeota; class Lokiarchaeia; order Sigyniarchaeales; family SOKP01; genus Loki-b32. The sequence goes on from JBHLLG010000010.1 coordinate 42,081, forward strand.
AAATTTTTGCTTTTTATCAAAATTTTTAAATGTAAATCCCAATAATGTGAATCTATTCTTTATAGTTGGATTTTGGAGATATTTCCCTACATAAAATAAAGGAATTATCATAAATATCAATTCAAATAAGGTACTCAGTATAATAAAATAAGAATTTGAAATTAAATCATAAAGAATATCTAAATCAAAAGAAATGGAAGCAATAAGCACAAAAAATCCAAATACTACAAAATTCATAAGAAGAAATGAACCTAAGGGAATCCCTATAGAAGTTGTAGTCCCCCACAATCGTTTATCTATTGTGTTAATTATATCATCATCGGAAATTTTTTCGGGACCATAAAAAGTTATTGGTGTTAAAGAACTGGGATACTGTGATGCTTGAATGTAAGGATTAGTTTCCTTTTTTGGAAGGAAGTTTTTATGTTGCTTAAGATACTTAAGATTAGTTCCACACCTTACACAAAATTGTAAGTTTTGAATTTTAGGAATTTTATTCCCACAAACTGGACAAAAAGACCATTCATTTTCATTTAATACAGATTTATCTTTTGAATTTCCAGATTCATGATTTTTATCAGATTCAGGGACTTGCTTTTCATTCATTATTAAATTAGAGAAATAAATTAAATTAGAAAAAATTTTACATTTTTAATAATAATAAATCAGAAAAGAAATTTTAGATCATACTAAAACGCGTATGTGATTGTAAATCCTTGAAAGGTCAAATTCACTATAAAAAATACCATAAGTTTTGATTGGGAAATATTGATATGGGAATAATTCTTCCTCTTGCTCAACTTCCAATTCAAATTTCATTGAAGGCATCCAAAATGTTTTATTAATATGTTGGTATTCAACCATTACCATATACAAGAACGTACCTGTTTTTATTGGAGTTATTTTTGTTTTAACTACTCTACTTTTATTTGCTTTTAATTTTTTTATAACAGTATATTTCAATTTTGATTGAATTGTTTTTGGCATAAAGAAGTAAATCTTAATATCTTTAATATCTGATAAATTAGGATTTTCAATTATAACTTTAATTGTTTCAGATTGATTTACTTTTAATTTCTTATTTTCTATTGTAATATCTATGAAAAGAGGATATTGCAAGGCATTTTTGTCCAAATTGAAGCTTAAATCAATAAGTCTTTGAAGATTAGGTTTAAAATCAATACTAAACTGATTTCTTTGTTCTTCTAAAGATAATATATTTTTAGTTCTTAAATCTTGGAATTCCTGCAACATCTTATTAATATATTTTAAAATGAATTTATCAAATTTAGAGTGTTTGTTTGAAATGAAGGAAAGAACTTTTTTGTAATATTCTGATTCAAGATTTCTAATAATAGGTTTTTTGAAGATTTCATTAATGAATTTTTTCAACGATTCATCTAATTCAATTAAATCTTTATGTTCTATTTCAAATCTCTCAATAATTTTTTCATTAAAAATATCATTCTGTATAAAATCACCTAGATTGTTTAAACTTTCAATAGATTCAGAGTTATAAATATTGAAAGCGTTTGTTATCATAGTTTTAAACAGAAGGTTTAACTTTTCAACATTTTTGTTTTTATTGTCTATAAATTCAGCGCGATATGATTCAAGGTATTTAATCAATTTCCCTGAATGCAATTTTAAAAGATTCCTTTGGTATTTCTGATATTTTTCAGAAATATCATTAATCCAATTTTTTAAATTATTTAGTTTTTCGAGATTTTCTTCTGTATTAAGTACTATATCTACTTCTGGGGGATCTATTAATGAAAAAGGGGAATTAACTTTCACTTTTTCCAGTAATACACTGGTTTTACGTTCTAGTTGATATATCATTTCAATTTGTGAGTATAAATTATATATAACAATATCTTTCTCTTTAATTTTATTTAATCTGTCAAGTAGAGAATCTAAATCATTTGAAAAATGTTTTGGGTTCTTATTTAAAATTCCTCTTAATATTTTCACGAAAGTTGTGAGAATAACATATATTTCCTTTTTTTCATTATTTTCTAAGGAATCACTCTCTAATTTAGTAACATTGAAAAAGTCAATAATATTTTGGTAATTTTTTTCAGCCAATTTATAATATTTAGCACAATATTCAGTATCTAATGAAATTTTTGCCAAGTAACTATAATATAATCCTAATAACGATTTATTTATTATATAAGAGAGATCTTTATATTTTTGAAATTCATTTTTAGTTTTCGCATTATTTATATGAATTAATAAAAATTTATCAATAATAATTTCAAAATTACCTGAACACCGAATTAAATTGAATAATTTTGAGTGATCAATCTCAATGGTGTCTAATTTAGTAACAATAAGATGTCGATATTCTTTAAAATTAGAATTTAATTCCCTAAAATATGATCTGATCGAATTTTTTCTTCTTTCCAATTCAGCAAACTTTATCTTTCTTTCATTTTTTACCGATGTGACATTTAGAATTTTTTCCAAATAATATTTAAAGGAATATACTGATTCCATATAGAAAGTTTTGGCTTCACAATAAGGACACTGGGCTATGGAGCCTTTAACAAAAGGTAATGAAGTACCACATTTTTTACAAGGAAGATGGGATATCATTGAGCGTATCCTTATTAATTATTTATTTTTGTTATATTGTAACTAATGGATTTTTTATTATAAAAATAATATCGTTCTAATTTATAGTATCATAATATCTTGATGTATTATTAAATATGAAATTAAATAGAATTGATAACCAAATCATATAATAATAATTTTGTTTACTAATAGAATTGAAAAATTAATGAGTAAAATAACAATAGAGCCGTTCCTTTTCTATTCTTATAGGGTTGACAAAACCGTATCTTTCAAATTGAATTGTCTTATTTATAGGTATATTTAAAAGATTAATTTCACCATTACCATGCGATTCTACTCCGTCAGGTTTTAGGATTACAACTTTTATGTTTTCGTCCTTAGGTACCCAATGAATAATTGAAAAATCTCGATCCAATTCTTTGCTATGAAATTTAGCTCTTATTTTCTTCTCATTGAGATTTATTAAGTCTATTTTAACATTTATTAAATCCTTTAATCTTATTATTTGATTTTTTACTAATTTCATCGCATCGTTTGATGCTATCAATAAATTTAGCATATTTTTATCATCTATTAAACATTTTATTTTTCTTGTTCCTTTTTCCGGGTTTGAAGGATGTAATAATGGTTCAGCAATTAATTCTTTAAAAGGAACATTAGTAATAACAATTGAAATTGGATTCTCTACAAAAAAATAACGGTTAGAAACAGGATCAATTATGTCTTGATTTTTTGAATACAACCAATTTACTGAGAATGTGATTCCTGTTAATGACATTCCAAGATCCAGTAATACTTCAGTGATGGCTTCAGGTCGTATTCCCCTTTTTCTAAGAGATTGTAAACTCCAAGTTCGAGGATCGTCCCAACCGTCATAATTTCCTCTCTGAATATTATTTCTAGATTCAGTTTTACTTAACTTCATATCAGCGAAATTGATTCTTCCATAATGTAAAAATTCTGCTTTTTCCCATTTAAAGTGATTCCATATGAATTCCTCAATAAAATCTTCTTTTACTAAATCAGCTCCTCTTAAGATGTGGGTTACTCCAATAAGATAATCATCAATTGCCCATGAAAATTCCAACATTGGCCATACAGTATATTGATTATCAACTCTAGGATGAGTTGCTTCAGATATTCTCATAATTATTTGATCTCGTAAAGCTGGATCTTTTTGATTCATACCTGTTTTTAATCTTACTACTGCATCACCTTCATTATATTTTCCATTAAGCATTGATTTCCATTCATCTAAATTCTTGTCAATTGAATGATTTCTGTGGGGACAGTTTTTCTTTTGATTCTTAAATTTTTCTCTAAATTCATCAGCAGTACAAAAGCAGACATAGGCTATATTATCTTTAATTAACTTTTCACAGTATTCATAAAAGATTTCTAGTCTATCGCTTTTATAATAAATTTTATTATATTTTATACCTAGCCATTCTAAACCATCTTCTATTAAATGATAGGCTTCAGGTAAAACATATTTTGCTTTGGGACTGTCCCTTAAGGATTTAGGGCTCCCAATTGTATCATCATAGAATAAAATGAGTTCACCATTATGCCTTTTTACATATTGGTCATTTAATATAATCATTCTTGCATTTCCTATATGTAATGCTCCACTTGGATAGGGGGCTAAACGCATAACAACCTTTTTAAATTTAGTGAGATTAGGTAGCTCCGGTAATTCTTTTTTTTCTTCTATTGCTTCTTTTTTATCTAATGCGTGAGAATCTAATTGTAATAACTTATTTTTTTGTTCCTCAATGTCCAATTCTAAAATTTCTTCAATAATTTGATCCAAAACAGGAAGAATAACCTTGGTTTGAGACTTTAAATCAGGTCTTGTCGCCATAAGTTTTCCCATTATTGCTTTTTTATCGGGTTTCCCGTTAAATTTTACTGCGTTCTTCAAACCACTTAACCAGAGAATCCTTTTTATATCTTCATCCTTCATTTAAAGTATACATCTTATCAATTTCATGAAATAAGTTTAATAATGATAAATAGTTCATGGTTCAATAAACCATTGAGTTAAGTAAATTTTTGCTTTTTACTAAGCTTTTTCTTTTCTGCAATTTACCATTTTACTTTTTAATTTAAAAATAATATCTCTTAGTAATTTAAATAATTTCAAATTGAAAAGTCTTTTAACTATTTCAATTGTTAAATCCCTAATATTATGGCTATTTTTGATTAAGTTTAAACTTATTAAATTAACTTTTTTGTAAGTTTAATGTTTTTAATGAAATGAATTCAATATATTATTGACGATTATAAATTTGTAGAAAAATTACACTATGACAAAAATGAAAAAGCGGAATAATCTTAAAATGTCATCATCGGAAAGAGATTGGTTTCATTTATGGCGTATACCTAGACTAATGATTTTTGGATTTGGTATTGTTACTCTTTTTTGGTATTTTTGGTGTGTTATTGGTTTAATTATCGGAGTTCTTTATTTCTTTTTCCTAAAAGACAAAGCATGGAAACGAAATGGAATAGTATTAGCTTGTGCAGTTGGTTTTGTCACGTTAATTGTTTATTTCTATAAAGAAATTGCTCCACTCATGGTTGCAATTTGGTTTAACGTAATTTTTATCAGTTCTTATTTAGTATTATTAATTATTTTAGAGATTCTAAAAAGAAAAAAAATAACACTTAATAAAGTTCTTCAATGGTCTCGAAGGTATCAGAAATTATCAAAAAAAAAGCGCCAAATAACAGAATTAGTAATTCTACTAATTCCGATAAGTTTATGGACCTCAGTTAGTATTGATCTCAGAGTTATGTTTGATAATAGACCTAAACTTTTATGGGTAAATGCACCATCTATGGTCAAACTTAATACAACTTTTGAGATTACGGTAGAGGCTTGGGATTTCTTTGAACGTTTAAGTGCAATCTATAAGGGAAAAGTAGAATTCTCCATAAAATCATTTAATTTTACTGATTATACTCTTATAATAAATCCTAAAGCAAATTTACCGGAAGCATACACATTTACGGGACAAATGTTCGGTTCTGACATTGCTTATCAGATTAAAGATGGAAAGGATAATGGAATACATGTGTTTCAAGCAAGTATTCTTACACCAGGCTTTCATTATATTTTAGTAAATGATAGTATAACTAAAAATACTTATTATAGCAATCCTATCATTGTTAAAAATTTCACATCTTCAGAACCATTCATCGTTTGGGGAGATATCCATACTCATTCTCAACTCTCTGATGGTACAGGTACACCAGAAGATTCATTTTACTTTGCGAAACAAATAGCTCGCCTTGACTTTAATGCATTAACAGATCATGGTGAACTAATGATGTTTAATCCATTATCACTCAATCATCTTGAATCATCTACCAACGCTGCTTATGAACCAAATAAATTTGTCACTTTTCATGGAATAGAATGGACTTGTGTTGAGACAGGTCATTATGTTTGCATTTTTAGCGGTAATTCATTGTTGAAATCACCCATACTTGATTCATATTTTACAATTAAATCATCTAATGCTTTATGGAATGCTCTGGATGAATTTACATCAAAATATGGAGTTCGAGCTCTTGCATTACCACATCACACCACCAAAGAAGCATATATTCAGGATTGGACTTATAATAACCTAAAGTATGTTAAATTAGCAGAAGTATCTTCTGTACATGGAGAATTTTTATTTGAACAAAGACATCAATTAAATTATGTTGGTGCTATTGATAAACCTCCAAAATATACAAATGGATCATCAATTATTGATGCATTTACCATGGGGTATAGAATGACTATGTATATTTCTAGCGATGAACATGATGGTCATCCAGGTCATAGTTTAAGTCATACAAGAGCATATATAGGACATCAACGACCTTTCAGTTTATGGCATACCCGAAATGAACATCCGTATCCAGGAGGATTAACTGCGGTTTATGTTAATAACCTTACAAGAGAAGGTGTTTTCACTGGTTTAGAAAATCAAAGAATATTTGCTAATTCTGATCATGGACGCCCAATCCTTATTTTTAGAATAAACGGTACTAATGTCGGAGATGGCTCAACATTCATCGCAAATAGTCAATCTGAATATAGAGGAATCAATGTTTTTTTAGCTCAAGATGGAGCCCCAGTTGCACGAAAATCTAAAGCAGCATCAGTGACAAGCAATTGGATTCCGAATTGGAATGCAAATATTGAAATTATAAAGAATGGAAATTTATGGTATACTGAAAAAATATCTTCTCCTATAATTAATATCTCAATAATTGATAAAGATAAAATTATAGGAACATCCTATGAAAATAGTTGTATTAAAAGAGGAGATAATTATTACATAAATCAATATAGTAATAATCCAATTGATCCAAGCACATTAAATACAGGTGGTTTTGATTATTATTTAATTCGAGTTGTAGGAGAGAATGGAAGAATATCTTACGCTGGACCTATATGGGTTGAATATTAAATATTTAATTGACTTCTAAAACTAGCAAATTTTTTATATCATTAATATTAATCCCAGATAAATCACTTACTACTAGATCAGCATTAAGAAGCTCTTCTTTATCATGAGTAGTAGTTAGAGCTATTGATTTCATATTTGCTCTTTTCGCAGCTTCGATACCTACAGGAGCATCTTCAATGACTAAGCAATTTTCAGGTTTAACATTAGCGGTTTTAGCAGCGATAAGAAAAACATCAGGTGCTGGTTTCCCATTCTTAATCTCTGTAGCCGTTATTATTACATCGAAATATTCTTTAATTTTTAAACTAGTTAATAACAATTCCACATTTTCTTTTGGACCGCTAGAACCAACTGCTAATTTAAAGCCATTTTCTTTAAGTTCATTAATTAGATTAATTACGCCGGGCAATGGTTCCAGTTTCTCTTGAACCATCTCACGATAATATTTTTCTTTAAGATTTGCCCATCTTATGACATCTTTGTCATTAGTTTCTGGACCGACCAATTTACGAGTAATTGGGAAAGATTGTTGACCAAAAGTGGATTTAAAAAATTCTTTTGTAATCTCCATTCCAATTTCATTTGCTAATTTTACCCAACTCTCAAAATGAATTGGACCTGTATCAGCTAGTACTCCATCCATATCGAATATTACACAATACGCATGAAACATAATTGATGCAAATAAATACTATTAGATAAAAATTATAGGGTAAAATATATTTTAAGAATTACATAACAATTATCAATGGCCCGGTAGTCTAGCTAATACTAAGAATTTATCTTTGAATCTGGAATGGATGGGGCGCTGGCTTGCGGTTTTAATATGATTTAAAGTAAAAAGCCAGAATGCGAGGGTTCAAATCCCCCCCGGGCCACTATTTTTTAAACCTTTTATTATTGTTTTATTTAGAATTACTCGATATATTCTAAGATCTCTGAAATGCTATTAATTGTTCTTAGATCATTAATATTTAACTCTTTTTCGAATGGGAATTTATATTTTCTTTTAAGTAAAATTGATTGTAAATTAGCTCGTTGAGCGCCAATTATATCTGCATATTCATCTCCACACATTATAACGGAATTTCCTTGATTTTTTAAACCCATCTTCTCGAGTGTATGATAGAAAATGTCTGGATCTGGTTTTCGCTTTCCAAATTTAGCAGATGTAATAACTACATCAAAAAATCTAAATAAATCATGCTTTTCTAACATATTTTTTATCGTTCTGTGATTTGGGTGATTAGATATTAAAGCAATTTTCAATTGTTTCATTTTTAATGTCTCTAATGTTTCTCTAGTTTTTTCAAAAGGTTGCCATTCCTCTTCTTCACATGAATGATATATTTCAGCTAATCGTTGATATGTATTTTCTGTTAAATTACTCAAATTATTTATTATTTCCTCTTCTTTTAGTGATTCCAAAACATTTTGGAAGATCATTGACGTTGGAAACTCAATTTTTGTTTTAATACTTTTTCTAAAGAAGTCTTGCCTTTTTTTACCAAACAGATTAAGAAAGATTTCGGAGTTAAGTTTTTCATTCCAAACCTGCTTTTCTTTTAAAATATCAATTGACTTTAATAATCCTTTTTTAAAACATTCATAATATCTTTCAACAGAAGGATTATCAAAATAGAACAATGTGAAGCCAAAATCAAAAATAACTCCTTTAATCATCATCGTGTTAATATTTATAAAAATATAATCTCAATTTTAATTTATCTGAATTAAAAGGTAAGTAAAAGGAGTTTCGTTTCTGTTAAATACTTAATAAAAAACAAATTATTATCATAGATAATTAGTAATAATGATAGATAATATGTCTATAGATAAATGGCTCTCTGAAAAAGATTTAAAAGAAGAAAAAATTAAAAGAGAGAGAGCTTTTAAGCGACTTACGAAGGAAGAAGTTCAGGAGTTAAAAAAAAAGAAAATTAGAGATATAGCCAAGAAGGAAGAACAAAAAAACAATCAAGATTCAGAAGATGAAAAATTTTTACATAAGATTATTGAATTTAGAGAATGGTTAAACCAGAGAACTTATCTTAAAGGAGATATAGAGAAAATTGAAACATGGATAAAAAATTTGTATTTAACAATTAAATTTGAGATTAAAGAAAAGCCAAATTCAATAGATTATGATGTAAAAAAGAAATTAATTGAAAAATATAAAGAAATTCCACCAAAATTTCTAGATGAAAAAACGAGAATAGCATTGAATAAAAGAATTCATGGAACAACAAGAACAAGCTCAGATAACTATTATTTAAGAAAATTAAAAAATAATATTTCAGAAAAACTCAAGGAAGCAAAATATTATGAAATTTTAGATAAATTATTTGAAATATTATAAAACTCCGAGGAAAATTCAAAATACTTTTTATTTTATCAATGTTTATATTTTTTATAGTAAAAATTAGACACCTCGTAAATCAAATAAATGTGGCTCATTTGTCCTATTGCTGGTGTGGGTAAAAGACTTCAACCGTTCACTTATTCTAAGCCAAAGGCTTTTTTGAAAATAGCGGGAAAGAGATTAATTGATCACATTTTAATAAAGTTAAAGAGCTCTTTTCCAAAGGGAACAAACATATGTTTTATTGTTGGTTATAAAAAGAGACATATAACTGAATATCTAAAGAAAAATCATTCAGATTTTTTTAACCTCCACTTTTTAGAACAAAAACCCCTAGGATACGAAGCAGATGCTCCATTCTTCAGTGGACTTGGTGACGCCGTATTACTAGCTAAAACTATTGTCGAAAATGATGACTGCTTTATATTTTTGAGCGATAGATATCCACTAGAAGATTACTCACAAATTTTATTGAATTTTCATCAAGATATATGTGACGGAATTATAAATGTAAGACAAGTAGAAAATCCACAATTTTATGGTGTAATTGAATTAGATGAAAATGAAACTGTTAAAAGTATCATTGAAAAACCAGAAAAACCTAAATCTAATTATGCTGTATCGGGGGCATATCTATTTGGCATGAGTATAACCCCAAGATTATTTGAGCTATTAGAAGATCAAAGTAAAATCCCTTTAGAAAATGGTCAAGAGCATACTATCACACCAATTATCCAACAGCTAATTGAAGAGGGTTTTAAATTCAAAATTAATGAAATGAAAAAAGATATATTAGATTTTGGTCGACCTGAAAGCTTAATAACAGGTAATCGTTTATTATTAGAAGAAACTAAAATACAAGACCCAACTTATGAAAAAATGTATCAATCTGGTAACATCATTGATTCAAAAATAGTCCCTCCTGTTTTTATTGGGGAAAATACTAAAATTTTTAATTCAGTTATAGGTCCGAATGTATCTATTGGAGATGATGTAGTTTTAGAAAAATGCATTATATCGGAATCTGTAATTGGAGATGAAGCAAATTTAAGTAAAATTATTTCCTCAGAGAGTATTGTTGGAGATTATACTATACTGGAAGATTTGATTAAGAAACGTATTACTATTGGAGATTCCTCGTATATTACTACTTCTAACATGAAATCATTTTAGAAAAAAAGTAAGAAAATTCATATTTTTTGTTTTTAATAATTCTCCCGTAAATCATTTTTTAAGCACTATTTACAATAGGGGTAAATAGAACGTTAACTTAGGAATCTAAAAAGCATACTAATGTTTATAATTGATTTTTGGTCTTTTATCTTGCCAAGGAGCAACTTCTTCAAAGGCTTTTGAGACTTGAAAGACAAGTGCATCATCAAACCTTTTTCCTATTATTTGCATTCCAATTGGTAATCCCTCACTAGACCAACCACATGGAATAGATGCTGCCGGCAAACCTGTTAAATTAAATGCAGGTGTGAAAGCATACCATCCTGCATGCGATACTGCTTTTCCCTTTATCTTATCAACATGTACTTTACCTAGTTCAAATGCTGGGACTGCGGTAGTAGGAGTAATTAGAATATCATAATTTTTAAAAAACTTATACATTTCTTCATCTATTCCGAGTCTCTGATCCCATGCCATTTGGTAAGCAATTCCAGGAGTGGTTAATCCAATAGTAATTTGTTTTACAAAGCCGGGTGTAATTCTATCTCTCCATTCCTCTAATTTTTTACCATAATCATAAGCAGCACCAATGCATGCAAAAGAATAAAAAGCATTATTAACCTTTTTTAGCTCAACGTTTGCCTTCTCAGTAACCCAACCGAATTGTTCTAATTTTCTGATCGATTCTAAAACAGCTTGCTCAACTTCATCTTCAATCACTTTCGTAACACCTAAGCTAAGTGAATATCCAATTTTTAATTTCGGTAGTTTAGATTTTATAGCTTCAGTATAATCAATGTTATCTTCTGGTAACGACTGTCTATCTGCACTATGGGGCCCTTTTAATACATTAAACATCAATGCAGCATCTTTTACAAATCTTGTAATTGGCCCATAATGATCTATTGTATAGAAGTTAGTTCCTCTTCTAGGATATTTAGGAATTTTTCCATAAGTTGATTTGAATCCAAAAACACCACATAGACAACTTGGAACTCTAATCGATCCACCTCCATCGGAACCTAGTGATAAGGGGCTTATTCCAGCTGCCGTAGCGGCTGCCGCACCACCTGATGAACCTCCAGATGTTCTTTCAATATTCCATGGATTCTTTGTTTCTCCAAAAACTAAATTATCTGTAATAGTTACATGACCAAATTCAGGAGTATTTGTTTTCCCTAAAAGAATAATTCCCGCTTTTTTCAATCTTTTTACCGCAACCTCATCCACTTCCGGGACAAAATTCTCATATAATTTTGATCCATACGTAGTCCTTATTCCTTTTGTTAGCATAAGATCCTTAATACTAGTTGGGATTCCGTGTAGTAATCCCAATTTATCACCTCTTTTCACAGCCTTATCAGCTTCTTTAGCCATATCTCTAGCTAAGTCGAATGTTGTGGTGCAATAAGCGTTAATAATTGGATTAATCTTTTCAATTCTTTCGATTATTAGTTCAGTAATTTCGATAGAAGATAATTCTTGTGTTTTGATTTTTTCTCCCATTTCGAAAGCCGACATATAACATATTTCTTCTTTATTCATTCTTAGCATTTCCTTTTTTTATGTTTTAATATAAATAAATTTGATGAGATCTTATATAAAGCTCTATCAACAAATATTTAATCAAGATAGGAATATTATATCATATTTGGTAAAAGAATGATAAGCATAGGCATAAATAAATGCAAAAAATTCACCTAAAAAAACTAGAAAAATTTTGTGGTAGAGAAGGTCCACTTGTCTTAATAATAATGGATGGAATAGGTCTTGGAAGAAAAGATCAAAGCAATGCTTTCTATTTAGCAGATACTCCATTTTTAGATAAGTTACAAAAAGAATGTCCTAAAAAGAAATTGTATATAGAGTTAAAAGCTCATGGAACTGCTGTTGGTCTACCTACTGATGATGAGATGGGAAATAGCGAGGTTGGACATAATGCAATAGGTGCAGGTAATGTTATCAAACAACGGGCAATGTTAGCAAAAGAAGCAATTCAATCAGAGAGGTTATTTAAATCCGAGAAATGGTTGGATTTAGCAAATGGTATTATTGATAATAATAAAACGCTTCATTTTATAGGTCTATTATCGGACGGTTATGTACATAGTCATATTTCTCATCTAATTGGATTATTAAGGGGTGCTGCAGCCTCAAATATTAAAAAAGTAAGAATTCATACATTATTCGATGGAAGAGATGTTCCCCCTCAATCAGCTTTATTATATATCGAAGAATTAGAACAAGAATTAAATAAAATAAATGCAGACGGAGTACATGATTACCGAATTGCCTCAGGTGGAGGAAGAATGCGTGTTACTATGGATAGATATAATTCAGATTGGCAGGTTGTTAAAAGGGGTTGGGAAGCTCACGTAGGGGGGATACCAGAAAAATTTCCTTCATATAAAGGGTATTTCCTATCTGCAATAGAAGCTATAAATCAAGCAAGAAGTATCGAGCTAGATATTATAGATCAATTTCTTCCATCTTTTGTTATAGTTAATGAAAAGAAAGATCCCATTGGTAAAATGGAAGAAGGTGATGGAGTTATATATTTTAATTTCCGGGGAGATCGAGCCATTCAGATTTCAAGAGCCTTTGATGAAGAAAATTTTAATGAATTTAAGCGCGATTATTATCCTCACGTTCAATATTATGGATTATTACAATATGATGACAAATTAAATATTCCTAAAAACTACTTTATCGAGCCTCCAAAAATAGATAATACTATTTCTGACTATTTATCTTTAGAAGGGATAAGTCAGTTTGCGATTGCTGAGACTCATAAGTATGGTCATGTAACTTACTTTTGGCGGGGTAATAGAGATGTTAAAATTAAAGGAGAAGATTGCGTAGAAATTAAATCAGATCCTTCTGAAACCATAAAAGATCAACCAAAGATGAAAGCATATGAAGTAAGAGATGAATTGATTAAAGCTATTATCTCTGGTAAGTATAAGTTTTTAAGAGTTAATTTTGCTAATGGGGATATGGTGGGTCATACAGGTGTTAAGAGTGCTGCTATGATCGCTGCAGAAACTGTTGATGAATGCGTAAATGAAATAGTTAATACTGTTACAGCACTTAAAGGGATTGCAGTAGTTACAGCAGATCACGGAAATTTAGATGAGATGGAGGAGTTCAAAACAGCTCATACTTTAAATCCTGTTATGTTTACTATAATAGACTCTGATTATAATAATGAATACATAATAAATGATAAGGTAAAAGACCCCGCTTTAGGGAATATTGCTGCTACGATATTGAATTTATTAGGTTATCATAAACCAGAGAACTATTTAGATTCATTGATTAAATTTATCTAAATTAGGTCATAGTAAAGATTATAAAATTAGGGAAAATTTCAATAAATATTTTTTTCCAAAATATTAATAGACTTTCTTTTTAACATTTGGAGCTCCCTTGATGAATAAATTTTTACTGTTTTCCAACGAACCATTATAGATGATTTTACTTTTTACCATTTCTTTAGGAGGATATTTTATACCTGGTGGATATGAACTATCTTTCCAACCTCCTAATGCTGTGCTAATATTGGCTTGCATAGGTTCAGAATTTATATATAAACTTCCTGCTTGTAATTCTTTAGAAAATCTTTCTATATTTTCAGATGGAGTGTAAACCACAGCTCTCATGCCATAATTAGAATGATTTGCAAGAAATATTGCATCATCAAGGCTCTCTGCTTTTGTAATACTTCTTACAGGACCAAATGCCTCTTCCCTCCATAAGAATGGAGCTTTATTAAACTCAAGAATATTTTCTCTAGGAATTTCTACTAAGGTTGGCTTATAAAATAATCCATAAGATTTTCCTGTATCAATTTTTTCTGCACCACATAGGACTTTGACACCTTTATGCTTAATAGCTTCTCCAACCATAACTTCCATCATCATTAATATACGCCTAGAGCCAAGTGGCCCTAGATCAGTTGTAGGATCTCGAGGATCACCCATTTTCAATTTATCAATCTCTTTTAGGAGTAATTCAAGATATTCGTCATAAATATCTTTATGTACAATTATTCTTTTCATTGAGAAGCATTGTTGGCCTGAATTTGTGTAGGATGCAATTATATTCCATTTAGCGACCAATTCTAAATTTACACCTGGCATAACTATTCCTGCATCATTACCGGCACACTCGAATACAAAATTTTTAAAAGGTTGGGTTATCATATTAACACCTAGATACTTCTGAGTATTTTCTTTTAAAAAATCGGCATAATCAATTAAAATCTGCTTTGCTGTATGAGATGCTGCCACACAAACAATGTTTTTAACTAAATTTGATTCAATAAATATTTTAGTTGCAAAATCACCTGGACTAATAACTAAATCATAAGCATCATTAAAGGGAAAATCGCTTTCTTTGATTCTGTCAATGCAAAATTTCATTGTTAATGGGCATGCAGTAGAAGGTTTTATTATAGCAGGATTACCCGTCATAAAACTGGCTCCCCAGTAGTACATTGGGAGACTCATTGGTGTATTACGGGGAGTTATACCAATAGTTAATCCCATTGGTTGATATTTTAATAGAGATATTAGCCCACTTTCTAGATCACGTTGTTCCCTATCCTGTACTAAATCAATAAACCAATCGACATAACTATACCCTTTTTCAATTATGGAAAATTCCCATTCAGAGTATTTAACGGGAAGCCCACCTTCATCAACTATGATATCTTTGATTTTTTTCTTGTTTTTTACCAAAACAGAAGCAATATCTTTTATAACCTCAATTCTCTCTTCCATTGTAGTATTTAAAAGCTTATATTCCCATTGAGCTGTCCTTTTTATTTTTTCATTTATTGTTTCCACTGTATCAGCTTCAAGGGAATCTATCAACTCTCCAGTATATTTATTTAAAATATCCAATTTCATAATATCATCCTAATTCCAATTTTTTTTTTATTTTTACCATTAGATTTTATAAAATTCTGATACCACTCAACAGTATGACTTAGACCTTCTTTCAGAGGAGTGATGTGATATCCCAATTTTTCAATGGCACTTTTCGAAGAAAATGCCCAATTATATTTCATTCCTATAATCATATCGGGAGTTATATAAGGTATTCTCTTTTTGAATAATTTTGCCTTAAATCTGCATAAGTGCCCATATATAACACCAGCCCACATTGGGAGGGTTCTAGGTTTTTTAGTTTCAGCTAATTCAGCAATTAAATTAATAAAATCTCTCATTTTTATATTTTCACCCCCTAATACGAAAGATTGCCCCAATAAATCTTTTTTTTCAAGTACACTCACCATTCCTTCAATGACATCATCAATATATGTCATACAAAAGTAAGATTGACCTTTACTTGGTAAACCTAAAAATTGTTCTGCTACAATATCGAATACCATCTCGCCATAAATATTAAAATCCCCAGGACCAAATATAAATCCTGGATAGAATATTATCGTTTTAAGACCTTTTTTAATATACTCCTTTATTTTTTCACGTCCCAGATATTTAGTTCTTTCATATTCATTTATAAAAAAATCAACATGAGGAAAATTTTCATTAGTCGGTTCCGTTGTTCCTTTAGGATTTGGTCCAAGTGCTCCAAAAGAACTCATATAAAAAAGAGTAACATCTTTTTCAATAGCAACTTTAGCAATATTTTCTGATCCTCTAACATTAATGTCATAAAAACTATTTTTATCTTTTGCCCATATTGAAACTTGTCCTGCTAGATGATAAATTAAATCGATGTTATTTATGGCATTATGCAGACTATTAATCTCTCGAACATCTCCAATAACATATTCGATATTATTTAAATTTTGAAATGGTTCGATATTGCTACTTTCTCTTATTAATAATTTTAAGTTATGCCCTAAGCTGTGTAACCTTTCGACTAAAGGAATTCCTATAAAACCGGTGCCACCTGTTATTAAAATATTTGCCATAGGTCAAATGCTAAAATATCAAAAACTAAATTTAAAATAATAAAAGGTTTCATTTTATTAAAGTAAGATCTTGCCGATTCTGAGGTTTTACATCTTTTAATATTAGGAATCTTCGGAATAATAATAATAAATTACCTTATCGATTTTAAACGATATTTATTAAAAAATCTCAATTATTATATCTTAGAACACCTATATTTTTAATTAAAAAGTTAAAGGCTATAGATTGAAAAAGAAACAAAAGATTTTTGATAATTTTTATTCACAATTGGATTTACCATTTTTAGAGACAGATGAAGCATTTCTAAATGACATTTTCGAAACGCTCAGAGCTAATTTTAATTTAGGTAAAAGGTCTAATCAAAAATTTATAGATTTAGGTTCGGGGAATGGAAGCGTTGTAATCTATGCCGCATTAAATTACAATATCAAATCCTATGGTATTGAAATTAATCAAAATTTAATTAAAGAAGCAAAAAATCGCAAAAAATCATTGAATAAAGAAGGTTTATATGAAAAGGGGATTTTTACGAAAATTAAATTTAGATTAGGAGATTTTTTTTCATATAACTTAAAAAAATATGATTTCATCTACATTTATTCACTACCCCCTATGCAAAAATATCTCAGACATTTATTTAACACGGCAAAAAAAGGAGCAGTTATTATTTCACATAAATATAAACTTGAAGATTTTGACCTTTATTTAAAATGTGAATATGAATTGACCCATGATAAAAAAAAAGATGTAGTTTTTACGTTTTTTTATAAAAAAATTGCATGAGAGAGTACGTAGCTATTATTGAATATAAATCATTATTATTTTGAATAATGATACTTTGGCTTTTGATATATCACTAAAAAATATATTTTTAAATAAAATCAAAATAAATTAATATATAATTCCGTAAGCGAATTTTTTTTTTAACTTAAAGGTGGAATATTGTAATGGCAATTGTTTTCGAAGGTTTGTTGGAAGGATTAACTGCTTCTCTAATAGTTTTTTCCTCAGTTATTTTTGGATTGTTTACTCTCTATAAGTCAATAAAATTAAAAGCAAAATTACTTACAATAGCAGGTATCGTCATGATATTCGTTGGTTTTCTATGGCTTGGTCCTACTATTGATTTTTTCTTAAAATTAATCACAAATGAAAATATTGAACCAAGAAATATTTATGTGCTTCTGAGTTATACATCGGTAGCGCCAGCTTTATTTTTTTCTATGTATCTAGGTGGTGAACTAGTAATACCTAAATATAAATGGTTGCTTGTAGGAATTTTTATAGTTTTAGGTGGAATATTTGAATATTTTCTTTATTTTGATACTGTAAACTCTTTTGAATATATAGATGTTCAAATAACTGATGGTTTGATTGATGCGAGTTTCAATAGAGGACATCCAACATTTATTATGGTAGCTGTATTTTTAGTATCTGCATTAGTATTCTTGGGAATAGGAATGGCAATAAAAGCAAAACAAGCTACAGGAACATTGAGAAGAAAGTTTACTTATTTATCGATTGGTTTTATAATTTTTGTCATATGTGGAGCTTTAGATTCGATTCTTCCAGTTGGAATCTTTCTTGGAGTAGTAAGAGTGGTGATGGCAACATTTTCTATATGGATGTGGCTCGGCTTAAAGACCTAAACATTTGTTTGGCAGGATAAGTTGATGGGTTTAAAAAATACCCTCATAATATTTTTTTTTTATTTCTTTTGGATAATCTATTCAAAATGACTATTAGGATTTAGTAAGTTGAGTTACAGTTTTTTTTAAGTATAGCTTCATGAAATATCTTTGATTAGCACAGAAATTAAGTTTCTGCGAGTTAGTTAGATCTTGACAATTGGATAATATTAAATGAATATCATTTGAAATAGCTAAATATTCATTTTTTGATTTATTTAAGTCATATTGAGATGCAGAAAAGGAGTTATTATTAATTTCATTAAGAGATTTTTCATTATTCTCATTAATATTTTCATTGAATAAGGTATTTTTATATTCAATAAGAGTAGAAATTAATAGATTTGAAATAAAATTGAATGATTCTTTTGAATTTATATGCTCAAATAACTCCGAGGCTAATTCAGAAATCACATTATTATGTAAGTTTTGATATTCACTCTTATTGAAATCGTTCAGTTCTAATAAAGTTGGGTTTTTTTCCGCAGAGATTTCAGAGAAAGGTTTGATATTAAATCCTTTTGAAATTATCTTTCATCTCGGAGATAGTTCAATTTATAAAAAGTAAAATCAATTTTGTATTTAAAAAAAAAGCCTCTCTGAATTTAGTGGAAATTTAAGCAGTTATTTGTTGTAATAACTCAAAATGAAAAATGTACATGAAATAACTATTCTTTTAAAATAGTTTTATAGATTCTGAGAATTTATTATTATTAATTTTATAAAAACAAATAAGTACTTATTCTATAAAAGTAGTGAATAATTATGTTTATTTTTCCAACAATTTTTCTAATTTTTGGGATTCTCAGTATGCTATTCTTCCCAATAAATAAAGAAAAGTATGATAAAATAACAGAAGAGGCTAGAAAATTACATTCCGAGAAAAAAGAAAGAGTAAAATCTATCTAAATTTAAATATGTAAATAAAATTCAGGTGGATTTAATTCTTTAAATTCATCAGTGTTTAGTATCAGGTGTCTTCTAATATCAAAGCAAGCATGACATTTTGAAATATAACCTTCCTTTTTATGATTATATTCGAATTTATCAACTGCAAATTCATAGAGATCCTCAAAAGTTCCTATAATTAAAGATTTTAAAATAGGATAATCATCGAGATTAATCCCTTCAGTACAAAGTAAGTTTAAATCTCTAATATTGCCCCAAGAAAGTCCACCACAATATCCCGGTATATAATTTCCATAATTATCAAAATGACAATGCCAATTTCGCACTAATTCTGCGGTGCAATTCTCATTAAAAAAGTAATGTATTGGATATTTTTTATATAAATTTTGGAGTGTATAAGCAGCTCGTCCTATTTTAAGTAACTCAACTCTTCTTTTTAGATCATCTATACTAATTAATTGGAGATAATTCTCAAGAGGAACTTTTTGTTTAATATTTAATTCTCTAAATTGAGCATAATAATATAATTGATATATCATAAAATTTTCTTGAAAGACCTCCATACTCCATTTTATTGCACGTTCAGTATATTCAAAAGGTACAAATTCTAGAATGAAAGGATTTACACTAATTAAAATTCCGTTAAGTCCTTTTTTTTTCAATTCAAATAGTCTTTCTTTTGTTATACCATCATTTTTGCACCAATAACAATTCGTTTCTACAAACATCGATGGAATATTTAGACTTTTACCAATCTCTATTGCTTTTAATAAAAGCTCATAATTGAGAAATGGTTCTCCCCCAGTAAAATGAATCCCATAATTGAGACTTATATTATCAGAACCATATGGAGATTCTTGTATTGTATTTGATAATTGAATTAAAGTTTCTATCAAATCTTGTTCGTTAATCCAATTATCATTCCATTTAGGAGAACCAAAGTACATGCAATGTTTACATTTGCAACTACACTTATAAGAAAGGATTAATCCTCCAGATTTAGGTTTAGGGATAAAAAAATTTTTCATTTTACCAAGAGTTACTCTTGATTTGTATAATTTATTTATATTATGATTTCAATATTCAATTTAAAATTTAAAAAAATTTATAAATTACATTTTAAAAGATATAAGGAGGTATTCATTTATGCCAAATATCACAATAGATGGACCTAAAATCGAAAATCTGGAAGCAAAACGTAATTTAATTAAAGAAATTACTATTGCTGTTGAAAAAGCTTATAACATTCCAAAAGAACACATTATAGTTGTTATTAAAGAAAATTTACCGGAAAATGTTGGTATTGGGGGAATTTTAATTTCTGATAGAAGAAGAACTTGATTTTAAAATATGATTATTAAATTAAACCCCTTCTAAACTTTCAAAAATGATTAATAAAAAAAGAAAAAATGTAAGATTAAAATAAATTTAAAGTTTGGATCCACAATTAGGGCAGAAACTTCCAGCTGATTCTAGTTTATGACCACAATAAACACAGAAGTTTTTACCCTCTGATAGTAAAGGTTCATCAATTTTTTTAGGTGGTGGAACATAGTCAGTTGCGGGAGTATATGTTATAGTTTGGCCTAAAATAATTTGTCCTGAATCAGGATCAAAACTATACTTTATCATTCCTCTATTTCTTAGATCTGCTAACACACGTAGTAAAACACTTGGCTTCATCCCAATCTCCAATGCGATATGTTCAAGTTTATATGTTCCCTGAAAATTTCGTTGAGCAAGGGCATTTTTAACGACTTGTTTATACTTATAATTCCTATATAGTTGCTCAAATCCCCCAATGAAAATGAAAAAAGCAGGTATAAAAAGCCAAAACCCCCAGCTACCAAGTCCGATAAACGGAATATCGAAAGCTAGAAAAAACAAGGATAATATGGCAACAAAAAGAAAGACTATAGCAACGGCAAATGTTCCAATAGCCGCCTCATAAGATTCTTTATAGTAATATCTCATTTTATATTTATCTTTAACTTCGCTCATTTCTATCATTTCAATTTTTGAATAATAGCTTTTATTATAAAAATCAAAAAGAAACTATGTTAATAATTCTTGAATAGTCCAATTTTTATAAAGTTGATTATAATAAAAAATCCACGTTATAAATCATCTAAAAAAAAAGAGAGAGTAGTTTTGAGAAGAGTTTTTTCGAAGGGAAATGAGATTAGCGAATGATTTAATTAGAAAATCTTCTCAATGCTCTCTTTCAAAGGAGAAAATTATTCTAAAAAACATTCATGTTTCTGAATTTTTATATTTAAACTTATGATATTTTTTCATTCAGTAGCGAATTTGATCTAAAATATCATCAAAATAAAAAACATTTTTTTGACCAGCTTCATCTATTAAAGCTCGTGAAATTGATTTCTTGAAACTCCAGATTTCTATTTCTTTTTGTAATTCTTTTAATTTTATAACAACATCGAGAAAATCTGAATCTCCACTTACTAAGATTGCTTTGTCATATGAATCTTCCTCAGCTAATTCTACGATATCTTTATAAATAAAAATATCAATACCTTTCTGTTTTTTTTTCCCAGTTGGGGAAATACTTACTGGTTTTGGTTGAATTATAAAACCTTTAGCTTTAAGATATTTCAAAAAATTGATTTTTTTTGGTAAAATTTTATCAGGGATTCCCATATACATAAAAATTCCGATTAAATGATGATTTTGAGTTAAAATTTCTTTTAATTTTATGTAATTAATTCTGATATTCAAAATTTCGAGATTATGGAATATATTAGCATGATCGATGAAAATGATAACTCTTTTCTTTTCGAGAATTTGTCGCACTTTTAGAATCCCTTTTTTGTATTATATATTTTAATAATCTGAAATTAATGAGACAATAACATTTCTAATATTTAGTATAAAAAGGGATAGAATTTGTAATGATTCAGACACAAATATTTAAGAAATTATTGATGATCCATATGGGAGTAAATATTGTACAGATTACAAATTTAATTGGAACCAGTTAATTCTTTTAACCAACTAGAATTGTTAGAGAATTTCTGATAATTTTTTTTATTTCCAAAATCTCCTCTAAATTGATTTTTTTCCATTTTAATAACTGAAATTCTCCAATTTCTTTTATTCATCCCAAGCTTCATGGCATCTATCAATTCAATTTCGCCTCGTATAGAAGGTTTTACAATCTTTAGAATATCAAAAATTTCTTTTGAAAAAATGAAAATTCCGCAATTATTTAAGCTAGATTTAGATGTACCTTTTGGTGGCTTTTCTACAATATCAACTAAATAATCATTTTTACAATAAATAGCTCCACCCTTATATGGATCTTCTGCGTAATTAGCAACTAATATAAAATCCTGTTTCTCTTCTTTAAATAAATTAATTACTTCTTTATATGTTTTATATGGCACTAAAATATCTCCCCAAACTAAATAAAAATGAGATTCTTGGATCAAATTTTCACATAATAAAACTGCGCCACCTGTACCATTAAGATTTTTTTGTTCTACATATTCAATTTTTATCCCCCATTTTTTTCCATCCTCAAAATATTTAATAACCTGTTCTTTTCGATACCCTACCACTATAATTATGCTTTTAATCCCAGCATAGATTAATCCATTGATAAGATATTCTAATAAAGGTTTACCATGAAGAGGGATCATTGCTTTTTGAAATGAATTTGTATATGGTCTTAAACGCTTTCCTAAACCCGCACATAATATGATAGCCTTCAATAGATCTCTACACCATTACTTGTATTAATAATAAATGCTTCTCCTCCGGTTTGTTTGATCGCTTCAACAAGTAAATCTTCACTACCTGGAAATATCGCAAACATAGTACCACCAAAGCCAGAACCATTAATTTTTCCTCCAAAAGCACCTACTTCTAAGCAACTTGATATCATTTTCTCGATTTTATTTGTTGATATTTCAATATTCTCTTTTAATTGATAATGATGCTTATTCAATAAATCTCCTAAATTTAGATAGAAATTGTTTTTTAAATTCTTATTTTTATTTATTTTATTATAGAATCTATTAAAAATTAAATTTTTTGCTTGAATAGTAATATCACGATTAATTATATTACCTAAAATCTTTTTTTGGTATTCTTTTTTAATATTGGGTAAAGATTTCTTTATTTCATCCAAAGAACTTGAGTATTGGTCAAAATTTGGCATAGCTTCTTTAATTTCTATGAAGGCTGCTTTTGCAATATCCTTAACTCTATATAAATCTTCAACAGTTTCTTTTTTTTCTAAAGAGTCTCCCAATACAAAACCTTCAAGTTTTATATTTTTATTTATAA
Source organism: Candidatus Hermodarchaeota archaeon (assembly GCA_048885925.1). Lineage (GTDB taxonomy): Archaea > Asgardarchaeota > Lokiarchaeia > Sigyniarchaeales > SOKP01 > Loki-b32. The sequence continues at coordinate 65,527 of JBHLLG010000010.1, forward strand.
CTTTTGGTCTAGATCTTCTTGGTTGTAAATATATTAAATTGCCATATGCAGAAGTAAAATGATCCATCATTCCTCCAGCTTCTTTAAATTCTTTTACTTCTGTATCATATCCCATTAACGATAATTGGGATTTATTTATTTTTTTATGATTTATGCAAATTAAGTTTAGAAAGAATAACCAAGCTGTAATTAATGCTGAAGAACTTGCGGCTCCAGCATTAATTGGGATGTCTCCAGTAATTTTTACTTTATACCCCTTTTGAAATCTAAATCCTTTTCTTAAGTATTGATTATAAGCACTCCTAAGATAATCTCTTTTTGATTGATACTCCAATTCTTTATTATTTAGTTTTATTTCAATATGTCTATTTAGATCCGATAATTCTATTGAAAGATATGAACCAGATACCCTTTTAGCCTCTAAAAATATATATTTCGAAATTGCCATTGCGATAATGGGATAATCTAAATAATCTTGATGTTCTCCAAATAGAGTAATTCGGCCAGGAGCTCGTATACGAATCATAATAAAATAGATATTTATATTACACTGATATCACAGATGTATTATAATTCTTTTTTTTTCCCGTTACGTAGATACTTTTGAATTATTAAATAACTTTTCACCATGTTTAAAAACATTTGATATTAATTCCTGAGATTGATGATTTGCGACGTTATAATTATTAAAGATGGATTGCCATTATTTTCTATGAATTCTTCTAATTCAAACATTAAGGATCTCCTATCTCAAGAAGATAATCTCATTATGATATCTGGTTTTTTTTCCGCATTGAATTCTTTTTCTGATTCATTTGAGGATTTAGGTACCATCTCTGAGTTGAAATTGTCAAATAATAACTTGAAGTTATCATTTTTAAAGGACTCAGATATTCCAGATTTAATTTACCTTGCTACATATAATAACAATTCGGAATTAAAAAGTGTCCAAGATTTTTTAAAAAATATTTCCAATGTATTTTCAAAAGAATTTACTGTTAATCAAATTACCAATTGGAATGGTAAATTGGATTATTTCAAGTCCTTCGAAAAAAAAATCAATCAATTTTTTGAAGAAGAAAAAAAAAAAAGCGAAACTCAAGATAGTAATAAAATATTTGAATTTTTCAATAGTTTTGTTCAGGAAGATTCGGAAACTTCTCAATCTAAAGTCCAAAAGGATAGTAATGAAAGAAATCCAGAATATTGTGAATATGTACCGTATTTTACAACTTCAAAAAAAATTAATCCTAAATATTATTTAACAGGAGATTGCTCGTGCAAAATTTATGAACAAATAAATGGAAGAAATTCCATTAATCAAATTGCTAATAATTTAAACTTGGAACATCATCAAGTATATAATGTCTGTAAGAATCTTATCAAAATGGGATTTATAAAACTAGACTAATTCTATCAATTAGAAATGATAAAGAATTTTTTTACCACAAAATGGATTTTATATGTTTTGTTACACCATCAATAACAATTTTTTCTTTCAAAGAATATTAAAGGTAAGATATTATTAATACACTAGAGTAAAAAATCTCATTAATTGACATTTTGGTGTAAAAAAAATTTCTTCATCCTCTCACAAATTTTCAAATAATATAGATAATTTAATTGAAGAGTTAAAAAATGCTACAGGAATGAAATTTGAACATTATCAACGAAGTTTCCTTGAGAAACGAATTAGTTTCAGGATGAAGCACTTAGAACTAGATTATTATGATGATTATATAAATTATATTCGCAAAAATCCAGAGGAAATTAATTTATTCCTCGATAAATTTACAATAAACTATACGTATTTTTTTAGAAATTATAATGTTTTTGAGAATTTTGAGAAATTTATTAATGTCTATATCGATTCAAATCAAAAAACACTTCGCATTTGGTCAGCCCCATGTGCTACCGGAGATGAACCTTATACTATTGCAATGGTGTTAGATCAGCTGAAAAGGAAAAATAAAAATTTTCCTGATTTTAAGATTATTGCTTCTGATATCGATTCAGCAGTACTTAAAATTGCCAAGCAAGCAGTTTATGGGGAATATTCTTTACATGAAACTCCAGAAATTTATAAAAAAAATTATTTTTCTATGGAATACACCGAATTTGGACCAAAATTTATATTAAGTAAGGATATTTCAGAGAAAGTTGAGTTTATTCAAGAAGATATAATTAAAGGGCATCAAAGGAATCAAAAATATGATGTAATTTTTTGTCGAAATTTTTTAATATATATAAATCAGTTTGCTAGAGAAAAGTTGTTAAGAATTTTAGAATCCCATCTAATTGATGGAGGTTTATTAATATTAGGTGGTTCAGAGTCATTAACACGAAATAATAATAGTTTTGAAACAATAAGTATAAGAGAGCGCTTCTATGTTAAAAACTTATTTACTCAAAATAGTTCTTATAAGAATCGGCTCATCAATCTATTTAAAAATAATGGAACTTCAAACCTTGAAAGAAATAGAGCATTAAGTAAAACAGAAGATTTAACTAATAAAAATGAAATTAAAAACTTTAAAGTAAAACCAAAAATTAAAGAAAAAAGATTGGAAGTCCCAAATCCTCCTGCAGTGTTCGAACAAAATTTAGAAAAACCACTGTCTCAGCTAGATCAAAATATTCAAGAATTGAATGAAAGAGAAATGATGGAAGCAGAACTTAGAATCATTGGGATTGAAGTTAATAATGGTTTTAATAAAGATTCATATGAAAATATAAAAAACCAAAAGATAGACCCCATGAAAAAACCTGTTGATAAAATTAAGAAGTTCTCAAATGATAATCGTGCGAATGAATTAAAACAAAAAGAGAATATATTGGAACAACGAGAGAAAAAAATAGAACAAGTAATTGCATATCTAGATAAAAAACATAAAAGAATTAAGAGACAAAGTAAGGAAATAAAGCAAGTTTTTAAAAGTCTCAAACAGAAAGAACTAGAAGTAAAGAATCGTGTTCAAATTTTGGAACGTCTTACTAAGCAAGTAGAACGAAGAAAAAAAATATTAGAACAAAAAGAAAAGCAATTTGAATCTCGATTAAGACAGATTGGAGATTATACAAGACAGGTAGCCCAGCAAGAAGTCCAAATGAATGGAATTTCTAAAGAAATTACAAAAAGTAAAGAAGAAGATAATCTCTATGAATTAAAAAGAATAGATCGCATAGAAAAAAAAAATAATAAAAGCGAATTGATTATCCCTATGGGATATTATGGTTTAATCAATTCTTTTGATAAAAATGATACTGCCACCAAATTTGTAATAGAAGGAATAGGATCTGGTATCGCGTTAATTCTGAAAGATCCCATACATAACATCTTTACGATGTCCAATATTTCTTTACCATCATCCTCAGCTTCAAAACAAGGTTATCATTTACTATTTCCCCATACCTTTGTGGACACATCAGTTAAAGATCTTTATAATACTTTAATATACCATGGAGCCAATAAAGACAATATCAGTGCCCTTATAGTTGGTGGAGCAAAATTATTCTTAGATTATGATATAACATATCAAGAAAATATCGATGCTATAAAAAATGAATTAGAAATAATCCAGATACCAATTGAAGCTGAAGATATAGGAGGTTTAAGCGAGAGAGCTGTGATTTATGATACAATAAATGATATACTTTATGTTAAAAAATCTTGGGAATTTGAATATCGAAAAATCAGTTAGAATATAGAAAAATCTCTAAAAATAATATTTTAATACCTTAAGTAAAGAAAGAAGAATAATTTATGTTAATGCTGCTTTCTTTTCTGTTGGAGTTTTTTTCTTTTACGCTCTGCTTCTTCAATCTCACTTTCCAACTCATAAATTTGAGAATCAACTTTACCATGTAATTTAAATTGTCCAAAAATTTTACTTTCTTCTCGTTCTCCGGTTTTTGTAATTTTTTCAAAAGATAAATCTATTGGTAAATCTTGCTTTAAAGCTAGGTTAATAAAATTAATAAAACCAATATGTTTCCTTGGAGCAATAGCGAATTTTACACACAATTCTTTATTTTTCTTGGTTTTCGTTTTTAAAATAAGACGTAGTTTCAATAGTTTTCACTCTCTTTATTGTTTATCTCATTAATTTATATATTTAAAATATTCAAAATAAAAAAACTATGTTATTTTATAATGTCAAATATATTTTAATTTAACCTTCTAACATTATTAATTATGGGTTCAAAATTTAGGCTCAGATTTATTTTTAAACCAATAATAAATCTGATGGCAAAAGTTTTAATTAGGATGGGAGTTACACCTGATTTAACAACTTTTATTATGCTCTGTTTTTCAATCTTGAGTTTTATCTTTTTAGTATTTATTCGAAGCTTGTTATATTTCTCCATTTTTGTTTTTTTATGTGGGATTTTTGATGGAGTAGATGGTGCTATAGCTCGATTAACAGAAAAATCAACAAAATATGGTGGATTTTTAGATTCATTTATGGATAGAATTTCAGAATTCTTCATATTTTTAGGATTATTAATTTTTTACCATAATCGCTTCTTGTGGAATTTTATTGATATTAAATGGATAATATTCATATCCTGGTTAGCTTCACTCATGATAAGTTATAGTAGGGCTAGAGCTGAAGTATTTTTCAAGGAAAATTTCTTCTTGGATGGTGATATAGGACTAATGGGTCGATCTGAAAGATTATTTTATATTTTTGTAACAACTTTATGCACATTAGTTATAGGATTTGCTTTAGAATTTTTATTCATTTATATGTGCCTTGTAATATGTACTTTTATTTTTAGATTAACCAAAATCTATTACCAAATAAAACAGAGGGATATGAACAAATAGTAAATTAATTTTTTATAAATTCTATTCTAATTCTATCCCCATCCTTCAAATTTAATTCATCCCTTAAGTAAGGTGCTGCTATAATCTCAACTATGTTTTTCTTATGGTGTGTCCTCACGATTTTTAATATAGCACCTCTTACTTTTTTACTTTGATCATCCAAACGAGATACATTGCATTCGTAACATTCTACTGATCCGTATGTTCGTTTTCCATATTCATCATTTTGCTTCTCAAATCCAACAATTCTAATTGGAATCCGACTCTTTAAGTTTTCTTCTAATAATTCTTTATTGAGATCACTTAATTGTATATTCAATGTTCCATAATACGGACTAAAACCTAATTTTTGTTTAAATTGCTCATAATATTCCTTAATTCTAATATAATAACCACCTTCCCCTATTCCTTTCGTTATTTCACCAACTATTAAAATTTCTTCTAGAATTTTTTTCAAACCTTTATACATTGCAAGCATTACATCTGCTCCTTTTTTAGTGATTCGTATAATCTGCTCTTTTCCAACAATCTTCCTTTGAATCCAACCCAATTCTTCTAACTGACTTATCCTTCTGGATGCCGTTTGTTGAGATAAATTGAGTATCTTTCCAAACTCAATACTGCTTATATGAATAGCTTTTTTACTACCAATATTTTGACAGAGATGATATAGAGCAAACCAATTTGCATAATTATCCGGAGAAATTTCTTCTTTATTATCCATGATCAATATTTATAGATTTATTCTCCTTATATTTTTCAATAATTTTTTGTTTTATTTTACTTGAACTAGTCAACTTATATTTATCATAATAGGTTCCAAGTCTTTTAACTTCAATATGATTTAAATTTCTTGCTTTGAGTCCTTCTAAAAGTAATTCAATACTATACTTTTGATCTGGTCCTAATAGAATAATATCTGGATTAATTTCCTCAACTGTTTTTAAAGTATCATTATCATTTCTGCCTAATCTTGCTTCCTTTACATTTTTTATACTTCTTATAACTTCTAATCTCTGTTCTTGCGGAATAATAGGAGAAATACCAGAATAGAGTTTTCGATTCTTATCAGTAGCTACAATTATATATACATCTCCCAATTTTGCAGCCTCATTTATTAGATAAATATGTCCTGGGTGGATAAGATCAAAAGTTCCCGCAATCAAAATTTTTTTCCTATTTTTATTCATATTAAGTCTTCCTAAAAGTTCAAAATTTAAATTATATTGGTTAAATGATTATGAATTTCGATAGCAGTAATTTATATTTGGTTTTCAAAACAAGTTTTTAAGTCATTCATTTGAATAGCAAGAGAAATATCTCCTCTAGTCTTTTCAATAATATTTCTGGCAGTATCGACTTTATGTCTTAAATCTTGAGTTATTGCAGAGGGATAATCTATTGTAAATAAATATGTATATATTTCATCCATATTTTCTAATATTTCATTTAAATCTTCAACTTGAGAATTTCTAATATTATCTAAAGCATATCTTCGTAGTTCTCCAATCACATCTGCTAAACCCAAAACAAAATTTATAGGATCAATCTTTAAATCAAGGGGAGTAGGGATATTATTTTTCTTTATTATTGCATAAAAAGCCATCGCTTCTGCATATTCTTGTTCAGGAGTCTTTAAGTAATTATAAAATACTCCAAGATTTTTATTAACTAATTTTACTAAATCCTGATGTTCATTTTTAATTTTATTAATTTTGTTTTGAAACTTATCAAATTCTTTTCTATGAATACTTTTTATAGCTATACTACAATCTCTAATGATATTACGAGATAATTTTAAAATTTCTTCTCTATCTTGATATAATATCTCTAATACTTCAAATACTTCTGAAAAAGCTTTTTTAAGATTCATTATAATAGAAATAAATTTTAGTAATAATTAATTTGAATTTTGAATATTATTATCTATCAGAATTAAGTAAAATATTTAGAATTTATTGATTTGGATATTAAAAATTGGAGTTATCATGAAAATCTTATTAATTCACTCACAAGATGTAGAAGTCATAAAAAATAAAGAAGCAACAAGTAAACCACAGAAATTTAAAGATAATTTTATAAAAATGGAAGGTTTGATTTTAGTTTGTTATGTTTCTGTTGAAGATCAAGATACTTATGATACAGATTTAATTTCTAAACAGGGTGCAGATGAAATAGAAAATGCAATATTGCAAATCTCCAACTTTCCAGAAAAACTTAGGCAAAAAAACGAAGAAATAAGAGATTTCAATAGAAAGATCCAAAATGGTGAAATAAAAGGAAAACCGAGAAAGTTTTTGGAATTGATCATGGAACGCAATATGTATCGTGTTGATAAAGTTCTAGTTTATCCATGGGCGCATTTAAGCAAATTTCTCAGTAATGACAAAAATGCAATGGAAGTTTGCCCTAAAATAGCAAAAAATTTAGAAGAAAGAGGTATTGAAGCAAAATTTTCTCCATTTGGATGGTATAAATCTTTCAAAATTAACTGTTTGGGTCATGAGGTAGCTGAAATGTATAGAGATGTAAAACTAGCAATAAAACCTGAAGAACAAATTAAAAATTCTATATTTAAAATTCTAACTCCTTCAGGAAAGGAATTGGATTTAGAATTCGATCAAAATAATGAAATTTTACCCCCAAAAGGATTAAAAGATAAAGAGTTTTATCTATTTTTGAAATCAGATTTAGGATCTAGGAAAGTTGATAAAGCAATTGAACCAGCTCATATAAAAGTAATGAAAGAGTTTGAATTAATAGATTTTGACCCTAATACAGACGCTGGAAATTTTAGATGGTATACAAAAGGAGTTATTATGAAGAATTTAATTAAAAATTTTATTGAAGATAGATTAATAGATTTTGGGGCTTTACTTCTTGATACTCCAATCATGTATACAGTAAAAAATAAAAAACTGACTGCTCAAACAGCTCGATTTCCAGCAAGAAGTTATTGGCTTGAATCTGGAAATGATAGGTACCTTTTAAGATATGCAAGTGATTTTCTCCTTTTTGATTTATTCTCTCAAATGAACTTGAAACCTCAGTATTTTCCCTTAAGGGCATATGAATTTGAACAGTATGATTTTCGAAGAGAACAAGAAGGTGAATTATCCGGTTTAAGAAGATTACGAGGATTTATCATGCCTGATCTTCATACATTATGTAAAGATTTAGAATCTTCCATTGATGAATTTATAAAGCAATATGAGTTAATTAAAAACCTAGAAAAAGATTTAGGAATAAAAACATTTGTTATATTTAGAACAACTAAAACTTTTTATGAGGAAAATAAGGAATGGATTTTTGATTTAGTTAAAACTGAAGATCATCCCATCTTATTAGAATTATGGGAGGAAAGATATTATTATTATGTTTTTAAATTTGAGAGAAATGTACTTTCTGCTGATGGTAAAGATGCTACATTAGCAACTAATCAAATAGATGTAGAGAGTTCATTAGAATATATGGTTGATAATGATGGGATAAAGAGAGAAAAATATAATATTTCTTTTTTAGACTCTGATGGTCAAATAAAACACCCAATAATCCTTCATAATTCTCCAACAGGTGGATTAGAACGTGTTTTATGGGGTTTAATTGAACTATCCATCCGAAATAAAGATAAACTAGTTCCCGGATTCAAAACTTGGTTATCTCCAATTCAGGTAAGAATTATAACTGTAAGTGATGAACAGAAAGAATATGCTGAAAAAATACTTGATATCATAAATCAACTGGAATTTAGGGCGGATTTTGATGATCGAGAAGAAACTGTAGGTAAAAAAATAAGACAATCTGAAATTGAATGGATTCCATATACAGTAATAATTGGCAATAAAGAACTTCAAAATCAAACGATATCAGTTAGAAAAAGATTAATTGGTGAACTTTTTGGTCCAAAAAAGCAAACTTCCGAACTATTAAACGATATCGAGTTAGATAAACTATTAGAATTGCTAGAAGAAGATACAAGAAGTTTCCCAAAATATAAATTACCAAAACCATTTAGAAGATTCTCAACAAGAGTTTATTTCAGAAAATAAATATTTCTTTTATTTATTATGAAGATTAAAGCCATTATTTTTGATTTAGGAGGGGTAGTAATAGATCTTGATTTCTCGAATTTTTATAATAAGATAATAACTCAATCACCCTTAAATAAACCTCAAACCCCAATAATGCTAGAATTTTTCAGACAGTCAGATATCTATCATCAAGGAAACATGACGGATGACGAATTTTACCAACTTGCTTGCGATCTTCTCCAAGTTTGTATGCTAGATCAATCAGAATTTTATAGTGCATTTAATAGTATCATTTCTGGTTTTAATATGGAAGTAATAGAATTGATTAAATTAATACGAGAAAGTAATCGATATAAACTTCTAGCTCTATCCAATGTAAACGCAAGTCATTGGGATTATATACTCAAGGAAAAATGGGACTTCATTAAATATTTCGATGAATTAATTCTTTCACATGAAATTCATCTAATTAAACCTGATCCTAAAATTTTTAAATATGCAATTCATAAGGCGGGTTGTAAACCAAAACAAATAATTTATATAGATGATGGATTAAATAATGTACGATCAGCTAACGATTTAGGAATTATAGGTATAAAATACACAAATATAGTTGAACTCACTGAAGAATTAAAAAAGTTAAAAATTATTTAAAAAAAATCAATAAAGCTTTTAATTTACTGTAGAGATAAGTCCTCAAGGCATGCCTTTGCAATTTTTTCAAACGCTACTTCTACATTTTCTCCTGTTTTTGCTGAGGTCTCCAAGTATTCACAACTTAGCTTCTTAGCTAAATCTTCTGCTTCTAATCGGTCTACTTCTCTTTCTAAATCAACTTTATTACC
>JBHLLG010000011.1:0-73061 GCA_048885925.1 Candidatus Hermodarchaeota archaeon
TAAATTGAAACAGATAAATAATAATATATCTGTCATCATGCATGAATTTTTTGAAGAGGCTATAATTTATAGGATTACTGAGGTGTTTAAAACTAATATCAATGAATTGCGTGAAAAATTTTTGAGCTTTATAATCTCCGCTTTAAAAAATGGATATTTACATAGAAAGTTTAATCATAAAGAGTTAATAGATTATTTTAATAATACCTTTAGTGGTTTTCCATATTTAATTCAATATATTGAAAATAAAAATAAGATAAAAAAAAATTAAAATTGAATAGATATTTAACCTGCAGTACTTGCAGGAATTAAAAGAATGTCATCGCCATTGTTTACGTTATAATCTCTCAATGAACTATTTTCATCCATTGTAACTCCGCCAGAAGATAAATGAAAATCATTAGGATCTAGTCCATATAAATTCCCTAATGTATTTTTAATATCTCTTACTCGATTGCTGTCATTAACAGTTAATTTTTCCTTTTTTTCGCCTGGTCCGATGGTAGACATGAAATATAAAGTCAATTTCTTTCCTGCAGAAGGGGTTTTGGTAGCAGGAGTCTTAGATTTTACAGGTTCTTCTATTCCTAAATCCTCATCAAATTCATCAAAACTCATTCACATCACTTCACTTTTTTTATTTTAAAATTTTAAATTTTTTTTTAAATTTAATAAAAAGATATAAAATTAGTATTATAAAACCAGTTGGAATGATTTTGAAGTATTTTAATATTTTTAAAAAAATAAATTGCAAAGATTTAAGTGAAAAAATATTAGAACTATAATAGAAAAAAAAATTAGACTTTATATGCAGGATTTAATTTTTCCTATAAATATTCATTAAAGTTATTTAAAAAACATATTAGTTCTATAATTATTAACTTAATGATCAAACTATAAAGTCTAAGACATCAGAATTTTTATGTATGGAGAAATTACAGGTATTCTTACGGGAATATTTTTTGCTCTTTCATTCGTATTAGCGAGAAAGATTGAAAATGAAGCTAGACCTATTTTTCAAAATGCCATACGTTCATTAGTAGGATTCTTGACATTTTTTATAATTTGTTTGTTTTTTGGTGTCTTTTCAGAAATATTTTCGCTTCCGATACTACTTGTGTTTATTTTAATATTGAGTATTATATTTACTGTTATTTTAGGAGATACAACTTATCTTTATTCACAAAAGATTTTAGGACCTACTAAAGCTCTTGCTATTACTACCACTACTCCCTTTTTTACTATATTATTTGCACTCTTTTTTCTAAATCTTCAATTTTCGCTCCAAATGCTTTTCTCTGCAATTTTGATTGCAATTGGTGTCATAATAATTAGTGAAAAAGATATTAAAACAAATAATAAGATCAATAAAATAAGTTTTCAGAATTCGAATGATAAAAATCAAATTGAATTAAAGCATAAGATCTTTTCTAATACTCTAAAAGGCTCTTTTTTGGCGCTTTTCACCGCAATTTCATGGGCAATAGGGATTGCATTATCAGATTACTCTATTTCTCAAGTAAATCAAGTATTAGAATTAGGAATATTGAGTACTATGATTGCTATGATGGTAAGATTTGTCTTTGCTTTTATATTTTTAAGCACAGTTGCATTTATCCAAGAGAGACGAAATCCTTTACCTAAAAGTCGAACTACTTGGAAAATTTTGATTATCTCCGCTATATTAAGTTATTCAATTGGTAGTTTATTTTTTGGAGAAGCTGTTCATACAGCTGGTGCTACATTTATGTCCTTAATTTCTACAGCAATGCCATTATTTACCATTCCTTTTTCTTATTTAATAAATAAAGAAAAATTGTCGAAAAAAGGATTTCTAGGTGTAATTATTACTTTAGTAGGCGTTCTATTTATTTTATTCTAAATAAATCTTCAATAAAGAAAATTCATTTCAGAAACTAAAATGAATGAATATAGAAAATTATACCCAAAATCTTGGAAATTTTTAAATTCAAAAAATTAAACAAAATACTATGAATAGATTAGAAACTGAAAAAAATCTTAAAGATATTGAAAGAGAAAAAAATTCTATTAAAAAAGCTATTATAGATTATTACCATGAAGGTCATGTTAAAAGTGATCCAGAACTTTACAAAAAGATACTTCATGATAAATGGAAATTTTTTCTATTCGATGAAAATGAAAATCTACGAATAGTTGATAAAGAAGAATATTTATCTTGGTATAATCCTAGAAATCTTAACGAGAATTTAACATGGACTACTGATTTTTTTTACATTGATATTACTGGAAATGTTGGAGCTGCTAAACTCAAACTGGAATGTCAGGAAGTGGGCTATATAGATTACTTTAATTTGATGAAAATTAATGGTAAATGGTGGATTGTCCATAAATTATCCTATAAAATTAAATAAATTAAAATAAGTTCTTGTTTTGAATCAAAACTTATATTTAATAAGATAAAATTCTCTGACTTAGAGTTGTTTTCGTAAATTTAGAATTCTTTTTTCTAATTTTTTTATTTTTTGATCAGCTCCATTTGAATCAGGAAAATTTTCAAGAATTTTGACTGCCTGCTGATAATAATTTATAGCATTGATATAATCTTTTCTTTTCTCCGCTTTTTCTCCTGCTTTCATAGCGTAATCAAGATCAATTTCTTTAATTTTCTTATCAAGCTCTAAAACCATAAATGATATTTTTCCAATCTCTTCCTTCAAATCAAAACCTGTTGCTAAAAAAAGAGCTTTCTCATACTCTCTCTGTGCTTCTTTATATATTAAAGCTTTTTCAGCAGTTTCACCTTTTTTAACATAAAAGTTGATAGATGCTATGACTTCATCTAAGTTCATATACTTGGCTTTTTCTTTTAATTCGTTTATCGCATCATCATTAGCAATAATAGGAGAAATCAACTCATTATTAGCAATTCTAGTTGCTTGAGATTCTTTAAATTGTAAAATATTGGTTTCTGCAGTTTCAATTGTCGTTGGATAAATTACATTTGACTGTAAAAGTTGATAGATTTCATAGAGAATAACATTTGCTTCAATATTAACAATCTTTTGAACTTGATCAATTAGATTAATAATAAAAAAGAATTGTTTTGTAGCTAGTAATTTTTTTGCAAAATCTATTATAGCTTTTTGAATTGGATTTTTTTTTATTTCTTCTAATTTATCTGGTAAAATTGTATGTGTGAGAACCATTGGGAATACTAATTTAATATTAAAGGTCTCTATGATAAAATCTATTGTATCTTCAAAATTAAGCATTCCAACATTAATAAGCCTCTCAAGTCTATCTAGATATCGACTTTCGTAATCATTTAAAAAATCAGATACAAGGGTTTTAAGACTATCAGAAGCCTTATGATCTAAAACTAGACAGATCCTAAGAAATTCTCCATTTTTCAGTAAAATATTAAAGGTTTCATACTGAAATTCATAAAACTTACGATTTTGTTTATATGATTGAATATTTTCTGAGCTGCTTCCTGATTCAGAAAAAGTAATATTTGCTTGTATGAATCCCGTTAAAAATTCTATATTTACACCTGCTCCTGAAATGGGATAACTTATTACAGGTAAACCAATTTTTGTCATTAATAGAATATGTTTAACATTTAATACATCTAAAAATTTTTGCCAGATTAAATCTCGAAACATTTGAAGACGTTTTTCTTCTGAATCAATCCAGATAATTTTTATATTGGGTGTAACGTCTAAACCTAATTTTTTAAGTTGAACTGTAACACATTCTTTACAAAAATCGGGATACTTATCACAACTATTATTATCCCATCCACAATTAAATCCTATTCTACTAATTTGGAAATAAACCATTTAAATCAATAATATTCAATCTTCTATAACTATATTTTTAAAACAAAATTAAGATAAATTTTAAAGAGTGTTTAATTCACCTTCAGCTAAATTATAATTTGAAAATTTTTAAAATTTTTCAATCTTCTGAGAATGTATGATAATAGAACGTAATAAGAATCATTTAATCTAAGCAGTCTAGATTTCAGTCTAAAATTATTATCACTCCTATTCAGAAAATACATAGTTATTTGACTAATTTTTACTATACATAAATTATCACATTTTAAAATAAGTCTGAGAAATCCTAGAAGAACTCTCTTCTAGGATTATGATATGGAAAGTTGCATTCTTTAATTTATTACGTTGATATTAGCTTCTTCAAAACCTAATTTTTGTTTTAACCTGGTCTCTTTTCGTTTTGAAGCAACCATAATTTGAAAGCTTAAGTCCTTTTTATAGAGATTAGCACTCTTCATTATTTTTTTAGCAGTAGCTATTTTAACAGAATTATCTTTAATTTCTGCTCCATTAAACACAGGGAGTTCTGAGAATTTTTTTATTAATTCTTCAGTTAATTCATCTGGTAATACATCAGATCTATCCCTAACTGCTGTATGGATTACTTCTTCTAATTTAATGTAGATTTCTCTCTTGCTATACTGACAAAGCATGCATTTTGAACATCGATTTTTAAAAATATTTAAAATAATTAAACTAATAAGGTATTTGAAATTTTGGATCAATGTATCTCTATCTATAATTCCAAATTCTTTGATATATTCCTGTGCATAAATCTCTGATTCTGTGTACAGGTTAGAAAAAAACTTGGCTCTATCAAAATATGCTGGTACGATACAAAAAATTCGAGTAAACCAAAAAGGTTTAATCGCTATTGGAGGTTCTTCATAGAATTTATAATAAACTAATCTTCCTTCTCTTTCTGTATATAAAGTGGATTCCTTTTTTAACATATTTAAATAAGTTGAAGTAGTCGAACGCGCAATATCTTTAAAATACTTCTTATATTCATCCTCAACTTTTCTAGTGGTTATTTTACCTTTTCCTTTTAATAAGGATTTTAAGAAAATACCTAAAATTCTATTTTCATGAAGTTGTCCCGTCTTTATTTGTTGTTCTTCCGCTTCGTCTTCTCGGTATTGGTATAAATGTGCTACTTCTGGGGCAAAATCTTGAATAATATTATCTAAACGCTTAAATTCAGAGACTTCAGTTTCTACACTTTCTAATTTAGTGCTTTTTAATAAGAGGTTTTCGATATCTATCTCTTCTTTTTCATTTCTTAACAAATTAAAAATCTCGTTTTAACGTGTTTTTTAGATATTCTAAACTTGATCTATATTAAATTTCAATTCATATATAGATTTTTAATTCGGACTTCATGTGAAGTTCATACTTTAGTACGAAGTATAGAATTTATATAAGAGAATGAATTAATATATATAAAAACAGATAAATTGTGATTATTCATGAGTAGAACTGAAGAAATTACATATCCTCCTGAAGATATTCTAAATCCGAGAAATGGAAAAACAGATTATGAATATATAATCCTTTGGATGTTAAACGCTAATGATTTATGCCAGTGGAGCGATTTTACGGTAGAAATTAGTGGATCAACCTTACATGGATATTTAAAGAAACTTTTAAACAAAGGTTATATTGACCGCCCCGAAAGAAATCAATATAGAATTACCGCAAAGGGGAGAGATAGGTTTAGTGAAGCGACCTATGATAGAAAATTGGGAAAAAGAAAATTAAAATATCCTCCAAAAGCTATTCTAAAGAGGCGGAACTATGATCATTGGATTTTATGGATGTTATCTAATAACTATTCATGCAAATGGTCTGATTTTAAACAAGAGCCGCTTTCAATTAACCAATCCTCTTTATCTAGTACTCTAAATATATTATTGGATAAGCAATTTGTTGTTAGAAATAATAAAGAATATACAATTACTTCTACAGGAAAGATTGAGTATCTAAGAATATTGAAATTGTATGATTTAGATCGGCAATCTATTTTAGAGCAAGAGAGTAAAAGAATTGAAGAAATCACTGAAAAGACAAAGGAATTTTTTAATAAATATAAGATTGAAATCGCAGAACTGAAGTTCAGGTATCTTGATCTTGTTTTAAAGTTACCTTATTCAAAAGTAAAAACAGTGTTAAAAGATGAGCAAGATTTTAATAAAATTTTACTATTCCTTGCAATCAATCATCCAGATAATTATCCTAATTATATTTCACCAGAAGTATTTTCTGGAAAATATGATATTGATCGAATATCGCTTAATTATTACATAAATGAAATTGTTGATAATCAATTTTTCCAAATAGAATTCTTTAAGTTAGAAGATGACAAAGATAGGATTTATTATTTCCAAAAAAATGAACCACTTGAAAAATTACTTAATGCTACTGTTGAGAAGCATATTACAAAAATCACTTATTTGAATAAATTTCAAAGAAATCCAACTATTAATATTGATCAATTGTTAGAGAAGATTATAAATGATATATGTATTCATATCTTTCATAATGGTTTGAGAGAATCATTAAGAGATTTTTTACCAAATTATATAAAAAACTCAGCATATAAAATCGAATCTGAAAAAAAATTAATTGATAGTGAGGCAAAATTAGAAGGTTTTGTGTGGCAAAATATTTTTGAGGAGTTTCAAACTTTTGAACCATCAGCATCAGTAAATAATGGTAGTTTAGATGAATATTATTATACATTGGATAAACAAATTTTTGATGTTTTAGATATTATGTTTATCTCAAAACTGAATTTTATCACAATTCAAGAATTTAAAAATACGGCTAATCTTAAAAAAGTAAAGATTCTTGATGAATTTATCAAATTATTATATAGAAGTAAAATATCAAGAGCAAAAAATCTATATAGAAAGACTTTATCCGAATTAGATGAAATTCAGAAATTAATATTAAATGATATTCTTGTCACAGAAGAGTGTAATTTTAAAAAGTCTATTAACATTACAACAGAACTAATTAGGAAATTTCCATCAAAGTTTATTGGTTATTTATTACAATCTATTTCTTACTTTCTAATGGATGATTATGAAAACGCATTAAAAGTTATTGAAGAGGGATTTAAAAATGCACCCCATGTCCTTTTACTTTGTCAAAAAGCGCAAATATTTATTAAAGTTATGAGACAGGAAGAGATATTAAGTGAAATTAATGAAGCATTGTTGAATAATCCGCAACATATTTTATTACTACGAATTAAATATGCGCTTATTCTAACTCATACTTTTAATAATTACCTAAGAAGTGGTGACGATCCCTTAAATGTCATAAATAATACGATAAAAATACGCCCAAATGATAAAGAATTATTAGTTTTAAAGAGTTTATTCTACTTTTTGATAAACAAATATAAAGAAGGAAAAGAACTTCTAATTAAAGAAATAGGATTTAATATATTTAATAAGAATCCTAAAATAGATATACCTGCTTTTTTTCTTTTAGTTTTTTCTTATACTGCTAAAGGTAAATTCGATAAAGCTTTTAAAATTGCTAATCAGTTAAATGACATTTATCCAAATCACCCGATATCATATTTAACAAAAGCAATTGTAATGGGATATAATTTAATTTATGGATTTAAACTTCAAGATGCAGATATTGATACATTTAAAGAATTAATTGAAAAAGCTATTTCACTTGAACGTCTTAACTACAAAAAGGTTAAGTATCTTCTGTTTCAAGCACGGGTATTTCATGAAATTAAGTATGAAGGTTCAATTAATATAATCAATAATGCAATTGATATAATTCCTACATTATCAAAACTTTATGCTGCTAAAGCTTATTTTTTAATGACTAATGGTAAAGAATTTGAAGCATTAAATTTAATTGATGAGACAGTTCACAAAAATCCTAATTTAAAATATATACTGCATTTTCAAAAATCTTTTATCCTTTTTGGAATGAAAAGATATGAAGAAAGCTTGAAAATTATAGATGAATTACTAAAAACACACCCAAATGGTATTAAATTACTCAATAATAAAGCTATATTCTTAGCTTTTATGGGCAAAAAAGATGAAGCCATTGAAACTGTTGAATATTTAATAAGTCTTAATCCAAATTTGGGAAATTCATATGATACATACGGAGAAATTTTAATGAATTTTAAAGATTATGAGAATGCAATTAAAAAATATGAACATGCATTAAAAATAGAATCATTAGGGGGTTTTACTTTTCAAACCTGTGCAAAACTAGGCTTATGTTATCAGGAGCTAAAAAAGTATGATCAGGCTCTAAAGTATTTTGAAAAAGGTAAATTGCTAACAGAACGAATGATTCCTAGTGAAAGGGAACTTTATTTACATAAATCAGAAGAATATCTTTCAGAACTCAAGATATTAATGAATAAGTCAAATGATTATAATAATATGAAAAATTGAATGTGATCTGATTGGAATATCGATTCTTAAAATCTTTCAAGATTAATTCTGATTTTGGGTCATTATTGTCTGTGGATATTAGTTCCTATGCTGATGATACTGACTTTAATAATTTAATTGAGGAAATAATGAACGAAATTGTAGATTCTGTCCAAAGAGGACAATTTCCAGATTATTTTTGGATAAAAGGGATTTCTAACAAAAAAAAATATTCAATCTGCAAAGACATCATAGGACTGATCAAAGAACTTTATCCAACCCAGAAAATTGGAATGAACTTAAATTGCGCACTGTTTCAAGACGAGAATTTAAGAAACTACTTATATAAATGCGATTTAGTTGCAATAAATTTGAACAGTATCGAATTATTAAATTTCTCAAAAATTAATAAATGTCCCGAATCTGCAAATCCAATAGAAATTTTAGATGGAATTAAAGAATTTAGAAGAAATTTTGATGGCAATCTTGGAATCTATATTCTATTTATAAGAGGCGTAAATGATAACACTAAAACTCTAGAGCATTTGAAAAAATATTTATTAGAACTTATGCCTGATCATTGTTCTATAAGTAATTACGTTTTAAATGGTTTTAAACCTATAACAGATAAGTTTAAACTAGTACTTAAAGAAAGTCTGAAAGATTTACCCTTTAAGGTTATTTATACTTTTAATTAAGAAATTTGTGAGAGAGATAAACAGATCAATATCCTTAATCAGAAGCATACTGAATAATTATAGAGTGAGTTTTTTATTCCCGTGTAGAATGGTAGTCTCCAACTATTTATATAAACCTAATGTAAGTTCCTCGATGAGAGTAGATGTAAAATAGATTCAAAAATATTTCCTTTTTAACTTTTCTCCGGAATTCTTTATTGAGATATGTAGCTGATCCAAATCTTATTTTTCCCCCATTAAACATATAGATTTTTACTATTCCCTGCACCTTGATTCCCATGTATGTTTGGGTAAAATATTTGATATTATTTACTTCAATCCATGAAAAGATACCTGAGCTTAAGATTTTTCGATAGTAAAAACCTAAAGGACAAATAACTAGAAATACTCTTGAAGTAAGCAAACTAAATGAAATTACTGGCAATCCGAGAATTGGAAAAGTAATGAAAAGCACAGAGCCGGGATCGGGGATGAATAAAGCAAAAAATGATACTATTACTATCACGAACATCAAGATTGTTAGAATCCAACCTCCTATATTCAATCCACCCTTTAGCACAAATATTTTACCTTTTAAGAATTCCCCAAGAATTTCTTCTTTTGTTGAGTAATTTCCGAATTGATAATTCCCCTTTTTATATTTCTGATACTCTAAGAGATATTCATCTAAATTTTTAATCTCACCATATGCATCCTTAGGAATCTCTTCTGTCATTATTTCAAACTACTTTCAATACAAATTTTTTTTTTAATATATCAAAATTATTGTATTCGCTACAAGTTATTATGAAATTCGAACAGTTTTAAATTTTCGCTAAAAGAACTTTTCTCTCTCAAATTAACTTTATCATTAAAAACCTATTCAGTGAATTTCAGATATGTTAATCTTTTGCTAAAAATATTTATATTATTTTCCATGTACTGGAAATACTCGAAAAGAGCTTGAAAACATATTTTTACGATATCAAAATCAGATTTCGCATCTTTTTCTCCATGAGCAATATTATGTCTAGCTATTCGAAGTTTCATGATAACTGAAAATACATTATCAGGGATATGAATTTTATAGAGATCTTTCATTAATTTTTCAATTATGTCATGAAAGCTCTGATATCGACTGTCAAATTCACTTTTGGTAATCTTTAAATCATTCATTGTCAATTTCTTAAAGAATTCTCTTGTAAATCCTTCATATAAACTGTAAAAATAAACCAGAGCCATATTTATTAAACTCTTTAATCTTATATTGTAACTCTCTTCATTGACCTTTTTATTCATTTTTTTATATTCAAGCCAATCTTTTGAATCTTTCAAAAACTCAAAAGTATGAATTATTATTTCATAATACTCTGAAATTTGGAGAGCCTTTTCTTCTATGGACATAAGATTACCTCTAAAAATTATACTTGAAGCCAGAATATGAATATGTTGAAGTTATTTAAAAGAAAAATTAATTATTAATTATTTAAGCAAGCAAGATACTGGATTATTTATTGTATCTCTCTAAATTAGCTAAAGCCTTTATGATAATCTTAAATAAGTAATTATAATTATATTACATAATTGTCAAAGATTCTCTGTATTTATACTATTTTGTAAATTTAAGAAAATAACCTTCTCTAAAACTTCTCTAAAAAATAAAAAAGAGTTAAAGATTAATTACCGTCCTTTAATACTAAATATTGAAGAACTATAAAAAGAAAAAAAGTAATAATAGATCTATCATGGAAGATAAAGAATTAAAAGAAGCGTTAGGAAAGATTGGATTAGCTATAACCTCTATAGAAAAGAATGTTAAATCAATCGAACAAATATTAAGGATTTTTCTGGTATTTTTTATAATTACTTTGATCATTGGATTCTTCTACGGTCTATCTCTTTCAGCATAATTAAAAGATCTTAAAAATATCCACAACAATACCTAAAACTAATCCATTATTGTAAAACTTTAAATAAGTAATAAACACTAGATTTTTTTGTAATTTTTAATATTTTTGAGGGAGGAAGTTGAAAAAAATAGAAAAAACGATTTTGCTATTAATTCTTATTATTTTCTCTCATCTATCGATCTTTTGGGTACCTGTATTGGGAAGAAAGGAAACAAAGACGGCTGTTGCTATCGCAGATGCCACTATCGACCAGTATAACCCAAATTCTAATTATGGGGGAGGTATAAGCCTCGAAATCGGGTATTTTCTTGAATGGCTTGAAGCATGCATCAAATTCGACTTGTCAGATAAACCAGCTAAAACAAGAAAAGCGGAATTACGGCTTGATTTTTGGTATATTGAGGCAACTACCACAGTAGAAATTTATGATATTAGTTCAAGTTGGAATGAATATACAATAACATGGAATAATGCTCCGTATTATGGTGAATTTCTGGGAGAGTTTACAGTTTATCAAGATGGGATATATATAATCGAAATAACAGATATTATTGAATTTGAGGCAGGTCAATGGTCAATTTGTCTAACTGCTGAGGAACAAAATTGGTTAATGCTCTCTTCAAGAGAAAGCTTCGGAGATCCTCCAAAAATAGTGTTTACCTACGAAGTAAGCGATTTACCAATTATTATTGGAGTATTGGTCGTAATTGGTATAGTTGCGGCAATTGCCATTGGGGGATATACATATACCAAAAAACAAAAATTGCGCAAAGAAGCAATATCACCTGTAGTTCCTCAGAAAGCTACTCCTGAACAGGTAGTTAAAGAAATTCCGGGAGCAAAAAAATACTGTCCAATGTGCGGAACACCAAATCCACGAGAAGCGGCATATTGTATCAATTGTGGGGAAAAATTTCCAGAATTAGATAATTATAAAAACCAAGACATTCTAAAGAATTTGTAATGGTTCAATTTACATTACTCTTATCTTTATAACACAAAAAATTACCAAAGACAATGAGAGAAAATATAAAAAATGTATGTTTGATTTTGGCTTTAGTAATTACTGGTGTCTCACTCCCAACAAGCGTTATATCAATAATGAGTAAACCAACTCAACCAATTACAGAAGTTAATAATTATTATTATAATAACACTGTAATTGAGAGATATAACAACACAATAATTGTATGGGTAAATAATACTGTCGTAGTGAATGAGACCATTGAAGAGAGTGAACCAATTTCAGATAGAAGTAAACCACCAGAGAATTTTCGGCATTTGATATAGATTCATTTATCATTATAATGCAATTTTTCTCGGACTTTTTAAATAAAAAATTTAGACGTACAATTTTATAACCCCAGAGACTAGAAATTTTATAATTTTAGCTGGATCTCTTTTTTTCTTTAAATAAAAGGGGCGAAATTAAAAGTATAATAGAAAAAAATCCTACTCATATTTATGAAACTATTGGAAATTTCACTGTTTCTGTAACTGTCGTTGATAGGGATGGAGATTTTGACATTGAAACTAAAATTGATTATATTTTAGTTAATTAATAAAATAATTTCATTTTTTTTTTTTAAATTACTTCTTTTAGCTTTAACTCAATTTTATTACATTGAGTATTTAGATTTTTAACATTTTCTGATAGATGACTGATTTTTCTCTTTAAAGTTTTCGGTGAAGTTGTCCACATTATTTTTAACTCTGGTTTTATGCTTTCATCATAGTCCTTTTTAATTTCTTGTAAAAAATCCTTTAAATTATATAATTTTATTTTATAATTTTGATATTCATGTTTTTCTTTTTGGTTTTTAAATTTTATATTTAATAGTTTATCCTTCTCAAGTGAAATATACATATCTTCAAGATCTCTTACCTTTTCTTCAACGAGGTTTACGTTTTTGATTAAATTGTTACCTTGGATATTAAGATTTTTTTCGAATTTTAATGTGCTTTTTTTTTGGCTTATTTCAGACTTTCTGTTTTTTAACAATGAGAATGTAAAATAGAAAAAAAGTAAAAGACCGCTTGTAAACAATATCTCCATAATAATAATTCTAATAAAGTAGTTCTCAGGGAATTCTGAAATATTTGATATTATAAATACCTGAGCTACAACATATAATATCAAAAAAAGTATACTTACTATCAGCCTATTTTTAAAAAATTCATCTATTTTTAGATAGTTTGATTTCTTTTTGGTTTTTCTCATATTAATTCTCTTATATTGATTCCTTTGGAATCAATCTTTAATTTTTGAAATCTCATCTATTGTGATTCTTAAATTTGTCAGAGCATAAATTTTTCCCATAATAATCATGCTTTTGTTTCTTTTTTAAGAATGCTTTCTTTTTTTTCCTGTTTTGTCATTCCCAATAATTATTATGATCCTACACTATAAAATTCTTTTTGTATATTTTTTAATCAATTAAAACCTAATAGAAAAATGTTTTAAAAAAAGTTATAACTTTTCTCTTTTCTGAATATACTATTTTTTTTTAAAAAAAAAGGATTTAAAAATTTGTAACTTCACGAGCAATAGTTATTGCTTTTGGTTCACTATAACCAGTAATGTGCGTATTTGCGAAAATAAGATGTATTGTAGCGTTAAAATATAGCCTAAATAATCCTTGAACATGCTCATAACTTCCAATACAATAAAAAGCGTATTCCCTTGCGTCATCATAATTTCCTAAACCCCATTGGGTCTCAAAATTGCTTAACTGAGAATCTAAGACTGCAATAAACCACATTTCACAAAAATAAGATCCTATTATCCGAAATCTTACCTTATCTTCTTTATATAACCATTAGCAAGTTCCAATTCATCTTCTTTATCCTTTAACTCAATTTTTAATTCTTCTAAACTTCTAATAGTGGATGTGACCGTAAAAAAAAGAATTGATTTAATTTGCTTATTTTCAAGCTCTAATGGGGATAATTAGATATATTAGAGTAACCAAATATGAGCTAATATAAATGTTTTGAGAGTACATTGGTCATATTCTTCAAACTTTTCGGTTCAAATAAACTAGCATCTGTAATCTAGCAACAGCATTTCGAAGGTTAGCAATAAATGCTGCAGGTTTTGCTTCCTCGAATTCTTCTAAGAAGCGACGAAATGTCTTTGGTGTATCAAATTGATCATTGAGTTTCGATTTCTCAAGATATTCTATGAAACGTTCAATCAAAGACCTGAGGTCTTTCATCCATACCATGAGGTTCTTGATTGAGTAAAATGGTTTTCGAAATCTTAAGGATTTTAGATTTTGAGTGACTATCAAATCAGCAGCGTCGAGACCGGACAGGACTGCAAAATCGCGAAATGCGGCAAGTCCGATATCAATGGTTTGAGCAAGGAAATTATGGGACTTAGAAATACGCGTTTCAAACCTATATCCGATTAATTGAACTTTCCCAAGTAGTGGTTCAATATCAATGAAATAGGATTCACCAATATCTGCTGTTCCGGGCACCACACCAGTAACCACTAAAGGCACAATATTGCCTGGTTTAATCTCTAAATTTAGGTCAATTTTTTGCGATTCACCGGGTTTTACTTTATAGTTTCGACGTCCTGGAATCTCAATTTCTATCTGCTCATACTTTAGAGTACCCAAAGCATTTACTTTCAGAGTAATTGGTAATGATTTGTCCTCCATTTCATCTGGGTATGCAATGATGATTGGGGAGAACCAAATTCTATAGCTCTGACCTGCATTGGCATTTCCATCTGCGTAGTCTCCCACTTCCAAATTTCGTTGAACCCAGTCATTATCCTCTCTTATGACTGATTCCACTTCTCTAAATCCTAAACTGGTTATGTCTTGATCGGGTTCCGAAGGACTTCGTATCACAGCGAAGACACAACTATGGTTAGGTGTTCCATCAGGAATTTCCCATGATAATGCTACAGTTTCTGGTGCACCGGGCGAAAGGTTATCAGGGACTGGAACGGATCCCAGATAATGAATATTAGCTATTCCACCACCAGATCCAGGATGTTTAATGAAATACTTCACTTCCATATCTCGTGGTGGTAGGTCAACAATAGCTTCAATTTTGGCATATAAGTAGTTTGTAAAGGGATTTCCGCTTACGTCATAACGGATAGGGTGTTGATGGGCTGGAGTACCATCTGCATTGGTACCTCCAGGAGTATTTGAATGACGATTCCACAAATTCGACATTGAATAGAAATTTCGCCCCGCAGGAGCAACATTAGGTTCATTGCCTATGTCCTCAGGAAAATCACGAATATAATGATTTGTGATATCATGAGTTAGACAACATGTATCAACGCTTGTTGACATTGCAGGGTTGTTGGCACTAATGCAATTGAAGTGAGTGTTCTCATCAGGATTGGCTATGTTTGGCGATCCTGATGGTACTAAAATTGAGTTTCGGTCTCCTGTCCAGTTTCCTGCCCGAACAACTCCAGGATGCATTCCATCTAATGTATGGCCTAATTCATGTGCAAGAAGATTATCATTGCCAGCATTTTGGTCTGTAATTACTACTTTTGAGGTTGCATCACCTGAATCAGAAGCTACTCCTCCACCTTGACTGGTAAGTGCATTTCCAGCGAAGAACACCTCAATAGTATTAGGATCAGGGTCAGTATATGAGTCACGAATAGCGGTGTAACTTGAGGTGTTTTTAAGAGTGGCATCAGTTATAATGTGGATGGGTTGTACATCGAACTGGATACAGCATTTGCCCCAGATTGCATTTGCTGCATTGAACTGCCGGTTAGCTGAAACTCCTGTAGGATTGGCATCAGTGTCACTATCCCTAAATCCAACCGGCTGAATTTTCAATGTCCTGATGTTTGTTACAAGGTCTGGATGGCAAGGATTATTGAGGTTTGCTTTCCCAGTTTCTTTGGGTCCAAGTATCTTAACAAGCTCAACTGCTCTTAAATGCAGGAAAATATTCCTGATGATGCCAAGACCGCCCTCTTGATACACGAGAGTAACTTTACCATCTCCAATTTGGAATTCTCTTCCCGTTTTCTTTTGGGTTATTGTTAAAACACACAACAAGCGTCCCAAGAATCGTTCTCGAGGCGAATCAAATACGTCCTCACCGACTTGGATATATCCCATTTTCTGACTAATAAGTCGATAAACCATTCTGACATCCAAGTTTGCTTCGAGTATCCATTGACTATCTCTAAGTGAAATACTTCCGTCACCATGACCCTTAATACTGATATGTCCTGTGGACTCATTTTGAAGCAACACACCTGAGCTTACAAGACCAAGGGAGTTTATATTCACACCTATCCTACCTTTTTCGATATGACTTGTAGTAAATCTTAATTCACCTTTAATATCACTTCTTTGATCTAGCTTCTCTATCGTATTGATAGTTGCATCTTGTTTAATTTTGAGAATAAAAGTAGTACCCTTAGATAATCCAAGCGTCAAGTCTAATCCTTCTTCTGAGTTCTTACTATTCCTTTCCTCCATCTAATTCCACCTCTCACTATTAAGATTATTCTCATAAAATATTTACCTTATTTTTTATTGGATTACGTTATTATACATTTTAGGAAAAATTCATATTTAAAACTTTTGTCAAAGTTAAACCATTGAAAGTTCAGTTTTCAATATCTATTCTTCCATAGTTTCTAATTATAATTATAAACTATGAATGGACTAAAGATTTGAATGGTCACAGGTATTTTATTTTTCTTTAGCAATACGATAATTTAATTAGATAAAGATACTCTACCACTCCCCTAAATGTAGATGTGTAAATGAATAATAATTTACACACACTAAGGAGATATAAACTATATATTTTCACTAATTTTTCATTGAAATAAGACGCTGAATTTACCTTTCCATGCCAATTTCAAAAGAATTTGAGACAAACTTTATAAATTGTACCTTATGTCTCTTAAACTATAGGTAAAGACGAATCAGAATTAAATTTGAAAAAAAATAAAAAAAATAAAATTTTAATTAAGAAAATCAGGAAATGGAATATTAAATTCTTCACATGCTTTTTTATATTCTTTTTTAAAAAATTGATAGCTCTCTTCTGATATGTTTCTCGTTGCATTAGCTCCCGCAGCTAATATTCTATAATTAATTTCTTCAGGCACAGAAAGGCTAGCCTTTGCTCTAGCTGAATACACAGTACTTCTTTTTTCGGGAGGGAGCTCATTAACGGTTATTACACTCGCTATAACTAAAGTGTTCATATCTTCATCGTTTAAACTATTAAATGCATATATAGTACCTTCAATTTGCTGGGCTAATTGATCCAATGGTAACTGTACCATCTCTTGTGTTCGTTTACGTGCCATTTCAATTCTCTCATCTTCGGATGCAGTAAGCATTTTTTTAAGCATTTCTTCCATTTTAGGATCTATTTATATCACCTCTAACTATTCTACGTCTATGTACAAATTACAATTGTTAAATCAATCGATTATAAGGAATAAACAAAGTTTTATTCTAACTAATAAAACCATTCATTTATTTTTGAATTTAATAATATTTTAAAGGGTAATATCAACATAATGATATTTCTAAAAAAAAAACAGATTTTAATATTGACGGGTTATTCAATCTTAAAATTTTAAGAGTTTAAGACTTCTTCTTGATAGTAAGAATTATAAGAAAAAAAAATTAATTATAAATTGTAGAAGATAATTGGATTTATAAGAGAAAAGTACCCCACTGCTCTCTTTTTCCATTATTTTCTATAAATTACCGAAAATTTGCTCTTTATTTTTATATAACCACCGCGGGATTTCAATTTCTTGCCAGTCTTCTGATAAATTTTCAAGAATTTTGATTTGACTTTTTGGTAACCATGTCTCCCTATTTCGTCTTGAAATAATTAGTATTGCTTTCGCAATTTCTTTTTTAATCTTAACTTGTGTCCTAATTACTTCATCAACATATTCTTCTTTTGAAAGAATTGGTTTCATTTTATTACCCATCCATGCATAGTATTCATATGATACTTTCATTGTTTCATCAAAAGGATTTTTTGAAATCATAATACCTGTTTCAGTTTTTACTTTATTAGCTGGAATTTTATATTTGCTATCTCGTAATTTTTTTCTTTGAAATTGCTTTAGGTATCTTAGAAAACTATGAAGAGCCATAGTAAATGGAGTGATTGCAAAATTATATTTCTCAGACATAAAAGGGATTTGTTCTGGAACTTTATCTTCATCTCCTTTATAAATCATCCCGTTTCTTGACCATCCAGTACCTATTAGAAAGCAATCTACATTTTGAACCATTTTACCATTGATGAAAAATTTTGCTTTTTCAGTAATGAAATATCCATAATAACGAGTTAAATTGAATGCACCTTCAATTAATTTTCCATAGTGATCTCCTGGTTTCAATTCTAAAAATCCTGCTCGAATAGTAGTCCTATTTTTTGGCAAAAAGTCCCGATCTAATATTTCGCTTTCATAATATGGATCATAAAAGAAAAGATCGGGTACTGAGCTACCCACACCTTGAGTGTGAAATTGAGGCAATCCTAATGTATTTTTCTTATTAAGGAACGAAATAAATCCTGCTTTTTCTAAATCGCGTGTGATTATTTTAGTTAAATCCAATGTTTCCAATTTTTTTTCACTTTTTATTTTTAATTTTGATATAAAGATTTTTGTAACATTTACATTGCTAATATGTTACGTTTTGGTAGATTTGAGTTATTATACTTATTTGACAGCAATTAAAAATAATTTTTATTAATAGGCTATTACAATCTATTTTTTAATTAAAGACCTTTTTCGCCTTAGAAGACAATTATATTTACTATTTATTAAAGTCGTAATAATAACAATTTAAATAGGATATAAATCTAAAATCCATTTAATATATACCAACGAAATTATGTGTGTTGATTAACATAAAATCTAAGCAAGACCAATTTGTAGGTGTAAGATTTACAGAAAAAGAAAAAGAATTAATAGATAAGTTTATTCAAAAGAAAAATATCTCTTATAACGAATTTATTCGTGATGCCGTCTTTTCATATATTAATAATATAGAAACTGTGAAAAATAAAGTTAATATAAAAAAAATTTATTCAAATATTCAAGAATTTGAGAAAATTCTTCCTGAATTAATAAGAAAAATTCATAATTTATATAGGGAATGTGAGCAATTTAAACTAAATAAGGATGTTTATTTTATTGTGTAATGTTATTTATTCAAATTTCAATTCTCTAACTATTTATTTACTAGTTTTCAATATTAAAAGTAATGAGTTATCTCATTAAGACAAAATTCGAGTACCGAGTTCACGAAATCATCAAGCGATTTGTAAATAAATTCATTAATTTTTAGGAATCACATTGGCTAAATAAAAGAAAAGAGTGTCAAAATCTTTTTATAACTCTATGACTTAATAGAAATTATGTAATTTAGCGTTAAGAGTGAATAGATTTAAGAACATATTTGCATAATTCCTTGGGAATTCTCTATTCTTATATAGATTTGATCTGAATCTTATTCTTTTATTTAATAGGAAGACGTCTACAACTGCAAGATCATTTGGATAACCGGATTGAGTGGATCTTTTAATCTTTACGACCTCATCCCATGAAAAATAGGATTTTTTACCAAAAAAGCGGTAATATACTCCCGAAGTGCTAATCACTAAAAATCTCCTTAAAACTAGAAAGAAAGGTGAACCAACAAAATACCAAATTAATAAAAAATATAGATATTCACTTATATTAAATAATCCATAGAAAGGATTTAAGAGAGAGATTATTATAACGGGGATAGACCAAATAACTAACAACAGGAGCCATATTCCAATATCAAATCCACCTTTCAATACAAATATTTTCTTTTTTAAGAAATCATTTTGAAGCTGTATATTTGTCGTATAATTACCAAAATTATAGTTTTTTTTCTTGTACTCCTCTAAAGTAGCTTTTAATTGGTCCTTCCATGTGTCAATAATTACTATATCCGAGTCTATAGCATTATTAACTGCTTGTGGTTGCCAATTAAATATTCCTGTCTTTCTATAATCATAATAGGCAAAAAAGATATACATCAATAATGTGGCTTTACTTACAAATGATTTATTCTGCGAAATTTCTTTACATGAAAAATTGCTTGCTTCTATTTTAAGATTATCTCCGTTAGACATAGAAAGATATATTTTATTAAGAAAATAATTCATTTGAATCTCTTCCCAGTTATATCCTCTAATTCGTTGAGTTCGCATTTTATATGCAATTCCTTCGGGACCTACAATAATATAGCGTGATCTTTTGTACCACAATCCAAGACCAAAAAATATACCGCAAGGAATACTTGAAATCTCCAGAAAAATGAGAATAAAGGATAAAAATGAATATGTTTCGAAAGTTATAAATGAAATCTGCGTGCTCAAAACGAATGAGTATGGTAATACGATGAACCCAATTAAAAAAAATGGGGTAGTGTTTACATGACCACCAATAAAGACAATCCTTCTCCCTTTTTCTATAGATTCTCTGAGAGTATGGAGAGATGTAATGCTATTGTATTCATAATTTCCATTTTTAAACTGTTTATATCTGGAAACATATTCATCTAGATTTTTCATTATTTCGACATATTTTACAAGAAATTTTAATTTATAAAAATTTACTTATTGGGTAATTTATCTTGAATTTATGAATAGAAAAGAAAAAAAATTTAATTAGATCCTTACCAATGCTTATTAGGATAATAAAAATTGGTATTACTAAGCTAATTATGTTATAAATTACTACTTTTATATTCATGCTATCTAACTCCAAATTTCTGCTAAAATTAAAAAAATAAAAAAAAGAGAATTTAGAATTTAGTTTTCCTTTTAGAGATAAATCTCCCTATAAATCCAATTATTATAAAACTAACAAGAATAGAAAAACCAATAATATAACTTATGTAATCTGGTGGTTCTGGTGGTTCTGGTTCAACGTCCTTAATTACAATTAAGTCTTTACATGCGACATTTCCTTTACCATCTCTAACATAGAATATGATTGTGATAAGACCTTTTTCCAGATTATTCCATGCCTCTTGGTTAATTACATCAATACCATCAGCAGAAATATACTCGCCATAAGAATCCGTCCCTGTTTTGAAATTTATTAAACTAAAAGTATAATTGGTTATTCCATTATCTAATGTATACCATTGAGAAACAATACCCGAACTTAATCTTTCTACAATATAAAGATTAAAAGCTGGTGACGTTGTATTGAATATCTGATTTTCTTGAGGCTCTCTGATATGGATAGAAGGCGGTACAAAATCATCAAATATTAATGTATTATTTTCGATTATATTACCCTCGCAATAATGACCATTCACGCCCATTTCTTTAATGCTATATTGATAATAATGAACTATATTGTCAGTAATGTTATTGAAGTCAGATATCTCAAGTTCCATGCCCGTTTCAGAATGATCTATAAGATTTCCTTTTATAATATTATAATTACTATGATCTCGTAGATATATTCCCGTGCGACCGTAATTACCTATTAAACTATTATTTATAATCTGATTATTATCTGATCTCCATATACTTATTCCGCAATCTGTATTAATTCCGATATTATTCTCTTGAATTATAATATTTTCGCAATATGCTCCTACATAAATCCCATAATCACCATTATTAAAACATGTATTATTTTTAACAATAATATTATTAGAGTAATACCATATTTCAATTCCATTATTCTGAACATTATCATAACAGATATTATTAATTATTAAACCATTTGAGGAGTTCCTTACCCATATTCCATTTCCGCCATAACCAACTATCCAACTACCATCTTCTTTCTTAATAGGCATCCTACCTGCTCCATGAAATATACAATCCTTTATAATAAAAAACACGTTTGAACCGTCAATTTTTAAACAATGTTCTAACCCGTTAGTGAAATAATCGTAATCCGTATGTTCAATCTCTATATTTTCGATAATATACGGATTATTTACTGTTCCATTACCACTACACCATGATTGAGATATGGATAAATTATACCATCCTAAATTTCCATTGATAACGAATGGATCTACTTCAATTAATCCGTTCTCGGCTCTAATCGGCTGTATAAACAAAATCATACTAAAAACTATAAGCCCTAATACTAAAATTGTTTTTCTTTTCATTTTCACACTCGCATATTAATAATATAAATTTTCTTATTTTCTAGAAATTCTGATTAATTATAATTTCTGCAAGAATTTCAAATGTCTTCTCTACATTTAACGCAATTTTTTTTTGTAATAGGAATTTATTACCTACTTTTATAAGACATTTTACCTAATATGTATTATTTTTTTATTAAATTAAAAAAAGAAGATAATCAGGATTTATACTTTCTATTTATGAAGTTTTTTCCTGATAGATTGAATATTCTTTTATCTCAGGGTTAAAATCAAGAATTTTCTCTAATAATTTTCTTAAAGTTATAACATTCAAGTTTACCATCAGGCGAGATTAGTTGGATTCTATTTCCATCTGGTTGTTCTTCAAAATCCAGTGGAACCCTAAATGACCAAGAAGGAAATACTCTTCTTTCTACGAGAGCACTACGTTCAGCTTCCTTTTTATTCTGCTCGTTTGACCAATCTTTAATTTGCGAAATGGCTTCATCTTCATTACCTGCAAATGCAATATCCACTTTTCCTGTAGACATAGCTTTCCTCATTGCCCATCCAGCTTTTTCCGTGTTGCCCATCTTATTGTATACATCATGGAGATCCATCCATGCTTTAACGATACTAGAATCAAGTTTTAAGCCTTCTTGAATAGCATTCGCAGCTTGTTTTAATTTTCCAACTTCTGAGAGTGTAGTACCATAATGAAACCAATACGGAGGAACTTTTGAATTCAGTTTCAATGCTTTCTCAAATGCTTTTAATGCTTTTTTTAAATCACCGCTATTCTTATAGGTAATTCCAAGTTCAGCCCAGGCTTCAGCAAAATTAGGATCAATCGTTAAAGCCTGTTCATATGCTTTTATCGCTTCCTTGTATTGTCTATTTTCTTCCAATGCAGAAGCTAATTATCTCCATCCATCTAAACGATTTGGGTCAAGCTTCACACACTTCTGAAATACGTCAATTGCGGGAATATAATCACCTTTTCCAATATATGCCATTCCAAGGGAGTACCATGGACTAGGATTATTTGCATCTAAATCGATAGCTTTTTTACTTGTCTCAATAGAGAGATCAAACTGGTTAGTCTCCATATACATATGCCCTAAATTTGTCCACACTAAGGAATTCTTAGGATTTTTCTCTATGCACTTTTTACATGTGTCGATAGCCATATCTAGCCGTCCTATAGAGCGGTAGATAGCCCCTAGAAGCATCCATGCTCCCACAAACTGTGGTTCTTCATTTATTTTCTTTTCAAGTAATTCGAAGGCTTGATTTGTTTGCCCCGTAGACATCAATTGTTGTATTTTTTTTTGCAATTCTAATTCTTTAAAACTCATATTATTGTCTTTTAGTAGTTATTAATAATTTGAATTAAATCAATTTTATAAAAATTTATATTTCCCTTCTAATCTCGTAAATTTTCGTATACTATACATAATCATGATTGATTATGTTTCATTATTCTTTAGGTCTCTGAGTTGAGATATGGCATGCTCACCATAGTTAATAACCAATTCAAGGAATTCTCGATATCCTGTTGCTGATGCAATATTTTCTGGTATACTTTCCTTCAACTCAGGATTATTAGTAAATCTCATGGTAATTGGCAATATTTGTCGTCTCTTACTAAATATAAACCTATAGGAAGTGAATTCTTCCATTAACTCACTAAAATGATCATATTTTTTAATAAGAGCAATAAATTTTTTCTTATTATCATCTGTTAACTCTTTGAACCAGTTAGGAAGATAAAGTGGTTCACAATATTTAAGTAGTGGATCTAACTTTTCAGTAATTTGGTTTATAAAATATCTCTCATACCATGTGTCTAAAAAAGCTTCTTGGAATTGATCCCAGGTAACCAACTCTAAATTTGTAAACTCTGATGCTTTAAATGCACCTGTTTGAAATCCAACCATACTGATAATATAACCGATATTCGCACCAATATCTGTCAATACTGTTCTGAAACTATGAATTATTTGTTGAGGAACTCTATTTTGCCAATATTTACACTCACATATTATGATATATTTCCTTCTATCAATTATTTCTTCAGCATAAACGTCAATTTCAACTTCACCTCTTACATGTTTAATTACCTTCTCTATCTCAACAGAGAATCCACATTCTTCTAATATTTTTGCTACTTCATTTTGAAGTTCTTGCCAGTTTTTAGGTTCTTTAGATGTAATCATATGATATTTACTCAAATGTTTTTAATATTTTAATTTCAATATGGTTAATCTATTGCTTTTTCTTGCCATAATTCATTAAATGAATATTAGACTAATAATTTGCATTTATTCTCTCCTGAAAAAAAGGCATTCATGAAAAACCAAGAAATCATCTTGCAGAGGGAAGACACATAGGGATTATTTATGGGATTTATCAAATTTTTATTTGATTAACAAATTAAATTTATTCTATATCAACGTTTTTTCTTTTAATTTTATCTTTTATTAGTAAATTAGAAAAATTAGCTTCTTAAAGTATTATGTAACGTCGATTGATTCCCCACACTTAGGACAAACGATCTTCTTCTTTTTAGGATCTATATATCGCACCACAGTGTTACATTTTCGGCAAAACGTTCCTTTAGATCCCTTATCATATTTATTTCCTATGCAAATATTAACTCGGTCTAGTTCCACATATTCAGGAGCACTTTCCTTCATGAATCTTGTAGCAAACTCATCAGGACCATTACCCATAAGAAAATCCATTTCTTCCCGATAAATTGGCATAACTTGAAGAAAATATACTGGTTTACGTCCAATTAGCAATTCACAGAAAGTGGGAGACAATTCTTTATAAGGAAACTTAAACAAAAATGCACATAATTTAGTATTGTTAGCAAAAGGTACCGGAGGATGCCCGTTTCCAAAAGTATGCCCTATTGAGAACCATTGCCGATTTCCATGTACGTATTTAACCAATCTAAATAATTTATCGATTACCCAGTAATATTTATCTTTTTTTACTGATTTTAGAGGTAAAGGCCAATCTGGTGATAACAACATAAACAATTCAGCACAGGTAGGTTCTGCCATTGAAGGTGCCATCATTGGATATGCACTCATACCAGAGGTAACCAACACCCCATACTTTCTGTGATCATCAGGAGGAACAATATGCAACTTTATGGGAATCTGAGGAATTTCATTATCGGTCAAAGTGTTATTAATCTTTCCAATATTGGCCTCTATATGTGTTGTAATAAATTGGGTTTCTATTTGAGATATTTTTATTTGTAAGGGATTAGCTTTTTTAAGAGCTTTTTCACGAGATATTTTACCATCGTTCATCTGTTTCACAATATCATCTTTCTGTTTTGATATTTTCAGCAATTCTGCAAGTATGGGATCAGTTTGATAAACGTTTTCCTGACCAAAGTATTCATACTTTCTGCCTTCCATCATTCTTTGGTACGATTGTAAAGAGACTAATATTGAATTTTGAGGATCATGGAATGTATGTTTATTCACATCAATTCGCTCATAAATTGTTGCCTCCGGAGCGTGAGATACTTTAAACCTAATAAACTCTCGAAATGCGCTCTTTATCGAATCTACACTTAATGCTTTTTTATTTGGAAGATCGTCAATTAAATCCGGATATGTGTAGGGAGCAAATTTAGACACAATACAATTATTTCCCTCCTTACCTTCTTTATCATCGAAGATATCGAAGTCTCTCGGATCTCCATATACACGTCTTTTTTCAAACTCTATTGCTAATTGATCGAAATCATTATAGTCGATCAACATAATTTTTGTCTTTTTTATTTTTATTAAATTTCAATTAATTTTAAAACATAAAAACATTGTGAAAAAAGTTATGTTACTATACCTATAGTATATCTGTATATTATGGAGATAGGGTATTATACTGAAGATAAAGAAGTCGCAATTAGAGAAGGATTTGCGTGCTTAGATGAAGATGGAAGAGAACTTCTTGAACTTCGCTCAGGCGATCATGTATTCATCTAATTTAAGAAAATAATGGAGAATGAAAAATGGCAGGATTAGACAGAATGTATGATACTCGTGGAGATATTGAGTATTATATTGCGCACAAAATTAGGGAATTATTGGAAGAACCAATGAATGAACTACAAGATCCAAACTGGGTACAAGCGGCTACACTCTTTGAACAATTGATATTACCCTTAGATATCTATATAGTGGAGGGGTTGCTTAATTTGGCAAATGATATTGTTAAAAAGGCAGAGGAGCATAATAATCGAGTGGTCTATAAAGATATTTCCCCAAGGCTGTATAATCAAGTGGTAATCGATTCACCTTCTCTTGATATAAATAATTTGCCTGTGGGTGTTAATATCATAGACTATAATCATATCATTGATAATATTAAGAAATGGATAGAGCACCAAAAAGAGCTAAAAGAAAGCCTATAAAATGTAACTTAATAATTTAAAGATATTACAAATTTCTAATTTTTCAAACTTGTGTACTTTAAATATGTTACTAGATACATATAGCAATAAAGTTGAATCTCTAATTCATGAAAGTGGAGTTGATCTCGAAAAAATCAAAAGAGAATTAAACTCATTTCCAAAATCCATCCCACCACCAGTATATAAAAGTCTCTTTATATACCCAAACCAATGTGGAACTCTTGATCCTTGTTTATGAAGATTCTAATCGCTTGTGGTGAGCAATTATTTCTTAAACATCAAGAGTTCCTCATCCTTTTTTCTTATCGAATGTAAATTTTAAGGCTTTTTGATTAGGTTCCATAAGTTTCCAAGATTCCTCTGTCTTTCTTTTAAATCGGATAGCCATTTTTTTCTCATAACAATAGCGACAATTGTTTGAGCATCCGAAATAACAGTTAACATTACTATCTGCCCATTCTTTTGTTCCTAAAGTAATTTTTCGAGATTTGATTTTCATCTATTTAATTGATCACCTATTAATATAAAGAAAAAACATAAAATAATAACTAGAGTCTAATTCTTTTTTATTTTATTATAAAATAGTCATAATAGTATAAAAAATGCAGATTTTTTTTGGGATAAGATTAAATTTCCACAAACCATAATATAGAAGTAGCGAAAAATAAAAAAAAACAAAAAAAAGGGAAAAAAAATGGAATATAAAGTATTAAGAATCTTAGTAATAATTTCAATGATTTTTGGAGTTATTATGTTTTCTGTTTTTTTGGGTTTAATGGCTGGAGATTATCAAGGATACTATGCGCGTTCTGATGTACTTTTAATTATTATTTTTTATTCTTGTGCGCTTTTTTCGTTATTTGCTTTTGATGTGTGTCCATTATTATATTTAAGAAAGAAAAATAAACAACAACAAAAAGTAATTTAAAAAACCAAAAAGTTTTAACATCTAATATTTTTTATTTTTTTAATTTAGAGTCTGATTTTTTGGGTTTAAAATAAGCAATTTTAGAATAAAATTTTTTTTTGTAGTCTTATAGACCATAAATGAAGTAGATTGATACTCCTAATAGCAAATATCCCTTTCCTTGATATTCTTTAAAAACTTCTGTTCTATGTGGAAGAATCTCGATATCTATCGATAGCCTTTGTCCCTATTAGTGTTATAAACGCGCTCAGATAAATCCCAATTACACCAAAACCAGGATAATGTCCCCACCAAGAAAACGAAAAATAGTTCCATACTGATATAGTAATGATTAACAGAATGGATAATAAGTACCATGTACGCTTGACTTCTTTAAACTCTTCTTTCCCAATTCCATTCATGATAGCTAAAATAATAAGCATAATAGCACAAATCATTATTAAAATTGAACAAATTATTGAAAAGTATAAAATCCAACTATATAAACCTCCTATAGAAAACCAAGTTGGGTTGTACCCAACATTCTTATCGAGAACCAAACCCCAAATCCAAATATAAGTGTATTCTCCAGTGGGTTCATCGAGGCTGATGAACCATGCGGGTGTGGTAAGTGCTATTAAAGAAAGAACTCCACCAATAAAAGGAGCGACCCAAGAAAGATTTCTTTTTTTAGATTTCTTCTCTTTTTCAGAAATATTTTTCACCTTTCATTAGATTTCTCAAGTTCAAAAAAAAATATTCGATTAATAGTCAATAAAAGGATATAATAATTCTTATACCTTTATGTAAAAAATTTAATATTATTTAAAAATTTCTAAGGCTTCATGTTATGCATTGTACTTCCCTTTTAAATTAGGGGGCTCAAAAAAAGATTTCTTTCTTGACTTTTCCTTCAGTAAATTTTATCTCTTTTACACCCTCTTTCATGGCTTTTTTATTATAGAAAAACCCAATCACTATTATAACAATTGCAACGACGACAATGGGGATCACTATGGTTAATACAATTTCATGAGGATAAAGAGGGCATTTTTCTTGAGTACCTTGAATATCCTCAATATTATTACTAAAAGAGTTATTAGAGATATCATTACATTTAGATTCGTATATCAGAATACCAATATTATTATTATTAATTATGTTCTCTTGAATAATATTGCTGTTGCTCTTGTTTAGAATTATTGCAATTTCATTGTAATTAAGGGTATTTTCTGAAATTTCATTTTTATTATTACTCTCTAAATATATCCCTAAAGAATTGTTTTTTATCTTATTTCCCGTAATAGTCATGCTATTGCTCTGACTTAGATGAATTCCATTCCGATAATTGTAATTTGCTATATTTTCCCAAATTTTGTAAGCATCGCTCTGAAATAAATTGATTCCATCCCGATCGTTGTAATTTGCTATATTTCCCCAAATGTAGTTGTCATCGCTCTGAAATAGATTAATTCCATCCTGCTCATTGTAATTTACTATGTTATGTGATATTGTGTTTCCTTTACTTTCATGAAAATCCCATAGCGATCCTCCATTATCAGAGATCATATTTCTATTGCTGGAAACTAAAATCCCATGAATTTTATTGTTATTTGCGGTGTTTTGTGATATTTGATTTCTCCTGCTTCGAAAAATATGAATACCATAGTTATTATTGTTATTTGCGGTGTTTCCCGATACCTCATTATCCCTTCCACCCCATATGTAAATACCAATACCATTGAAACTTGCGTTGTTTACTGATATCTCATTATCATTATTATCAGTCCCAACACAACAGATACCAATATCATTATAACTTGCATTATTTCCCGAAATAATGTTTTTATTACTATAGGATAAAAATATCCCCTCCGAATTTTCATTAATAGCGTTTTCTAAAATAATATTATTATCACTATCCCATGAATATATACCATTAGAATTGAGAGTGCAATTGTTATCGACTAATATTCCATTTTCTACATGATGTAATTTAATTCCCACATCAGAATTAAATAAAATATTGTTCTCAATCTTAAAATAGACATTGGAATATTCAATTGTGATGCAATTTCCCGAACCTCCGCCATCAATTATTAAATCTTTTATGACATAAGGATCAGAATAAGTACCTGAACCCGTGCAATTTCCATCGTTTTTAAAATCTACCCACCCCGAATTATTGATGATATGAATTTTTCCTGATATCTTTGAGATTTTTAAATTTTTATTATCTAAATTAATCTCTGTGCTATATTCTGTACTTTTATAGCCATTTTTCCCATAAAAACTAAGATTATTGTTAATTAGGAGTGATAAAGCAAGCAAGATTCCTATCGTTATAGATAATGCTATTATTGAATTCGATTTCAATTGATTTCATCTTGTAAACTTTATTGTACAATAATAGAATTGTTCCCTTATACATAAAAAGATTGTGTCGTAAAATGGGGTCATATGACAAGAAAATAGTGGTAATTAATTAGAAATAGGGGTAAATTTGAACAAGAGTTTAAAGACTTTCTTTTTTAATTGAAAAAATTACCTAGCAAATACAAATTTTAAGGGAGAAATTTCACAGAAAAGTGGGACATTTTAAGACTTCACGCTTTCTTCTGCTTGTTTTTAATAGTTTTAAGGAACTGGGAAGTCTTATGTTGGTAGAACTCAACGATTTCTAGGGACACCTACTTATCGTCCTTATTCTTCGATGTCTATTAGGTTTGAAGAGGAACTCGACATAGCATTTAATACTAAAAAAGCTGAATTAAGGAAGAAATATAATGAATTTTATCTAGATTCAATGGAGCTTGAGATAGTCGATATTCAATTACTTGGTAATAATTTTGATGATGATTCTATTAAGATAAAACAGTTAGAAGATTATTGGATTGATTATAGGCGAATCCAAGGGGAAAATTTATACAATATAGCCGGAGGTGAATCTGGTGCGATATCAGCCTCTTCATCATCATCTAATATCTCGAAACTGCTTCTTCCCATAAGTTATTGATATTTCTTTTGTTTTTATTATCCTATTTTATTATTGGAAATTCTCCTTTATATTTCAATATGGATAAGTTACTTTATGATTTTTTTTAAATATATATAAATATATATAATTGGAATATAAATAAAGTCATCATTGTCCATGATATAGATCTTAGCATAAGATTTAAATATATTATTATATCTAGATATATAGATAAATATATTAATAATATAAATTAAACCTAAATCAAATAAAAATAATTTCAAAAAATGACTTTAAAAGAGTTATATGAAATTGTAATGACAATCATTGGACTTTCTGGTTTAGTTGCTCTAGCTGTTGTTATATTGGTTATTACAGGACTATTCGTTTAGATTTTTTATTTGTAAAGATTTAGCTTATATATTATGAAATTTTTCTTTTTTAATATATATAAAATATTTATGAATCTTTAATAGATTTTAAGTTAAAAAATTGCATTTGATAAATATGCTATTTCAAATATTTAATCCAGATTGGTTAGAGTCTTTAGATACATTCGAAGAGATTATGTGGTTTTTGCTTTTTTATCTCATATTACTATTGATAATGGCAATTTTCTTGAAAATTGCGCTCAGTTTTTTTAGTAAAGCCTCGCATACTGAATTCGGGCAAGTGTTTCTAACTTCATTTTTAATCACCATAATCTTTGCTATAGTTTTTCTGTTTTTTGGAGGTTGGCTTGGATGGTTATTAGCACTAATACTAACATGGATAATTATTAGTCTTCGACATAATACAGGATTCTTAATTGCGATAGTTATAACGGTAATTGCTTTTTTAATATATGTCCTCGTTGTTATATTAATAGGAGCATTACTTGATATAACAATTAATATCTTTCCTTTCTAAATTTTTTATTTCTTTTTATTAATAATCTCATTCAAGGAAATCTTAGGTCTTTCATTAATAATAATTGATATTTTTTTAAGAGGAATTAAGATACGTATTTTTAAAGGGTTTTTTTGAGAATCCCAAATAATTCAAATTTTTCATTTAACACAAAAGATTACATGCTCTAAGGGAGTTTCGATTCTGTGTTTCCGTAAATCTTCTTTATGATTTTCTATATACAATGGATCCGCAGTCCAATTTTTCAATGCTGCAATAGCATCATTAAATTCTAAGTGAAGTCCGGTTTCTAAATATCTAACTGTAATGTCTTTAAATCCTACTTTATGCATTAGAGCGGCCAATTCATCAGAATAAGGTGAAAACCAAGTAGGTTTTGGTAGAGATGTTTCTAAAGAATGCATATCTGCTTCAATAAATAATTTCTGTGAAATATTTTCATATGCAGAAGAATATTCAGCATGTGCCATTTGACCCTCTGTTTTCAAGACTCTATAAAATTCATTAAGAGCTTTTTCAAGCCCCACTCGATCAAGATCACAAAATAAATCATTTGAGAAAATGAAATCAATGCTACTATTTTTAATAGCATCAAGCTCTCTTATGTCTCCTTACATAACGGTAATTAAGTTTTGAAGCATAGTATGTTGTATTTTTTTCTTTAAAATATCTACACTCTCAGAATATGAGCCAACTGAAAGATCATAGGCTATTACTTTAAAATTTTTAATCTATTTACTAATTTTCTTAGTAAAAGGAATTCTTAGTTGACCCTCACCACATCCTACCTCAAGGATAACAGATATATCGAGATTAATGTTTTCTAAAATGAAATCTGCCAGTTTATCACGAGTATTTATAGATATAATCCACTGAAGAATGTTCTTCCTTGTTTTATAAGGTTTTTTAAATTAAAATCCAATAATTTTGTATTTCATAAGAGTAATTAAAATGCGACAAAAAAAATTAGTTAACTAATTATGTTAATGGGATATTTTAATAACCAATTAATAGTTTTATTTAAATATAATTTCATCAAAACATAAATTGTTCATACTTAACTGTGTGAACGTCGAGAAGAGGTATTGTTACCTCAATACATTGGAACCGAAAGGTATTCGTAGCGATATGAAAGAAAATTGTGTGTAAAAGCGCAATTAGAACTAAAATATAAACCTTTAGGCTTATATTCGGTGTTCAATCTTACCAAATCGCAAGAATTGGAAAGGTTATCGAGAGATAACACCATTTATAGAATAGTAAAATATTTTACAAATGGTATTTCTTTCAACGACGCCATTTGAATTATGTACTGAGTATCTCTTCATTATACGTGAAGAGAAACAATACTGTTGCAATGAACGCCCTTAGGTTTTCAATTGCAACTTCTCGTCCCTTCTTTATTTTCTACTAAATCCCTATCATTTCATATTAGTAGAGATTTTTTCTTTTTAAAACGAAATCATTAATAATAATTAAATTCAGAAGAAAGTTTTAATTAATTTTATTATTTTTTCAATCAATAAAATTTCGAAACTTTGTTAGAATTTGAAAAAGTTAACTTCCAGAAGATTTAATTTTAGGATAGATAAAATCCTCAAAAGATTGCCTGTTTTTGGTAAACTCCTTACTAGTTTATTTGGTATCTTTGAATTGTATCTACTTGAATTATTTCGCAGAATTGACAAGAGATTTAACATCTATAGTTTTGGTATTATTAATAAATATATTTTAAGGGGGCGATGGGGAGGAAGAGTTGTTCCTTTAAATACAAATATCAGTATTGATTCAAAATTCGTCTCTTCTCGAGAAGTTCTAGAAATTCTATATCGTTCGAATGTTGCTGGGATTAGTTGGTGTTATTGTAGAGCAGTACAACGAAAATATGAAGAACCCAACTGTGAGAATCCCTTATATACTTGTATTCATCTTAGTTTTGGGAAATCACTTTATGAAATCCCTTACAAATCATATAATCTTAAGAAAGTATCAAAAAAAAAAATTGAACGATTGTTAGAAGAATGTGATAAAAGAGGATTGATTCATCAATTAATTTATTTTCCAAATCCGCAATTCTATTACTTAATTTGCAATTGTTGTCCATGCTGTTGCGTGGTTTTAAATAAATTTCTTAAAATTGGCGCTCCACAAATGATTAAGAGTGATTTTATAGCAAAAACAGACTTAAATACGTGTATAAGCTGTGGCACTTGCGAAAACTGGTGTTATTTTAACGCAAGATTATTACAAAACGGAAATTTATTTTTTAATTCTAGTAGGTGTTTTGGATGTGGCATTTGTGTCTCAAAATGTCCAAATAATGCTATAATTTTAATTAAAAAAGAATCATCCAATTAATTTATTATAAAGAAAAGATAAGAAACATTTTAATATTATTAAAAAGTATCTATTCTATTTCAGTTCCACATTTTGGACATATTTTTGCATTTTCCTCCATTTTATTTCCACAATATGGACAAAATCTGATTTCTGACCGATCTTCAAAAGGATATTCATTAGTTAAATCTGATTTTGAAGATTTACTAACTGTATGAAGTAATGAAAACAAATGAGAAAAAAGTCCAGAATACCAAGATTGCTTAAGTTTCTCCACTCTAAAAATAGTGCGTGCTAGTGGTTCTGCTTCAACTCTAATTAAAGATTGGTTTCCTTCTAATTCAAAAAAACTAATTCGAATCCGTTTTTTCCAATTTGGGTCATGACCCGTATTAGTCATCATTGTTCCTTGTTTCGCTTCAATGAATGTAGGAGGTGTTGATCTTTTAATTTTAGCTTTTCGTTGACTAGTTAACCACTGCATTGTAATTTCAAATGCTTTTTTACTATCAATTTTAAGATTTTCCTCATAAATTACTGAAATTCTCATAGTTTAATCTTCAATTTTGCTATAATTTATATAAATAAAGCGATTTGATATAATTTTTTTCCTATTTAAATTGAAAATTTAGCGATTTAATAAAACGCATGAATAAAATAAAGAAAATTAATAAAAAAATTTAGCATTATTATTTACGAATAGGTGGTTTAGTCAGAAACGCTAATATTGCAGCCGCTACTGACATAGTTCCCATTACTATAAACAAAATCAAATAACTCCCGAATGCTGTAACTAATAGATTCACACCTACTGCGCCAATAAAACCTGCAAGACCATATGATGTAAAAACCATTCCATAGTTAGGGCCTAAGTTCTTAGCACCAAATAAGTCAGCAGTAGCTGTAGGAAATAAGCTAAAATTCCCACCAAAGCAGAAATAGATTGCACAGGTCATTATCAGAAAATAAATTTCATTGAAGTTAGTTGTAAAGTAAATAAACAATAAAATTGCTTGTATAGAAAACATCAATAGCATTGCTTTTTTATAAGTTATTAAATCGGCCATTTTACCCCATACTATTCTTCCAAGACCATTAAATAATGCTGCTAAACTACCTATTAGTACAAAATCAGCTGTTCCAATAACATAAATAAAATTATCACCTGCATCAACTGTTTTTGCAAAGGAAGCATAAGATCCAATAACCATTAGGCCCGATATGGCACTTAATACAAAAGTTGCCCAAAGCATCCAAAATTGAGGCAGTTTTATTGTTTTTTTTCGCTCAAATTCGAGTCCAGATATTCCACTTTTCTCTGATGGGGGTGGTGATTCCCAACCTTCAGGTTGCCAACCTTCAGGCGGGTTACTTAATGTCATTGCCCCTCCAATAATCAGTATTAAATAAATAATTCCAAGAATGATGAACATCAAAGGAATATTTTGGGATATTGTAGAAACAAAATTGGGGTGATCAGTTTCTAGATTAGTAGGATTGGCAAGTGCCTTTATTACATAATTAAAAATGAACGAACCTGCTCCAAATCCCGCTACTGCAATTCCATTTATTAATCCTTTTTTATCTGGA
Organism: Candidatus Hermodarchaeota archaeon; assembly: GCA_048885925.1. Classification (GTDB taxonomy): domain Archaea; phylum Asgardarchaeota; class Lokiarchaeia; order Sigyniarchaeales; family SOKP01; genus Loki-b32. Next base: position 35,144 of record JBHLLG010000011.1, read on the forward strand.
AACCATTTACTTGCCGATGCGATAGGGCATACATAACCAAATCCGATTCCCATTCCAAAGATAATACCATATGTAATTAGTAATCCAACAAAAGTGGTCATAAATGCTGACACTATAACTCCTCCGCCCATAAAAACTCCACCAAGAATAGCAATATTTCTTGGACCATATTTTTGTTGTAGTTGTCCAGCAAAAATCATTGTTATGGCAAAGGATAGTAACCCAACACCAAATACATATACAGTTAATTCCTTTATTTCATTTAAATAGGGACTAATAAATATAGTAAGTGTCCCCCAAGAATATATTGACCCCAAGGCAAGTTGGATCAAAATAGCTCCGATAACAACAATCCAACGATTTCTAACTTTTTGTTCCTCAGACATTTTTCACTTCACATCAAAAATTTAATGAGTCTAAGAATTAGTAAAAAGATAAAAAAGTTTTTCTAATATTTTAAAAATTAAATATTAAACTGTTTGATTATGTTCTCAGAATATCTCAAAGCCTTTTCCCCAATCTAAAAAATAATTTAAGTATGATATATTCAAAAGCTTTATATAAAACATAATCTTAAATTGTAAATTATGAGGTTTATTTCTGGGTTAAAAAGTCTATCAAAAAGAATTCTATTACTGATAATTGTTATACTCTTCATTATTTCTTGGTTTTTATTCACTTTAAGCATTAATGTTATACCAAATAACACTTTTAGATTTATACTAATATCTTTTATAGGGTTCTTAGCAGGATTCGCCTTTGTACTCTTAATTTTATCGCTTTTTTTTGATATTGATAAAAGAGGAAAGGTTCTTGTAATAATTGCACTAATTTCAACAATTCCAGTTATGTTTATTTTTAGTGGGATTATTGAATGGTTTTTTTCTTTCTGCCTAATAGCTAATCTTATTTTAACAGCTTTTTTTGCATTTAAATTTTGTAGAGACTCTTCTATAAAAGTTGATGATTATTTATATAATAAAAAAAGTTCTAGAATATTTACACGAATAATAGAGTTCTTACTTTTTGGATTATTAAATTGGTGGTTTATATCAATAACTATAAGATATTTTGCTAGTTTTAGTCAACCAGGAATTCAACGCTTAGCACAAGTCTTCTTTATTCTCTTTTTAATACATTTGACACTAATAGGTTTTGTCTTAATTAGATTACTCTTTATACAAAAACTAGCGGCTTTTATTTCCTTTTTTAATTTATTGACATTTTTCTATGTTATTTATCTTTTAGTTAGTCTCTGGGCTGATTTCATTTTCATAGATAGTATGGGATATGATTTTTTCTCATTTTTTATTGATTTTCTTTTATTTATTTATATTATAGGTTCCATCTATGACAGGATTGATTATATTAAGAAAATACTTGTAATTTTTGGAGCAGATACAATTGCTTTATTTTTAATTTTAATGAAACTTGTTGTTCAAGTTATTAGTATTAAGCAAGAATTCATTACATCGGAAGAATTTATTATAGGTCAGGTACAAATATTATGGATTTTCTTTGCAATATTTACTCTATTAGTTGGCATATATACTATTTTTAAACATAAAGAGGGTAAGGGCTAATATCATTTTAATAAAATCTAAAATAATAAGTAACTTTTTTTTTATTTCATTCCTCTTTAATTTCTAGAGATATAAAAAAACAACTAAAGAAATTAATAGAGATTATGAGTGAAATTGAATTAAGTCGATCAAAAAATAGAAGGATACTATTCATTATATTTTTCTCTGTTGCTGCCTTGATAACTATAATTACCGTAATAACAGTTGTGTTTTTTAGTGCAGAGAATGGAGGAGGAACTGGATGAGGATGCATAATTTTATTTTCAAAAGTAATGAATTCTGTAAATTATCGAAATTTAACGTGGTTAAACAAACAAATGTTTAGATTTTTAATTTATTTAATATAAATACCGAATGGAATGATGCTTGCGAATAAATTTTAGTGGCAGGAGGACCAACCTTGCAATGGTTTCGGTAATAAAAGTTGATATCAAGAAAAAGATTATGAAGTTGGTTAAATATTAAACAATTCACCTCTATTAAAATAATTTGTACTTTTATAAAATTAGAGGTTTATTCTTTTTTTTACTTTTAAATCAAGTATAATCAAATTATAAAGTAAATATTTAAAAGATCTATGATTATTCGATAAATATGTCAGATGCAACCTTAATAGTAAATGAAAGAAAAATCCCTCTTAAAGATTTTATGCAAGAAATGCTTACAAATATCATTCTTGGTTATATTAAATCAACAAGAGGTATACCGGAAAATATAGAAACAATAAAAATTGAAATTAATTTATAAATTCTTATTTTTTTTAATTTTTTAAATATGAATTAAATCAATTCTAAAAAAAAAAGAGATTTTATAATTATAATTCTTGAATTGCTTTTTGTTTGGCTAATTTTTCCTCTTCGGCTAGTTCCACTTCTCCTCTTCTAACTAAGAACATAAAAACAAGAGCAGCAATGAAGAAAAATGAACTTACTAAAAGTAAAGTATAATTACCAAGTACATCTGTTAAAGACCCCACCATAAATGGGCCTAGAATTGCAGCCATAAAACTAAAGAAATAATAAACTCCTGTATATGTTCCAATCTTTTTACTTGAAGGAGCCATCTGCCATACAATTACTATTGAATTGATATTAATGAAGGCCCAACCAATACCAGCAACAAAAAGGATTATTGTTATTACAGTTATTGTTTGAATTGAAAAACCTATAATCAACGCTGCAATGAAAATAATCAAACCGATTTTAATAGTTGTTCTTCTACCTATTTTTGAGCCTAAAATACCTGCTGGAAGTGCCGATAAAAGAAATGCGACAGCAACATACGTTAACATAAAACCAGCATCACCACGTTCCAATCCCAATACATCCATTCCATAAACAGTAAAAAGTGCTTCTAAAGCTTGATATCCTACAAACCATGAAAATATAGCAATTAGCATAAATAATGTAGATTTATCCTCTTCTGATAGAATATCCTTAAAACTTTCAATTAGATTAGGTCTTTCTGCTTTATCTTTAATTTTTTCACCTTCAGTTCCTTCCCTTTCTAAAAGTAATTTATAACTATAGGATTCTTTTTCTTTTATGGTAAATAAAAGTACAACCAACGATAACACCATTATTATTGCAACTGCTAAAAAAGCTGCGAATAAACTTATGGGGACTAAAACTAAATTGAAAACATATGCAATTAAAGCCCCAATTCCGCCCATAAAATTAATTACTGCATTTCCTTTGCTTCTATTAGCAGGTTTTACAAAATCAGGCATAAGAGCTACAGCTTGAGATCTATAGGAAGCCATACTTATATTAAAAAAGAACATCCATAAAAGTAATAGCCACAAAGGATCTTGTGATGAATTAATAGTCGATATCATTACAAAGAATATAGCAGCTAAGGGAATTCCAATAATTAAATAAGGTATTCGCCGACCAAGTCGAGTACGTGTATTATCGGATATAGTTCCCATAATGGGCTGGATAAATACACCTATGATATTATCCATTGCCATCCATGCCCCAACAAGAGCATAAGAACCTAGATATTCAAAAAGAGATATATTAACTTGTGTATTATACATTGACCAAGCTATTCCCGTTGTAAAAAAAGCTAATCCAATGAAAGCAGTTTGCTTTAAATTAAATTTTTGTGCAGATTCTGACATATTTTTATGACAAATTTTTTGTAATTAAATGATTATTTATTAAATCTTAAAGTATTTAAAAGATCTATCTAACGAATTTATCTTTAAAAAAGAAATTGTATAAAATTATAAAAGAAGCTCATTTAAGGAAAAAAAAATAAAGAATTTTAACTAGAGTGAATTTGTTCTCAATTTTTTTATTGCATCTGTAAAAAATCCAAAATCCCCAATCTCCGGTTCTTTTTCAGATTTTTTAATTCTATTAAAGTATTCTTCAATTTGTGTAAATAAAATATTTTTAAAAGAAGTAAATTGACTTATTTCCGAATAACTATCATTTATTTCTTTACGATATAACGAATAGAACATATCTAATGATTTTTCGGCTTCATCTCTAATGTTATGTTTAATAATCTCCTTATCGAGTATAGCAACAAAAATCAGATTATATTTATAAACGACAATCATATCTACATCAAGTCCTTTGATATTTATCTCTTCAATTTGCCCTAAGTTCTCTCCAAACAAACCCAATGCCCCAACAAAAGAAGACAACAGCACTGGATTAATCTTTGTGTCTAAAATAAGATCTAATAAATATTCTCCTGACTCTTTACAAATAACAATACCTTTTAGGAGTTTAGAATCTCCAGTAATAATAATCCCTGTTATTATTATTTTTTTATATTCTAAGTTACTTAAGTTAATTCAATTTAATAAAATCTTTTGATATAAAATTTTAAAATATGTATATTATCTAGAAAATAGGTATATAATTCAAGTATGATTGAAATTGAATAGAAATGTTGAAAAAGGAATTATTTTTCTAAAATTTCTCTTATTCTTTTAACAGATTCCTTAAAGGCTTTAGCTGATTTACTTTCAGGATATTTTAAGATAAATGGTAATCCTTGATCACTTTGCTGGCTCACCTCGATTTCAAATGGTATTTTACCGAGTAATGATATATCGAAATCATTGCTTGCTTTTTCAGCACCACCAGGGGGGTATAAATCAATATATTCTCCACAGTGTGGACAATTAAAACCAGACATATTTTCAATTATACCTAAAATCTTTCTATCCATAACCATAGCCATTTTTATCGTCTTTCGAGCATCCATTAAAGCTACTTCCTGTGGAGTTGTTACAACTATTACATTCTCATCTGGAATAAGCTGGAGTATGTCTAAAGTTTCGTCAGAGGTTCCTGGAGGTAAATCGCATATAAGATAATCAAGCTCTCCCCATTCTGCATCTCCTAAAAATTGTCTTACAGCACTCATCTTCATTGGTCCTCTCCAAATCACTGGTTCATCTGGTGAAAGAGTCAAAAATGCCATACTCATTACTTTCATTTTTAAAGGTCCATCAATAGGATAAAATCTTTTAGCTTCAGAATCTACTCTTGGTTTTAGCTCGGGGCTAATTCCAAGCATTTTTATAACATTTGGTCCAGTGATATCCACATCAAGAATTCCCACTCTTAGTCCTACACTAGCTAGACTCATAGCAAGGTTAATTGCTACTGTAGTTTTTCCTACACCACCTTTCCCTGAAATTATAACGATTTTATGTTTAATTTTATCCATATTTTTTTTAAGATTTTTTTCTCTCTCATTTATCATCATTTCTTTTAAATCTATATCTGGAAGTTCTTGTTCTGGCATATTTTTTAATTACTCCAATTTAATTTATTAATTATTTAATTGTTAGTTGCTTAATTTAAGAAAAAATGTAAATTGCTTTAACTCTTTTGCTAATAATTTATGAACTTTTTCTAATTTGCAGTTATAATTTTAATTTTCATTATAGGTATTTTATAATAAATAAACTAAAGAAATTAATAAATTTCAAAATATTATTCATTACTGGAAAGCTTATAAAATTTAAATCATTAAGGTGTTTTTGAATTCCAGTAAGTAATTTTATGGAACTTTACAAATTTTTACCTAAAACCAATTGCAAAAAGTGTGGAAAACCTACTTGTATGGCGTTTGCATTAGATTTATTACAAGGAAAGGTAAAAATAGATGATTGTACCCCCCTTTTAGAACCTAAATACAAAAAGAATTATGACACATTGAAGGAATTGATAGGTGCTGAAGAGGGAAAAGAAAAGGAGCTCAAAATTGATGTTGATAATGATCTATGTGATGGGTGTGGAATATGCGTAACTGTATGTCCTGTAAATGCAAGGTATTGCCCTCCAACTTTAAGTGGAAAAGCACCTGATTATCCACCAGAAAAACATCAATTATTTCAAGTTAAAGGTGGAAAATGTGAATTATTAGCAATTCAGCATTGCAGAAGAATTGAAGCGGAGGGAAGGGAAAGGGAATGCCGTGTTTGTGAGACATATTGTCCACGAGAGGCTATAAAAATAGATTATGTTTAATTTTTCAGAGGTTATACAATGGATCGTGTAGCATGTAGTGGGTGTTCATTATTATGTGATGATATTTTAATTAGGACTGATGGATTATTTATAGATGAGGTAGTTGGAGCTTGTTTGAAAGGAAAAGAGCGCTTCGAGCAATGCACGGCACCAAATAGGATAACAAGCCCACAAATTAGAGTGGGAAATGAATATAAATCAGTAAAATTAGAAAAGGCGCTTGGAAAAATTTCTCAGATTCTTAAAACTTCCTCTAAACCATTGCTTTATGGATTCTCAAATTCAAGTTGTGAAGCCCAGTTAAAGGGATTGCAATTAGCTCAAAAAATAAATGGATTTATAGATTCAAATGCAATTATCTGCCAAGGTCAAGTTCTTAATAAAGCAAAAGAGCATGGTCTAACTCTTACAACTCTTTCTGAAATTATTAATAAATCAGATTTATTTGTATTTTGGGGAGCAAATCCGGCTGAATCTATACCAAGACTCTTGAATAAAGCATTATTTTCAAGAGGTAAATTCCGAATGACTGGAAGGGAAATAAAAACCCTAATTATTATTGATCCAGTGAAAACAGCGTCTTTTAACACTATGGGTGTTCGAGATGTTGCGCTTTTAATCAACCCAAACAAAGATTATGAATTATTAGAAGCATTAAAAGAGGAGTGTTGTAAACAAGATAGTATCCCTCCAGAAGGAGTTGCTGGCCTTGATGCAGATGATATGAAAAGGTTTCTACTTCATTTATCTGGTGCTGAAAACGGTGTAATCTTTGTTGGACAAGGATTACTTAGACGTCAAAATAGTCACGATTTATTAAAAGAATTTCTAGAATTAGTAGAAATCATTAATCAAAAGCAACAAAAAGGCCGTATTTCAGTAATATTAATGGGGGGTCATTTTAATATGAATGGATTTGACCATGTAGCACTCTCCAATTATGGAATAAATCATAGCCTTCAATTTTCTAATGGAAATGTTATAGAAAGTGAAGACACGATTGTTTCTAAAATCCAAAATGAAGATTTTGATTGTTCAATAATAGTTGGTACAGATCCAATTTCTCATTTCCCTTGGGAGTTAAGTAAAAAGTTTGCCTCAAAACCAATTATTGTGTTAGATAATAGAACATCTGGAGTAACATCACTTGCTGACGTTGTTTTACCCTCCGCGATTACTGGTATTGAGAGCAAGGGATTAGTTTATCGATTAGATCATGTACCACTCGAATTAAAAAAGATTCTTAATCCCCCATCTAATATTCTTTCGGATGAAGAATTGCTACAAAAAATAATAGAGACACTGGAGGGATGATGATTATATGAAATTTATACTCAATATACAGCGTAAAGTAGATTATGATCAAGCAAAAGAACTAACATTCGGAGATAACATCTCTTTGAAAGAAAAACTTGCTATAGCTATTTTAAATCCAAATGATTACAAAAAATTAAATTTAACCAAAGATACCCGAGTAAATTTGATAAGTCAATATGGTCAAGTTATAGTTTCTCCAAAGGAAGAGAAAGGAGTTCCCGAAGGTATGATCATTATGCCTGTAAGTATTTGGGCAAATAAAATAACAGGAATCGAAAAGGATCAATTAGTTTTTAAAAATATTGAAATATTGGTAGAAGCTTCAGATAAACCGATATTAACATTCCAAGAGCTAATTCAAGAAATATCTTCGAGGGTGAGATAGAGATGGAAAAAATTATTATTAAAAATGGACATGTATACGATCCATTAAACAATATTGGTGGAGAGATTAAAGATATTCTTATCGAGAACGGAAAGGTCGTAGATAAGTTTTCTAATGAATCGAATGTAAAGGAGATAAATGCTAAAAATAAAACAGTAATTCCTAGTGCCTTAGATATTCATACCCATATAGCTTCACACCAACTTAACTTTGTTCGATTACTTGGCTCAAAAAATCATTTATTTCAAGATTATTGGAAAGGACTTACTCTTAATCATATAGCACAGAGTTATATTAAGAATGGTTATACTTTTATTTTAGAAGCTAATGTATTTCCTTCTTTAGCGAAAACCTCAATTTTTGATTTTCAACAACTCCCGGTTCTAGATAAGGCTATGCTTTTAAATATTAGCAATCTCTGGCAGTTAGAATTAGAATTTCAGAATGGAAAAATTAAGGATATGGCTACATTTATACAGGATTTGCTAAGGAAAGTTAAAGCTTTTGGATTAAAAGCATATAATCCATTTGAAAATGAAGCTGAATGGAACTTCTTCTTACTAAGAGAGGATCTGACATCTAAAGGAAGATTATATAATTTCTCTGCATTAGATGTGTATGAAAATTTGACAAAATGCGTGAATTATTTAGGATTACCCCATTCGGTTCATGCACATATTGAAGGTTATGAAACCGAACAGGCTAAAACAAACCTTTCTATTGTTCTTGACAAAATAAACTCTTTAAATATTGAAAAGAATAGTAAATTAAAACGTTCACAGTTATTTCATTTAGCCCATGGTTCACATTATAATATTGATGGAGAAAATACAGAGTTGCTTAAGATTATCAATAATTCTGATCGTTTTGATTTAGACCTCGGTATTATTACTTTCAATCCAATAAATCCCTTTATATCATCTGATAAACATTTAATGAAAAAATTGAGAAATGAGGAAACAGACCATAAAATTATCCGTTATGCTGCTGAATTTGAGGGAGATAATTATTCAACTTTACGTTCCTTTAAAACGTCCAACCCAGTTCATTGCAAAATATGGGCAAATGCTATTGAATTAGCTTTAAACATAAAAGATAAGTGGAAAATTCAGCTTACTGTTAATTATCCTAATTATGGAGATATTAATGACATTCCTTTAGTTGCTACGTGGTTAATGAGTACAGAAGCAAGAACAAAATATATTAAGGATATGGCTCCTGAATTTTCCTCTAAAGAATTTTTAATCCAAAATGATCAAGTATTATCATTTAATGACTTTATTATTATTTCTAGGTCAAGTCCAGCAAAGTCATTGGGTTTAAGTGCGATAAAAGGAGGATTAGGTATAGGAACAGATGGAGATGTAAATATTCTAAATATAGATCTTAATGAAATCGATACCAATAAAGATTATGAGAAAGTAAGAAACTCCTTAACCAATATAGAATTTGTCATAAAAAACGGAATTGTAGTTAAAAGTGATGATAAAATCGATTTGAACTCTCATGGAAAGATTTTTTGGTCAGAGGGAACAACTGAGATTAAAGATGCATCATTTATTTTAAATAAAAAGAAAGAATTCTATCAGAAATATTATTCTATCTTCTATAAAACCTTAGAGACTTCAATTCCTAACGAACTTTTGAGGAAAGTTTGAGAATTTTCATTTTAAATTAACTTTTATGGTATATAAAATGAAAATATAAAGAAAAAATCAATTCTTTCTTAATTCTCTAAATTTAAGGATATTTTTAAAATATAACTATTATTAGATTTGAAATTATTTAAATTAAATAAATATCAAATAATTCTTAGAAAGTTAAATCTTTATACTTTTTAGTTCTTATTTTTAGTTATATTTTGAATATGTTAGAAATGGTTGAAGGCTTTAAAGATAGAGATGAAATTTTTAAAAATAGAATTATTAAAGATGATAATGAAATTAATTTAATAGAAAGAGAAGCTATAAAAAAAATCTTATTATCTGAAATAAAGTAAAAGAATTTTTAATAAGTTATTTTATTTATTTAACCTTAAATCAGACATTGCTTTGGTAATTGTTTATAATTTGCTTTTTAAAAGATCTTACTACGATTATTATACCCAATAAAATAAAGACAATTAGGATGTTAATTATGTATCCATATATTTTAGGCTCTGTAGTGCCTTCTGGATTGCTTTTCAACAATATATTTCCATAAATATAATTATGGTTACTATTTTCTAAGTAAAACCAAGATTCAGAATTTTGAGCTATTGAAAGTGAAGAAGAAGTTGAGCTATTAGACTCCTGAAAATTATTTGATATTTCATTCCCAACACAATTTTGTTCGTTAATTATAAAATCTCCATATGGATTGGAGTAATCTGCATAATCTCCGGCAAAAACATTAAAAGTCACATAACTGTAATTAGTATCTACAAGATAAATTCCAGTGTCAGGAAAATGTCCAAATAGAGTATTCTTTATAAAATTTCTATTGATTGTATCATTTACACTGTTATAGACAACAATTCCACTATAATGATTAATTATGGTATTATTCTCTACAATATTATCACAACTACCATTTCCATTTCCATATCCTCCTAGAGATATTCCACACCCTAGACCCACCTCTGCATCATGATTGCTCAAGATTCTATTAAATGAAATTGTGTTATTATGACTCTCGAATAATTGTATTGATCCGCGATTATAAGTTAAATTATTATTTAAAAGAACTCCATTCGTAGTATTATATAAGAAAATGCCAGCATTCCAATCTGCGTAAACTCCAGATTTATGTAAACTACAGTTTCTAATAATAAAATGAACTCTAGAATGCCTAATAAGTATATTAGAATAATATGAGTAATCCTTTCCTACAAATTTACCATCAATGTATACATTTTCGATTACATAAGGGTCTTCTTTAGTTCCAGTACCATTACACCAAGGATATGCTGCTGCTGTTTCACTCCAGGTAAAATTTTTAAGTGTATCATCTATTAATATCCCTGCGATGGTTTTATATTTTTCTTCAGTATAAAGATCTCCATAATGAGTTATATTCGTCGTCATAAAGGTTCCAGTTAAATCCCAGAAAGATGAGGTTCTTGGTTGTTTTTTTGGATAAAGATTATTTGCTGTAAGATCTTGAGGTTGGACTTCGATCGTTATAATACTTAAAATTTGCATTAAAGTAAATATAATACAAATTATTGATATTATCTTTTTAATACCGAAAATTTTTGTCATAATCCATATATTGAATTATTATCTTTTAATCGTTTTTTTCAATAATTAAACTACATCTAAAAATAAGCCTAAAATTAATTATAATTTATTTTTAATAATTTAAACCCTTAAAATGCTGGACGGTTGTATACATATTTTTTCCACCCTTTCGAAGGTAATCCATAGCTTCCTCAATCCCTTCAACAGTTAAATCAAACATAGGGATAATACTTGAAATTATTTTGCGCGTCCAAGGTGCCCATTCAGGTCTAATAAGCTCTGGATTTAACCAGACTATATTGTTTTTAAAATGATTTGCGATTTCTTTAATGTAATAAATTCCTGGTAGTTCATTTCGGTGATAATAATATATAGAGCCATATTTTTCCGTTAATTCCCAACTCGCCATAGCAGCATCCCCGACAATGACTACTTTATATTTATCATTATATTTTCTTAAAAATTCATTAAATTCAATTGCTTCATCGGGATTTCTACGAGCATTGAAGTAAAGTGATTCATAAAGGCAATTATGGAAATAGTAATATTTAAATTCGCGCCAATGAGACATATTATTGGCTGCTGAGAAGAGAAGGTTAACCAAATGAGCATAAGGAGTCATACTTCCTCCAACATCCATTAAAAGAATCATCCTGACGTCATTTTTCCTTTTTTTATCAAATATTATTTCAATATCGCCACAATTTTTAGCAGTCTTGTCAATAGTTTTATCGAGGTCAAGTTCATCTTTCTTCCCGATTTCTTCAAGTTTTTTAAGTCTTTTTAAAGCAACCTTAATTTGTCTCGTATCTAACACAATATCTTTTCGATAATCTTTAAAAATCCTTTTTTGAGCGATTTGTACTGCCATTCGAGCGCCAGAAGATCCACCTATTCTCATACCCATAGGATTTTGGCCTCCATGACCAAATGGGGATGCTCCCTGTGTACCAATCCAATGATCCCCTCCATGATGCTCTTCATTTTGTTTTTCCATTAACTCCTCGAATCTCTTTTGCATTTCTTCGAGATCAAAGAATTGGCTTATCATTTCTTGAAAATTTCCACTTAAGGCTGTCATATCAAAATTTTTTTCTAACCATTTCCAAATTTCGTCTTTTATTTCATTTGGAGCATTAATTGCCACGAAATCACCAAATTCTGCCCCGTACTTTTTCAATAAATCATCGAGAAATTGTTCTAAATCCTCTATATTAAGATATTGCTGATATTCTCTTAAAATTATTTTTAAACCTTCAATTAACTCTGGTATTGTAATTTCTTTATTTAACCAATCCCAAATTTCCTGTTTTATATCCTCAGGGAAATTAACCATTGCCTCTTTAAAGAAGTTGGCAAATGCTATATCATAGATATCAAAATGATGTTCAGTTTTGCATAAGATTGACCGAGAGGTATAGTAGAACTCAACCATATTATGGATTAGACCCTTATCTAATGCTTCCATAAGAGTCATATATTCAGTTATACTTACAGGCAACCGTTCCTTTAGATAATAAAAGAATTCTACAAACATTAACTAGAAATTTCTAATTCATTCTCTATTAATTTAGTATAATAATTAATTAAATATAGGTTTATGTAATAATTGTAAAAAATACTTACAGTCAAAAATTATTTATCATCAAAAATCTTGAATTACTAAAACCATTGCGTCGCATCTACTTCTAATACTAAATCATTTAACGTAGCAGCTCCCACAATTTTAACTCCTGGAATTAATTCTACTTTTTCCCAACCTAACATTCTTTTTGAAGCTTCACAGACTAATATTTCAATACCCATATCCAATGTTTTATTAATCATTTCTTTCACACTAGGAAAATTGCCAAGTTTAATTCTTTCAGCCTCACCAGGCTTTAAAATTCTTAATCCTGTACCTAAATAATAAATAGTTGCATCAAGATCCATTGCTTTAGCAGTTTGAGCTAATACTAATGGTGAATATTGTCGCTCTGGATTATCACTGGTTTGTACATATAAGATGCGTTTTTTATTTTCAGTAATAATTAACCACCTTTTAATTTATTATTTTTATATTTAATAATCAAGTTTATCAATAAATTAATGCTATAATGTTATAATATCATCAATTAATAAATCTCGTCATTATATTTCAAAAAAAAAAGGAGGATTTATAAAAATAAAATATTGAAGATCTATTAAAAAATAAATATTATATCACCTTATTTCATTAATATTTACCTATAAATCCCTTCTGGCAATTCTTTGATAGCTTCCTTGTATGATCTGTTGGCTTTATCTGCGCCTTTTTTAATTTTTTCAATTGCTCTATCAAAATCTTCCTGATTAATTTTAATTTGTGAATAAGATTTAGGATTTAATGGGTCAATGTTAGTTTGAAAAACTCCTTTTCGAATTGCTAAAATAGTAGCTTCCTCACATACTGCCTTTATATCAGCACCACTATAACCTTCTAATTTCTCAGCTAGTAATTCTATATTAATATCATCACTAATAGGACGTTCTTTCAAATGTATTTCAAATATTTTTTTACGTGAATTCTTATCTGGTAAAGAAATTTCAATATGTCTCCCAAATCTACCTGATCTTAATAAAGCAGGGTCAAGTAGATCAGGTCTATTTGTAGCTGCGATCAATATTACATCTTTAAGTTCTTCTAAACCATCCATTTCGGTTAGAAGTTGTGCTACAACTTGTTCTGTTACTTTTGAATCTGAGGAATCTGAACGTCTAGATGCGATAGCATCTATTTCATCAAAGAAAATAATACAAGGAGTTGCAGATCTTGCTTTTCGAAAGGTTTCTCTTACAGCTTTTGCGCTTTCACCTACCCATTTAGATATAAATTCTGGACCTTTAACTGAGATAAAGTTAGCTTCAGTTTCATGTGCAAGAGCCTTTACTAGTAATGTTTTACCAGTACCAGGAAGCCCGAATAACAAGATACCATTTGGGGGTCTTGATTTCATATGTTTATAAAAACCAAGATAAAGTAATGGCCATTCAATAATTTCTTTTAATTGTTGTATTGCATCTTCTAATCCACCTATTTCATCCCATCTTTCTGAAGGTTGAGTAATAAAGACTTCTCTTAATGCTGATGGTTCAATAGAATTTAATGATTCAATAAAATGTTTCATTTTAATCTTTAATCGATTTAGAACTTCTTCGGGGATTGGTTTATCAAGATCAATTTCTGGAAGTATTTCTCTAATAGCAAGCATAGCGGATTCTTTACAAAGTGATTTTATATCTGCACCGACAAAACCATGGGTTTTCTCAGCAATAAATCTCAAATTCACTTCTTCATCTAAAGGCATTCCTCTAGTATGAATTAATAAAATTTCATATCTCCCATTAGTGTCCGGAACTTTAATTTCAATTTCTCTATCAAATCTGCCTGGTCTTCTTAAAGCAATATCAATATTGTTTACTTTATTTGTAGCTCCAATAATAATAGTTTCTCCTCTGCTTTTCAAACCATCCATGAGAGATAATAATTGGGCAACTACTCGTGATTCAACTTGATTTTTACTTTCATCTCTTTTTGGTGCAATAGAGTCCAATTCATCAAGAAAAATTATTGAAGTTGCATTTTCTTTAGCTTCTTGAAAAATATTTCTAAGGTTTTCTTCACTTTGCCCAAAAAATTTACTCATAATCTCAGGACCACTAATAGTAATAAAATGAGCATCAGTTTCAGAAGCAACTGCTTTTGCAATTAAAGTCTTTCCTGTACCAGGGGGTCCATATAACAATATTCCTTTTGGAGGATCAATACCTATTCGTTCAAAAAGTTCTGGATGACGTATGGGAAGTTCAATAATCTCTCTAATTTTCTGAATTGTTTCTTCTAATCCTCCAATATCCTCATAAGTAACTCTTTCACTTATCTTTTGGAGCTTTTTTTCTATGTCACTTATTCCTTCATATTTTACTACTTTCTTTTTTACTTCAATATAATCATGGGATGTTTCTGTAAACGAAATTTTAGTATTTAGATTAATTTTAACTGCTTCAGTTTTTGGCAAGTAATTAACAACTACCAGATCAATTCTATGCCCCATTGCGTAAAAACTAAGACTATCACCAAGTGTTACAACTCTTTTTTCTAATTTTCTTGCTAATGCTTGAGGATCACGTGGGATTAATGAATTATTTAAACCAGTAAAGATTATATTTTCAGCAAAATCAGCATTGATCTTCTTAATTTCCACGAGATCATCAATAGAGGCAGCTAAGTTTCTTCTTAAGGATGGATCCATCCTAATAATTTGCTTTCCTTTATCTTCATTTCTTCCTGAAGACAATAAAGCAACAGTAATTTTTTTTACAAAGGGATGGGAAATTCGAATTGTATCACCAACCTTTAAATTTAATTTACTTATTATACTGGGATCTATTCTTATTATTCCTCTACCCGCATCCTCTTTAAAAGCATCCTTGATCCTTAACTTATATTCCGGTGTTGTACTCATATAAACTCACTTCCCTTTGGTAAATTTATGGTTCATTAAATTTACAAAGTAAAATAAAAAATTATTTTGAATTAGATTGCGAGTTATTTATTTTTCAAGAAGTTCCTTTGCAATTTCGAATGCATAATTATAATCAAATACTTTCAAACCCTTTGTATTAGCAGCTTCTTTTAAAATTTGACTTTCTGAATCTGCTTTTAAACGTCCTAGAGCCAATGCTCCGATTCCAAAAATTCCTGGATAAATTTCATCATTCTTATGTTTGGGTTTAATACCATCAATACCATAAGGTGGAACCAAATTAATATCTACAACAATTTTCTTGCCATTTAATTTTTTCATTAATTCTTCATTTAAAATCTCAACACCCGCTGCAGCTAATGACCATATAATCTCAGCATTCTTTACGACATTAAATCTCTCTTCTAATTTAGGAGCAAAAACACCCTTAATTTTTATTGTTTGATCCCCTATCTCTTCATTAAGTTCTGTTACTAGTTGTTTAATGAAATATTCATTAGATTTGTCCCAAGTTTCTACTAAATAAGTATTACACCCAATTCTAGCTGCTAAAATTGCCGCTATTTGCCCCACTGGACCTGCACCGAAAATTACAACTTTCTTATCTTTTAAATCATTAAAGCCATGCTTCTTTTTAGCTATATCTATTGTCATAGCGACTACAGCAGAAGCAGTAGTATGAGATCCTCTTGGATCAATTATCACAGGACATTCAAAAGGAGGAACCAACGACTTTATAACAGCCTTAGCTATTTTTTCTCCTTCTTTAACATCTGAACCTCCAATAAAAAAAGTAGTAGGCGCATTTGGTTTACGTGAAAAAATTGCATCTTGTACCAATTTAGGTACATTCTCTGCTCTCATCTTACTTATTGGTATGACAATATCAAATCCTGAATCATATGCCATATTTATATCAAATGGTGAAGCATTGTCATCTGTATCAAAGAAATAACAAATCTTATCTGAAGTATCTTTCTTTTTAATAATGATAGGGGTCAATTCTATTATCGATTTCTTTCCAAGAATGCTTTCAACCTCTCTTTCTACCATAATATCAACTCCTATTTTTATAAATTTAATAAAAAAAAATATTAAGAAAGATCAACTTCTAACTCTTTTTCAAAAACTTGCTCAACTGATTCTGTTTTAATAGTTCTTTCTATTCTCACTTGTTCGATTTCAATCCCTAATTCTTCTGAAAGTTTCCCAAGTCCAATAAAATGTCGTGGATCACATATAAACATACCAATAATTTTATTCCCTTCTATTTCTCTTGCAACATTTAATATTTTCATCATCATCCAAGCTTCTCTAACTTTATATCTTATTTCATCTTCTTGAGAATCATAGTCTTGTTTTAAATATTCTTTCCATAATACAATTCTCTGAAAAATGTCATCATTTTCAGGAATATTTTGTTTAGTTTTCATAATTTCATTTATTCTTCGCTCAAGGTTTTTAATATGGATTCTATGCTCATCTAACGTGGAAGAGAGATATAATTCCGCATTCTCTGAAATATCTGCATAATCAAAAGGAATTTTTCGATTTTTAAATAACAATCTAAGCGGTTCATTTGAATTCATGTCATTTTTCCACATATTTGGCCTCTCTTCTAAAGCAAATTTAGGTTTGTATTTTTCAAGGAGTACATCAATCAATTGAAGATATTCCTTAGAAATTAAATGAAGATTCCAAAAAAGATCTTCTTTTAAATTTTTAGGAATTTCAAACCACCAATCGATAGGAAATTCACTCTCTACTAATACCAATTTTAAACTTTTATTTTTTAAAGGTTTTAATTCTAAAACTTCAGGCATTTAATATCCCCTCTTTTTATTTTTTTTATAATATTATTTTTTGTATAGTATGTTTTTTATTATAAGAGATTACTTTTACACCTATTTCTCTTAAATTTTCAACAATTTGTAGACATATATCTTCACATATATCTTCTTGAACAAAATGGACAAAAAAAATGGTATCTTTTTTAAATGAGCATGCTATATCCAACATTTTCTTGACGATCCATTGAGGTCTTAACTTTAAACTAAGAAATATCTCCTTTTCTTGAATTTCTTCACCTAACATATCGATCCAATTTTTTAAACTTTGCCCTTTATAAGATTCTTTATTCTCCATCATTTCATATTCTTCAAACAATTCATTTTGAAACTCTTGTTTTTCAATTATCTCTTGATATAAATATCCCATTGCATAATCAGGAATATCTACTTGAAAATAGGGAATCTTAAGTTCATTCAAGGCTAGAGCAAAAGTAGTTTTACTAAATTCTTTCATATCAACTTGAAAATCAACTGTAACAAAATCAATATTGTTTCTTTTCAAAAATTCAACTAATTTTGAATGATCTACATTCTGAAAATATCTAGCATTTTCTTTAGAAGATACATATACAACAATTTTTTTATTTTCTATTGGTTTTAATTCTAATACTTCCATTTTTAATATCCACCTTCAGAATCAATTCTTTATCAACTAAATTTATTGAATTTATAAAATGATTCATTTATTTTTCATATACAACTCTAAGAAGCGTTGTATTTACTCTAATTAAATGATGATTTGAAAAAGATTTAAATAATTTGATAAGAATAATTTTAATCGATTTGACAATAAAATTTATCAAATTTCTTTTTTGTCAAATTTTTTATTCAAGGCTAAAATTAGATTGTTTTATTTTCCCATGATTTTATAAAAAATCATACTATCTTAATTTGAATATTATTTTTATCATGAAATTAGAAAAAATTAAATTTTTTTATAATATAAGAGAAGTAACATTGGAATGTTTGGTCTTATACTATATATCGTGTGATATATTTATTTTGTTGTTAATATTATTAGATAATATGATTGATTTATATGTATAAATCTATTGAAATTGAATAAAATGATCATTTCCATCTAGTCTAAGTAGTTTTTCCCAATTACAGGTTTTTGGATCCTTAAAATAAAAGTTAAAGTTTTTATATTTTGACTACCATTTTAATCATGATGATAATTAAAATTCAAAAAAAACAAATAATTCATTGATAATCAAGATTGTTCATGTTCTATAAAGTTTAATCTGAAGATATATATTCTGCTTTACTCATCCAATTATTTCCAATTTAAAGCTTTATCGTGAATGTAAAGAAAGTAATTTTTAAAATTGAAATTATAATTATTTAAAAGTTGGAGGGAAAAAAAACATTGGTTGAAAAGAAAAAGGAAAAAGAGTTTTGTCCTATTTGTGGGTTCATTATAGAAGAAAACGATTATATTTATAGACATAAAGGACCTAGTGGGTATAAATGTTCTAACTGTGGATTTTTTGAGTTAATAGTCGAGAATCAATATTCAATACATCACTATTGATGAAATAAACTTGTTAATCTCAGAATTATCATGTAAAAATATTGGAAATTTTATTAATCAATGTTATAGTTGTAATCGTTGTGTCAATGTATGCCCCTTATCTCATTTAGGACTTTTTTTTCCAAGGCATTTAATTTCAGATTTAATATTCTCAGGATTAGAACAGGTTATAACAAATAATAATATTTGGAATTGCCTTACTTGTGGACAATGTTCAATCTACTGTCCTATGACTCAAGAAGCTAAGGGTGTCAATATACCTGAATTAATTTTAGAGTTAAGAAAAATTTCTCTTAAAAATAATTCCGAATTAGAAAAGATAGTAAAATGTGAAACTCATAATGATATTTTTACTTTAATTTCAAAAATTATGGCAAACAATCCTTTACATCCTGACAAATTAGGATTTCTAAAAACAAAAGGATTAAAAACTTCAAAATCAGGTGAAATTGCTTACTTTATTGGATGCCTGCCTTTAATGGATGATCTTTTTTATAAATTTGATTTCAATTATACTGACATTCCTTCAACAATAATAAGTTTACTTAATGAAAATGGTATTGCACCAGTAGTTTTGAATGAAAAATGTTGTGGACATGATGTTTTTTGGGGCAGGGGTGATATTGAAACGTTTACCAAACTTGCCAATTATAATGTTCAGCTTTATAAAGACGCTGGAGTAAAAACTATTATTGTTAGTTGTGCTGAAGGATTTAAAACATGGAAATTTGATTATCCTAAAATAATAGATGATTTTGATTTTAAAGTATTGCATTTTACAGAATTTTTTCTCAATAAAAAAATTCTTGAAAATGTTAAATTTCCTTACAATTTTAAAATTAAGGTAACTTATCACGATTCTTGTCGAATAGGACGTTTAGGAGGAAAATTGTATAATCCTCCAAGAGACTTATTAAAACAGATTCCAGGTGTAGAATTGATTGAAATGGAGTATATTAAAGATGATGCTAATTGTTGTGGTGTTTCAGCATTTGCAAATTGTAATGAGGCTACACGCTTTCTACGGCAAAATCGTATTAATGAAGCACTTAATACCGGAGCAGATTACTTAATTGTTCCTTGTCCTAAATGTCTTACACATTTCAATTGTTACATAAATGAAATTTCTTTAAATGAAGAGAATAATGAGCATAGAAATAAATTTAAAGTAATTGATTTAGCAAGTTTTATTGGAAAACTGCTAATGTTTGTTTAGGTTAAAATAACAAGATTGGAATAAAAATTCAATAAATTTATTTAATAGCTGTGTTGTATGTTAAATTTGCAGAGTAATGTTTTGGTCATTGGAGGAGGAATCTCAGGGATACAGGCATCTCTAGATCTAACCAAGTTAGGTTTTAGAGTATATTTAGTCGAAATTCAACCAACAATAGGAGGTACAATGGCCCAATTGGATAAAATATATCCCACCCTAGATTGTAGTTTATGCATCCTTGCGCCAAAAATGGTTGATGTGTATAGAGATCCAAATATAGAATTATTTACTTATTCTTATGTTAAAAAAATTACTGGAAATGCTGGGAATTATACAATTACGGTTATAAAAAAGCCAAGATATATAAAAGAAGAGATTTGTAAAGGATGTGGTGATTGTGGAACCGTTTGTCCAGTTAGAGGAATCCCTAGCGAATTCGATACCAATTTAAAAACTCGAGGAGCTATTTATATTCCTTTTCCGTCATCAGTACCTCCAATATATATTATCGATGATTCAAAATGTTTATATTTAAATTATCAGATATGCGGGCTTTGTGCTAAAGTTTGTACTGCAGATGCTATAGATTTTTTACAAAAATCAGAAGAAATTACATTAAATGTAGGAGCAATCATTATTGCTACAGGAAATAATCAGGAAATGCCAGAAAAATATACCAATTTTGCTGGTTCCTCTCCTAATGTCTTATCTAATATGCAATTTGAACGTCTTCTTTCTGCGAATGGGCCTACTGGAGGTCAAATCATAAGATTAGATGACAAAAAACATCCTAAATCAATTGGTTTTATACAGTGCGTGGGTTCTCGAGATTTTCATCATCTTGAATGCAAAAAATATTGTTCTGCAATTTGTTGTATGAATTCGGCAAAGGAAGCAATTGTTGTGAAGGAACATAATCCAAATATTGAATGTTATATTTTTAATACAGAAATCAGAGCAAAAGGTAAAAATTTTTATGAGTTTATTGAAAAAAGTAAGAATGAATATAATGTTAAATATATAAATGGACATGTTTCATATATTAAAGAGAATTTAGATAATGGAAAATTAAGATTATATTATGAAGATATTGATAAAGGAAAAGTTGGAACTTTTGAAGTAGATATGGCTGTTTTAGCAAGTGCATTATCTCCGACCCCTTCGTATTATGAACTTTTAAAACAACTTAATGTAGATTGTGACGATTTAGGATATATTCGTGAGGAAGACCTCATTTTACTTGAAAAAAAGAATGTATTTGTTTCAGGTTATTCTAAAAAACCTAATGATATCCAAATGGCTGTTGCAGAGGGTTCTGCATGTGCAGCAAAAATTAGTGAAAGATTTTATCCTTTCAGATTTCAAAATATTAAAAAGGTAGAATATCCCCCAGAAATAACAGTAAGGTTAGAGGATGACCCGCGTGTTGGTATTTTAGTTTGTCAATGTGGTATCAATATTGGAGGAATTGTTAATGTTTCTGAAGTCGTAGACTATGTTTCTAAATTGCCCTATGTAGTACATGTCGAAGAAAATATGTATTCATGTAGTTCAGATTCACAAGAACGGATTAAAGAATTAATCATTAAATATAATCTTAATAGATTTATAGTTGCATCTTGTACCCCTCGAACACATGAACAACTTTTTAAAAATACTCTCAGAGAGGTTGGATTAAATCCATTTTTATTTGAACTAGTAAATATAAGAAACCAAGATTCTTGGGTTCATCAAAACGAACCTAAAAAGGCAACTAAAAAAGCCTGTGATTTAATTAGAATGTATTTAGCAAAGGTGATTAACCTAAAACCATTAGAAACCATTAAAGTTAAAGTTAAACAGTCAACTCTAATAATTGGTGGAGGCATATCAGGAATTACTGCCGCACATAATTTAGGAAATCAAGGGTTTGAGGTTTATCTTTTGGATAAGAGATCTATTCTTGGAGGCAGCGCACTTGAATTTATAGATTTATACTATATACCTATTACTAAAAATGAAATTTTACAGCAAATTAATGATTTAAAGAATAATTCTAATGTTCATATTTTATTAAACTCTGAAATTGTTGATGTTCAAGGTTATGTTGGAAATTATCATGTTAAAGTTAAAAATATACAAGAGAATTCAAAAGAACAAATCCTCAATGTAGGTACAATAATAGTAGCAACAGGAACAAAGCAAATAAAGACAGTTAAATGGAAAGAATTATCAGAACGATATCCCAAACGTGTCCTTACTCAAACAGAACTTACTGCAATAAATGATGTAGATATTCCTGAGTTTAAGGATGCTACAATAATATTATGCGTAGATCAAAGGAGAGATGTATTTAATGACGCAGAATACATAAAAACTTATTGTTCAAATATTTGTTGTGGAGTTGCATTAAAAAATGTTGAAAAACTATTAAATATCAATCCTAATGCCCAAATTCACATTTTATATAGAGAATTTCAATTTACAGATTTAAACGCTGAAAATCTATGTCGAGGGCTTCGGAAGAAAGCAATATATGAAAGATATCACTCTATTAATGATATCAAAATCAGTGATGAAAAAGATCACTTCCATATTATATATAAAAATATAAGCGCTCAAACAGATATAGAGTATAATACAGATTTATTAATATTAGCTACTCCTAACGTTCCTTTTGATGATACTAAAAAATTAGCTAAATTATTAAAGGTATCCACAAATAAAGATGGATTTTTCTTAGAAGCAGATGCAAAGCTTAGACCAATAGATTTTGCCACTGAAGGTATATTTCTATGTGGAGGAGCTCATTGGCCAAAATGGATTGGAGAAAGTATAATTCAAGCTTATGGTGCTGCCGGAAGAGCAACAATAATTATGGCTAAAGGAGAAATAGAAACTGAATCTATAACTTCCTATATAGACGAGGAAAGATGTATCGGTTGTGGTAAATGTATTGAGATTTGCCCATATAATGCTATTGAATTGATAGAAAGTCGTAAAAAAATGGGTTTATACAATATAAGTTTAAGAAAGTCACGTATAATTAAGGCTCTTTGTAAGGGTTGCGGAGCTTGTGTTGCAGAGTGTTCAGTTGGAGCTATTGATCAGAATCACTTCAGTAAATTTCAAATTAGCAAAATGATCGACTTATTAACTGATATTGATATAGTAGATTATGAAATTATTTAATTTGGGGGATTTATGCTGATAAAAATTAAAAAAGTAAGAAATAATGAATTTGAGCCTAAGATACTTGTTTTTTGTTGTAATTGGTGTAGTTACGCTGGTGCAGACTTAGCAGGAGTCTCGAGATTCCAATATCCCCCAAACATTAGGATTATTAGGGTAATGTGTTCTAGCAGGGTTGAACCAATATTTGTTCTACGAGCCTTTAATAATGGAATAGATGGAGTATTAATTATTGGATGTCACATGGGAGATTGCCATTATATGAAAGGATTTGAATATACTCAAGATAGAATGGATCATTTAAAGAAGTTAATAAAATGTATTGGGATTGAAGCAGATCGATTTCAATTGCACTCCATTTCTGCAAGTGAAGGAAAACAATTTTCAGAATTAATTAAAGAATTCACAGAAAGAATTACAGGATTAGGAGAATTAAAAATTCCTAAAAAATCAGGAATAATTGAATTAGAATCTAATTATAAAACAAATTAAAAAGAGGAATTAAAATGACTGAATTAGGGTTTCAGAAACTTGAGCAAAGCAACGTAAAAAATTTTCAGGATCTTCAGAACGAAATAATTAAAACTAATAAATGTTGTGCATGTGGAGCTTGCATAGCATATTGCGAGAGTCAAAGTTTTGATGTTATTGAGATGAACGGCTACATTCCTGAGTTTAAATCAGAAAAAAGTGTTAATAATTGTACTAAATGTGGTGTCTGTTATTATATTTGCCCTCAAACTAATATATTATTAAAAGAATTAAATGATACTTATTGTATTGAAGATAAAATTGGGCATATTTCCAAAATTTTTGCTGCTAAAACAACAGACTTAGCATTAGAAAAAGTTGGACAGGATGGAGGTGTTGTTTCGGCAATTCTAACATTTTTATTTGAAAAACATAAAATTGATGCAGCAATTGTTTCAGAATATAATGCCAACTTTGAACCTGTCCCAAAAATTATATTTGATAAAGAAGATTTATTCAAATCAGCAGGTACACGTTATTCTATTTCTCCTCAAATATTCCCTTTAAAAAACTTATATACCATACCGCAAGAGATTCTTATGAAAAAGGAAATATTTGATATTGACCAGCTAAGAATTGCATTTATAGGAACTCCTTGCCAATGTAGAGCAGTTAGTAAAATGAAGTTTTTATTCGTGAAACCAGCTCATGTCATTAAGTATATTATAGGTCTTTTCTGTTATGAGAATTTTATTTATTCTCAACTATATGATATTTTACAAAGAGAAACAAAAGTTGATCCTACTAATATCAAGAAAACTTGGATAAAGAAGAATTTCTTTATTCAAACTAAGGATAATAAAGAATTTGAAATTAATATCAAAACTTTAAATGCTGCAGTTAGAAATAATTGCCTTGAATGTGATGAATTCACAGGAAGATTTACAGATATTAGTATTGGAGCATCTGGAGCTCCAGAAGGATATTCTATGATCCTAATTAGAACTGATAATGGAGAGAAAGTGATAAATAATATGCTTTCAAAAGGAATACTTGAACAATTTATTGTTCCATTTAACAAAACTATTGAGTGGAAAAATAAGAAATTAGATTGGTTTAATAAATTAATTTCTTTAAAAAACAAGCAGTAGAATCTTTATTAACAAATATTTTTAACTTTAATAAAAATAACCAATCTTTTAATCACTTCAAATTAATTTGAACTGAAGATATAAATTCATATCAATTATTATTCTATATTTTTCTGAAAACCCATACGATGGGTTAGTCTCCTCTCAACTAATATTTTTTTGAGAAGATCATTCCTTTCCAGATTAAGTGTGATAAGGAGCTAATGCTTCAATCTTTTTCCAAATAAGTTCAATAGATTCAATATATTCTTCCTTATATTCAAGTTCAGTATTACAAATGCCTTTTATCTCTTCAACAATTTGTTTATCTCTATAATATTTAAGATCAATTGCCCTAGCTGGACAGGATGATACACAAACACCACATCCTTTGCATTTCAATTCATCTATTTCTGCAATTTTATCTCCATTAACCATTACAGCCTTGTAATTACATAATTTTTCACATCTATGACAACCAATACATAGATTTTCATTTATTTCAGCAATTATTAATTCTTGAACGATTGCATCTTTTGATAGTAATGTAGATGTTTTACTCGCTGCAGCTAATGCTGTTGATACCGAGTATGGGATATTTTTTGGGCCAGCAGCACACCCACAAATATAAATTCCCATATTATTAGTTTCTTGAGGTTTTAGACATCCATGAACTTCAGATAAAAATCCATTAATATCTTTACTTAAACCTAATGTCTCAATTAATTTTGTTGTATTCTTAGAAGGGATCATGCCCGTTGATAATACAACAAGATCTGTATTCATTGTTATCATATCATTTGTTAAGGTTGAAGAAGCTGTAATTTTGAGGTTTTTTGTTATTGAATCTTCTCGTATATCACCAACTTTTCCTCGAATCATCATAATCCCTGCTTCTCTCACTTTTCTATAATATTCTTCATTCCCTTTATCCCATGTACGCATATCTATATAAAAAATGGCAATATTAATATCAGGATATTCTTGTTTTAACAGTTGAGCATTCTTAAGAGCAACATTACAACATACTCCTGAACAATAAGGATTTCCTTTTAAAGATCTCGAACCAACACATTGAATCATAGCTACTGTTTCTGGGATTCTTCCATCAGAAATTCTATAGACATGACCCCCTGTTGGTCCAACTGGACTTAACATGCGCTCTAATTCTATTTGAGTAATTACATCTGGATAAATTCCATATTTATAATCATTATTTTTCATAATTGGATATTCATCCCATCCTGTGGCAAGAATTACAGCACCAACTCTTATATCAATAAATTCTGGCACCTGTTCAAAATCAATAGCTTCTGCTTGACACAATTTTTGACAATTTTTGCATTCTATGCACACATTCTTATCAATTATCGCAACTTTAGGTACAGCTTGAGGAAATGGTATATAGATTGCACTACGTTCACCAATACCACGATTGAATTCATTAGGTACTGTTATAGGACATTTTGTGGTACATAATCCGCATCCTGTACACTTTTTTTCGTTAACATAACGTGGATTTTTTTGTATTCTAACATTATATTTCCCAGGAATACCACTAAATCCAATAATTTCACTATAAGTCAGAAGGGTTATATTTGGGTGTTTTGAAGCATTTACCATTATAGGGGCTAAAACTCATATAGCACAATCGTCAGTGGGATAAATTCTATCTAATTGTGCCATTTTTCCACCAATAGTTCCTTCTTTTTCGATTAGAAAAACTCTCACTCCCTGATTTGCTAAATCTAATGCAGCATTCATCCCAGCAATTCCAGCACCTATTATTAATACTGATTTCTCCACTGAAATTTTTTTATACGGAACAATCTCTAATTCTCGAGCACGATTGATACCTGCTTGTACTAATCTTATAGCTTTTTCAGTTGTATCTTTTTTATTATTTGAAGATATAAATGAGCAATGTTCACGAAAATTTACCATTTGAAAATAATATGGATTTAATCCTGCTTCAGCTAAAACTGCTCGATAAGTAGACTCATGAATTTTTGGTGTACAAGCAGCTACAACTACTCGGTTTAAATCTAAATCCAAAATATCGTTCTTGATAAGATTTTGCCCTGGATCACTGCAAGTAAAATCATTTGCTCTAGCTATAATGATATTTGGGAGTGCTTCAACATAATCTCTAATAAGGTCACAATCAATACTGGCTCCTATATTAACTCCTCATCTGCAAATATACACTCCGATTCTTGCAATGGTCTGTTTTTCAGACATCTAATTCACCCTTCCAAACCTCACCAAATATTATTCTATAATAATATCTCAAGATTTTGTTTTGAGAAAAAAAACTAAATTTACATAAATGTAAGTATAATTATTTTATTGTACTTTATCCCGATTAAATAATGAATTAGAAGAGATTTAAAAAATCTGATAAGAATAATTATAGTCATTTTGACAAATGAATTTGTCATTATTATATAAAATGTATTGATTTGGTCTTTGATTTGATCTTAATCCAATATAGTGTTTACCTTTTTCTTTGTATTGTGCAAATTATCGATAGTGACAATTATGTTTTATGGGAAAACTTTTAGTCAAGATGATCATATTTATATAGTTTGACAATCATATTTATCATAGAGATCATAAAAATTATTAAAATAGTCATAATAAATTTTATGATTATAAAATTAATTTAGTGATTTTTCATAATGAGGATAAAGACTTTTAAAGATTTAATTGAAGAAGTTCATAAACCAGGTATTTGTCAAGAATGTGGGGGTTGTGTTAGTTTTTGTAATTCAATTAAATATGATGCAATTGGGTTTAAAAAGCCTAATTCACCTCCGGAGTACTTAAATGAAGATAAATGTCTTGAATGTGGAATTTGTTATTTTATATGCCCACAGACACATATTTTAGATGAGGATTTAAATAAAACTTATAATTTTTCAGATAGTACAAAAATGCCTTTAGGATTTATAGATAGTATTTACTCTTGCCAATCTTTAGATGATGAATTTTTAAAATATGGAACAGACGGAGGTGTTGTGAACTCTATCATTAATTATTTAATAGAAAAAAATTTTATTGAAGGAGCAATTGTAGCAAAAACAACATCACCTTTTAATAGGGAATCGATAATAGCTAGAAACAAAAAAGATTTAATTGGTGCTTCGGGTGTCAAATTAGATATAACTCCTCAGCTAGAAATTGTACAAAAGTTTCATACTTATACGAGTTCATTACCCAGTTTAAGGCATTATAAATTTAAAAAAATAGCATTAGTAGGCACACCTTGTCAGATTTATACGATTAGATGTATGCAAGAATTAGGTATTATTCCATCTGAGAATATCGAGATTTGTCTAGGATTATTTTGTTATGAGAATTTCTTTTTTGACAAAGAGAGGGTAGAGAAATTCGAAAAATACTTTAAGCTTAAGTTTAAAAATATTGAAAGGGTAAACATAAAGGAAAATTTAATTATCAACATAAAAAATAAGAAAAATCCTCAAAAAACTATTCATATTCCATTTGAAAAATTAACTGATTATTCACGTCCAGCTTGTAGTGTTTGTAAAGATTTTACGAATATTTACGCAGATATTTCATTTGGAGGATTAGGTTCACATGATAAATATACAACTGTAATCACACGCACTAAAAAAGGGGAGGAATTAATCAATAAAGCGCTGCGAGCAGGTGTAATTAAAAGATTTAGATTAGATAGCTCCAATTTAAAGGATTTAAAAGAAACATTAATACAATTTACTCAGTTGAAGTTAAAGCGAACAGAAGAAAATATGAGATATAAGATGATAACAGGGAAATCGTCATCATGATCTTCTATATTAAATAAAAAGTAATCATATTTAACTTAAATAGAATTTTAATCATTTTCTTAATATTTAAACTAGGGAGGGAGAAAATAAGTGGATATTTATTCAATATTATCTCATCCATTTAGAAGAAAAATCCTACTGCTTTTAGAAAAGGAGGGTTATATTCCTTATTCAGATTTAATGGAAAGACTTGGTTTAGATACAACTGGACAACTAAATTTTCATCTTAAAAAGATAGGTTCATTGATAGGTAAAGACAAAAAATCGTATTATCTTACAGAAGATGGCAAACGAGTATTAAGAATTATTAGTTTGAACAAAAGAATTTTATCTGGAGAAGATATTGATGAATACTTAGAATCTAAGGGGAGTGAAATAAGCCGAATTGGAGTAATTATTTGTAATTGTAATACCGAAGTTTCAAGTGTAATTAATATCACTGCGTTAGAGAATTATATAAATAAATTGAGAATGGTAGTTTCAGTAAAAGTTTTTGATAATTTATGTCAAGAAAAAAATTTCAAAAAGATTATTAATTGGGTTAAAGATAATTTTTTAAATAAGATTGTAATAGCTGCTTGTTCCCCAAAAACGCACCAGCTTCTATTTGAACGAATCTTTGAAGATATTATTGACCGTGCAAATATTGAAATAGCAAACATTAGGGAGCAGTGTTGTTGGGTTCATCAAACTAAAACAAACAAAATAGATCCTTCACTTTCATTGGAAAAATCTAAATTATTAATTGAAGCTGCAGTTGAGCGCGTAAACATTCAAAAGAAAGTAAAAGTAAAAAGAGTTGAAGTAGAAAAGAGTTGTGCTATTTTAGGTGGAGGAATTGCAGGTATTACACTCGCATTAAATTTAGCTCGAACTGGCATTAAAGTTCATCTTATTGAGAAATCGCCTACATTAGGAGGTAAAGTAGCGAGATGGCATCGAATCCATCAAATGGGTGATTGTTCAATATGTTTTATTTCAGAATTAATCAGCGAATTAACAAATCAAAAAAATATAAAAATTTATACTAATACTGAAATTGAAAATGTATCAGGAGAAGTGGGCAATTTTACTCTTCGTTTAATTAAGAAACCTCGTTTTATTGATGTGAAAAAATGCACAGGATGTAAACAATGTATTGAAGTTTGTAGTATACAAAAGCAAAATCAATTTGAATATGGTTTAACTAATCGAAAAATAATATATATCCCTTTTATTCATTCATATCCTTTCGCTCCTATAATTGATAAAGAAGATATAAATAAATGTATTAGTTGTAGAATTTGTGAACGTGCATGCGCTAATAAAGCTATAGATTTAACTCAAAAAGATGAAAAGATTGAGATTAAGGTTGGTGCAAAAGTTATTGCTATTGGATCTGATTTATACGAAGATTTAGAGGATTATCATTATAATCCCCAAAAAAATATAATAACATCTGCTGAATTTGAAAGAATACTATCTTCTGATGGCATTACTGAAGGAAATCTCTTAAGATTATCAGATAGAAAACCTTTAAATTCGATTTCTATTATCCAAGAAGTAGGTCCTTCAAAATATCTGGCACATTACTCGGAAATTTTAGCCCAAAAATATATTGAAGATATAAAAATTAGAAATCCTGATTGTGAAGTTAATGTTTTTTATGATTTAGGTAAACTGAAAAATAAAGATGAGATTTTATTACGTTCTACTAATCCAAGATTTTTATATGCTAACAAAATTACTATTGAAATTAAAGAAGATATAAACTATGTTGTTGCTGATAATATTGGATTTCCAAGTGATTTAATCATATTAAATCTAAAATATATCCCTAATAAAGATTTAAAAGATCTAAGAAAATATATGGATTTTACTTTAGATGATAATGGATTTATGAGCGAAGAAACATTGGCATCTGGTATTTATGGTATTGGTACAATTTTTGGACCATTGGATTATAATTCTACAATTTCAACCGCTAACAATTGTGCATTAAAAATTATTTCATTATTATCGAAGGATCATCTAATTGCAGAGTTTAGTGGAATTGAAATTAATGAAAATAAATGTGGTTTGTGTGGATTATGTCTTAAAATTTGTCCTTATAATGCGATTACAATAGAATCAGATAAAATAAGTGTAGATAAATTTAAATGCAAGGGATGTGGTACATGTGCTAGTATTTGCTCTACCAATGCAATAGATTTAAATATCGACACATCTGAAAAAATATTATCCACAATTGAAGTTTTTTCAAAATTTAGAGCAAGTCCAAAAATTATTGCTTTCTGTTGTAGTTCTTGTGGATACGCTGCTGCTGATGATGCCGGACTTAAGAAAATCTCATACAATCCAAATACTTTTATCATTCGAGTTCCATGTACAGGAAGGATTGATACTAATTTTATAATTAAATCATTTGAGCTTGGATTCGATGGAGTAATGGTTGTTGGTTGTAGACAAGATGCTTGTCGTTACATTGATGGAATTGAAAAAATAGGAAACAAAATTAGATTATTAAAGGATATATTAACACCAAAATATAAAGATCGAATATTACTTGAACATATGAATGCAGTAGAGGGTGTAAAATTTGCTGAAATCGCTAATAGCTTCTTTAATAAATTAAAGGAGGAGGTAAAATATGAAGCGTAGATTTATAATAATGTCTTTAACGTCATGTAGTGGATGTATCTCAACTCTTATGTCCTTAGACATTTTCCCCCAATTCTTAGAAAGAACAAGGATATCGTATTTTAACTTTATTTCAGATATAGATGAGATTGATGATTGTGATATTGCTCTGATAGAAGGGTGTATATCCGAAGAAACACAAATCCCAATACTTCAGAAGATAAGAAAAGTTGCAAAAAAGGTATATGCGCTAGGAACATGTGCTAGTTTTGGTGGAATTTTAAGTCTTTCAAATACAAAAACAGCAATACCAATCTCCAATTATGCTGAAATTGATGGAATTATTCCAGGGTGTCCTCCTCCTTCAAAGCTTCTTGGAAATTGTATTATTAAATTGGTTGAGAATAAAGAGATTACGTTAACTGAAAAAAATATGTGTGCAACTTGCCCAATCCGAGAAAATTTGGGAATTAATAGCCAAATTAATATATCTAAAATTAATCCAAATCCAGAAGAGATTAGCTTAGATGAAGAGGTTCCTAAATGCTTTTTAAAAAACGGTATTTTGTGTTTAGGTCCAATTACTAGAGATGGATGTGAACATAAATGTATAACAATAGGACTGCCTTGTGAAGGATGTATGGGCTCGGTATCAAAAGACTTTACTTCAAATCTTATTAATTATTTAAGTTTGATAAAATTATCAAAAGAGTTAAAAAGTTATACAGGTATTTTTTATCGATTTTCAAAACCAAAATTTAGAGGGTAAAAAAATGTTGAAAGTAGTTGACATTTGTCAACGTGTTGAGGGTCATGGAGAAGTAAAAATATTAGTTCAAAATGATGAAATTTCATTAGTGAATTTTGAATTTGATGTATATCGGGGATTTGAAAATTTTTTAATAGGAAAGCAATTACTAGATATTCCGAAAATAGTTTCGCGAATATGTGGACTTTGTTACGCTTCTCAAGCAATTGCAAGCTGTAAAGCAATAGAAGATATTTATAACATTAAGGTTTCAAATCAAAATATTCTTTTAAGACGTCTTTTAATGATAGGAGAATTAATAAAATCTCATTCAATGAATTTTTTCTTCCAAAATTTACCAGATCTCTTAAAAATTTTTAATATTAGTCAAAATTTGTTATCTCCTTATGAATTAGTAAAATATAATCCTCAATTAACAACCAATTTATATGAATTAATCAAAATTGGAAATGAAATAAATGAATTATTTGGTGGTAGATCTGTTCATTTGCTTTCACCAATTCCAGGAGGTATTATCTATTCTCCTTCACAAAAAAACATTACATTGGCTAAAAGAAATTTACAAAAATCACTGGTTAATTTAGAATGGATAATAGAAAAAGTAATTGAATTATTTGCTGATCAGATTCCTCCAAGAGAATTTGAAATACCAAATTATATATCTTTAGGATTAACTAATAATGGAAATTATGATAGATATTTAGGTTCTTTAAGACTTAAAGAAAATAATAAAAACGTAATTGAATTTGAAAAACAAAAATATTCTTCTTACTTTGGTAAAGAAATTGATTTACGTGGAATTGATTTTTATTTCAAAAATAAAAGGAATGTAATTGTTGGTCCATTTTCTCGTTTTAATATTGTTGAGAACTATGGAATTGAACAAATTAGTACTTCTTTTGAATCCTTTGAAAAAAGGTGGAAAAATAATATCCTATTAACGAATTTTATACGTTTAATAGAAATGTATATCGAATCTTATCAAGGGATACAAATTTTAGATGATCCTTGTTTATATGTTAAAGAAAAACTTCCATCCTTAGATTCAATTAAAAAATCTGATGGAATAGGTCTTATTGAAGCGCCAAGGGGGATATTACTCCATCATTACCACCTTAATAAAAGTAATGTTATTGATCGAGTTAAACTTTTTGTTGCTACAGAGTTCAATATTCCTGTTATTAACCATATGATTACAAATTATGCTCAAGAACTATTTGAAAAAACAGATGACATTAATTTGGTAAAAAAAAATATTCAGATGATAATTAGAGCCTTTGATCCTTGTATTTCTTGTGCTACACACTAAAATTAATTCTTATTCATTTTTTAAACCAAAATGTATTAATGAATGAAGTTCGCTTGAATCTGCTTTTCCCGAATTTGTTTCGTTGATATGGCTTTATGATAATACTTCATTCGACAAATTTATAAATATTATACGACATATATTAAATGAAGAGATATAATCTAATTAATTAAATAGAAAAAAATCAAAATTGAATATTATTCGAATATGTTAGAAAATGAAAAAGAAGGACAACTTAAGTATATTCATCTGAAAGATTTAGGAACTGTGTTAAAAAATGAAATTTATGAAATACTCGAAGAGAATTTGATAGCCGAAACAAATCCATTTGAAATGGCAAAAAAGCAAATTGATATAGTCGCCGAAAAGATGAGATTAAATAAGAATTTAAGAAAATATCTTAAAAGAGTTGAAAGATGCTTAATTGTAACAGTTCCAATAAAATTAGATGATGGAAGTCTCGAGATATTCGAAGGTTATAGAGTCCAACATTCAACCGTTCGGGGTCCTGGAAAGGGAGGAATTAGATTTGCTCCAAATGTTAATCTTGATGAAGTTAAAGCATTAGCCACTTGGATGACATGGAAATGTAGCTTACTAAATCTACCTCTTGGAGGAGCAAAAGGAGGGATATGCGTCGATCCTTCAAAATTATCAAAGGGTGAACTAGAAAGGTTAACCCGAAGATATACCGCAGAAATTATAAACATTATAGGTCCTGATATGGATATTCCTGCACCAGATATTAATACAGATCCTCAGATAATGGCTTGGATAATGGATACTTATTCTATGAATAAGGGAAGATCCGTTCCAGGGGTAGTAACAGGTAAACCGCTAGAAATAGGAGGTTCAGTTGGAAGAGAAACTGCAACTGGAATGGGATTATTTTATGTTCTAGAAGCTTTATGCAGTAAAATTAAAATAGATTTAAAATCCCAATGTATTGTTGTACAAGGATTTGGTAATGTTGGGGGAAATATCGCTAAAATTTTATACGAGAAAGGTTGTAAAGTAATTGCTGTATCAGACATTAGTGGTGGGTTATATTGTGAAAAAGGATTAAATATTAAACAGTTATTAGATTGGAGAGATAAAGGTAAATATTTAAAAGATTTTCAAAAAAAGGATTA
This sequence comes from Candidatus Hermodarchaeota archaeon, assembly GCA_048885925.1. GTDB lineage: Archaea > Asgardarchaeota > Lokiarchaeia > Sigyniarchaeales > SOKP01 > Loki-b32. The sequence continues at coordinate 69,674 of JBHLLG010000011.1, forward strand.
TGAAATTGTTGATAATGAATATATTCTTACACTTAAATGTGATATTTTGATTCCATCTGCAATTGAAAACCAGATAAGACATTCAAACGCTTATAAGATCAATTGTAAAGTTGTATTAGAAGGTGCTAATGGGCCAACTACTCCAGAGGCAGATGAAATTTTAAACGAAAGAGGGATAATTGTAGTTCCAGATATACTTGCCAACGCAGGAGGAGTTTGTGTCTCTTATTTTGAGTATATACAAGATATTCATAGTTACTTCTGGAAATTAGAAAGAATTAATCAAGAATTAAAGAATATTCTTGTTAATGCATTTGAAGAAGTTTATAATTTATCATTAGAACAGAAAACAACGCTACGAATAGCCTCATATATGATTGCTATTTCAAGACTAGCAAAAGCAATTGAATTAAGGGGTATTTTTCCGTGAATTAGATCTAAAATATTACCATAAAAAAAGAAATTAAACCGAAAAAAGTAGCTCTTTTTACAACTTAAATATTTTATTTTTCTTTTTTAGTCTTAAATTTTATTTTGTTTGTCATTTTAAAAATATCTATAAAACTTGAAACGTGTATTGGTAATAGGATTCCATCTAAAGTTTTAATTTCTTCGTTGATAAATCTCCAAAGATTTTTTTCATCTTTAGCAATCATTTTCAATAATAAATTATAATCACCAGTGGAAGATACAACTAATTGTATTTCATCATATTTGGAGAGTTTTCTAGCAATATCGTCTAATTTTAAAGGATCTACAGAAAGACCCAGAATAGCCATAGATTCATATCCTACTTTAAAAGGATCTACAAATGTGTCGAATTTTTTTATAATCCCGTCTTTGACCATGTTTTGTACGCGATTATGAATGGTACTAGCAGCCAAATTCACTTTTTTACTTAAATCTTTATAAGAGATCTTATAATTTTCTTGTAGAAAATTAAGAATTTCTTTATCTTTTTCATCAAATTGTACTTTTAGGATCCTGTCTATTACTTTTTCTGTTTCAATTTTTTGTCGTTCAATAGCATATAAAATTGCTCGTATCAAACTAGGTCCATTCAGTTCATCCTTTACAATATAGTCCTGAGCGCCCTTCTGAAGAGATCTTAATGCGAAATCCTTATCATCTAATCCAGTTAAAATTATTATAGGGATGGTGTTAGTAAAATTTAAGACTCGTTCTAAGGTAGATTCTCTATCGCTATCAGGTAGAGTTAAATCTAATAAAATAATGTCAAACTTTTTAACTTTAAGGCGATTCAGACTTTCAGAAAGCCTAGGATTTGATTCCAAATCAAATTTGAATTCTTCAGAGCTTTTTAATAATTCTTTGATAAGACGCACATCAGCGTTATTATCTTCAATTAAAAGGATATTAAAGCTTTTTTTTCCTATATCAATTCACCAGAAAATAATTTTTATGAATAGGATCAAAATTAAGATTTTTTCAACTCTTTGTTACTTATTCTGAATAATATTCATTTTAATATTTATAATTATTTTAATATTAACTCAAATAGAATATATTTTTTGCTGAATTATTAAAGGAAACAAAACAAATGATCAACCATTATATAAATTGAAATCTCAATTTGTCGATTAAAAATATTTTTATTTTTGTTCGATAAAATTTATTTTATATTGGACAATATTCTTAATAATGAATTATTTATCCTAAGATATTCTCCTATTCTTTTTTAAATATTTAAAATAAAGATTATTTAATATATCAAGAGAAGTGTTTGAAATGAACTTGAAATTTAGGGAAGAAAGAACAAGAATGTTGATTATTTTAATTTTGATGCCAATTTCATTCTTTTTAATATACTACTTCGAAATAATTCTCAGAACATCTATTTTAGTAGCACATTTTTTTTATTTTCCTTCAATCCTTGCATGTTTATGGTGGAAAAGAAAAGGTTTATTTATTCCTGTTTTTTTAGCAGTAATTTTAATTATTTTTAATATTATCCCTGAAGATGGGATTTTTAATTTAGAGCTAATTAATAATTTTTTAAGAGCATTCTCATTAGTAATAGTAGGGTTAGTAGTATCTTTCCTATCTGAACAAATTTCAAAAAGAGAAATTGAATTTAATGAAATTATGGAAGATTTAAAGCGTTCAAATGAGGATTTGCAGCAATTTGCCTATGTAGCTTCACATGACCTACAAGAACCTTTAAGAGCAATCGTAAGCTTCTCTCAACTTTTAGAAGATAAATATCAGGATAAATTAGATAAAGATGGTAAAGAATTTATTCACTTTATTACAGATGGAGCAAAAAACATGAATACTCTTATTAAGGATCTATTATTATATTCAAGGATTACAACACATGCTCAACCTTCAAAATTGACTAATCTTGAACAGATTTTAAAAGGAGCATTGTTTAATTTACATGAATCAATAAAAGAAAGTGGTGCTGTTATAACTCATGATGAAATGCCAGTACTAAAAGTTGATAAAACTCAATTTATTCAATTATTTCAGAATTTACTTAGTAACGCTATAAAGTTTCGAAGGCAAGAACCACCTAAAATACATATTGGAGTAAAGAAGGTTAATGATGAGTGGTTATTCTCATTTACAGATAATGGTATAGGAATTGAATCAAAATTTTTTGATAAACTTTTTAATATTTTTTACAGATTACATACTAAAGAGGAATATCCAGGTACAGGGATAGGGTTACCTATATGTAAGAAGATAGTCCAACGTTATGGTGGAAAAATTTGGGTGAACTCTGAATTTGGGAGAGGTTCAACATTCTATTTTACAATTTTTCCAGAAAAAAATAAAGATTAATTATATACTATTATGAATGATAATAAAAGAGTAAAAGCAAAAATCTTACTTGTTGAAGATAATGCTGCAGATATTCGTTTAATTCAAGAAGTTCTTCGAGAAAGCAAGGTTGTAAGTAGTTTAGATGTAGTAAGAGATGGTATTGAAGCTATTGAATTTCTGAAAAAGAGAGGTAAATATTCTAATGTAAATAAGCCAAATCTGATCCTTTTAGACTTAAATTTGCCAAAGAGAAATGGTTTTCATGTATTGAAAGAAATCAAGAAAGATGAAGAACTGAAGCGAATTCCAGTAGCAATTTTGACTGTTTCTGATGCTCAAGAAGATTTGATTAAAGCTTATGATCTTCATGCTAATTGTTATATAATTAAACCTTTAGAAATGAAGCAATTTTATAAAATCGTTAATTCAATAGTGAATTTTTGGTTTATTACAGTAAAACATTTTGAAGATGAATAAATAGAAAATAAAATAAAACCATTATTGACGATTTTTTTATTATAATTATCGCTAAGCAATTTTTATTGAACTTGTAGATTTGTATATATCTAAAAAGTTTGATACATGAATTTGAGGTTTT